>JAYTXA010000001.1:0-21589 GCA_043743165.1 Acidobacteriota bacterium
ATCGGTACGTCCAGCGTGCGGCGCGTCGCGCTGCTAACGCGCCTGTTCCCCACGGCGAAGTTCATGCCGGTGCGCGGCAACCTCGACACACGCCTGCGCAAGCTTGATGAAGGCGAGTACGACGCGATCGTGCTCGCGGTCGCCGGGCTCCGCCGGCTCGGGTTCGGCTCCCGCATCTCGTTCACGCTGCCGCTGAGCGCCTGCATGCCGGCGCCTGGCCAGGGGATCATCGCCATCGAGATCCGCAGCGGCGACGAGCGGGTGGCGCAGGCGGTGGCGCGCATCACCGACCGTGTGGCGGCCGACGCACTCGAGGCCGAACGGGGCGTGGTCGACGCGCTCGGCGGCGGCTGCCAGACCCCGATCGGCGCGCTGGCCACACCGCTGCGCGACGATCAGTTCGAACTCGTGGCGGCGGTCGTCGCACTCGACGGCAGCCGGCTGATCCACACCACTGTGCACGGTCCACGAGGCGAGGCGCGCGCCCTTGGCGTGCGGGCCGCGCACAACCTCATGGCGCAGGGCGCCGGCGACATTCTGGAGGACGCGCGACGGGTTCAGGCCCAGAACGAGCGCAAGACGCAATAGAATCGCTGCATCGTGAATGAATCCATCGTCTACCTGATTGGTGCCGGACCGGGAAATCCGGAGCTCATTACTGTTCGCGGCCTGCAGTGCCTGGCTGACGCCGACGTGGTCCTCTACGACCATCTCGTGCACCCGCGCCTGTTGCGGGCTGCGAAGCCGAGCGCCGAGAAGATCGACGTCGGCATGCCGGCACCCAGCCCGCTCGATCAGGAAGCGATCTGTTACCTCATGGCCGACAAGGCCGTGGAAGGCAGAGTCGTGGTGCGCCTCAAGTGGGGCGACCCTTTTATCTGGGACTCGGGCGGTTCCGAGGCGCTGTTCCTGCACGAACGCCAGATCCCCTTCGAAGTGGTCCCCGGCATTCCGGCCGCGATGGGCGCGGCCGCGTACTCGGGCATCCCCCTCACCTATCCTGGCGGCGGTGACACGCTGACGTTCGTGCGCGGCAACGAAGGGTCGGCCAACACGCTCCCCGATGTCGACTGGGCCAGCCTCGCAACCCTCGACGGCACCATCGTCTGCTACGCAGGTCCAGAGCAACTGCCAGAGATGTTGTCCGCGCTGCTCAAGGGCGGCCGCTCCGAGGACGACACCGCGGCGCTCATCTATGACGGCACGCTGCCGACGCAGCACACCACGCTCGGCACCCTGGCTGAGATTGCACACCAGGTGAACAGCAGCACCGAGCGGCGCCCGGCCATCCTCGTGATCGGGCGCGTCGCCGCCTTGCGCGAGCACTTGCGCTGGTTCGATGCTCGCCCGCTGTTCGGCAAGCGCGTGCTCGTGACGCGGCCGCGCGAGCAGGCCGCCGACTTCGTCGCCCAGTTGCAGGCGCTTGGCGCCGACCCGATCGAGGCACCGATGATCCGTATCGTGCCGCCAATCGACTTCGGCCCGCTCGACGAAGCGTGCTCGAGCATCGACCAGTTCGACTGGGCAGTGTTTACCAGCGGCAACGCCGTCGACGCCTTCATGGGACGACTGCTCGGCTCGGACGCCGACGTGCGCGCACTGAGCCATGTCCGCCTCTGCGCCATTGGCGCCGGCACGGCGGAGCGGTTCACGCGGTTCGGCATCAAAGTCGATCTGCTGCCTGCCGAGTCGCGCGCCGAAAGCGTGGTGCAGGCGTTGCTGGAAGTGGGTGACGTCGTCGGCCTCCGCTTCCTGCTGCCGCGCGCCGACATCGGCCGCGAGGTCATCGGCGAGGAACTCCGCAAGCGCGGTGCCGCGGTGGAAGAGGTCATTGCCTACCGCACCGTCGCGATTGACCCGGAACGCGAGGGCGAACCCGACGTCTACCGCATGCTGCTCGACCGCCAGATTGACGTGGTGACCTTCACCAGCCCGTCGTCGGTGCGCAGCTTCGCCGAGCTGTACGGCGCCGAGACCGCCGCCGACCTGCTGCATGCGACCGCCGTTGCCGCCATCGGCCCGGTGACGGCCGAAGCCGCCTCACAACTCGGCATCTCCTGCAGCATCATGCCCAGTCAGTACACGATTCCCGCGCTCTGCGCGGCCATCGTCAAGCACTTCGAGGGCGCCGCCGCGCCCGACGAGCAGGCACGCTAGAACTACCGTCGCCGGAGGAACGCATGGCCACAGGGCACAGCCACCCGACGCTGACACTGACGCGCCGCCTCAGACGGCTGCGCACATCGGAAGCGATGCGCGCGCTCGTGCGCGAAACGCGCCTCTCACCGGACATGTTCGTGCTCCCGCTCTTCGTGTGTGAAGGCGAGGGCGTACGCCGCGAGGTCGGGTCGATGCCCGGCGTGTTCAACCTCTCGGTCGACGAAGCGGTGAAGGAAGCTGCGGCAGCCAAAGCCGACGGCGTCTCGAGCGTGCTGCTGTTCGGCATACCCGAGCACAAGGATGATGTCGGGTCGGGTGCGTACGATCCGGAGGCGCCGGTGCAGGCGGCGATTCGCGCGATCAAGCGCGACGTGCCCGGCATGCTGGTGATCACCGACGTCTGCCTGTGCGAGTACACCGACCACGGCCACTGCGGCCTGCTCGTCGAGGGGGCCATCGCCAACGACCCGACGGTGGGACAGCTCGTGCGCGCGGCCCTGTCGCATGCCGCGGCCGGTGCGGACATCGTCGCACCCTCGGACATGATGGACGGCCGTGTCGGCGCGATTCGCGAGGCGCTCGACGAGGGCGGCTTCGTCGACGTCGCGATCATGTCCTACGCCGCGAAGTACTGCTCGGCGTTCTACGGCCCGTTCCGCGATGCCGCCGGCTCGACGCCGCAGTTCGGCGACCGGCGTTCCCACCAGATGGATCCGGCTAACGTCGAGGAGGCCCTCCGCGAAGTGGCGCTCGACATCGAGGAAGGCGCGGACATCATCATGGTGAAGCCTGCTTTGGTTTACCTGGACGTCATCGCCAGGGTGAAGGACACGTTCGGCTATCCGACGGCGGCCTACCACGTGAGTGGCGAGTACGCGATGCTGAAGGCGGCGGCTCGCAACGGCTGGATCGACGAGCCGCGCGCAATGATGGAAACCCTCACCGCCATCCGCCGCGCCGGCGCCGAGATCATCATCACCTACTACGCACGCGAAGCGGCGCGCGCCCTCGCCTAGCCGCCGGACGTAGCCGCGGACCTTCAGGTCCGCACGTATCAGCGCCAAACGCCCCATGAACACCACCAAATCAGCCCGTCTCTTCAAGCGCGCGCTCGGGATTCTGCCCGGCGGCGTCAACAGCCCCGTCCGTGCGTTCAAGTCGGTGGGCGCTTCGCCGCTGTTCATCAGCCGCGCCTACGGTGCGCGGCTCGAGGACGTGGACGGCAACGTCTTCATCGACTACGTCATGTCGTGGGGACCGCTCATCCACGGCCACGCGCCGAAGGGGCTCGTCAAGGCGCTCGCGAGCGCCACGAAGCTCGGCACCAGCTACGGTGCGCCGAGCCCGCTCGAAGTCGAACTGGCGACGCGTGTGCGCAAGCTGATGCCGTCGCTCGAACGCGTGCGCTTCGTCAGCTCGGGCACCGAGGCGGCGATGAGCGCGGTGCGCGTGGCGCGCGCGGCAACGGGCCGCGACAAGATCATCAAGTTCGAAGGGTGCTACCACGGACACGCCGATGCGTTCCTGGTGCAGGCCGGTTCGGGTGCGCTCACGCTCGGCACACCAACCAGCCCCGGCGTCACGAAGGCCGCCGCTGCCGACACGCTGATCGCCACCTACAACGACCTGGCGTCGGTCGAACGCGTCTTCGAGGCGAACAAGGACCAGGTGGCCGCGCTGTGCGTCGAGCCGATCGCCGGCAACATGGGTGTGGTGCCGCCCGCGACAGGCTTTCTGCAGGGGCTGCGCGCGCTCTGCGACACGCACGGCGCCATGCTGCTGTTCGACGAAGTGATCTCCGGCTTCCGCGCCGCCGCGGGTGGCGCGCAGCAGGTGTACGGCGTAACGCCAGACCTCACCTGCCTCGGCAAGATCATCGGCGGCGGACTTCCGGTGGGTGCCTACGGCGGCCGCGCCGACGCCATGGAACTGGTGTCGCCCGCTGGTCCGGTCTACCAGGCGGGGACGCTGTCGGGCAATCCGCTGGCGATGACCGCCGGCATCTGGTGCCTCGATCAGCTCTCCCCGAAGCTCTACACGGAGCTGGCGGCGCTCGGCTCGCGACTGGCGGCCGGCTTCGCCGCTGCCGCGCGTGAGGCGGGGATCGACCTGCAGGTCAATGCGTTCGGCTCGATCGTCACGCCGTTCTTCACGAACCGGCAGGTGCAAGATTACGCATCGGCCACGACGGCCAATACCGAGTGCTACGCGCGCTTCTTCAGGGGGATGCTCGCCCGCGGCATCTATCCGCCACCGTCACAGTTCGAGGCGTGGTTCCTGTCAGCGGCGCACACGCGCAAGGACGTGGACAAGACCATCGCGGCCGCGAAGGCGGTGATGAGGGAGATGGCGAGGTAGGGCGCGGTTCCGGTCGGACGTGAAAGCCATCGATCGCCGCACCCGTCGCGTTGAAGGGATGGGCCTGCGATCAGGCGCGAAGCAGGATCCTCGCGAACTCGAGGAAGTCGTCCAGGTGCTCGGCGATGATGCGCTGAACGATCGCAAGGTCGAGCTTCTAATACTCGTGGATGGCGACGTTCCTGAAGCCGACCATCTTCTTCAGACGATCGGCGAGCACGGCGGAAACCACGCCAGCCGTCTCCAGCAGCGCGAACCCATCGCGTGTGTCCTGCGGAATGCCAAGGCGACGGATGCGCACCAAGTGCATCGCGGCATCACGATGCTGGTTTCGCACGCACGCTGCAGGTTGAAGATGATGGCATCCTGGCGGGTCTGATTCGCGATCAGGTTTTCGGTCGTCGCCCGCATGCTCTTCGCGAACCCGCCGCATGGCACGTTCGATGGCCGCGGCCTTGTTGAGCAGGACGTCATCGACCATAGATCGTGCCTTCCTCGACGATCCGCTGGAGGATGCCGCGGCGTTCCTCCGTTCAGACGGACGTACGCGCTGAACACACGGTCCTCGAACGCGCCGCGCGCGGCGACGTTCCCTTCGTAAAGGACTGTTCCGGTCGTCACCACCTGCATCGCCATCACGGTCGAAGCGGCGGTCAGGTCGACGAGATCGACGTCACGGTGGAGGAGCACCGCCAGTTGTTCCCGCAGGTCAAACCATAACTCCGGCGAGAGTCGGGTCGGCGTGAGGACGGCAAGGTCGACATCGCTCTCCGCCCGAGCCGAACCATCTGCCGACGAGCCGAACCGGTACACGGCAACCGGATCGCCCAGCCGCTGGCGCAGAGCAGAGACGACGGCCTGATCGTCGGTGTGACGATGCGGCACGACAGAATTCCGCCTGCCTACCTGAGATTCAGCCCCGAGTCGAGGCGGACGCGGAGGATGGAACCAGCCGGCAGATCGACATCCTTGCCTTCGGTGGCCGCAATGGTGCCGCCGCCGCCGATGAGGATGCCGGCGATGGCGCCCTTCACGCCGCCGAGGATACCGCCGAGGATGGCGCCGACGCCCGCGCCCGCACCCACCCGACCGGCTTCACCCTTGATCCCCTCGCTCTCGATGGTTTGCGTGACGGTGGCGCGAATCGGAAACTGACGACGTCCAATCGTGACCTGATCGAAGGCCAGCGTGAGGCGTCCGGTCCGTTCGCTGCGGCTGGTCTTCGACACCGAACTGACCACCCCGCGCATTACAGCGCCGGCAGGCACGATCACGGTGTCGCCCTCGAGCAGATCCACCATCGTCGTGGCCTCGAAGCGGTCTTCGACCAGGTTGGTCGACGAACTGAGCGACTGGCTGAGCCGCACGTCGAACTCGGTGCCGGCCGGCACGTCGAGCGCGGAGGAGCGTGCCGTCTGAGTCGACGTGCTGCTTCCGGCGGGCCGGGTGCCTTCGCCCCGGGCGCGCGCGCGGAGCTCGTCGATCCTGTCGCGAAGCGCGAAGTAATCCGTGCGAGCCACCGATTCGTTCTTGCGGACCTTGACGCGCACGTAGGCCGTTTCGTCGCGCAAATCGTTCAGTTCGGTCTCGAGCCGCGAGGCCAGCGCGGAGTCGCGCACGCGCGCGCCGGAAATGTCGCGTGTGGCGTCGGACAGCGCATCCTGCAGACGCTGGATGTCCGTGGATGTAATCGTCTGGCTCTGGGCGCGGGCAGTGCCGAAGCCGAGAAGCAGGGTCAGGACGAGGAGCGTACCGAATCTGAAGAACTTCACCGTTGCCCTCCTAAGTGGACGTCAGGACGACCGTAACGCAAGTACGGTTCCGTCAGCAGTGGATGACCGACGACCAACGACCAATGACCAACGGACCATCACCGCCAGGGCATCAGCCGTTCGATCCAGCTGATGCGTGTGAGGTCGTTGTAGATGACGGTAACCATCAGGCTCATCAGCACGACAAAGCCGGCCAGCAGCAATTTCTCCTTCATCCGCACGCTGAAGTCGCGGCGTGCCACGCCTTCCATAGCCATGATGAAGATATGCCCGCCGTCCAGCACGGGGATGGGCAGCAGGTTGAGCAGGCCGAGATTCAGGCTGATCTGCGCCATCAGGCTGAAGAGCGCAATCCAGCCAAGCTGGGCCGACTCGCCGGAGAGCTGGGCGATGGCGACGGGGCCCATCAGCTGCTTGGGCGACGTCTCGCGCGTGATCAAGCCCCACACCGTCTGGAAGATCAGCCCCGAGTACTGCACGTTCTTCTGGACCGCCAGCTTCGACGCCCCGACAAGACCCGGCTTGATGCTGGTCGTCTCGTCGGCGATCGCGACACCGAGCAGACCGGTGCTGCCGGTGCGCTTCGGCGTGGCCATGATCGTGAGCGGCTGACCGTCGCGCAGGATCGCCATCGTGATCTGCTGTTCGGGCCGCTTCGAGATGGCGTCCTTGAGGTTGCCGGAGAACGTAATCGTTTCGCCGTTCACCGACACGACGACGTCGTTCGGCTTGAGGCCGGCCTTCTCGGCCGGTTCGCCGGCGCTGACGGCGCGGATGTGCGGGTGCACATCGGGGAGGACGCCGATGTCGCCGATTTCGAAACGGCTGCCCGCGGGCGTCTTAGGCGTGACGTTCAACGTGGCGGTGCTGCCGTCGCGAACGTAGGTGAGCTGGACGTCCCGGTCCGGCTTGGTGCCGACCGCGATGTAGAAGTCTTCCCAGGTCGCCACCGGCTTGCCGGCCACTTCCGTGATGCGGTCGCCGGGTCGGAGCCCGGCGCCGGCCGCGATGGAGTCGGTCGTCACCGCGCCAAGCACCACTGGCTGCGTCTCGTAGGCAAGACGCTCAGCACCCTGATAGAGCACGACGGCCGTGAGGATGACCGCGAGGCCGAGGTTCATGAGCGGACCCATGATGAGCACCTGGAAGCGTTCCCACTTGGTGCGCGACATGAACTCTTCGGGACCGCCGGTCGACGGCTCGTCCGGGTTCTCGCCCGCCATCTTCACGTAGCCGCCGAGTGGCAACGCGCCGATGCTGTACTCGGTGTCGCCGCGGCGGATGCTCAGCACCGTCGGGTTGAAGCCCAGCTGGAACTTCAGCACCTTGATGCCAATGCGCTTGGCCGCCAGGAAGTGCCCGAGCTCGTGCACGAACACGAGAACGCCGAGCACGAACGCGAACGACAGGAACGTAGTCAGTGTGCCAACCACCGAAACCTCAGACTTTCAATTGTAGCCCGCAGGCCATGTCACGAGCGTAATCACGAGCCCACTCGTCCACCGCGCGGACCTGCGCAAGGGTACCTGCCGCTGTCGCCACATGCCCGTCCATCGTTTGCTCGATGACGTGCGCAATGCCCGGAAACGACAGTCGACCGTCCAGGAAACGTGCCACGGCGATCTCGTTCGCCGCGTTGAGCACCACCGCCAGGCTCGGCACTCCGCGCAGCGCGCGGTAGGCCAATGCCAGACAGGGAAACACCTGCGTGTCCGGCACGTCGAAGTCGAGCCGGCGCGGGCGTGTCAGATCGAGCGGCGGCACCGGCGCCGGCCAGCGATCAGGATACGAGAACGCGTACTGGATGGGCAGGCGCATGTCGGTGACGCCGAGTTGCGCGATGACCGACCCATCCACCAGTTCCACCATCGAGTGCACGACCGACTGCGGATGCACGACGACGTCGATCTGGTCGGCTCCGACATCGAAGAGCCAACGCGCCTCGATGACCTCCAGCCCCTTGTTCATCAGCGTGGCGGAGTCGATGGTGATCTTGCGTCCCATCTGCCACGTCGGGTGCCGCAGCGCATCCGCGGCCGTCACGCCTTCCAGTTGTGACGCCGTGCGGCCGCGAAACGGTCCGCCCGACGCGGTCAGCACCAGCCGCTTGAGCTCGCCGGGCTGGCGACCGTGCAGGCACTGGTGAATGGCATTATGTTCGCTGTCCACCGGCAGGATGGCCACGCCTCGCCGGCGCGCCGCCTCGGTGACGATGCCCCCGGCCATCACAAGCACTTCCTTGTTCGCCAGGGCAACCGTCTTGCCGCATTCGATAGCGGCCAGCGTCGCCTCGAGCCCGTCGGTGCCGGACGAGGCGCACAAGACGATGTCCACGTCAGGATGCGTGGCAACGGCAACGAGCCCGTCGCGGCCGATGCCGCCGAACGTGACGTCACTCGACCCGCCCGCGAGGCCGCGCAACGCATCGGCTGCGGACGCCGTGGCCAGCGAGACGATCCGTGGGCGGTACCGCGCCATCTGCTCGGCCAGCTTCGCGGCATTCTCGCCAGCGGCGAGGCCCACCACCTCGAGACGATCGCCGTGGGTGTCGACCACCGACAGCGCGCTCTGCCCGATCGAACCGGTCGAGCCGAGGATGGCGAGGCGCTTCACGTGCGACTCAGACATGCGTCAGCACGATGTAGTAGACCGGCGCCGCAAACAGCAGCGCATCAATGCGGTCGAGCACGCCGCCGTGCCCGGGGATGAGGGAAGAGCTGTCCTTCACGCCGGCACTGCGTTTCAGCATCGACTCGAACAGGTCGCCGGCAATGCCGAGCGCGACGACGGTGACACCGAGCAGCACGCGGAGCCAGAGCGGCATGGCCGGCAGCCAGTAGCCGCCGAGCCCGACAAACAGCAGCGTGCCGAAGAGGAACCCGCCGTAGGCGCCTTCAATCGTCTTCTTCGGGCTGATGGTCTCGGCCAGCTTGCGCTTCCCGAACGCGCGCCCCGTGAAGTACTGCGCCGAGTCGCTGACGATCACCGTCAGCATCAGCAGAAAGAGCGCCGGCGGACCGTAGCTCTCGCGAATCGCCAGCATCGCGCCGATGGGCAGGCCGACGTACAGACACGGCAGGAGCGCGGCCGACACCGAGGCCAGCGCGTTGTTGCCGCCGCGCCACGAGCCGAGCGACAGCGCCCCGATCGCGACGAACGCCGTCATCAGCACCAGGTCGAGCGGCACGCGGCCGGCGCCGCCGAGGCCGGCCCGCACAAAGGAGGCGCAGGTGAGCACTGCGGCCGCCGTGGCCAGTGCCGCCGGATACGGCAGATCGCTGGCGCGCACCATCGCTCCATATTCATGGCAGCTGAGGGCGACGAGGAGCAGCGCGATGAGCAGGAACAGCCACGCCGGCGAGTACCAGACGGCGGCAATGGTCAGGGCAATCATGACCACGCCGCTGATGATGCGCGTGGTCACTTGGCGCCGAGCGCCACCGGTGACGGCTTGATGCCGCCGTACCGGCGATCGCGTTTCTGGTAGTCGAGGACTGCGCCCAGCAGGTCACGGCGCCTGAAATCGGGCCACAGCGTATCGGTGACCCATATTTCAGCGTAGGCAATTTGCCAGAGCAGGAAGTTGCTGACCCGCATCTCGCCGCTGGTGCGAATCAGCAGATCGGGATCGGGCTGACCGGCGGTGTAGAGGAAGTCGCCGAACTTCGCCTCGTCGAGGTCGGCAGGTGCCATCCCCGACGCCATCGCGCGCCGTGCCGCGTCGACGATTTCCGCGCGGCCACCGTAGTTCAGCGCGATGTTGAACAGCATGCCGGTGTTGTGTTCGGTCTTGCGGATGCCGATCTCGAGTTCGTGCTGGACGTCGGGTGCCAGTTCGTCGGTGCGGCCGATGACGCGGAAGCGGATGTTGTTGGTGAGCAACGAGGCGAGTTCGAGCCTGATGTACCGCTTGAGCAGCATCATCAGCATGTTCACTTCGGTCTTCGGACGCTTCCAGTTCTCGACCGAGAAGGCATACAGGGTGAGCACGCCGATGCCGAGCCGCGCTGAGGTCTCGACGACGTCCCGCACCGAGTCGATGCCGGCGCGGTGTCCTTCGACGCGGGGCAGATGGCGCTGGGCGGCCCAGCGGCCGTTCCCGTCCATGATGATGGCGACGTGCGCGGGCAGCTGGTCGACGTTGACCTGACGCGCCAGCGCTTCGTCCGGCGATCCTGGCGGAATCCAGGCCAGGAGTTTCTCAAGCGACATGCTGGTCCATTATAAGTCGCCTATCTTGTACTCGACGGCGACCAGAAACAGGCCGTTCGCCGGGGCGGTCCGGCCCACCGCTGCCCGATCGCGCACGGCGAGCAGCTCGTCGATCGAGCTGACCGGCCGACGGCCTCGACCCACCTCGACCAGCGTACCAGCGATCGACCGGACCATGTGACGCAGGAATCCGTTGCCGCGCACGTCATAGGTCAGCAGCCGGCCGTAGTCGGGCTCGAGGCTCTCGGTCACGGCCGACGCGAAGATCGTGCGCACCGACGTCTCGACGTCCGTGCCCGCTCCCTTGAACGCCGCGAAATCGTGCGTGCCGACGAGGCGCGCCGCCGCCTCGTTCATCGCCGCGATGTCGAGCGGTGGCGACGGCAGGTGCCAGGCGTAGTTCCGCTCGAACGGCTTCAGCACGCGGCTGTTCCACAGACGATAGCGGTAGCGTTTCGCTACCGCGTCGAAGCGCGCGTGAAAGGCAGGGTCGACCTGTTCCGCGGCAATCACGCGCACGGCCGGAGGCAAGTACATGTTGGCCGACTGGATGACGGCCTGCAGCGTCACCTGGCGGGGGATGGTCACCGAGGCCACCTGCGCAAGCGCGTGCACGCCGGCATCGGTCCGGCCTGCTCCGGCAACCGCCACGGGTCCACCCGCGATGGGCGCCAACGCGTCTTCGAGCAGCGCCTGCACGGATGTGCCCGTCGGCTGACGCTGCCATCCGACCAGCCCGGTGCCGTCGTAGGCAATCGTCAGCTTCAGGTGAATCACATCAGCCAACCACGGGACGGGAGCCGGGCTTCACGACCGGCTGGCCCTGCGTGCAGAGCGGGCATGACTCCGGTTCGTAGGTCGGCAGGTCGATGCTGAGCAGCGCTTCGAATGGCACATCGAAGCTGGCCTTGCCGCCGCTGCGGTCGACGATGGCGGCGGCGCCCACCACCTGACCGCCCGCCGCCGTCGCCACCTGCATGGTTTCGCGCGTCGAACCGCCGGTCGTGCAGACGTCCTCGATGACCAGGACCCGGTCCGACTCGGCGATCACGAAGCCGCGGCGCAGCGTGAGCACGCCGTCCTGACGCTCGGCGAAGAGCGCACGGACGCCGAGGGCGCGGCCGACCTCGTGCCCGATGACGACGCCGCCCAGCGCCGGCGACAGCACCACCGTGGGCCGCAGGTGGCGTGTGCGTTCCGCAATTGCCTGACCGAGCTGTTCGGCCGATGGCGGGTGCTGGAGCACCAGCGCGCACTGCAGGTAGCCGGTGCTGTGGAGGCCGGAGCTCAGACGGAAGTGCCCTTCCAGCAGGGCGCCTGATTTCCGGAACAAATCGAGCAATTCATCTCGTGTGGCCATTCGACTGGGTAGTATACAATCCGGGTCTCTGAACCGAACGCCCCTGCCAGACGTCTACTGATTCAGACTTTTCCCCCGATGTCTCGCCTGATGGAGCTTCAGTCCATGCGTTATTCGAAGAAGTGCGCCGCCGTGTTCCTGGTGGCCGCTGTCGTCACAGCTTCTGTTACCCCCGCCTCGGCACAGGGGCAAGCCGCGGCTGTCCGTACCCTCACCATCGACGAGGCCGTGAAGCTGGCGCTCGAGCAGAACCTCGGCATCCAGATCGAACGGCTCAACCCGCAGATCGAGGATGTGGCCGTGGCGCAGGCCCGGAGTTACTGGGTCCCCACGCTCACCTCCACCCTGCAGAACAACTCGCAGAACACCCCGTCGAGCAGCTTCCTGTCGGGCGGCCAGGCCAAGATCTCCGACGCGCGCTTCTCGACGCAGTTCGGCGTGAATCAGGTGCTGCCGACTGGCGCGAACTACTCGGTGGGATGGAACAGCGCTCGCTCGACCTCGACGAACGCCTTCACCAACTTCGACCCGCTGCTCAGCTCGAACGTGGCCTTCAGCTTCTCGCAGCCGTTGCTGCGCGGACGCACGATCGACTCGTATCGCCAGCAGCTCCAGACGACGCGGAAGGATCGTGAGGCAGCGGACGTCTCGCTGCGGGCGATCATCGCCACCACCACCCGCAACGTGAAGCTCGCTTACTGGGATCTCGCCTTCGCGCGTGAGAACCTCTCGGCGCAGCAGAAGTCGCTCGACCTGGCGAAGCGCGCCCTCGCCGACAACGAGAAACGGGTGCAGATCGGCACCATGGCGCCCATCGACATCGTCGAGGCGCAGGCCGAAGTGGCGCGCAACGAAGAGACGGTCATCGTTGCCGAAGCCGCGATCAAGCAAGCCGAGGATCGCCTGCGGGCGCTCATCCTCGACCCAGCCTCGCCCGACTTCTGGACCACCTCGCTCGAGCCTGGTGCACAGATGCCGTTTACCGCCATCAGCGTTGACGTCGACGCCGCGATCAGGAAGGCCATCGACAGCCGCACCGACGTGAAGCTGGCGAAAAACTCCATCGAGAAAAGCGACATCAACCTCAAGTACTTCCGTTCGCAGGTGCTGCCGGAAATCAACGCCAACGTGTCGTATCAGTCGAACGCGGTCGGCGGCTCGCAGTTGACGCCGGTCAGCTTCACGGGCACCACGGGACCACGCTCCGTCATTGCACAGCGCAACTACGGGTCGGTGCTCGGCGACGTGTTCTCCAACCAGTACCCGACGTGGACGTTTGGCGTCTCGGTGGCCTATCCACTTGGCGGCAACACGCAGCAGACGAACCTGGCGCGGGCCAAGATCCAGTACTCGCAGGCAGGGCAGCAGTTGCGGAACCTCGAGATGCAGATCGGCACGCAGGTGCGCGACGCCGCGCGCCAGGTGACGACGAACGCCAAGCGTGTGGAAAGCGCCCGTGTGGCTCGCGACCTGTCCGAGCAGAAGCTGGCCGCCGAGGAGAAGAAGTTCGCCGCCGGTATCCAGATCAGCTTCTTCGTGTTCCAGGCGCAGCGCGACCTGGCGCAGGCGCGCACCAACGAAATCAAGGCGATTGCCGACCACAACAAGTCGGTGGTCGACTTCGAAGCCATCCAGGAGACGTCGCTGTCTGGCAACGTGCAGATCACGTCGGCCGCGCAGGGAACGCGCTAGGCACCCAGGACTTCGGCTACGATCCCCCCGTGCCGAAGCTCTCGGTCACCATCATCACGAAGGACGAAGAGTCCGACATCGCCGCCGCCATCGAGTCGGTCGCGTGGGCCGACGAGATCGTCGTCGTCGATTCCCACAGCACGGATCGGACGGTGGATATCGCGCGCTCCGCGAAGGCGCGCGTGGTAGTCATCGTCCGCGACTGGCCGGGGTACATCGAGCAGAAGAACTACGCCGCCGAGCAGGCCGCGCACGACTGGATCTTCTCGCTCGATGCCGACGAACGGGTGACGCCGGCGCTGGCGCGTGAAATCCAGCAGGTGCTGAAGGCGCCTGGCCACACGGCGTACAAGGTGCCTCGCCTGACCTGGCACCTGGGCACGTGGATCCGCGGCACCGACTGGTACCCCGACTTCCAGACACGCCTCTACAACCGCAAGACGGGACGCTGGACCGGCCAGTACGTGCACGAAGGCGTGGCGGTGGCCGGCACGCTCGGACGCCTTGTCGGCGACCTGCAGCACTTCGCCTATCGCGACATCTCGGACCACCTCGAAACAATCGATCGCTACACCACCGCCGCCGCACGCCAGATGTACGAGTCGGGCCGCCGCGCATCGCTGTCCGACCTTGCCGTGCATGGCCCGCTGGCCTTCCTGCGAAACTACCTGGCCAAGGGCGGCTTCCGGCTCGGCCGCGTCGGACTCATCGTCTCGACGATGAACGCGTATTACGTCTTCCTGAAGTTCGCGAAGCTCTGGCAACTGCAGGCTGACCCGGCGCCGCGCCCCGGCGACTGCCCGCCGCCGGTATGATCGGCCAGAGTCCGACGTGTTCTCTCTCCACATCGATACCGCACGCACCTGGCGAGGCGGCCAGAACCAGGTCCTGCTGACGGTCACCGGGCTGCGCGCCATCGGGCATCGCGCCGTGCTCGTGGCCCATCCCGAGGGCGAACTCCTCAAGCGCGCCTCCGAAGGGCTCGACCTCATCCCCCTGGCGCCCCGCTCCGAGGCGGACCTGGCATCGGCCTGGCGGCTCGCTCGGCTGATCCGACGGTTCAATCCGGACATCATCCAAGCGCACGACCCGCACGGGGTGGCCATGGCCGGCCTGGCGCTGCAGCTCGGCGCCGCCACCCGCTGGCGCGAAGGGCGCCGCGCCCCCGCGCTGGTGGCCACACGCCGGGTCGACTTCCACCTGAAACCGAACTCGTTCTCGCGCTGGAAGTACCGGCAGGTGGACTGCTTCATTGCCGCATCCGAGGCTATCCGCCAGATGCTGATTGGTGACGGCGTCGACGCGGCGCGCGTGGTGACGGTGCACGAAGGGATCGACGCCGACCGCATCGAGGCGATGCCAGCCGTGAACGTGCACGAGGCGCTGTGGTTGCCGCACGGCGCTCCGCTCGTCGGCAATGTCGCCGCGCTGGTGCCGCACAAGGGTCAGCGCTACTTCATCGAAGCGGCGCACCTCGTGGTTCAGAAGGTTCCTGACGCGCGCTTCGTCATCTTCGGTGAAGGCGAACTGCGCGAGCACCTCGAACACCTCGTGCGCGAACATCACCTCGAGAAACACGTGCTGCTCCCGGGCTTCCGCACTGACGTGCTCGGCTGCATCAAGGGGTTCGACCTGTTCGTGATGAGTTCGGTGACCGAAGGGCTGGGTACGTCGCTACTTGATGCGATGGCGTGTCGCAAGGCGATCGTCGGCACCCGCGCGGGCGGCATTCCAGAGGTGGTGGAGGACGGATCGACCGGCCTGCTGGTGGAACCGCGAGACTCGCACGCACTGGCGGACGCCATGATCCGGCTCCTGCAGGACGAAGGGCTGCGCGCCCGGATGGCCGACGCCGGCTACGCCCGTGTACGCGAGCGGTTCACGGTGGAGCGGATGGTGGCCGAGACCGCCGCGGTGTATGCGCGCCTGGCGCCGGCACCGCACCTGGCGGACGTGCCCGCTGACGGGACGTAGGTCACACTGCGATCAACATCGTCCGGCTGAAGCCGGACACTACGCCGTGTCTCTGTCGAGCGTTCCGGTCGTAGTGTCCGCCTTCAGGCGGACCGTTTGCGCCCATTCGGGCGGCACACACCCTTCAGCGGGCACTGCGTGTTGCCGCGCGGCGTCTGGAACCCGCAGGCGTTCATCATCCCCAGATGGCAGACCGAGAAGTCGTACTTCACCGGGTCGGCCGGATCGAGCGCACGCAGCGCGCGCGTGATGTCGAGCGCCATCGGCCAGCCCGGACTGGTGTACTGCGTGAGCTGAAGGCAGCGGCCCACGCGGATGATGTGCGTGTCGAGCGGCACGATGAGCCGCGACGGCGAGACGCGGGTCCAGACGCCAAGATCGAGGGCGTCCCGGCGCACCATCCATCGCATGAACAGGTTCAGCCGCTTGCAGGCGCTGCCGGCCGACGCCCGCGGAAAGAACGAGCCAATGCCTGGCCGCGCCGGCACCCGGCCGTAGGCGGTGCGCAGGTCGAGCGCCATCGCCCGCTGCGAAAAGCTGTCGAGCCCGTCTCGCACATCGTCGCCACCCGGGTCGCCCGCGAGGAAGAACCCTTCCAGCGACCCTCGGTCCGCGAGCATCTGGTGCAGCACCCAGAGCAGCGCAACGATGTCGGCGCCTCGAATCCAGCGATGGACGAAGTCGCGCAGCGCCAGGCCGTCGCGCGGCGGCGTGAAGTCGCGCACGAACTGGGCCGGTGCGCCGCCCATTACCGTCACCACCCGCTCGACCGACTGCATCACGCTGCTGACGCGGCCAAAGGCGAGCCCGGCGGCGATGAACGCCACGATTTCCCGATCGTCGTTCGCCGCGAACCGGCGCACGATCTGGATCGGATCGGTGGCCGAATCGGCCTGGTTGAAGCTCTGGTAGAGCCCGTCCAGCGTCGGCTTCAGGGTGTCGCTACGCGAATCGCGAATCGTCAATCTCTCATCTCGAATCTGGACTCGCGAATCTCAAATCAGCAATCCGCAATCAGCGCTCAGCAATTCCCGTGTCTGTCGCTATGATTTTCGCATGCGCCGCATCATCACCCGGGTTGTCCTTGCCCTGCTCGCCCTCGTCGTCGTTGCCAGCGCGGGCGGCTACCTGTATCTGCGGCGGTCGCTGCCCGACTACGGCGAAGACCAGGTGGTGGCGGGCCTCTCGGGTCCGGTCGACATCGTGCGCGACGCCGACGCCATTCCGCACATCTTCGCCTCGAACGCCCTGGACGGACTCTTCGGCCTCGGCTACGTGCACGCGCAGGACCGGCTCTGGCAGATGGAGTTCCAGCGCCGCATCGGCCACGGCCGCCTCTCCGAGATCTTCGGCGCACCGGCCCTCGCCCAAGATCGGTTCCTTCGCACTGTCGGGTTCGGTCGCGCGGCGCGAAGCGCCTGGGACCGCCTGCCCGCGGATGACCGGCAGCAGGTCGACGCCTACGTCGCAGGGGTGAATGCGTTCATCGCCGCGCATCACGGCAGCGCCCTGCCCCCCGAGTTCACGCTCCTCCGCTTCGAACCCGAACCCTTCACCGGGCCGGACGTGCTGGTGTGGGTGAAGATGATGGCGTGGGATCTGAGCGGCAATTACTCGTCGGAACTGCTGCGGCACGATCTGCTCGCGAAGCTCGGCCAGGCCCGCGTCGGTCAGCTGCTGCCACCCTATCCGCCTGATGGCCTCAGCATCCTGAACGATCAGCAGCCGACGGCACCGGCGCACGCGGCGCACGCCTCACTTTCACCAGGCACCACGTCCAACGCCAACGCGTGGCCCGCTTTCGAACAGATGCTGACCAGCGGCCCACAGATGGTAGCGGCGTTCCTGCTCGGTGGCGCGCAGCACGAAGCTATAGGCTCGAACAACTGGGTGGTCGACGGCTCGATGACCGCCACAGGCGCGCCGATGCTGGCCAACGACCCGCATCTGGCCACGCACGTGCCGTCCATCTGGTATCTCGCGCATGTCTCGGCCGGCGACCTCGACATCATCGGTGCAACGCTGCCGGGCACCCCGGCCGTGGCGCTGGGCCGCAACAAGGACATGGCCTGGGGCGCCACGAATGTCGCCGCCGACGTGCAGGATCTCTACCGCGAAAAGCTCGACCCGTCCGGCCGCTTCGCGGAATTCCAGGGCGTTCAGGAACTGATGACGGTCGTCCCCGAGACGGTCGTCGTCAAGGGCGCACCCTCCGTGGTGGTGAACGTCCGCATCACGCGCCACGGCCCGCTCATCTCCGACGCGATCAACGCGAGTAATGCCGCGTCGCCAACGCCGCTCGCCTCGCCGCCGCTCGAGCCGCTCGCCTTCCGCTGGACCGCGCTCGAGCCGGACGATCTCACCATTTCGGCCTACATGCGACTGAACCTGGCGCGTAACTGGGACGATGTGACAACGGCGCTGAAAGACTACGTCGCACCGTCGCAGAACTTCGTGTTTGCCGACGTCACCGGCCACATCGGTTATTACGCCCCTGGCCACATCCCCGTCCGCACCTCCGGCGACGGTTCACAGCCCACCGACGGCTGGACCGGAGACACCGAGTGGGACGGCTGGGTGCCCTTCGAAGAACTGCCGCACGCCTACGACCCGCCGCAGCACTTCATCGTCACGGCCAACAACCGACCGTCCGGCGCGCTCGGCGCGCCGCTCGTCGGCCTCGAATACCCGAACCCGTACCGGGCGCAACGCATCAGCGATCTGATTCGCGAGCTGAGCGCCGCGCACAAGCTCACGCCGAACGACTTCGCGCGGATTCAGGCCGACACGGTGTCGCTGCACGCACGCGACGTCCTGCCGCGCCTGCTCGCGCACGTCCAGCCTCAGTCGACGCTCGACCAGCGCGCCGTCGCCATCCTGCGCACGTGGGATGACGACGCTCGGGCCGACGCCGCGGCACCGGCGATTTTCGTGGCCTGGTTCCTGAAGCTGGCACCGACGATCGTCGGCGACGAACTCGGGCCGCTGAGCCGCGGCTACGAGGGTCGCTTCTCCTCCGTGACCCGGTTCCTCGAAGCCTCGCTCGACGGCAACCCGACGTGGTGCGACAACATCGCAACGCCGGTGAAGGAAACGTGCGACGAGGCGGTCAGCGCGGCGCTGCACGCGGCGGTGGAGGATCTGGCGGGACGGATGGGGCGCGAGCCGGAACGCTGGCGCTGGGACACCGTCCATGAAGCGGTGTTTCCGCATCAGGGGCTCGATGCGGTCGGTGTGCTGCGTCCGCTGCTCGGACGCCGGGTGCCGATCGGTGGCGACTGGAGCACGGTGAACGTGGCGCCGATTGCGACCGGCGCCCCGTACACCACGACGTCCATTCCCGGCTTCCGGCAGATCGTCGACCTGTCACCCGCCAACGACAGCCGGTTCCTCGAGGCGGTCGGACCCTCCGGTCACTTCCTCTCGAAGTACTACGATTCGTTCCTGGGTGACTGGAAGGCGGTGCGCTACCGCGCGATGCGTACGGACCGGCTGACGATCGAGAGCACTGCCATCGGCCGCCTGCGTCTCACGCCGGCGGGGTGACGTTCGAGCGCACCTGAAGGTGCGCGGCTACAACCGGTCGACACCGTCAGATCGCCAGGTTGACGGCCGCGTTCTTGTAGACCGTCCGTCCACCGACGATCGTCGCCGCCACGCCGCCGTGGAGGTCCCAGCCATCGAACGGCGTGTTCTTCGACTTCGACTTCATCGCCTTCACGTCCACCTTCACCGTCAGGTCCGGAGCGAGGATTGTGAGGTCGGCGATCTCGCCTTCGGTGATGGACCCGCCGGGAATGCGCAGGATGCGCGCCGGGTTCACCGACAGCAGCTCGATCAGGCGGCTGAACGAGATGAGGCCGGCGTGCACCAGGCGATCGAGGCAGAGCGACACGCAGGTTTCCAGCCCGGTGATGCCGAAGGGGGCGCGGTCGAACTCGACGTGCTTTTCGTCGTAGTGGTGCGGGGCATGGTCGGTGGCGATGACGTCGACGCTGCCGTCGACAATCCCCTGCAGCATCGCATCGCGGTCGGCCGCTTCGCGCAGCGGCGGGTTCATCTTGGTGTTCGTGTCGTACGGAATTGGTGCGGCAAGCAGTTCGTCCGTGAGGATGAAGTGGTGCGGCGCCACCTCGCAGGTGACGTTCGCACCGCGCGACTTGCCGTAGCGGACCGCGTCGAGCGTCTGCCGGGCGCTCATGTGGGCGATGTGGACGCGTCCACCCGTCATCTCGGCCAGCGCGATGTCGCGCTGCGCCATGATCGACTCGGCTTCACCCGGGATGCCGCGAAGCCCGAGCTTCGACGCCACCATCCCCTCGTGCGCCACGCCGTCGCCCTTGAGCGACGGCTCTTCGCAGTGCTCGATGACCGGCATGTCGAACATGCGGGTGTACTCGAGCGCACGGCGCATCAGCAACGCCGTGCGCACCGGATGCCCATCGTCGGTCACCGCGACGCAGCCGGCTTCCTTCAGTTCGCCAAGTTCGGCCATCTGGTCGCCCTTCTGCCCGATCGAGACCGCCCCGATCGGATGGACGCGCGCCAGGTTCGCATCGGCCGCCTTCTTCAGGATGAACTGCGTGACACCAGCGTTGTCGTTCACGGGCGAGGTGTTCGGCATGCAGGCCACGGCGGTGAAGCCGCCGGTGACCGCCGACAGCACGCCGGTGGCGACCGTTTCCTTGTGTTCCTGCCCGGGTTCGCGCAGGTGCACGTGCATGTCGATCAGCCCCGGCGTAATCACCAGGCCCGGAGGAATTGACACGACCGTCGTGCCATCTTCAGCCTCGAGGTTCACGCCGACCTTGGCGATGCGGTCGCCCTCGATGAGGATATCGAACACACCGTCACGTCCGTTTGCCGGGTCGACGACCCGTCCGCCCTTAAGCAGCCGCTTCATTTTCCACTCCGCCAGCCAGAAGATAGAGCACCGCCATACGGACGGCCACGCCGTTGGCAACCTGTTCGAGAATCACCGAGTACGGACCGTCGGCTACTTCCGACGCGATCTCCACGCCGCGGTTCATCGGACCGGGGTGCATGATGATGACGTCCGGCTTGGCACGGCTGACCCGTTCGGTCGTCATGCCGAACAGGTTGTAGTACTCGCGCAGCGACGGGAAGAACGCACCCTGCATCCGCTCCTGCTGAATGCGCAGCATCATCACCACGTCGGCGTCGCGCACCGCATCGTCCACCGTTGCCACCGTCACCCCCAATTGCTCGATGCCCCGCGGCACCAGCGTCGGCGGCCCGCTGACGAAGACGTGCGCGCCGAGCTTGGTGAGCAACAGCACGTTCGACCGCAGCACGCGGCTGTGCAGCAGGTCGCCGACAATAGCGACCTTGAGCCCTGCA
Source organism: Acidobacteriota bacterium (assembly GCA_043743165.1). Classification (GTDB taxonomy): domain Bacteria; phylum Acidobacteriota; class Vicinamibacteria; order Vicinamibacterales; family CAVVIG01; genus CAVVIG01. The sequence continues at coordinate 20,890 of JAYTXA010000001.1, forward strand.
ATGGACGGCTTGTGCTGCTTGATGGTGAAGGCGTCGAGCAGCGCCTGCGTCGGGTGCTCGTGCAGGCCGTCGCCGGCGTTGATGATGCGCGACTTGCAGATGCGCGACAGCAGGTGGCACGCGCCCGAGGACGAGTGCCGGATCACGATCATGTCGGGCGACATCGCCTCGATGTTCATGGCGGTGTCGGCGAGCGTCTCGCCCTTCAGGACACTGGAGGCCTGCACCGCAATGTTCAGCGTGTCGGCGCTCAGCCGCTTCTCCGCAATCTCGAATGAGGTGCGGGTGCGGGTGCTCGGTTCGTAGAAGAGATTCACGACCGTCTTGCCGCGCAGCGTCGGCACCTTCTTGATGGGACGCTCCCCGATTTCGCGCATCGCCTCGGCGGTGTCGAGCACGCGGTAGATGTCGTCCGCGCTCAGGTCGTCGATGCTGAGCAGGTCCTTTTTCATTCCTGGATCTCCACCTGATCCTGGCCGTCGACTTCGAGCAGGTGCACCTGGACGCTCTGCGAGGGCGACGTCGGCAGGTTCTTGCCGACGTAGTCCGCCTTGATCGGCAGTTCGCGGTGGCCGCGGTCCACAAGCACGACGAGCTGGATCGATCGGGGACGACCGAATTCCAGCAGCGCGTCGAGTGCGGCGCGGATGGTGCGGCCCGTGTACAGCACGTCGTCCACCAGGAGGATGCGCTTGTCGTC
>JAYTXA010000002.1:0-25061 GCA_043743165.1 Acidobacteriota bacterium
GTTCGTGCGAAACAGATAGCTCGCCGAGGAGACCGCCGCACCCGCAGCGATGACGCCCTTGATGAAATTGCGTCGCGTCGGGTTGTTCGGAGTCTCTTCCGTCATCTTGACTTCTTCCATTGCAGGATCACCTCTCAGGGCTGACTGACCGATCAGGCGGACTGAGAACAAAAGCGAGTGGCGCGAGCGTGGCGACGCGACACGATAAACAAAAACGCGACGCCGTTCAACGCTCGGCGCAACGAACCGCGATTGCCGAATGTTGCTGAATTCCGGGCATCGTGAATGGACGGCCGGAGTTTCAGGCCTGAAATATAGCACAGGGAAGAGTTGCGGCCAGCCGAAGCCCGGGACTCGATCTCGACCAGCTGCCTGCGGCAGGGTGCACCACGCGCCGCCTCCCCCTCTTCTATATAGTCAGGTGATGGCATCGCTCACCTTTCTTGGTGCGGCAGGCACCGTTACGGGTTCGAAGTATCTCGTCGATACGGGCGCGCACCGCGTGCTGGTCGATTGCGGACTGTTCCAAGGTCTGAAGGAACTGCGCCAGCGGAACTGGCAGCCGCTGCCGGTCGCCCCGTCGAGCATCGACGCGATCATCCTCACCCACGCCCACCTTGACCATTGCGGCTATCTGCCGCGGCTTGTCTCGCAGGGCTTCAAGGGGCGCATCTTCTGCACCGCGGGCACCCGCGACCTCTGCACCCTGGTGCTCCCCGATTCGGCGCATATCCAGGAAGAAGACGCCAGGGACGCCAATCGCCACCATTACTCGAAGCATCACCCGGCGTTGCCGCTCTACACCTCCGAGGATGCCGAGCGTGCGCTGACGTTGTTCCAGCCGCTGGGCTACAACAGGCCGGTAGCCGTCGTGCCCGGGCTGGACGTCGAGTTCATCAACGCGGGCCACCTGCTCGGCTCTGCCTTTGCCCGCGTCCGCATCGGCAATCGCACGGTGCTGTTCGGCGGCGACCTCGGACGCTACGGGCGGCCGGTGCTTCCCGACCCCACGCCCGTGGACCTGGCCGATGTGCTGTTGCTCGAATCAACCTACGGCGACCGCACCCACCAGCCCGACGACCGCGGCGATCGCCTCGCCGAAATCGTCACGGCGGTGGCCGCCCGCGGCGGCAAGCTCGTCATCCCGGCGTTTGCGATTGGCCGGGTCGAGGAAGTCATCTACTGGCTACGACGCCTGGAAGACGAACGGCGCATTCCAGCCTTGCCGGTCTATATCGATAGCCCGATGGCGGCGAAGGCGCTGCAGTTCTACGCGCAGCGCGCCGACGAGCTCGACCCTGACATGCGTCCGGCGGCGCGGCACGTCAGCGCCTTCGTGACGAAACGAATGACCACGGTCGCGTCCCCGCAACAATCCAAGGACCTGGTGGCCTCCCACCAGTCGGCCATCATCGTGGCATCGAGCGGGATGGCCACCGGCGGCCGGGTCCTCCATCACCTCCAGGCGATGCTCCCCAGCCCCAAGCACACGGTCCTCTTCGTCGGATTCCAGGCGGCGGGCACACGCGGCCGCGCACTGCTCGACGGGGCGCGATCCGTGCGCATCAAGGGGCGCGACATCGGCGTCGCCGCTACCATCGACCATATCAACTCGATGTCCGCTCACGCCGACAGCAGCGAGATTCTCCGCTGGCTGTCAGGGTTCACGGCGCCTCCCTCGATGACCTACCTGGTGCACGGCGAACCGGCCGGCCTGACGGCCTTGCAGCGCCGCATCGAGGCCGAGAAGCAGTGGCCGGTCCGAATCGCCGCCTATCAGGAACGGGTCGACCTCTGATCGCCCGTTTCCCCATGGCCCGCGCGCCGTGGCGACTGCTCGCCACAGCCGTCCTGCTGTGCGGCGTGTCTGCACCGAGGGCGCACGCGCAGTCGGCCGCCACGCGCCTCGCCATTCTTCAAGCCGAAGACCGCCGGGCGCCGAGTCCCACCGCGCTGGCCGTCATTCGCGCCGGGGCACGCAGCGGCGATGGACAGACTGCGCGCATCGCGCTTCGCGCGCTCGGTCGGCTGGAACGCCCCGCGCTCATCACCGACATCCTGCCGGGTCTGCGTCATAGCCTGCCGGAGGTCCGGGCCGAAGCGGCCAACGCGGTCGCGCAGGCCGCACAGGGGCTACGCGGCAGCACCGGGTCGGTCCTCTCGCTGGCACCGGCGCAGGCCGCACTGATTACCCGGCTTGGCGCCGACGATACGCCGGCCGTGCGCGCCGCCGTGGCCGAATCGCTCGCTCGGTTGCCCTACACCTCGGCCGCCGACGTCGCCCGCACGGAAGCCGCGCTGCTCGACTTCGTGCCTCGCGCCACGTCCAATGCGGACCGCCTCGGCCTCGCGAAGGCACTCGAAGCGTTCACCCGCCTGCAGCGCACGGTGCGGCAGCCGGGTGCGGACGTCGCCGAGGTGTTGCTTCGTCTCGCCCGCGACGAGCCGAGCCGTCCCGGCGAGGAACGGCTTCGCGACGCACGTGTGCGCCGGCTTGCGCTCGAAAGCCTGATCACGCTTGGCGCCGCCCATGTCGACACGGTCGTGAATGCGGCCTCCGATCCTGATCCGCAGGTTCGTCGTCTTGCCGTGCGTGCTGCGACCCTCGACGGCGCGGAGGCGATCGTCGCCCGCGGCTTGAACGATCCGGTGGCGATGGTCCGCATCGAAGCGCTGCGAGCCAGCCGCGCCCGCCACGCACGAGACGCCTGCGGCCCGGCCCTGAGCGGCGCCTCTGACCCCGACATGCACGCGGCGACGGTGGCCATCGACCAGCTCTCCTCATGCGGCGACAATCCTGAGGCGATCGCCTATCTGAATCACGCGCTCGCCGACCGCGCCGACGCTGAGGCACCGCGCAACTGGCATCGCGCCGGGCACGCACTGGTGGCCCTGGCCACCGCCGCGCCCGCCGACGCTCGCGCCGTCCTCGACAGCTACGCGTCGTCCGGGGTGTGGCAGCTGCGCGTCGCCGCCGCACGGGCTGCGGGGACTCTGGCGATGCGCGCGGCGCTGGAGCGGCTCGCACGCGACGGCCAGGACAACGTGGTCGAAGCGGCGCTCACCGCGCTCACCACTGCGTTCGGCCACGACGCTGACGAGCTCTTTGCGGCGGCCCTCGCGTCGAAGGGGTACCAGGTGGTGCGCGTGGCCGCACGAGCCCTCGAGGGCAGCCATCGCGCCGCGGCCGTCGTGCCGGCGTTGACGCAGGCGCTCGATCGAGCAGAAGACGATGGCCGGCCCGGTGCGGCGGACGCGCGGGCTGCGCTGCGAGCTGCACTGACGTCGCTCGGCACATCGCCACGCGCATCCAGACCAGGCACGCTGCCGGCAGCCCCACTCACCGTGGCAGACCTGCGCCGGCTGGCCGCGCCGCGCGCCCGCTTCACCATTCGGGACGTCGGCGTGTTCGACGTCGCGCTCTTCACGCAGGAGGCGCCGGCCACGGTCCTCCGCTTCGTCGAACTCGCGTCCTCGGGCTACTACGATGGCCTGACATTCCACCGCGTCGTACCAAATGGGATCATCCAGGGCGGCAGCCCGGGGGCGAACGAATACTCGAGCGACGCCCCGTTCATGCGCGACGAAGTCGGCCTCTGGCCGCACGTGCGCGGGGCGGTCGGCATCTCCACGCGCGGCCGCGACACCGGCGACGCGCAGATCTTTGTCAACCTCGTGGACAACCCGCGCTACGACCACACCTACACCGTGTTTGCCCAGGTGCTCAACGGCCTCGACATCGTCGATCGCATCCTCGAAGGCGATGTCATCGAATCGGTCGAGATTGTGCCGTGAGGTTTTCCTCGCGCATGCCTGGCAGCCTCGAGGCGAACCGGATGTCGCGCACGCTCGCGCAGCTGCGCTGCGACGGCGTGCCGATCCTCGACCTGACGGAGTCCAATCCCACCCGGGCCGGGTTCGCGTACGACGCCGATCTGCTTGCCCCGCTCGGCGATCCGCGGGGCCTGGTCTACCGGCCCGATCCGCTCGGCGCGCTCGATGCCCGGCGGGCCGTCAGCGACGACTTCGCGCGACGCGGACTCTCGGTCAGCACGGATCGCATCGCCCTGACCGCCAGCACCAGCGAGGCCTACTCGCTGCTCTTCAAGCTGCTGTGCAACCCGGGCGACGAAGTGCTCATCCCGCAGCCCAGCTACCCGCTGTTCGAACATCTCACCAGGCTCGACGGCGTGACGGCCGTGCCTTATCAGCTCGAGTATCACGGCCGCTGGTCCGTCAACCTGTCGAGCGTCGAACAGGCCATGTCCGCGCGGACGCGCGCGATGCTGATCGTGAATCCCAACAACCCGACCGGGAACTTCGTGAGCGCGGTCGACCTCGAGGCAATCGCGCAGCTGTGCGGTTCCCGCAACATCGCCGTTATCTCCGATGAAGTGTTCGCCGACTACGAGCTTCAGGAAGAGACCCGGGTGCCGCGTGGACAGGTGACCCACCGCACAGACGTCCTGGGTTTCACGCTCGGCGGGTTGTCCAAATCGATTGGATTGCCGCAGGCCAAGCTGGGCTGGATTGCCGTCAGCGGCGACGCAGCCGTCTGCAGCGACACGATGCCGCGGCTCGAGCTCGCGTGCGACACCTATCTCTCGGTCGCCACGCCGGTCCAGCTCGCGGCGCGCGAGCTGCTGGCTCGAGGCACACCTGTCCGGCAACAGATTCAGCGGCGAGTCAGAGCCAACCTCGCCACCTGCGCCTCGCTGGTGAGCGACGTCCCCGCATGCGGGCTGCTGCACGCGGAAGGCGGTTGGTACGGCATCATCCAGGTGCCGTCGTTGATGCCCGAGGAAGACCTGGTGCTGTCGTTGCTCGTGAACTCGCAGGTGCTGACGCACCCGGGATATTTTTTCGACTTCGCGCAGGAATCGTTCCTCATCGTCAGTCTCCTCACGCCTGAGGCAGCATTCGCCACTGCCGTGTCGCGCGTGCTCGATCGCTTTCGGATGGATGACCACCCATGACCTCGACCGCTCGCCGCTCAGGGATCCTGATACCGCTGTTCTCCGCGCCGTCGTCGGGCAGCTGGGGCATTGGCGACATCGCTGACATTACAACGCTCAGCCGATGGCTGGCCGGAGCGGGACAGCGCATCCTGCAGTTGCTGCCGCTGAACGAAATGGCCCCGGGGCATCAGTCGCCGTACTCGGCGATGAGCGCGATGGCGATCGACCCGATCTACATCAATGTGGCGGCGGTGCCGGAGTTCATCGCCAACGGCGGAGAACCCGCCCTCGACGCGGCGGATCGCACGGCCCTGGCCGAGGCTCGTGGCTCGGCACGGGTGGCGTACGCGGCGGTGCGCCGGGTGAAGCATCACGCACTGTGCGCGGCCTTCGAGCGCTTCGTCGAGCACGAATGGGCGACAGACTCGCCGCGCGCCGGGGAACTGCGCGCCTACGTCGAGCACGAGTCGTGGTGGCTGGTCGACTATGCGCTCTTCCGCGCCCTGCACGAGCAGCAGCACGGCCAGGCCTGGACGGAGTGGCCAGAGGCGTTGAAGCAGCGCGATCCCGCCGCGCTGGCAACCGCAGCGCAGGAACTGACGCTTGACATCCTCTTCTATCAGTATCTGCAGTGGATCGCCGGCACGCAGTGGCAGGCCGCCCGCGCGACCGCGGCGGCAAACGGCGTCGCGCTGTTCGGCGACCTGCCGTTCATGGTCGACGTGCACAGCGCCGACGTCTGGGCGCACCAGGGGCACTTCCGGCTCGACCGGTCGGTTGGCGTTCCGCCCGACGCGTTCAGTGCCACCGGCCAGGACTGGGGCATGCCGGCCTACAACTGGGATGCCCTTGCGGCGAGTGATCACACCTGGCTCCGCAGCCGCGCACAACGGAGCGCAGCCCTCTTTGACGGCTACCGCGTCGATCACCTCGTCGGGTTCTTCCGCACCTACTCCCGGCCACGCCATCACGGCGGGCAGGAGCCTGGCTTCTCCCCCTCTCGGCAGATCGAGCAACTGCGGCTCGGCGAGCAGGTGCTGCACATCTTCCGCGAACCAGGGTCGGAGATCATTGCCGAGGACCTCGGCATCGTTCCCGACTTCGTGCGCGCCTCACTGACCATGCTGGGCGTGCCCGGCTACCGGGTGTTCCGCTGGGAAGCCGACTGGGACGAACAGACGAAGGCGCTCAAAGCCTTCAGGGATCCGCTGCGCTACCCAGCGAACTCGGTGGCCACCACGGGCACGCACGATACGGAACCGCTCATCACCTGGTGGGAACAGACGGCCACCGAGGCCGAGAAGGCCGCCATCGCCGCGGTCGGGCCGGTGCAGGAACTGGCGGGATCAATGGACATCCTCACGGCGCCGTTCGTACCCGATGTGCGTGACGTCTTCCTCGAACTGCTGTTCGCGTCGACGTCGAACATCCTGCTGCTGCCGGTCCAGGACGTGTTCGGCTGGCGCGACCGGATCAACGAGCCGGCGACGGTCGGTGACACCAACTGGACCTACCGTCTGCCATGGCCGGTCGACGCACTTGACGAGCAGGACGAGGCACGCGAGCGTCAGTCCGCGCTGCGGGCCTGGGCCGAGAAGTACGGTCGGGTCTAGCGAGCCTGTCCCTCGGTCAGAGGCCGGTGGACATCGACGCTCGCGCGGCGTCCTCGACGCCGAGCACAACGAGCGCGGTCTGACTCGACTCGGGGGCGGCTGCGTAGGCGTACTCGACGTTGATACCGGCGTCGCGGGCGAGTGCGAGGACCGGAGCCAGCCCTCCGGGCGTGTTGGGTAGCGGCGTCACCAGCACATCGCGCTCGTCGACGGCCAGCCGGCGTTCGCGCAACACCCCGACCGCCCTGACCGGATTGTCGACCAGCAGCCGCAGGGTCCCGCCTGTTTCCAGCATCAACGCCTGAATGCGCACGCGCTCGTCGGCCAGCACGCGGCAGACCTCGTTCAGCGCCCCCGGACTGTTCGGCAGCCTCAGGTTCAGTTCGGTTCGAATGGCCATCTGTTCCAATCTTACGATTGGACTCATCACCGCACCGATGTGATTCCCGCCGTACAGCACACGGGCGCGAGCCGCATGGCCCGCGCCCGTGTGTGTCTTATCGCTCTAGCGCCGTCTGCTGGCTAGGCGAGCACCTTGATGACGACGCGACGGTTCTGCGCGCGGCCCGCCTTCGTCTTGTTCGGCGACACCGGCTTGTCTTCGCCGTAGCTGAGCACGTTCATCTTGTGCAGCGGAATCTGATGCTTCTCGTAGAGGTACATCTTCACCGCTTCGGCGCGCTCCATACCCAGACGCTGGTTTACTTCCTTCGCGCCAACGTCATCGGTGTGTCCCTCGATCTCGAAGTAAGCGCCCTTCGGGTCCGCCTTGATCTGGGTGATCATCTCGTCGAGCCGAGCCTTCGCCTCGTCCGGCAGGTCGACCTTGCCGAACTTGAAGTTGCCCTGGTCTTCGTTCAGCACGACTTCGAAGACGATGCGCTTCGAGGCCTTGTCGACCGCGTCCGCCTTGGCCACCGCCGAGTTTGCGGTGTTGGAGGCCTGACCAGCGGCGGAATTGGCCGCGTCGGCGGCCTGCTTGGCCTGTCCTGCCGCTGCCTGTGCGCGCTGATCGACATCGCCGATCTTCGTTTCGTTCTGCCTGGTGCGCTCCTGGGTCTCCTCGAGGGAGCGACCAAGCGAGTCGACCTTTTCGTTCACTTCGCCAACGCTGGTGCGCACGAACTTCTTGGTGGCGCAGGCGGTCGAGCCGCCGATGGCAATCACCGCAATCGGGATGGCCAGAAACAGATTACGCATGGTGTCGATTCTCCTAATCCGAAATCGGGCGAGATTGCCCCGCAAAGTAACCACTCCGGGCACGCACGGTCAGTTCCTTGTCCCTGGCACGGACCACGAGCGGGTGCCAGCCCGGCTTGCCGCTCGATTCGAACGCAATCAAATACTGATGCCGCAGCTCGTCGACGATTTGACGCGCGGTCTGGCTGCGGTCGGCGACGCTGCTCGCCACAAACGCGCGTCCCCCGGTCCAGTAGGCGAGATCGCTCAGTGGTCCTGTCAAGGCCGAGCGCTCGTAGGTCGTGGCGGAGATATCCGCCGACGGGTTGTCGATCGCCGGCACAATGCCGACGATGTAGACCGGCACGTCAATCGAGCTGGCAATGCCCGATACGTCGCTCGGTGAGAGGCGGCTCGCGGTGTCGCGCCCGTCTGTGAGCACGATGACCGCACGCCGGAGTCCCTCGCGGGTCGACGCCTTCTCCGCCGTCTGCGCCACTGCGTCGTGCAGTGACGTAGCGCCGAAGGGCGCGAGGGCATTCATGCTGGACGGCAGGCGTTGAAGCCCGACCGTGAACGGGATGACTTCCTCGAGCCGCGTGTCGAACGTGTAGACCGCAGCTTCGTCCCCCTGCAGGTTCAACCAGCTGAGGACATGTTCGGCCGTTTCGCGGGCATTCCCCATCCTGGACTCCATACTGCCGCTCACATCGAACAGCAGCGCCACGCTGACCGCCGATTCGTCGTGACGGAACTCCTGGATGCGACGCTGCTCGCCTCCGTCGAGCACCACGAAGTCCCGAACCGCCAGGTCTCGCACGAAGCGCCCCTTACGGTCGCGCACAACCGCGCTGACACGCACGAGGTCGACGCTGGCTTTGAACGTCGCCGCCGGCGGTGCAGAGGGCTGCGTCTGCTGAGCTGAGACGGTTTCCATCGCCGCCGTCGTCGCCACCAGCATCGCCGCCATCACGTTGATGAGCTCGTTGCGCGTCATCGCCTTCTCCTACTCCAATTGCGCTGCCAACCAGCTAAGTACCTGAATAATATGAAGTTGATTCGAATGACGGCGATCAAGGGTAGCCTTCGCTGGTGCGATCTCGTGCAATATCTACACTGTTTTGGGCGATCCCGGTTCGTACTTGGGTGTAAAAACTACACCTATCGAGGCGGCCTTGGGGGCAAGGGCCGCGCTTGCGCGACGCTGTAAGATTGCGTGGTGAGGACGACGCATACTGCCATTCCTGTCTCCCGCCGTGTCAGCCAGTTCTCCTATGCGATTCGCAACATCGTCGTAGAGGCCCAGAGAGTTGAGGCAACGGGAAAGAAAGTCCGGTACTTGAACATCGGGGACCCGGTGGCCTTCGGCTTCAAGCCGCCGATGCACCTGGTCGAGGCCGTGGAAAAAGCCCTGCGCGACGGGCACAACGGCTACGGACCCTCCGCCGGTCTGGCCTCCGCCCGGGAGGCCGTTGCCGCCGAGCACACCGCGAACGGCTGGCCGATCTCCGCGGACCGGGTTTACATCACGGCGGGTACGTCGGAAGGTATCGAACTCGCCCTGACGGCGCTGCTCGACGAGGAAGGCGAAGTCCTCGTGCCGATGCCGACCTATCCGCTGTATACGGCCATCATCGCGAAGCTCGGCGCCACCGCGCGCTACTACCGCTGCGACCCGTCGCAGGGCTGGACTCCGGACATCGAGCACCTGTCGTCGCTGATCACATCGCGTACGAGAGCGATGGTCGTCATCGACCCCAACAATCCGACCGGAGCCACCTACCCTGAGGCGTCGCGGCGGGCGCTGATCGCGTTTGCCGAGCGGCACGGCCTCGCGATCCTGGCCGACGAAGTGTACGCGGACCTCGGCTATGACCGCCCAGTGGACCCGTTGGGCAAGCTCGCGCCCGATGCGCCCATCATTTCCTTCTCAAGCCTGTCGAAGGCCTATCTGGCGCCGGGATGGCGCACGGGCTGGCTGTCGATCGGCCGGTCGCCCCGGCTCGACGATGTGGCGGCCGCGATCAGGAAACTCGCGGACGGCCGACTGTGTAGCACAGTGCCTATGCAGTACGCCGTCACGGCCGCGTTGACCGGCGACAAGTCGCACCAGGTGAAGTTCCGTGCGGATCTCAAGCTGCGCGCGACACTCACGGCCGATTCGCTGCGAGCCATGCCCGGCGTCACCTGCATGACGCCCACCGCCGGGTTCTACGCCATGCCCCGCATTCCGCTCGCCGCTGGGCGCACGGATGAAGAGTATGTGCTCGGGTTGCTCCGCGCCACGGGTGTGCTGGTCGTGTATGGCTCGGGTTTTGGATTACCCGCGGCGGAGGGTTATCTGCGCATTGTGTTTCTGGCATCGCCGGAGGAGCTCACGGAGGTGTACCGCCTGATGGCGGACTACACCGCGGACTTCCTCCGGTGACCACTGCCGCGGTCGCCCGCGCGGTCTCACGACTGCGCTCGCGACTGCGGTGTTCGTCGGCCTGTGTGTCGCGCCTGGCCACCGGCCTCGGGCCGCTGGTGCATCGCATCGACACGCCGCCGCTCCCGGGACGCCCGCCTGCCGCGCTGGCTTGTGGGGCCGCCTGCCCGGCCTCAGCACTGTTTGCCGCGTTCGTGAGGTTCTTTCCACGGCCACAGACCGTCCGCGAGTCCACGACGCGGCGTTGAAGATTGCGACGAAGGTCAGCGCCTGGCTCAGCGGACCGTTGATGCTCGGGGGCACGATCGGACTCAGCGCAGCGGCTGGGCTCCATCCTTGGCGTGCCGTACTTCTAGGTCCTGGCGCTGGTGGCGGCGTTCGGCGAACTGGTGCCGGTGTCGGGCCCATCTTCTCGGCCGTGCCAGCAGTGCTGGTCGCGCTGACCGTATCGCCGCAAACCGCGCTCTTCACTTGATCTTTTTCCTGCTCCAGCAGCAGGTCGAGAACCACCTGCTCGTGCGCAAGGTGATGGAACGGCAAGTTGGCGTCAGCGCCGTGTTCGTCATCGTCGCGCTGCTCATCGGAGGATCGGTGCTGGGTATCATCGGCGCGGTGCTCGCCGTGCCGAGCGCCGCCATCATTCAGGTGGTCGTCTCCGAATTGGTCGACGAGCACGACCGACTGCAGGCCAGCCGCGACTTCGCAACGAGCTGATCCCGCCGCTGCACGCCCTGACGCTCGAAGAAAATATTCAGCTCGCTGCGGCGTGGAATTTGACTAAGCTCGGAAAACAGGCGTGAATTGCGCGATTCTCACGCCATAAGTTCCTTGTTTGGTGGACAAATGTCAGCACTGGCTGGGGCAACACAGACAATCCTTGGCGGCCGGCTCGACTCGCCTCACGGCCTGTTCGGCGACCTCGCCATGCTCGTGTTCGTGGTCGTGCAGGGGCTGGACGGCGCACTCACCTACCTGGGTGTGCACATCTGGGGGATGTCGATCGAGGCTAACCCGCTGGTCAGCTCGGCCGTGGCCATGGGCGGGGTTGGAGCCGGGCTGGCTGCTGCCAAGTTGTTCGCCGTCGGACTCGGCATAGTGCTTCACCTTCGCCGAATTCATCTCATCGTCGCCTTGCTGTCAATCTTCTACATCGCGGTCGCCATCCTGCCGTGGACCGTGCTGTTCATGACCATGCAGTAGCCGCCCCCCGAGGCGCATTGCCGCGGGACGTTACCCCTGCCGGGAACGTCACTATACTGTCGCCATGCGTCAGGACCCTCTGGCCTTCCTTGCCGTTGAACTGGACTCGCTGAAGTCGCAGGGGCTGTACCGGCGCATGCGCGTCCTCGAAGGCGAACAGCGCGCCACCACCACATTCGACCACCGTCAGGTGGTGAACCTCTCGTCCAACAACTACCTCGGTCTGACGACCCACCCGCGGCTGCGGGAAGCGGCGATCAAGGCGGTCGAAACCTTCGGCGTCGGCTCGGGTTCCGTGCGTACCATCGCCGGCACGATGGCCGTCCACATGGAGCTCGAAGAACGGCTCGCCGACTTCAAGAAGACCGAAGCCGCGGTGGTCTTCCAGAGCGGTTTCACGGCAAACGCCGGCACGGTGTCGTCGGTGCTCACCAAGGACGACGTCGTCATCTCCGACGAGTTGAACCACGCCAGCATCATCGACGGCTGCCGCCTGAGCCGCGCCGCCGTCAAGGTGTTCCCGCACAAGGACATCGACGCAGCCCGCGCCATCCTCGCGTCACTGCCGTCCGCGCAGCGAAAACTGCTAATCACCGACGGCGTGTTCAGTATGGACGGCGACCTCGGACCACTGCCCGCTCTCTGCGCGCTCGCCGAGGAGTTCGGCTGCATCATGATGGTGGACGACGCGCACGCCAGCGGCGTGTTCGGCGAGAATGGCCGCGGCACAGTCGATCACTTCGGCATGCACGGCAGGGTGGATATCCAGGTTGGCACGCTCTCGAAGGCGATCGGCGCGCTCGGCGGCTACGTTGCCGGCACCCGCGCCTTCATCGAATTCCTCCACCACCGCGCCAGACCGTTCCTCTTCTCGACCTCGCATCCGCCGTCGGTGGCCGCCACCTGCATCGCGGCGCTCGATCTGCTGCTCGCGGAACCCGAACTCATCGACCGGCTCTGGGAGAACACCCGCTTCTTCAAGGCGGGTCTCCAGAACCTGGGCTTCAACACCGGCGGCAGCGAAAGCCCGATCACGCCGGTCATCGTCGGCGACGGCGCCCTCGCCATGGAGTTGTCCGACCGGTTGTTCGTCAAGGGGGTATTTGCGCAGGGGATCGCATTCCCGACCGTGGCGCGCGACAAGGCTCGTGTTCGCACCATCGTCACGGCCACGCACACGCGGGATGAACTGCAGTTCGCGCTCGATACGTTCGGCAGCGTTGGCACAGAGCTGGGCATCATCCCCTGATGTCCTCCCGATCGACGCCCGACGCCTGGCTGGCGGCCGCACTCCTCGCCGTCGCCGCGACCCTCGCCGGTCCGGCCGACGCGCACGCGCAGCTACCGGTCCCGACACAGCCGTCGACCGCCAGTGCCACCGACACGCTCGACGACGACGTCACGATCCGCGGCTTCCTCCAGAAGCTCGAGCCGATCATCCAGGCTGCCGACGACGAAGGGTTCGCGGCGCTCGAGGGTCCACTCGGCAGCCGCGAGGACGCACTGGCCTTCGCACACGCGGAATTCAGACCTGGCGCCACGAGGGTGGTCGTTCAGGAACGTGAACGACAGGAACTCTCGCTCTCCGGCATTCCCGGCACCGTCTACGGACTGACCATCGATGCGTTCATTGAGTCCGGTAATCGTGCCCGCATCGCCACGTGGCAACTCTTCATGCGGCGCTCAGGCAACTCGTGGTCGATGATGCGCCAGCAGCCGGTGTCGTCCGTCGACAACCTGTTTCGCCTGACGATGAACACCGCGAAGCAATACGACGCGCGGAACCTCACCATCACCTCTGAAGACCTCGAGTTGAGGCTGAGCGAAGGGACGGTGTTCCGCATCGACACCGAACAGGGCACCACCGGCCTGGTCGTGATGGGACGCGGCGACATGCGGTTCTCGCCCGCGCCGGCGACGGAGAAGGGCCAGGTGCGCATCTTCACCGGGGCCGAGGTGCTGGAAACGCGCTTCGATGCCGCCTTCATTCGCGTCGGCACCGGCAACCAGCACTTCGACGAGGCGATGCTGGTGGAGCGCGCCGTGGACCCGCGCGACCTGAAGCGTGCACAGCAGATCTTCCGGGAGGAATCGCCGAAGTCGTTCGCCGTTGATTTGGCCGATCTGACGCGCGAAGCGTGGACGCTGCTGCCCGGTCCCGACGACTTCCTCGCTGAAGTACGGACCAGGCGCTTCGACACGTTGACCTACGCACGGTCGGCAGCCGAACCCGAAGACATCTCGGTCTTCGAGCGGCAACGGCATCGGAACGTGGCGGTCTACGCCTCGAAGGAGAAGCTGGCCACGCGCGGCCGCTTCTACAACGAGGACGATCTCGCGGCCTACGACGTGCTCGACTACGACATCGACATCACCGCGCTGCCGAACCGGCAGTGGATCGATGGCCGGGCGAAGATGCGACTCAAGTCGCGTGTGCCGGCACTGGGCCAGTTGACCATCAAGCTGGCCGATTCGCTCGTGGTCCGCTCCATCATCAGTGACAAGTTCGGGCGGCTGTTCAACCTGCGCGTCACCAACCAGAACACCGTCCTGATCAACCTGCCATCGCTGCTCGAGGAAGATGCGGAGCTCACGCTCACGTTCACCTACGCCGGACGCCTGTCGCCGCAGGCACCCGATCGCGAGACGCTGTCGATGGGTCAGGACCAACCGGGCGGCGGCTCGTTCGGCGCCCAGACGCAGTTCCCGGACGACATGTCGCTGGCGCGGGCCGAACCGAGCTTCCTCTACAGCAACCGGAGCTTCTGGTATCCGCAGTCGACGGTCAGCGACTATGCCACCGCGCGCGTTCGCCTCACCGTGCCGATCGACTACGGCTGCGTCGCCTCGGGCGAGCTGACCGGCACGCCGGAAGTGGTGGCCGGCTCGACGCCGGCCGATGCCCGTCACGTCTACGTCTTCCGGGCGTCGCGCCCGGCCCGCTACCTATCGTTCATCGTGAGTCGCTTCATCCGGACGAGTCAGACGCAGGTGTCCTTCGACGGCAATCCGGCCGTGACCATCACGGACGAGCAGGTGGCCTCGCCGGAACAGCTGCCCGGCGTCCGGCTCACCATCGAAGCGAACCCGCGGCAGACCGGTGAGAGCCGGCCGCTGGCCGGCCGCGCCGCGGACATCGTGCGGTTCTACGAGTCAGTTGTCGGCGAGGCGCCGTATCCAAGCTTCACGATCGCATTGGTCGAGAGCCTGACACCGGGCGGGCACAGCCCCCCGTACTTCGCGCAACTCAACCAGCCGCTGCCCAACAGTCCCCTCGTCTGGCGCAACGACCCGGCCGCGTTCGAGAACTATCCCGAGTTCTTCATGGCGCATGAGATTGCGCACCAGTGGTGGGGTCACGGCGTAGGGTGGCAGAACTATCACGACCAGTGGCTGAGCGAGGGCTTTTCCCAGTACTTCGCGGCGCTCTACGCAAGCAACTCACGTGGCGACGACGTGTTCCAGGGTGTGCTCCGCCGCATGCGCCGCTGGGCGATCAACGAGTCCGACCAGGGTCCGGTACACCTCGGCTATCGCGTCGGGCACATCAAGAATGATGGCCGTGCCTTCCGCGCCATCGTCTACAACAAGGGCGCGATGGTGCTGCACATGCTGCGCCTCATGGCGGGCGACGACGCATTCTTCAAGGGCGTGCAACGCTTCTACCTGAGTTCGCGCTTCCGGAAGGTGGGCTCGGAGGATTTCCGCGTCGCCATGGAAGTAGAGTCGGGGCTCGACCTCGAGCGCTTCTTCGAGCGCTGGATCTACGGATCGACCCTGCCGCGCGTCGCCTTCAGCTACCGGGTGGAAACGCGGAGCGACGGGCCGGCGGCCGTGCTGCGCTTCGAGCAGACCGGCGACCTTTTCGACTTCCCGGCGCAGGTCACCCTGAACTTTGCTGGCGGCCAGACCCGCGACGTCACCGTGCAGATCACCGATCGGATTGTCGAGATGCCGGTGCGGCTGGAATCGACCCTGAAGTCGGCCACCATCTCCCGCCGGGACGTCTCGCTCGCGGAGTTCCGCGACACGCCTAGCACCAAATAGCGGGGCGAACCGCCCGGGTGAGCACTTGACCAATTCGGTGCGGTAGAATCAGGCACTTATGGAATCCGTCACGCTGACGATCGACGGCCGTCAGGTCACCGTCGACAAGGGGAAGACCGTCCTTCAGGCCGCCACCGAGGCCGGCATTTCGGTTCCCTACTATTGCTATCACCCCGGAATTGGCATCGAGGGTTCGTGCCGCGTCTGCATCGTGAAAATCGAGAAGATGCCGAAGCTGCAGACCTCCTGCTCGACCGTGGCCACCGAAGGCATGGTGGTCCACACGCGCAGTGAAGAGGTTATCGCCGCTCGTTCCGGCGTGTTCGAACTGCTGCTCATCAATCACCCGCTCGACTGTCCGGTGTGCGACAAGGGCGGCGAGTGTCCCCTTCAGGATTACTCCTACACGTTCGGACCCGACCAGAGCCGCATGGAGTTCCCGCGCCGCGTGTTCGACGGCGAAGGCGTACGCGGCGACGTCGACTTCGGCCCGACGCTGATGCTCAACCGCCAGCGCTGCATTATGTGCACGCGGTGTATCCGCTTCATGGACGAAGTCGAGGGCGACGCGCAGATCGGCGTGGTCGACCGCGGCAACGGCAGCCAGATCAGCACCTTCCGCGACGAAGGCGTCCACTCGCTCATCTCGGGCAACCTCATGGACGTCTGCCCGGTCGGCGCCATCACGACCAAGCAGTACCGCTTCAAGTCGCGCCCGTGGGACAACCCCAACGTGGCAGACACCATCTGCACAATGTGCTCGAAGGGCTGCAATACCAACGCCTGGATCAAGGCCAAGCCAGAGTGGGCGAAGGGGTCGCGCCTCATCCGCATGACGCCGCGCTTCAATCCGGAGGTGAACGGCTACTGGATGTGCGACATCGGCCGCTTCGACTTCGGCTGGATCGAGGGCGACCAGCGCCTGCAGAAGCCGCTGGTCAAGGACGCGGCTGGTGTCCTGCACCCGGCCTCGTGGCGCGACGCGCTGGCGAAGGTGGCGGAGAAGTTGTCGGCGGCCGGTTCGGCCGGCAAGGACGTGCGCTTCCTGCTCTCAGCGCATGCCTCGCATGAGGAGTTCTTCCTGTTCCGGCGCCTCACCGAGGAACTGGCCGGAGCCGATGGCCCGACGTCCGTCTCGGTCAGCTGGCGCGTGTCTCCAAAGCAGCAGCCCGCTCGCACCAAGTTCGTCGTGCCGGAGGTCGACGCCCCGAACGTCAACGGTGCGCGCATCTTTGGCTTTGTACCCGGAGCGGTGGGTGCGGAACAGGGCGCGGCCGACATCAGCGCGTTGCGCGCCGCTGTCGAGGCCGGTTCTGTCGCGGCGCTTTACGTCTACGACCCGGGTCCGGACGGTACGATCGGCGATGCCAGCTGGATCGCTGCGGCCCGCGAGTCCGGGAAACTCCCGCTGCTCGTCGTCCAGGGCGTCCTGCTGACCGGCCTGGCACAGGCGGCCGACTTTGTCCTGCCAGGTGCATCCTTCGTCGAGAAGGATGCGTCCTATACGAATGACACGGGCGTGCTCCAGGGCACGTCGAAATCGATCAACGCACCGGGCGAGGCGAAGGAAGACTGGCAGATCGTGGTCGACCTGGCACTCGCGCTTGGCGTCACGCTCCCTTACACGGCCGGCTCCCAGGTTCGCGCCGATGTCGCGGCCCGTCTCGCCGATGTTGAAGCCGTGCAGGCACTGCCCGGCCTGGCGTTCCAGCGACCGATGTCGGCCAGCACATGGCTAGAAGTGTCCAACCCGTCCGAACGCTGGAAGTGGGAGTTCCTGTACCAGGATCTGCCGCCGGTGAAAGGTTCGGTGGACGCCTCGTCGCTGCCGCCCGCTCCGGGCGTCATCCGACTCAACGAAGTGAAATAGTCGATTGGTCATTGGTCGTATGGTCATTCGTCGCGGGTCCGGCCAACGACCAATGACGAACGACCAATGATCACCATGCGCACTCACGCTCTTCTCCTCGCTGCTGTCCTGCTCCTGAGTTCGACCGCCTTCCTGTCCGCGCAGCGCGGCCCGGCGAAAGCCGACCTCTCCCCACTCGTCGAAACCGCCACCGTCACGCCCGGCTCGGACGTTCGCGTCGTCCTTCAGGTGCAGCTGCCAGAGGGCTACCACATGAACTCGAACAAGCCGCGCGACGCGATGCTCATCCCGGTGGTGCTGACGGTGCCCTCACCCGACCAGCCGCTGCCGGCGGGCATCACGGTGTCGGAGATCGTCTTCCCGGCGCCGACCGACCTCGTGCAGCGCGGTGCGGACCAGCCGCTCAGCGTCTTCGAGCGTCAGTTCGCCATCGGCGTCGTGCTGAAGATCGATGCAAGCGCGGCCCCTGGATCGGTCACGATCCCCGCGCGGCTCCGCTACCAGGCCTGCGACGAAACGATGTGCTACATCCCGACGCGCGCGGAAACCGGGTGGACGTTCGACATCGGCACCACTCGCTCAGCCGCGGCGCACTCGGACGTCTTCGGCGGCATCGCGTTCGGCACCGGCGACGCGCCGGGAGCGCCGTCTCCCGCAGCGCGTACTGCCGCCGGGACGACGGGCGCCCCCGCGTCGAGCACGGATGAGATCGCAGCGCTCGATGGTTTCGCCGAACAGGGCACGACCTTCGGCTACCTGCCAAAGGACGACTTCCTCACCTTCATCTCGAACGCGGAGAAGGGCGTGCGCGAGAAGGGCATGCTCGAAGGACAGGGCCCGATTGCCATCCTGTTGATCGTACTGCTCGGCGGCCTGGCGCTGAACCTGACGCCGTGCGTGCTGCCGATGATTCCAATCAACCTGGCCATCATCGGTGCGGGTGCACAGGCCGGGTCGCGTCAGCGCGGCTTCCTGCTGGGACTCGCCTACGGCGGCGCCATGGCCCTCGTCTACGGCGTCCTCGGCCTCATCGTCGTGCTCACGGCCAGCTCCTTCGGCACCATCAACGCCTCGCCCTGGTTCAACCTCGGCATCGCCGTGCTGTTCGTCGTGCTCGGCCTGGCCATGTTCGATGTCGTGAACATCGACTTCTCGCGCTTTTCGTCGAACCTGAAGACCGGTAGCAGCCAGGGGTCGATGGCGCTGGCGTTCACCATGGGCGCGGTGGCGGCGCTGCTGGCCGGCGCGTGCGTGGCGCCGGTGGTCATCCAGGTAGTGCTGTTCTCGAGCAATCTCTATGCGGCCGGCACGACCGCAGCCCTGGCGCTGCCCTTCGTGCTCGGCGTCGGCATGGCGATTCCGTGGCCCATCGCCGGCGCCGGCATTGCGGCGCTGCCCAAACCCGGCGCGTGGATGAACACCATCAAGCATGCCTTCGGCGTCATCATCATCGGCACGGCGCTCTACTACGGCTACGAGGCATACAGCATCTTCTCGAACCGCTGGGTCGATGCGAGCGAGGTGTCATCGAGTGTCGAGGAAAAGCTCAAGGCCGGCTGGCAGCCGTCGCTGGTCGAAGGGCTGGCCATTGCCACGCGTGAGAACAAGCCGGTCCTCATCGATATGTGGGCCACCTGGTGCAAGAACTGCCTGGTGATGGACAAGGCGACGCTGGCAGATCCGGCGGTGACCGCGGCGCTGGCTGGCTACGTGAAAATCAAGTACCAGGCGGAAGATCCGGACGACCCGCGAGTGGCGAAGGTGATGCAGTACATGAAGACGTCGGGCCTGCCGACCTACGTCATCATGAAACCCAAAGCCGCGCAGTAGCCTAGAACTTCCCGGTCGAGCGCAGCGTATTCAGCACGTCCCAGGCCAGCACCGCGTCGAAGCGCGTCTTGTTCGAGATCGTGTAGTCCGCATCGAACGCGTGCGTGGCGAAGATCGACGCGCTGAGCGGGCCGTGAATGGGCACGCTGGCGATGGCGAACACACGCCGGCCGCGCTGGATGCGATCGGCATTGAGGCCGCCGTAGCGCTCGTCGACGGTGGCGTATCCTCCCTGCAGCCGGACCCATCTGGTCACCGGACGCTCGGCTGTCACCACGAAGCCTGCCCCATCGGGCTCGGACAATCGCGCGTACTGCTCCCACCGTAGCGTCGAGAGCGGCGACCCGGCCTTGAAGCGCAGCGACACCGCCGCGCGCAGCGTGTCGGTGGTCCCGTGCTTGGTGTAGTCCATCGACGCGGCGACGATCTGGCTGAAACGTTTGTCGGCCAGCAGCTGCGTGTAGTTCAGGTCCTCGAGGTTGTCCCAGCGCTTCCACAGGTTCGGCGTGGTGGTCGAGGCGATGGCGCCGCGCGTCAGCGAGAGTTCGTCGACGTAGAACAACTTCGGCCGCCGCACGCTCAGCCTGCCACCCGTCACCCACCCGTCATCGTCGTAGGTAGTGAACTCCGTGTGTTCGCCACGGTTGACGAACAGGCTGCCGATCTGCCCTTCGAGGCCCGTCACGGGCGTCGCCGAGAAGTAGAGCTGACGCATGTAGTGGCTTTTGCCGTCGAAGTCGCCGGTGCCGGGTCCGAGGTTGTTCCAGGATGCGATGTACTGCGTGCCGGTGAACACCCCGGCGTTCAACGTGTAGTGCTTCTTCGCGTCGACGTTGAACCGGAAGCGGATTTGCTCGCGGTACTGCTGGTGGTTCGACGTCGTGACGTCGGCACTGTTCCTGATGAAGCGGTAGCGCGTACTCAGGACGAACTGCTGGAATTCAAACCATCGCCGCAGCGGCGGTTCCGGGGCACGGGCTGGCGCCGGCCTGGCAGGTGTCTGGGCAGCCACGGTTCCGCAGGAAGCCAGGAGCAGGGCAACGGAGAGCAGGAGTCGGCGCATGGAAGGCAATGCTAACTCACACGGCGAGAGTGAGGGGCGGCCGGCTGGCGGCTGAGCCACCGTGCGGCGAAATCGCCAAATTCAACCGGTGTACTCCTGTGGTACTCTGGCCGCGTCTTTCGAAGGTCCCACACGATGCGATCACGTCCGGCCAAACTGACCCTGAGCGTTCTTGCCTGGATCGCCCTCGGCGCCGCGGCGTTCTTCACGGTCACCGTCCAGCAGCAGATAGACCAGCGCCATACCGCGCTCCGCGCGTTCGAGTCGACCGCGCGTGACGCCGCCGATGCGATGGACGACGTCCAGGCGGGACAACAGGCCTACGTCGCCGTCGGTCAGGACGCCAGCGAGTGGGTGGCCAAGGTGGCCAGCTACCTCCAGACGGCAACCACCAGCATCGACACCCTGCGGTCCACCGCGCTGAGCGGCACGGCCGGACCGGCCCTTCTCGAAGCGTCGACCTCGCTCACCCAGCTCGCCACCATCGACCGCGCTGTCCGCAATCACCTTGCTGCCGAAGACAACCAGTCGGCTGCCGACGCCGTCTTCTCGGACGCCACCGACGCCGTCGCGAGCGCCGTGAGCAACGTGGAGGTCGCGATCGAGGCCGAGGAGCAGTCGGCCGATGGCTTCGAGGCCACCCAGCGCCGCGCGCAGGTTTATGCACTCGGTGGCGTGGCCGGCCTGGTGGGGATTATCCTGGCGCTGCTCGGCTTTGCGCCGTCGGCCGCCGCCAGCGACGCCGACGCCGGAGGCGTTGTCCCCGAGTCGGGAGCGTCCGCGGCACTGGCTCATGAAGCGGTCTTCGACCGGACGCCGATCGAGCCGCCGGTGCTCGAAGCCTCCCACGCCAGACCGAGCGACGACGCGCTGAATAACCTGGCCGCGCTCTGCACCGAGTTCGGTCGCGTGCGGGACGTCGGGCAGTTGAAGGGGCTCCTCGAGCAGGCGTCCGTGGTGATGAACGCGCGCGGGCTGATCGTCTGGCTGGGCAGCACCACGGGGGCCGACCTGCGGCCGGTGCTCGCGCACGGGTACGCCGACGCCACCCTGGCGCGCATTCCGACCGTGGCGCGCTCAGCGGACAACGCCGCCGCCACGGCCTACCGCACCGGCGACGTCCAGATCGTGAAGTCACGTCCGGGCGCTGCACAGGGCGCAGTCGTCGCGCCACTGCTCGTGGCTGAAGGTTGCATCGGCGCGCTTACCGCCGAAATCCGCGATCGGGGCGAAGAGTCGGCCACGACGCGGGCGCTGGCCCGGATCCTCGCCGCGCAACTCGCCGGCGTGCTGGCCGCCGCGGCCGACGCGGACACGGACGCCGGCACGCAGGCGGCTTCACGCTGATCACCAGACACCGCGCCGGTAGAATGCCCTCATGTCCTCATCGCAGGTTCCGCCCGGCGGCATGACGACGGCGCAGATCCTCGAGCGCGCGGAGCGCGAGCAGGTGAAGTTCCTCCGGCTCCAGTTCACCGATATCCTCGGCACGATCAAGAACGTCGAGATACCGAACCGACAGTTCGAGGCGGCATTGAGCGGTCAGGTGATGTTCGATGGCTCGTCCATCGAGGGGTTCGTGCGGGTCGAAGAATCCGACATGTACCTCAAGCCGGACCTCGACACCTTCCTGATCTATCCGTGGTCTGGTTCGAGTGGCGAGAAGGTGGCGCGGCTGATCTGCGACATCGCCAACCCTGACGGCACGCCGTTCGCCGGCTGTCCCCGCACGGCACTGAAGCGCGTCATCGCGATGGCCGGCGCCAGCGGCCTGACGCTGCACGCGGGTCCGGAGGCGGAGTTCTTCCTCTTCCAGTCGCGCAACGGTCGCCCGACGACCGAGTCGCACGATGCCGCGAGCTACTTCGATCTGAGCCCGGTCGACCAGGGCGAAGACGTTCGTCGCGAGATCGTGCTCGCACTCGAAGCGATGGGCGTTCACGTCGACGCGGCGCATCACGAGATCGCACCGGGCCAGCACGAAATCGACCTGCGCGACGACCATGTGCTGACGACGGCCGACAACATCAGCACCTTCCGCTTCGTCGTGAAGAACGTCGCCATTCGCAACGGCCTGCACGCGACGTTCATGCCCAAGCCGATTTACGGCATCGCCGGCTCTGGCATGCACACGCACATGTCGCTGTTCTCGGACGGGAACAACGTCTTCCTCGATCCGTCGGCGCCCATGCAACTGAGCCGCACATGCCTCAGCTACGTCGGTGGCATCCTGCGTCACGCCAAGGGCTTCTGCGCCATCACCAACCCGCTGGTGAATTCGTACAAGCGTCTGGTGCCCGGCTACGAGGCGCCAACCGCCGTCGCCTGGTCCGAGAAGAACCGCAGCCCGCTCGTGCGCGTGCCGGCCGCGCGCGGCATGACCACGCGCATCGAACTCCGCATGCCGGATGCGTCGTGCAATCCCTACCTCGCACTGGCCGTGATGCTGCGCGCCGGACTCGACGGCATCGAGAAGAACATCGATCCCGGTCCACCCATCAACAAGAACATCTTCACGATGAGCCACCGCGAACGCCGGCACCTGCGCATCGACGAGCTGCCAGGCAACCTGAGCGAGGCGCTCGACGAACTCGAGAAGGACGACCTGGTGAAGGACACACTGGGCGACCACATCTTCGAGCACTTCCTCGCGGCGAAGCGGGAGGAGTGGCACGACTACATCCGCCACGTGTCGCCGTGGGAGGTCGATCGCTACCTCGGCGTCTATTAGACAGGACGGGTTCGCCCGTCCCACCCGGGTTTTCCGACACTTCCCGCGCTTTTCCGTGCCTATTGCCCGGGCACGCGATTTGATAAACATCCCCGCAGCCGCGGTCGGACCAGCGCAGTGCATCGCGACGGTCCGCAGTGGTGTCCCGGGAGCGAGGCATACTCGCCCCGGGACTCGCTTACCTCAGGGGGAGGACACCATGAACCGCACGGCTCGACTGTCACTCACGCTCGTGCTGGCCGCGACACTGTCGGCCTGTGCCGTATCGCTCCGCAATCCGCACATCGCCGATCTGCGCGACAACCCGGGACGTTACCAACACCGGACCGTCAGCATCGACGGGGTGGTCACCTCGTCCTGGGGCCTTCCTCTCGTCCCGTTCCACCTCTACAAGGTGGACGACGGAACGGGTGAAGTGACGGTGATGTCGCAGGGCAACCGCGTGCCGACGCGCGGGGCGCGCGTCCGCGTACGCGGCCGCGTCGATGATGTCGGAGTGTTCGGCGGGCAGGCGATCGGACTTCACCTGCGGGAGGACGATCTCTACGTCAAGCGTTGAGTGCGTCGAGGCTCAACTGGTGATCTTCACCACCACGGCGGTGGTGTCGTCGTTCGGCGGCATCTCACCACGGAACTCGTTCGTGGCGGTGAAGATCGCCTCGACGATCTCTGTCGCGGAACGGTCGTAGTTGCGATCCACCACCTCCAGCAGTCGCTCGGAGCCGAACTCGCGCAGGAGCGGATCGCTGGCTTCGGTGACGCCATCCGAACAGAAGACAAAGAGATCGCCCGCCTTCAGATCGAGCACCACCTCGTCGTAGCTGGAGCCGGAGAACGAACCGAGCGGCACACCGGGGAGTTCGATCTGCCCTGCGGGCTCGCCGCCAGGCGTATGGCCACGGCGCTTGCGGATGGGGAACGGCAACCCGGCGTTGGAGAGCGTTACGGTGCGGTGCTTGAAATCGAACACCGAGTACAGCAGCGTGCAGTAGTACTCCTCCAGTTGCCGCTCGTACAGGATGGTGTTCATCGAGGCGAGAACGGTGGCGGGACCCGAGCGATCCGCCGCGTAGCGGCGCCGGTCGGTTCGCGAACGCACGAGTTCGCCGGCGAAGGCGCCATAGAGCGCAGCCGGCACACCCTTGCCCGACACGTCGCCCACCGCAATCACCAGGGTGTTGGCTTCGGGCGTCAGGAAGTCGTACAGGTCGCCGCCCAGTTCACGCGCCGGCTCGAAGCGAGCCGCCACGTCGACGTGCTTCATGCGCTTCGGGAGCCCGGTCGGCAGCAGGGCCGCCTGCACGCGCTGGGCGAAACGGATCTCCTTCTCAAGCCGAAGTTCGTTGGCGCGAATCGTCTCGTAGAGCCGCGCGTTCTCGATGGCGACGGCGGCCTGGCTGGCCAGCAGCGTCAGGATTTCCTGGTCGGACTTCTTGAAGGCGTCGAGTTCCGGACTCTCGAGATCGAACACGCCGATGCAGCGGTCCTTGAGCAGCAGCGGAATCACGAGCTCCGAGCGGGCGTCCTGCACGAGTCGGATGTACCGCGGATCCTGCGAGACGTCAGGCACGAGCACCGGCATCTTGTGCAGGGCCGCATAGCCGGTCAGGCCAAGTCCCACCTTGATGCGCGGCACCGTGGCCTGCTCGCCGTAGCGGACGGCCACCTTCATCTCGAGTTCGTTTGTCTCCTCGTTGATGAGCAGGATGCCGAATGTGCGGTAGTCGATGACGCGCCTCGCCAGGTTCGCGATACGCGTGAGCAGTTCGTCGAGATTGAGGATGGACGCGAACTCGCGGCCGATCTCGGCCAGCGTTTCGAGGGTGGTAGCGTATTGCCGTTCGTGTTCGAACAGCCGCGCGTTCTCGATCGCCACGGCGACGTGTGCGCCGAACTGGCGCATCATCATCTCGTCGGTATCGGTGAACTGGCCGACACGGTCGCTGAGCAGGTTGAGCGCCCCGATGACCCGTCCCTTGCGCCGGAGCGGCACCACCAGTTCGGCGTTCGAGCCGGGCACCGCCTCGACGTAGCGCGGATCGGCATGGACGTCGTTCACCACCAGCGGCTTGCCTTCGAGCACCGCGGCGCCGACCAGCCCCTGCCCCACCTTCAGGCGCAGCCCCTTGGCCACATCCTCCG
>JAYTXA010000003.1:0-21565 GCA_043743165.1 Acidobacteriota bacterium
AGGTGGCGTCGCTCACCACGCGCCAGATCAAGAGCCTGACCGCCAACCAGATCGGTGCGCTGTCGACCGACCAGGTGGCGGCGCTCGAAACCGCCGACCTCCGCGCGCTGGGCGCCAGCCAGTTCCAGGCACTGCGCGGCGATCAGGTGGCGGCGCTTACCACTGAACAGGTCAACAGCCTCCGCCGCACGCAGGCGTCGCTGCTTGGCACCGATCAGGTGGCGGCACTCACCACCACGCAGATCGCAGCGCTGCACACCGACGCGTTGCCGGGCTTCAGCTCGTCGCAGCTCAACGCCCTCACCAGCGGGCAGATCCAGGCCTTCACGACGGCACAGATCGTGGGCCTCTCGAATTCGCAGATTGCCAGCTTCGCCCCCGAACAGGTGGAAGCGCTGACGACCGACCAGTTGCAAGCGCTCGACACCAGCGACATGGCGTCGCTCGGCTCCTCGCAGGTGGGTGCCCTCTCGACGACGCAGCTTGCGGCCCTCGACACGGCCCGTCTTGTTGCGGTCAATACGTCCGCGCTCGCCGGTCTCGGCACCGCGCAGATCGCGTCGCTCTCCACCACCCAGGTAGCCGGTCTCACTGAACGGCAGTTCGCCGCATTCAACGCCGACCAGCTCGGCGCGCTGTCCACCACGCAGATGGCGGCGATGGAAACGCGCGACCTCGTCGCGCTCACGGCTTCGCAGTGGTCCACGCTCGGCACGGCGCAGCTCCAGAGCCTGTCGACAGCGCAGATTCGCGCCATCGAAACGCTGGACCTTGTCGGCCTCACCACCGGCCAGGTTGCGTCGCTCGGCACCGACCAGCTCGACGCCCTCGGCACGCAGCACTACGCGGCGCTTCGCACCGACCAGATCGCGGCGCTCACCACCACGCAGGTGGAGTCGCTGCGCACGGGCGCGCTCCGCGCACTGGGGACGCGGCAGATGCAGGCGCTTGGCAGCGAGCAACTCGACGCTCTCAGCTCCACGCAGCTGCAGGCCTTCACCACCACGCAGGTTACTGGCCTGACATCCGACCAGCTGGCGTCGTTCTCGGCCGCGCAGCTGAACGTGCTGACGACCGACCAGTTCAACGCGCTGACCAGCGAGCAGGTCGCTGGCCTCACCACCGGCCAGGTGGCGGGTCTCGACACGGCGCAAATCGCGGCGCTCACCACCGGCTCGCTCGGCAAGCTGACGACCGGTCAGGTTGCGGCGCTGACCACCGGCGAGGTGCAGGCGCTGACCACCGGCAACATTGCGGCGCTGTCGCTGGGACAGGTCGGGGCGCTCACGACCGCGCAGGTCGCGTCGCTCGACAGCAGCCAGGTAGCCGCGGTCGGCACGGCCGCCCTGCAGGCGTTCAGTGCAACGCAGCTGGCCGCGCTCGGCAGCGACCAGATCGGCAACCTTACGACGACGCAGGTGAACGCGCTTGGCACGTCGCAGATGGCGTCGCTGCTCACGAGCCAGATTGGCGGCTTCACCACCGGTCAGGTCAACGCGCTCACGACTTCCAATTTGCGCGCCCTGACCACCGACCAGGTGCAGGCGCTCTCGAGCGACCAGCTCCGCGCGCTGACCTCCGAGCAATACGGGGCGCTGACGACCGACCAGCTCGAGGCGCTGCCTGCGGGACAGATGGGCAACCTCGAGTCGGGCGACCTCGCCGGCCTCACGTCCGACCAGGTGCCGGCCCTGACCACCGCGCAGGTGGCAGCCCTGACCACTGACGGCATGCAGGCGCTGAACCCGGCCGCGTTCGCGGCCTTCTCGGCCGACCAGATCGCGGCGCTGACGACCGGCCAGGTGGCCGCGCTCACCAGCACGCAGGTCAACAGCCTCTCCACGACGCAGCTCGACGCGCTCACCGGCGCGCAGGTCGGCGCCCTGGTGCAGGATCAGGTGGCGAACCTCACCACGACGCAGGCGAATGTGCTGCCCACGGGTCAGCTCGCGGCACTCTCGACCGAGCAGGTGACCTGGCTCTCGACCGGTGCCATCGCCGCCCTGAATACCGGATCGATCGCCGCATTGACGACCGGCCAGGTGGGTGCGTTGACGTCGGGTCAGGCGGCCGCGCTCGGCACCGGACAGCTGCAGGCTCTGGGCACCGGCCAGGTGGCGAGCCTCAGCTCCGGATCGCTCGGAGCCTTCGATTCGAGCCAGCTGCGGTCGCTCGCCACCGAACAGGTGGCCGCGTTGACCAGCGACCAGGTGCGTGCGCTGTCGGCGTCGCAGGTAGGCACGCTCACCACCGCGCAGGTGGCTGCGCTTGGCACCGGCCAGGTCGCCGCGCTCACCACGAATCAACTCCAGTCGCTCGGCACCGACCAGGTGGCGGCCTTTACGCCGAACCAGGTTGCCGCCCTCGACACCAGCGCCATCGTCGCCCTCTCGGGCCAGCAGCTCGCTGCGCTGACCACTGCGCAGTTCGCGTCGCTGACCACCGGTCAGGTGGCGGCGATCGAGACCGGCGACATTGGATCGCTGACCACCGGTCAGCTCGCCGCGCTCGACGCGTCGCAGGTCGAGGCGCTGGGCGCCAGCCAGGTGGCCGCGCTGAGCACGACACAGTTCGCCGCGTTCAACGCCACGCAGATGGGTGCGTTCACCAACGCCAGCGTGACGGCGCTGACCACCGACCAGGCCGCGTCATTGACGGCGGCCCAGGTGCAGGGCCTCACCACCGGCCAGATGTCGGCCTTCGAGACGTCCGACCTGAACGCACTCAGCACGACCGCGCTGCGCGCCCTCGCCCCCGACCAGATCGGCGCGCTGTCGACCACGCAGGTGGCAGCGCTCGGCACGTCGCAGATGGCGGCGCTCACCACCGAACAGGTGCAGGCGCTCGACGTGGACGACTTCACCGTGCTGACCAGCCAGCAGATTGCGGCCTTCAGCTCCGACCAGGTCGCCGCCGTGCGGACCGATCAGTTGGCCGCCCTGCGGACGCAGGCCATGGCGGGCTTCGATGCCGCCGACGTGCAGGCGCTCTCGACCGAGCAGGTGGCGGCGCTGCAGTCGGCGCAGGTCGCCGCGATGTCGACCACGAACCTGGCGGCCCTGTCGAACGAGCAGCTGGGGTCGCTCTCCGAAGCGTCCGTCGGCGCGTTGACGAGCCCGCAGATGCTGGCGCTCAGCGACTCGCAGGTGCAGGGGTTCACGGTCGACCAGGTGTCGGCCATCTCGCTCGAGAACATCGCGGCCATGCGCGTCTCGCAGGTGTCATCGATGAGCACCTCGCAACTGGCAGGCTTCACCAGCAGCCAGCGTGGCGCCCTGACCGCGCCGCAGCTCGGGGCGCTGAACCAGGATCAGCTCGCCGCGCTGGGGCTGTAACAAGGCACGTCGTCGCCGCGCACCTTCAGGTGCGCCGGAGCAGGCCGACCTGACCAGCCTCCGCCAAGGCTCCGGCGGTCCGCCGAAGCGCCGCGAAGGCGGAAGGACGGCAGCTACGACGTCATCGCCGCGCCAGCGACAGCAGCTGATCTTCCAGGCTCTTCACCAGACGGGCCGGCGCCTCTCGCCAGGCGTCGGCGCGCGCACGCATCGTGGCGCGCACACCGTCGCGTGCGGCGGCACTCTGTGCCAGCGCCACGGCCAGATCCTCGTAGCCGTCCCACGTCGTCGCAATCAGGTCGCCGAGTCCGGCCGCGTGCAGCAGTCCGCCCGCCATGCGCGACACCGGCGTCCGTCCGGCCAGCGTCACGAGCGGTACCTGCGCGTCGAGCACGTCGCGCGCCGTCGACCCCGCGTTGTACGGATAGGAGTCGAGGTAGACGTCGGCCAGCGTGAGCTTCTCGCGGTACTCGGCGTGTGTCGAACGGCCGGAGAAGACGAGCCGCGCCGGGTCGAGCCCGGCCGCCACGGCGTTCGTACGCAGCGCGGTGGTGGCCCAGCTGTTGTCGTCGAGCAACCAGAGCACCGCCCCGGGTGCCCGCTGCAGAATGCGAAGCCACGACGCGAAGAGCGCCGGCGTAATCTTGTAGATGTTGTTGAAGCAGGCCAGCACCACGCGATCGACCGGCAGTCCGACGGCGTCGCGCGTGAAGCGGCACGACGACACTGGTTGGTGGAAGAGCGGGATCATCGAGCCGTCGATGTAGAGCGGACGCTCGGTCATGTACGGCGTCACCGACTCCGGCAGCGTCCAGCGGTCGGTGACTACGAAGTCGAGCCACGGCAACGCCGTCGTGCCGATGAACCCGAGGTAGCCGCCCATGAGCGGCGCCGGGCGCAACGCCAGAATTCCGGGACGGGCGCCCGAGCTGAGCCCGTGCATGTCGAGCAGCACATCGATGTCGCGGCTGTTGATGGCCTCGGCTGCCGCGCGGTCGGTCATGGTGTGAATGGGCACCATCTCGTCGCAGGCGCGACGCAGGCGCGCGCGGTGCGCCGTGCCGTCCTCGGGGCTGAAGTCGAACGCCGTGACCTGCACCCGCGACCGATCGTGCGCCTCGAGCAGTTCCGCCATCAGCAGCCCCACCGCATGCGTGCAGAGGTCGCCCGAGAGGTAACCGATGCGCAGGCGTACCGCCGGGTCGCGCCGAAGCGGCGCCAGGCGCTCGTTTGTGAACGCGTACTTGCGCGTGACGAACGCGAACGACGTCAACCACTGCATGGCCGGATCGTCGAGTAGCGCCAGCATTGCCAGTGGAGACGTGGCCGCGATCAGGCGATTGACGGAGAGGCCGGCCACCGGTTCCCAGACCGGCCAGGCGCACTGCTTCTGGCGCAGGTGTACCCAGTGCTGGACGGCATCGGGCTGGTTCGGATCGAGCTGCAGGCTGTGCGCCAGTGCCGACTCCGCCGCGTTGTAGTGCCGGCGCGCTTCCTGGAGGCGGCCGATGTGGTTCAGGGCAATCGTTGCGCACGGCAGCGCCTCGGCCTGTCCCTGCGACACGGCTTCGGCCACCGACAACCAGTGCCGGACCGCCTCCACGTCCTGATGACGCCGCTCGGCGATGAGCCCGGCGTTGATGCGCGCCTGGTAGAGCCGCGGGTTGGCGGCCACCGCGGCGGTATAGGCCGCATCGGCCGCGTCGAGCTCGCCGAGGTCGCTGCGCAGCACGCCGAGGTTGAACAGGGCCACGCAGCGCGCCGGCGAGTCGTTGCCCTGCAGCCACGCCTGGTAGACCGTGGCGGCGTCCGCGACGCGCCCTGCCGTCTTGAGGGCTTCGGCTTCCGCGATAACCGTGTCGAGCGTCGTCATTGGCCTGATCTTACGGCGTAACGGCGGTCATGCCCGTCGGTCACATGGACACCCGATGGCCGCGCGGGTATCGTGGGCGGGCGATGCTCCGCCAGTTGCCGAACGTCATCACGTTGCTGCGGCTGGCGGCGGTGCCGCTCCTGGCCTGGCTCGCCTGGGACGGTGCAGACCGGCCGTTCACCGTCGTGCTGATCGCCTGCCTGCTCGGCGATGTCGTGGACGGCGCGCTGGCCCGCCTGTTACGCGCGACGAGCGCCATCGGCGCCCAGCTCGACTCGCTTGCCGACTCGCTGCTGTTCTTCATCACCATCGCCGGCACGCTGGTGTTCCACCCTGACGACGTGCGCGCACACGTGGTCGCGTTCGCGCTAGTCCCGGCGGCGTGGCTCGCCGAGAACTGCGCGGCACTCATCCGCTACGGCCGCCTCTCGAGCTTCCACACCTACCTGTCGCGCGCCGCAGGCGTGGCGATGGGGCTGTTCGTGACCGTGCTCCTCGTGCGCGGCATGGACGCACGGTTGCTGCACGCGGCGGTCACGTTGGTGCTGCTCGCGACGATCGAAGAGTTCGTGCTGCTGTGGATGCTGCCCGGGTGGACCGCCAACGTGCGCGGACTCTACTGGGTGCGCCGAAGGGGTGCGTAGCTGCCGACCTTCAGGTCGGCCTCGTCAGCAGGGGAGGTCGCGGTAGGCGATTTCCCGATAGGGCGGCAGGCCGGCCGCCCTGACGATGGCGTCGAGGCCGCTGCGCTCGTGGAACTCGATGTCGTCGCGGTCGATGATCACCGCGTTCGGCTCGTGCGCCGCAAGCCGACGGAACTCCCCGTCAATCAGTCGGAAACGTCGCACCATGTTCTCGGCCAGTTCCTCGGGCCGGTTCCGCAGCTTGATGTGTTTTTCGACCGTCGCCGTGCTCGACGTGAGGACGATGACGCGATCGAAATGCCAGTGGTCGCCGATGGCCAGCACGCGCCGCAGTCCGTCGCGGCACTCGGCCGGATATTCCGCCATGTGCGCCTCGAGCGTGATGCGTGCACCCTCGAAGAAGATCACCTTGCCGGGACCATCGTTCGTCAGGCCGTCGCGGTAGTTCGCATCGTAGAGCGCCCCGAAGTACTCGGTGACCCCCACCGGGTTGCGCCCCGCCGCGATGTCCTCGAGCACCCGTGGATGCCACACGCCCTTCTCGCCCTCGCCGTACGCGCCGTTGTGATAGAGGTCGCCCAACTGCCGGACGAGCGTGCTCTTGCCGATGCCTGGGCCTCCCACGATCGCGACGCGCATGGCGTCAACTATACCGTCGTGCCGCGCGCCAAAAAGAAAAGGCCGGCGCGTATGGGCGCCGGCCCTTCTCCCGTCTCAGGCCGGGGGACTCAGAGACGTCGCGTCTGCTCAGCGGGCGAAGTTGCCCTTCGCCGTCTTCGCCGCGTTCATCGTCACCGTGCAGGTGAGGTTCGTGCCAGCCGCGAGGCAGGCATCGGTCCAGCCGAGGAACGCCTTGCCGGCGGGCGGAACTGCCGTCAGCGTGACGACCGTGCCGGCCGCGAACTTCGCACCGCAGTCCTTGCCGCAGTTGATGGTCTTGTCACCGGCGGGCGAGCCCGTGATGATGCCGCCGTTGTTCGTCGCCACCGACAGCGCGTAGGTGGTGGTCGTCGTGCCGCCGCCGCCACCGCCGCTCACCGGCTTCGGGATGGCGGCGAAGGTTGCGGTCACGTTGGTTGCCGCATTCACCGTCACCGAGCAGGTGGCGTCCAGGCCGGCGCAGGCCCCGGCCCAGCCAGCAAACGTGTAGCCGCTGGAGGCCTTCGCCGTCAGCGTCACCAGCGTATTGACGTTGTAGGGTTGGACGCACTTGCTGCCGCAGGCGATGAGCCTGTCGGCGCTGTCGACGCTGCCGCTGCCGACCTTCGAGATGAAGAGCGCGTCCGGCTGGACGTTGGCGGCCGTCATCTGCATCGCGAGCATCTCGCCGATTTCGTCCACCGCCGGAGTGTTGCACACCAGGTCGGCGCACAGCGCCTCGTGCGTCAGCGGGTTGTACTGGCCCGTGAACGACCAGGTCTCGATGCGGCGCACAACGGCGCGCGTCGTCGGTTCGATACTGCCCATATTGCGCTTCATGCGACGGTTGCCGTTGCTGTTGCTGCCGGACACGGGCTCGTCCTGGATGACCGAGTATCTGGCCTCGAGCTGCGCCGGGTCCATCGGCACCCCAGCCGGGTTGTCAGCCACCAGCTCGTCGAGGGTCAGAGGACGCTGGAGCTGCATCACGAAGCTGCGGATCCACTGCGCAGTTCCGTACTGGCCGACGACCTCGGCCGGTTCCGGCGCCACCACTTCGACCACTAACTCCGGCGGGTTGTTCGCGACGGCTGGCGGCTGCACGTAGTAGGTGGGAAACGGCGTGGCGGTTGGCGGGTCGATCGGCACGAGCACCGCCGCGTTCGTGTCGCTCTCGCAGAGCCACCGTGACGACACCCGCGCCGGGTTGGCGGTGAAGTACGTGCCGAAGTGTTCGCAGCCGCCGTTCTCGTAGGTGCCGGCAACCCACTGGTAGCACTGGCCGGAGAACCATGGCACGGTGTGCGGCAGCGTGCGTGTATTCCAGCCGTTCGAACCGTAGGTGGCGCCCCAGGTGACGCTGACGCCTGTCGCCGTCGCCGCCACGGTGGGCGTCCCGTACCGGTTGGCCGTGAACGAACCGCTGTAGTCGGCTACCTGCAATCCGTCCACGCGCACCTCGAAGCCGTGGCAGACCTTGCCGGTGTCGTTCGCGATGTCGAAGTTGCTCAGCGAGCCGTAGATGATGGCCGACTGCGCCTGCGCCAGCGCCGGGGCACCGAGGGCGATCAGCGCCGCGAGTCCTGTGGTGCGAGCCAGCGTTGCCAGCCCGGGAGTGTGAATGCTTCGCATCGTGTGTCCTGTCTCCTTGAGAGCGCAACCACGTCTTACGGGGGGTGGGTTGCGCCGCACACACACTGTCGGTCCTGGCGCCAGCGCGAATGTCAGCGTCGTGTCAGGGACTTGTCAATTCTGATCGGCACTCGGCACATACTGAGGCTGCGCATGCACTCCGTCGAACTCGGGCCTGTCCAGGCGTCCGACCAGCGTCAGACACCGCTCGATCTCTTCCTCATCTTCGTCGGCGCGAACATCGTCGCGACGACGCTGCAGATCGGGGCGTCGCTGCCGGGGTTGGCGCTCGTGCCCGCGCTGTTGGTGATCGCGGCCGGTGGGCTCGGCGGCGCGCTGCTGGTGGCGCTGCTCGCGCCAGTCGGTTCGAGGCTGCGTGTGCCCTCCATCGTCGCGGCCCGTGCCGCTCTCGGCTACAACGGGGCGCAACTGGTGGCGGTCATCCTCTTCCTCACCAACTTCGTGTGGATTGCGCTGAACAACGTGATAGCGGCGTCCATCACCAGCCGTCTCGTTGGCGACACGGCGCATCAAGGGTGGTGGGCGGTAGGGTTGGGCGTGGTGGCAACGCTGATCGTCCTGGGTGGACCGCGTGCCGTTGGCCTGGCCGACCGCGTGGCGGTGCCGCTGCTCGGTGTGGCCGGCGTCGTCTTCACGGTGGCGTGCCTGCGGGCGCCGTGGCCAGGCATCCGTGCGACGGGTGCGTCAGCGGGCGATGCGCTGCGCGGCTTCGACGTGGTGTTCGGCTACCAGACGTCGTGGCTGCTGATGTTCGGCGACTACTCGCGCTACTCGACGTCGGGACGCCGTTCCGGCGTCGCCGTCTTCGCGGGACTCGGACTCACGGCTCTCTGGTTCATCCCGCTTGGTCTTGCTGCCTCCACCATTGCCGGTTCGGCCGATCCGGGCGTGATGGTGGAGGCACTCGGGCTTGGCTGGTGGGGCGGCGTGCTGGTGGTGCTCGCGACGCTCACCACGAACTTCGTGAACATCTACATGTCGGCGCTGGCGCTGAAGAGCCTGCTGCCGGCGATGCCGGACCCCGCAGCCATCTGGCTGATCGGCGGTGTCGGTGCAGTCATCAGCATGCTCTCGTCGGCCTGGCTCGACCAGATGGCGAACTTCACGCTGCTGCTCGCCGGGTTGTTCGTCCCCATCGGCGGCGTGCTGATCGCCCACTTCGTCGTGGGCCGCTACGAGACCCCGGTGACGACGCTCTACTATGGGCCGCACGGCGAATCACCGCGCGCCGGTCTGTGGTCCGTCGCCGGGCTTGCGGCGTGGGCCGCTGGCGCCGCGGCGTTCTACAGCCTGCAGCCCATCGGCGGCGTGGCACCGGGCCTGCTCGTGTCGGTGGGCATCTACCTGCTCCTGCACCCCCGCTCCTCGCACACGCTCGCCGTTTCGTCGTCGCCGCCGCCACAATGACGCAGACCAGGCGATTTCGCGCTAGAATTCCGCCCCTCATGATCACATTCCGCGCGATCCGCCGCTTCACGTACGCCACGCTGCTCGCCGCCGCGCCGATTGTGGCCCTGTCGGCCCAGAGCCCGACCGGTGCAATCGCCCGTACGGCAGACGGCAAACCGAATCTCACCGGTATCTGGCAGGCCATGAATACGGCGAACTGGGACCTGCAGGCTCACGAGGCGAAGGTCGGACCGGTGGTGTCGCTGGCTGCCGCGCTGGCCGTGCAGCCCGGCCCCGGCGTCGTCACGGGGAACGAGATTCCGTACCTGCCCGATGCGCTGAAGAAGAAGCAGGCGAACGGCGCCAAGTGGATGGCGCTCGACCCCGAGGTGAAGTGCTACATGCCCGGGATTCCGCGCGCCACTTACCAGCCGTTTCCGTTTCAGATCGTCCAATCGCCCAACACCGTCGTCATGTCGTACGAGTTCGGCAGTGCCAGCCGCATCGTCCGCATGGGGACGAAGGAAGAAAGCCCGGCGCCGGCGTGGATGGGATGGAATGTCGGGAAGTGGGAGGGCGACACGCTGGTGATCGACGTCACCGATCAGATGGAAGACACCTGGTTCGACCGGGCCGGCAACTTCCACAGCGACGCGCTGCATGTGGTGGAGCGCATCACGCCGATCGACGGCAACACGCTGAAGTACGAGGCCACCATCGAAGACCCGAAGGTGTTCAGCCGCCCGTGGACGATCAGCATGCCGCTCTACCGGCGCCGCGAGCCGAACGCACAGTTGATGGAATACAAGTGCGTGCCGTTCGCGGAAGAGCTGATGTACGGCCACCTCAGGAAGAAGTGACTTCTCGACTTCCCTACGGCCTTACGCCGCTGCGCACGGTGGATGTGCTGCAGCGCGAGGCAATCCAGGCCAGCGACCTGGCCGTCAGCACGTACTGACCAGCCGGCGTGGCCGGCGCCGTGAGCGTGCCCGTCAACTCCACGGTGTGCCCCACATGCGGCGTCAGCAGCGCCGCGTCGCCCTGTATGCGGTACACAGTGGGCTTCTCGCCCCGTGGATCCGAGAGCACGAAGCGCGGCGCCGCAGCCGTCCCCTGACGGGTCAGGCAGCCGATCGCCACGTACCGTGTGAGCGGCGTGGTCGCGGTCTGTGCCAGGACGATGGCGGACAGACCGAAGACCAGGCCAGCGGTGAGAGCGGTGGTGAGGCGCATGCGGCTCGAGCGGCGGCTTACCGCGGCGGTTCGGTGGCGTCGGCGCCGTCCTTCGGCGCTCCCGTACCCGACGACCCCATGAACAGCGTGCGGCCGTCAGGGAATGTGATGTTGCGGCCGTTCGCGCGCATCGTGCCGTCCTTGGCCTGGTAGCCCTCGACCACGATGACCGTGCCGATAGCCACAGTGTTCCGCGTGATGCCGCGACGCTGCAGGGTATTCGGCGTGCCCCCCTCGACAGCCCATTCCTCGACCTTGCCGTCGGGTTTGGTCACCTTCATGTGAATCCAGGCGTGCGGATTGATCAGCTCGACCTTGGTGATGGGGCCCTGCAGCTTTACCGGCGCGTTCGGGTTGAACTCGGCCGAGAACGCATGATGGGCAACGAGCGGGGTACCCGCGACAAGCAGCAGCGCGGCTGCGGCACCGAAAAATCGCTTACGCATGAATCGCCTTCCTTCCCTCCGCGGGGGAGTCTACGCCATTGCTGCAGGAATTTGAACTTTGGCCTTTCACTTTCCCCGCTTTCCTCTTACCGTATGCCTTCTGACCAGGAGGAGTGACGTGAGGCACGTACTGGCGATTGTAGTCGCGCTCGGACTCGCGGCGGTGTCGGTGACCGCGCAGCAGGGACGTTCCACATGGACCCCGGCGCGCACCCCCGACGGCCATCCCGACCTGCAGGGCGTGTGGGCCAACAACGGCATCACGCCGATGACGCGCCCCACGCAGTGGCAGGACAAGGGACCGTACCTGTCGTCTGCCGAGGTCGAGGATCTCAAGCAGACACTGGCGAAGTTCGTCGATCAGGGTGGCGACGCCATCTTTGGCAACGTCATCCAGATGGCGCTGAATGCCAAGGACACGGGTAAGTTCAACCAGACGTCGTACGACCCCACCACGGGGAACTACAACCAGTTCTGGATGGCGGACCGCGACATCGACAACCGCACGTCGCTCATCATCGATCCGCCGGACGGCCAGTTCCCGCCGCTGACGCCCGAAGGCACGGCCCGCCGCGCGCTCGGTCGTCGTCAGGTGGTGGTGGAGGGCTCGGAGGGTGGCGAACGCGGACCGGCCGACGGCCCCGAGGATCGTCCGCTGTCGGAACGCTGCATCTCGTACGGGGTGCCGCGCCTGCAGGCGAATTACAACAGCTACTTCCAGATCATCCAGTCGCCGGAAACGGTCACGATCTACCAGGAGATGATTCACGACGCCCGCATGGTGAACATGAGCGGTGCGCCGCACCTGCCGTCGGGCGTGCGCCAGTTGCACGGCGACCCGCGCGGCCGCTGGGACGGCGACACGCTGGTGGTCGAGACCACGAACTTCGTGAACGGCTTCCAGGGATCCACGCCCGACGTGAAGGTGACCGAGCGCTTCTCGCGCACCGAAGCCGATCACCTCAACTGGCAGATCACTGTCGACGACCCGAAGACCTGGACCAGGCCGTTTACCTTCATGGTTCGCCTGAAGCTCACGCAGGACCAGATTTACGAGTACGCCTGCCACGAAGGGAACCACTCGATGATTGGCATCCTCGCCGGCGCGCGTGCCGACGAAGCGCGCGACGTCGCCGCGAAGCGTGCGCCGGCCGCGAAGGCCGCCTCGAAG
This sequence comes from Acidobacteriota bacterium, assembly GCA_043743165.1. GTDB lineage: Bacteria > Acidobacteriota > Vicinamibacteria > Vicinamibacterales > CAVVIG01 > CAVVIG01. The sequence goes on from JAYTXA010000003.1 coordinate 12,384, forward strand.
CCAGCTGCCGCGAAAAGGTAGGGCTCACCTCACGAAGAGCACGAAGGGTCACGAAGCCGTTTCAGGCCTATCCCCTTCGTGTCCTTCGCGACCTTCGTGAGGGTCTTCATCGTCCCCCCCCGCCCGCCTGCCTGACCCGCCCTTCTCGCCCCCTGAAGTATCCTGACTCCCCATGACACCGCCCCTCGCCGTGCCCGTACGCCCGCTCAACAGCCCGGCGCAGGTGCTGTTCGCCAGCCTGATTGGCACCACCATCGAGTTCTTCGTCTTCTACATCTACGCCACGGCGGCGGTGCTGGTCTTCCCGAAGCTGTTCTTCCCGTCCACCGATCCGGCGTCGGCGACGCTCGCCTCGCTCGCAACCTTTGCGGTGGCGTTCTTCGCGCGGCCGATCGGCTCCGCCTTCTTCGGCCACTTCGGCGACCGCGTCGGCCGCAAGGCCACGCTCGTGGCGGCGCTGCTGACCATGGGTGTATCGACGGTGGGGATTGGCCTGCTGCCAACCTATGCGTCGATCGGCATTGCCGCGCCGCTGCTGCTGGCGCTGTGCCGCTTCGGCCAGGGGCTGGGGCTCGGGGGCGAGTGGGGCGGGGCGGTGCTGCTGGCGATCGAGAATGCGCCGCCAGGGAAACGCGCCTGGTACGGCATGTTCCCGCAGCTCGGTGCGCCGATCGGCTTCTTCTTCTCCGGCGGCATCTTCCTGCTGCTGTCGTCGCTGTTCACCGACGAGCAGTTCTTTGCCTTTGGCTGGCGCCTGCCGTTCCTGGCCAGCGCCGCCCTCGTGGTAGTTGGCCTCTATGTGCGGCTTACCATCACCGAGACGCCGGTGTTCCAGAAGGTGCAGGAAAGCGAGCGCGTGAAGGTGCCGGTGTTCACGGTCTTCGCCTCGCATCGGGGCACACTCGTTGCCGGCACGCTGGCCTCACTCGCCACGTTCGTGCTGTTCTACCTGATGACGGTCTTCACCTTGTCGTGGGGGACCAGCGCGCTCGGCTTCACGCGCGACCGCTTCCTCATCTTCCAGCTGTTCGGCATTCTCTGCTTCGGGCTGGCCATTCCGATCTCGGCGAAGATCGCCGAGCACGGCCGGCGTCGCACCATGATCTGGGTGACCGTGGCGATTGGCCTGTTCGGCGTCGTCATGGGACCGCTGTTCCAGGCCGGTACGGCCGGCGCGGTGCTCACGCTGACCATCGGCCTCACCCTGATGGGGATGACCTACGGCCCGCTTGGCACGGTGCTGTCCGAACTCTTCCCGACGTCGGTGCGCTACACCGGCAGTTCGCTGACGTTCAACCTCGCCGGCATCTTTGGCGCGTCGCTGGCGCCGTATATCGCCACCTGGCTGGCCACGCACTGGGGGCTGCCGTGGGTGGGCTACTACCTCACAGCGGCGGCGGCGCTGACGCTCGTCGGCCTGATAGCCATGACGGAAACGAAAGACACCGACCTGCATCCGTGACATTCCTCACTGCTCTTCACACCGCTCCGTTCTTGCCCGTCGGCCGCCCACTCGCGGCCGCACTGCTCGCGGCGGCCGTGCTGTGTCCGTCGTTCGCCACCGCCCAGGCACCGCCAGCGTCGGGTCCGCCGGCGCCGGTGCTGCCGCAGACGCTGTTGCGCGACGATGAAGGGCGGGCGACGATTCGCGCGGTGCGGGTGACGTCGCCGATGCACGTCGACGGCAAGCTCGATGAAGCGATCTACGCCAGCGTGCAGCCGGCTTCCGGCTTCATCCAGATGGAGCCCAGCGGCGGCGAGGCCGCAACCGAGAAGACCGAGGTCTGGCTCTTCTACGACAAGGACAACGTCTACGTCAGCTTCAAGGCGTGGGAGAGCGCGCCGGAACGGGCCATCGTCAACGAGATGCGCCGCGACAGCGGCAACATCCGGCAGGGCGACGCGGTCGGCTTCGGCTTCGACACCTATCGCGATCGACGCAGTGCGTTCCAGTTCGAGGCCAACTCGCTCGGCGCCCGCACCGACGGCCAGAGCACGAACGAGCGTCAGTACAGTGCCGACTGGAATCCGGTCTGGAAACTGGTGGCGGGGACGTTCGACGGCGGCTGGACCATCGAGGCGGCCATTCCGTTCAAGTCCATCCGCTACGCGCCTGGCACCGTGCAGGACTGGGGGTTCCAGGCGCGCCGCACGAACAAGTGGAAAAACGAGATCGCCTATCTCACCAAGGTACCGCCGGCGTTCGGCATGGGCCGCGCCGACTTCTCGGCCTCGCTCTACGCCAGCGTGGTGGGGCTCGAGGCGCCGCCCCTGACACGCAACATCGAGCTGAAGCCCTACGCCATCGGCAGCCTGACCACCGACAACGTGTCGGTGCCGGCGCGGTCGAACGAGCTCGACGGCGACGTCGGCGTCGACGCGAAGTACAGCATCACCCAGAACATCACCGCCGACCTCACCTACAACACCGATTTCGCGCAGGTGGAAGCCGACGAGCAGCAGGTGAACCTCACGCGCTTCAGCCTCTTCTTCCCGGAGAAACGCGACTTCTTCCTGGAGAACCAGGGCATCTTCACGTTCGGCAACAACTCGAGCGGCACCGGCAACAGCGCCACCTCCGATGTGCCGCTGCTGTTCTACAGCCGGCGCATCGGGCTGGCCGGCGGCCGCGAAGTGCCGATCTGGGGCGGGGGCCGCGTCACCGGGCGCGTCGGCCGCTACCAGTTCGGGCTCGTGAACATGCAGACGAAGGCGGACGAGGCGCTGGCCGCGCCTTCGACCAACTTCGCGGTCGTTCGGGTCAAGCGCGACCTGCTGCGGCGCAGCAGCGTCGGCGTGCTGGCGACGTCGCGGTCGCGAGCGCAGACCGGCATCGGCTCGAACCAGACGTTCGGCGTCGACGGCACGTTCGCGTTCTTCACCAATCTCACCATCGCCACCTACTTCGCGCAGACCCGCACCGACAGAGTATTGGACGACAGATCGAGCTACCGGGCGCAGATGGAGTACGCGGGCGATCGCTACGGCCTGCAACTCGAACGGCTGACGGTCGACAAGAACTTCAACCCCGAGGTCGGCTTCCTGCGCCGGACCGACATGCGGAAGAACTACGGGCAGGTGCGCTTCAGCCCCCGTCCGGCGTCAATCGCGGCGGTGCGGAAGTTCTCGACCATTGGCCAGTTCACCTACATCGAGGACGGGGCCGGCCGGCTCGCCACGCGCCTCGCCGACGCGGAGTTCAGCATCGACTTCCAGAACAGCGACCGCTTTCAGGTTGGGCTCATCGAGGACTACGAGCTGATCACCCGTGCGTTCGCGGTGGTGCCAGGCGCCCGCATTCCGGTGTGTGGCTACGACTTCACTGTGGGGCGCATCGGCTACAGCCTGGGGCAGCAGCGGCCGTTCTCGGGCAACGTGCTGCTCGAGACGGGTGAGTTCTACGACGGCACGCGGACCGGGCTCACCTTCAACCGCTCGCGCATCTTCTTCTCGCCGCGGCTGTCGATGGAGCCGACGGTCACCCTCAACTGGATCGACCTGCCGGCCGGTGCGTTTTCATCGAAGCTACTCGGCTCGCGCGTGACGTTCACGGCGACGCCGCTGCTGTTTGCCAGCGCCCTGGTCCAGTACAACTCCAGCACCCATATCGTCAGCGCCAACGCGCGCCTGCGCTGGGAGTACCGCCCGGGCAGCGAGCTCTTCGTGGTCTACAACGACGAGCGCAACAGCGACGCGGCCACTGGCATCCCGGGCGTGCAGAACCGGGCGTTCATCGTGAAAGTGAACCGCTTCTTCCGCTTCTGACCGTCGTTGTGGCTACGCCGCGCCAGCGCGCGGCGTAGAATGCCAGTTCCACGTACGAGAGGTGTCATGAGGACAGTCCGCATAGCGCTGTTGCTGCTGGTGATGGGCGTGCTGCGCCAGCCAGTCTGGGCCCAGCCGGCGACCGGGTCGGTCTCCGGCAGTGTGTCCGCGTCAACCGGTGTCGGTCTTCCCGGCGCGACCGTCACGGTCGTCAGCGACGATCCCGCTATCGAGCGGTCGACGCTGACCGGCGCTGATGGCGAGTACCGCCTCGAGGGGTTGCCGCTCGGCGCGACGTACGAGGTGCGCGCCGAACTCGACGGCTTCGCGCCGGTCAGCCGGACCAGCGTCACGCTGACCCCGAACGGCCGCGACACAATCAGCTTCCTGCTGATTCCGGTGACCAGCGAGACCCTCTCGGTGACCGCGCGCACCACGATTCGCGAACAGCAACGCTTGTCGATCCAGGAAACCATTCCGGACCGGCTCGCGCACAGCGTGCCGCTAATCGGCCGCGACTTCATCGCCCTCGCCTCGCTCACGCCCGGCTTCACTGGCAACCCGGTGGCGCCAAGCCCGAACGGGCAGATCTACTGGGCGAACAACGTGCTGGTGGACGGCGCGAGTCACTTCTCGAAATGGCGCAGCGCCGCCCGCACGTTCTACAGCGGCTACTCGCTCGAAGCCATCCAGGAAGTGCAGGTCCAGAACAGCCGCTTCACGCCGGAGTTCGGCGAGTCGATGGCGTCGGTGACGAGCGCGGTGACCAAGTCGGGCACCAACGAGCGTCACGGGTCGATGCTGTTGTTCGAACAGGCGGGGGTTCTCAACGATCGGCCGGTCTTCGCGCCTGAGAAACTCGGCGGCACGACGGCGCGGTTCGGCGCCACGATGGGCGGACCAGTGACGCACGATCGGACGTTCTTCTTCGCCAACTATGAAGGTCGCCGGGCGCGCTCCAACAACGTCGTCGTGTCGCCGGCGGCGCCGCAGGTCACGGTGCCGAACAACGAGGACGAGCACCTCGCCTTCTTCAAGATCGATCACCGCCTCAGTTCGAACGATCTTGTGTCGGTCCGCTACAACGGGCAGCGGTTCGCGTGGCTGAACGAGCCCGGCGGACTGTCGCTGCCGGGCAGCGGCGTGCAGTATCGCAACGATGTGCACACCGTGCTGCTGACGGCCACGCAGCTCGTCTCGACCCACATCCTCAACCAGTCGCGCTTTCAGGTGGCGCGCTACACCGACCGGCGCAGCGACCTGCAGCCGTCCGTGTACGTCTCGCGCGCCGGCTATTCCACTGAGGGCTCCACGCTCGGGCCGTTTGGGTTCGGCGCCACCCCCGAGGACACGTATGAGGGCGCGGACACCCTGACACACACCCACGGCCGGCACTCGGTGAAGATGGGTACCGGCTTCAAGTTCGTGCGGGCTCACAACGAGTCCTTGCCGTTCGGCCGCGGCGCCTACTACTTCGCCGGTCCACCCGCGCTCTATCCGCAGCCCTACGCCTTCGTGCAGGGACTGGCACCGACGGCCGACGCGCCGGACGCCGACCCGCGCAGCATCTCGTCGTTCTTCTTCATCCAGGATGAATGGCGCGTGCTGCCGCGGCTGGCGGTCAACCTGGGCGCACGCTACGACATCGAACGCATCCGGAATGTCAGCGGCTACAACGCGGCGGCCGATCGCAACAACCTGCAGCCCCGCATCAGCGCGCTGTGGATGCCGTTCGGCGGAGCGTTCGGTGTCCGCGCTGGCACCGGCCTCTACACCCAGCAGCATCTGCTCTACTACGCCAACCGCGCTGAGCTGGAAGGTCCCGACGGTGCCGCGCTGATCACCATCACCCAGGACTCGCCGCTGATGCCGGTCTATCCGGCCGCGCTCACGTCGGCCGTGCTCTCCCAGGTGCCGCGTGATGTCCACGTGATCGACCCGGCGTTCCGCAATCCGTTCGCGGTGCAGGCGGCCATCGGCGTGCAGCATCAGTGGCTCGGGTTCGATGTCGCCGCCGACTTCATCTACCTCGATGGCCATGACCTGATGAGCCTGGTGGACGTGAACGCGCCGGCCTCGGTGGCCAAGCCGGCCTTCCGGGCCGTGTCGCTGGCCGATGCCACGCGTCCGTCGGTCCCCGGTGCGGGTGGCTACCGCAAGATCCTCTCGCTTGGGAACGAAGGACGGAGCTGGTACCGCGGCCTGCAGGTGAAGGTCGATCGCTCGGTCGGCGCGCTGATGCTGGTGTCGTCGTACACGCTGGCGCGTGCGCGTGACATGGCGAACAACCAGCCGCCCGAGGACAGCCGCGACATCGCCGCGGAGAAGGCGCGTGCCGACAACGACGTGCGTCACAGCGCCACCGCCGGCCTCACCTGGCAACTGCCGTCGCGCGGCGCCGCCTTCGGCGGCTGGACGGTGTCGGCCGCCGGACAGTTTCGCAGCAACCGCCCGTACAACGTCACCTGGGGTGACGACCGCAACGGCACCACCCAGAACGACGCGCGGCCGGGCGGCCGCAACACCGGCACGACCGGCAGCTACCGCAACATCGACCTCGCGCTGGCACGACGCGTCCCATTCGGCACGCGCACGCTCGAATTGCGGGCCGAAGGTTTCAACGTCCTGAGCACTACGAACTACGATGAGTACGTGGGGGCCCTGTCGTCACCCTTCTTCAGCCAGCCGGTCAGCGCCTTCCCGACGCGCCGCCTGCAGTTCGCCGCCGTGGTCCGGTACTGATGGCGATCACCTCGGCTCGCGTCAAGCTCGACCCCCGGTGGCCAGCGGCGGCGCTCGCACTGGTGGCCTGCCTGGTCACGGTCCAGTGCAGCGGCGGCGGGAAGTCGGGCGGCTCGCCGACGAGTCCGACCGTACCCGGTCCCTCGAATCCGACCCCGACACCGGTGCCGGTCGGCCCGGAGGTGTTCGTCGGCGCTGGCGACATCGCCATCTGTGGTGGCAACGCCGAGGCCACGGCGCGTCAGCTCGACGGCATCGGCGGTACGGTGTTCACGCTGGGCGACAACGCCTATCCGACCGGTGCGCGGGTCGACTTCCAGAACTGCTACGAGCCGTCGTGGGGCCGCCACAAGTCGCGCACCCGCCCGGCCCCTGGCAATCACGACTACGGCACGGTCGGCGCCGCGCCGTACTATGACTACTTCGGGGCGAATGCAGGCGCGAGCGGTCTCGGGTATTACAGCTTCGACCTCGGGGCGTGGCACATCATCTCGCTGAACAGCAACATTCCGGAGTCGGGCGCGGCGCAGCTCGCCTGGCTGCGCGGCGACCTCGCCGCCACGTCGGCCAGGTGCACGTTGGCCTACTGGCATCACCCCCTCTTTTCGTCGGGGCCGAATGCGGTGAATGCCGGCGAAGCTTCGATTCGCGCCTACGCCAGGCAGCTCTACCAGCTCCTCTACGACGCGAATGCCGATCTGATCATGGCCGGGCACGAACACCTGTACGAACGCTTTGCGCCGCAGAACCCGGAGGGGGTGCTCGACACCTCGCGCGGCATCAGGCAGTTCGTGATCGGCACCGGCGGCGTTCCCCTCTACGACTTCCAGAGCGTGCGGGCGAACAGCGAGACGCGCCTGAAGGTGCACGGGGTCATGAAACTGACGCTCTCGACCGATCGCTACCAGTGGGAGTTCCTGCCGGTGAGCGGCGCCGGCGACAGCGGTACGCAGGTGTGTCACTAGCTGCTATAGTCTCGTTTCGCCGTGATGCTGCCCCCAGACCGAGTTGTGCTGAACGCCGTGGATCGCCGCGCGGCGGTGATCGACGTGATCCGTCACGCCAGGTCCCGGCTCTCGTTGTCGCTGTTCCGCTGCAACGACAAGGACATCTTCCGCGAGCTTCGTGCGGCGGTGGGGCGTGGTGTCGACGTCGAGGTGGTCGTTACCTCGCGCGCGAAGGGCGGCAAGAAGAAGCTGCGCAAGATGTGGCAACGTCTCGAGGACACCGGCGCCACGGTGCACGCCTACAACGACCCGGTGGTGAAGTACCACGCGAAGTACGTGGTGGCCGACGATGGTCCGGCGCTGGTGGCGTCGTTGAACTTCACGAAGAAGTGCTTTGCCCGCACCGCCGACGCCATCGTCATTACCTGGGACCCGGACGTGATCGGCGGTCTGCGCCAGTTGATGGCAACCGATCGTGACGGCATCGCCGCACCCGATTCGCTGCCGTCGCGGCTCATCCTCGGACCGGAGCGTGCGCGGCGGCAATTCACCGATCTGTTCCAGCAGGCGACGTCGAGCATCCTGCTCATCGATCCGAAGCTGTCCGACCCCGGCATTCTCGGCCTGCTCGACGAGCGGCGGGCGGCGGGCATCACCGTGCACGTGCACGACGCGGAGCGTGTCGGCGACCTCAAGTCGCACGGCAAAATCATGCTGATCGACGGGCGACGCGTCGTCATCGGCAGCCTGGCGCTCACCGCGCTGAGCCTCGACTTCCGGCGGGAGGTGGCGATCGAGACCACCGATCCAGCCGTCGTGTCCGACATCCAGTCTCTCTTCCGAACTCTCGGTGTGACCGCGGTTGTGTCCGGCGCAGTGCCGGCTACCGCAGGAGGCGCTCCGTGCTGATTGCTCCGTTTGCCCTGCTGCTTGCCCTGTCCGATTCGCCCGCGCCTGCGGCTGGCGCCACGCCGACGGCTCCGACCGCGACAACTGCCGCGACACCCGCATCCGCGCCCTCGCCGGCCCCTGCGGCACAGAAGGAGGAGAAGGCCAAGGACAAGGAGTCCGAAGGGCTGCGCTTCACCTGGAAGGAGCATCCGTCTATTCGCGCGGGCAACTGGCTCAAGCTCGACTTCGGCGCCAAGGTCCAGGAAGACAAGAGGTACCCAGGCGACGATCCGTCGAACTTCGACGACCTGATCCTGAAGCGCGCGCGCGCCAGCATCGACGGCGAACTGTTCAAGGTCATCCAGTTCAGCGTCGAGCGCGAGTTCACCAAGGCGCCGCTCATCACCTCACGAATCGACCCCGAGAGCACCAAGACCCAGTGGCGCGACGTCTACGCCGAGCTGAAGATCGCGGACGCCCTGCAGCTTCGCGGCGGGCGTTTCAAGGTGCCATTCAGTCGCGATCAACTCGACGGCGAGGCGAGCAACGACTTCGTGAATCGCTCGCTCGCCGGCGACTACCTGGCGCCTGGCCGCGACATCGGTGGCATGGTGCACGGACGCTTCTTCAAGCGCGGACTCCAGTACAACGTCGGACTGTTCGAGCACGACGGCGACAACTCGCAGGCAAACAAGATCGCTGGTGGCGACCGGACGTTCGCCGCGCGGATCACGGGCACGCCGCTTCGCCCGATCAAGACGCTGAACCTCGACGAGATGGAGGTTGGGGCGAGCTTCGCAGCCACCGACGTCAGTGACGTGTCGACGTTGCCAAACG
>JAYTXA010000004.1:0-19091 GCA_043743165.1 Acidobacteriota bacterium
CACGACGGCACCCGAAGGCCCGACGAGGGCCGGAGCGCCGCTGCCGCCGCGCCGCTGGCACCAGCCAGTGGAACTGCCGCAGACGGCGGCCACCTCGGCGTTCGAGGCGCTGCAAGCCGACGTCCCGCACGTCGCGACCACTGCGTCGGCGCCGCCGGCGGTGTCGAACGACGTGTCACTCGCTGATCTGGATCTGCCAGAGGGCATGCCGGCCGAAGCCGCCAGCCCGGAGGTGCTCGCGGCGCTGCGCGCGGCGCGCACCACACACCCGTCGGGCTCCTCCGACATCGGCGTTGCGGTGTCCACCGCAGCGTCGAGCCGTTCCGCCCGGACGCCGCAGGCGCCACGCTCCACGGCACCGTCAAACTCGCGTGAGGCGGCGATGGCCGCCGTGCGCGAGGCGCTGGCGCAGTCGGTGGACGGGATCCGTCCCGCCTCCGCCCCGTCGTCGGTATCGCTGCCCTCGGCGTCGCTACCCGAGACTGAACTCGTTCCGCAGCCGGCGCCCGCCGCACCAGCCGCACCTGTCGCTCCAGCCGCGCGCGAGCGTGGGTCCACTCCACTTGCCGTCGACGTCGCAGTCCCGACCACGGCCGCCGCCGACGTCTCCCCGGATCCGGGAGCTTCAGACCCGCAGTTCGCGTTCACGGTGACGACCGAGCCAGCTGCGACGGACTCCGGGGCCATCCGGACGCCGCGCGCGGTCCGTCAGGCTCCCGGTCAGCCGCAGATGGCGGTCTCGAACGGGCTGGCGAACGAGGCGGATGTGGCAGACGAAAAGGTGCAGGGCGCGCCCACCCACAAAAATACGCCCGACGACGCCCCGGCCCCAATCGTGCGTCCAACGGCGCGAGCCGCACAGGCCATTGCCGCTTTCCATGCGGCTGCGGCCATCGGCGTCACGACCACGCCTGCCGCGGCGAACGCGGCGGTTGCCGGGACGGCCGTGTCGTCGACACCGCTGCTCGACGCGGAGCTGCCGACGCAGCTCATTCACGCCATCCGGGTCCAGTTCGATCAGGGCAGTGGGGAGGCGCGCATCCGGCTGAACCCCGGATTCCTCGGCGGCGTGACCGTCGGTGTGCAGATCAACGGCAGCTCGGTGACGGCATCGCTGCAGGCCGCGAGCGCCGACGTGCGCGAGTGGATGCGCACCAACGAGTCGGTGTTGCGGCAGTCCCTCGCCGACCAGGGTTTACAGCTCGACCGACTGATCATCGTCGATGAAGACGCGCCAGCCTCCGCCGACGAGGGCGATGCAAGCCCGCGTGAAGAGCGCGAACAGCAGCCACCACGGCGTCAGCGCCGAGCGGCCGACCAGGGAACCTTCGAACTCGTCTTCTGAGAGGAACACATGTCCATCAACAGCATCGGAAGCACCCCGGATATCGGCCAGTTGGTCACCGGCATCATGGGCCGGATCGACACCAACAAGGACGGTCAGCTTTCAAAGGACGAATTCGGGGCCTTCCTGACGTCACTGCTCGGCGGTATCCACGAGAAGGTGGGATCGACGACAACGGCCAACACGCCGCCGATCATCGGGCCGATCTCGACCCACACCATCGCCCCCACTACAGGCAAATCGACCTATAACCCGATCCCGGGCTTCGACCTGGGCAAGTTGAACGACCCGGCGCACGTGACAACGAAGTACACCTTCGGCCGGGCGGTGCAGGACCTCGGGCTGGCTGCGACCAGCGGCAACCTGCAGGCGATCGTCGACCACTTCAACGCGAAGGGCGGCAAGGCCACGGTCACCGGCGACGACACCATCGACTTCGGCGACGGATTCGGGTCGATCGACGTGATCTTCTCGGTGGGCGACCCCGAGGCCCGCTGGCAGTGGCTCCCCACAGCGTAGAACCGGACAGAAGGCAGAACTCAGAAGTCAAACCCTGAGTTCTGCCTTCCCCCAGTCGCCCCCGGGTGTCGCCCTGCCGTCACCGCGTCCGGCGACCCGACCTCCTGCTTCAGTCGCCTTCCTCGAAATCCTGAGCTTTTCCGCGGTCTTCGCGGGCATTCGGCTTGCTCCCTCATGGGTGTCGCCACTGATGGCGCCACATTTCACAGAAGTTCCATGAGCGAACCAACACCCGCAGTCTCCGGAGCGCCCGGCAAGAAGAAATCGCCGCTGATGATCATCGTGGCCGTCGCGGTGCTGGCGGCCGGGGCCGCTGGCGGCGGCGCCTGGTTTTTCCTGCGCAACACGGGGCCAGCCGCCGTCGTTGAGAAGAAGCTGAGCGAGCACGGGCTCGTGAAGATGGAGCCGTTCGTCGTGAACCTCGCCGATGAGGGGAACCAGCGCTTCCTCCGCGCCTCGATCCAGCTCGTGGTCGAGGACGAAGCCGAGGCCAAGGAGTTCGAGGAGAAGCCGGTGCTGATGATGGGGGCCCGCTCCGCCGTTGTGAACACCCTAACCGAGCAGACCTCCGAGCACCTCGCGTCGGTCGAAGGCAAGGTCCAACTTCGCGAGGCACTCAAGGAGCACGTCTCGGCAGCCCTGAAAGAGATCGAGGTGGTCGATGTCCTCTTCTCCGACTTTGTCATCCAGTACTGAGACCGCGCGGCCGATCGAGGCCAACGACGCCACCACGGCGCTGCAGGACATCCGTTGCCATGTCGACGTCATCATCGGCACGGGCGTGCTGACGCTGCGCGACTGCCTGACGCTTCAGCGCCAGCACGTGTTGAAACTGGTGGAACCCGCGGGAGGCGACCTCAGCATCCGCGTGCACGGCATAACGCTGGCCACGGGGGAGGTGGTGGTGGTGGACAACGCCGCCGCACTGCGCGTCACGCACATCGTGCCGCCAGCCGGGGTGGAGGTGTCATGAGCCTGCAGGTGGTGGCGCTCAGCCAGGCTGAGTCGCTCGTCGGCGGGGGACCGTCGATCTCGGGTCAGGCGTTCCTGTCGGTCTTCGTCGTGCTCGCGCTTCTCGCGGGCGCGGCCTGGGCGCTGAAGCGGACCAACACCCTGCGTCGCGGCGCGCTGCCGATCGTGGTCGAAACGGCGGTCCCGCTCGGCGAACGCCGCACCCTGGTCGTGGTGTCCGTCGAAGGACGCCGCCTGCTGCTCGGGATGACGCCGCACAGCATTGCCCTGGTCACCGAGCTCACGGGCGCCCCGCCGGCGTTCGGCGACCGTCTGGACGCGTCGCTGGCGGAGCCGCGATCGTGACCGCCCGCATCCGTCGCCTGTGGCTCGTGCTGACGGCGATGCTGCTGCTGTCATCGGTTGCGGCATTCGCGCAGGAACCGGCCAGCCAGATGAATCTCCGGATCGACGGCGTCGGCACGGTGTCCGCGCCGCTGCAGATCGTGCTCCTGCTGACGTTGCTGTCGTTCGTTCCGGCGGCGCTGGTCATCATGACGTCTTTTACTAGAATCGCCATTGTCTTCCATTTCTTGAGGCAGGCCCTCGGCACGCAGGAAGTGCCGTCGAACCAGATGCTGGTCGGGCTCACCCTGTTCCTCACCGCCTTCATCATGGCGCCGGTCGCCGACCGCGTGAACGTGCTCGCGGTTCAGCCTGCCATCGCAGGGAAGATCGACGTGATGCAGGCCCTCGAGGCCGGAGCGCCGCCGGTCCGCGACTTCATGCTGAAGCAGACGCGGCAGGCCGACCTCGCGCTCTTCGTCGACCTCGCCAAGGTTCCCCGGCCCAACACGGCGAGCGACCTGCCGATGCGCGTGGTCATTCCGGCCTACGCCATCTCGGAGCTGAAGACCGGCTTCCAGATGGGCTTCTTCCTCTTCATCCCGTTCCTGCTCATCGACCTCATCGTCTCCACGACGCTGCTGTCGATGGGCATGATGCAATTGCCGCCCGCGATGATCTCGCTGCCGTTCAAGGTCCTGCTGTTCGTGATGATCGACGGCTGGAACCTGATCGTCGGCTCCATCGTGCGCAGCTTCGCCTGAGGCCTGTCATGTCTGAAGCACTTATTGTCGGCATCGTGCGGCAGGCCATCGAGACGGCGGTAATCGTCACGCTGCCGATGCTCGCCGCGGGCCTGCTCGCCGGCGTGCTGGTCAGCATCTTCCAGACCGTCACCTCCATCCAGGACAACGTGCTGGCGTTCATTCCGCGCGCCGCGGCGATCTTCGCGGTGTTCGCGCTGACCTTCCCCTGGATGCTCCGCGTGGTCACCGGGTTCTCGACCGGGCTGATCCAGCGGCTGCCGGAGCTGGTGCGGTGATCGAGTTCGAGCCGCTCGTGCGCTTCGGGCTGCTGCTCGTGCGCCCCGGCATGCTGGTGGCGGCGGCGCCGCCCTTCGGCGCGGCGTTCGCGCCCATGCCCGTGCGGCTCGGTGTCACCGTGATGCTGACGCTCGCGCTCACGCCGATCATCGCCGCGCCGGTCGCCTTCGGGCTTATCGACCTTGCGCTCGTCATCACCCGCGAGATGGCGGTCGGGCTGGCGATTGCCCTCGGCATTCGCGCGCTGATTGCCGGTGCGGAATTCGCCGGGCACCTCACTGGCTATCAGCTCGGCTTTTCCTACGGCTCGATCGTCGACCCGCAGAGCGGCGTGCGGAACTCGATGTTCGCCGCGCTCTACGCCAACCTGGCGCTCATCACCTTCTTCATGCTGAACGGGCATCACATGCTGTTGCGGGCGATGGCTGCCTCCTACGCGCAGATCCCGATCGGCCTCGGGCGGGTCAACGGCTCGCTCGTCGGCGCCGTGACTAGCATGCTCGGCATCATCTTCGTGCTCGGCGTCCGCCTGGCGATGCCGCTGGTGCTGGTCATGCTCGTCGTCGAAATCGCGCTGGGGTTGATTGCGCGGGCCGCACCCGGCATCAACCTGATGGTGGTCTCGCAGCCGCTGCGCCTCATCATCGGCATGATGGTGGTCGCGTCGATCCTCGCCATGGCGCCCGGCCTCGTCGCGCGCTACATCACACCGTCCCTCGAGGCGGGCATGCGCGCCGCCCTGGCCTTCCGCTGACGGAACGACGATGGCTGACGAACAGGGCGAGAAAACAGAACAACCGTCACAGAAGCGCATCAAGGACGCGCGCGGGCGCGGGCAGGTGGCGCGCAGCCGCGACCTCAGCGTGGCGATCTCGTCGATGGCACTGACGCTCGCCCTCGGTGCCTGGGGACCGTCCATCGTCATGCGGATGGCGAACCGGATGGTGCTCGGCCTGCAGCGCGTCGGCGACCATCCGCTGCAGTCGATTTCGCCGGGTGAACTGACGCAGGCGATCCTTGCCGACGGCGCCATGATGGCCGTGGCCGTCGGGCCGCTGCTCGGTATCGCCGCCATTGTCGGCGTGCTGAGCACCGTTGGGCAAACCGGCTTCAACGTCGCCACCGAGTCGCTCAAGTTGAACTGGGCGCGGCTGAGCCCGTCGAGCGGATTGCAGCGCCTGAAGCCGTCGCACGGCGGCATGGAATTCCTGAAGGCGTTCATCGCCGTCACCGTGCTGTCGACGATCACCTGGAAGATCATCGACGCGCAGCTGCACGACGGCGGCATGGTGGCCCGCATGGCCCCGGCCGAATCGGTGCGCTACGGCTGGGAGTCTGTGCAGCAGCTGTTGTGGCGGGGTGCCCTCGCGATGATGGTGCTCGGCGTCGCCGACTACCTCGTCGAGAAGTGGAAGACGACGTCGCAGCTGAAGATGACGAAGCAGGAGGTCCGTGATGAAGCGCGGTCGTCCGAGGGCTCGCCGGAACTCAAGGCACGCGTGCGGCAGATCCAGCGCGAGATGACCAAGCGCCGGATGCTGAAGTCGGTCGAGACCGCCACTGTCGTGGTGACCAACCCGACCCACTTCGCGGTCGCCCTGCAGTATCAGCGCGCCACCATGGCCGCCCCGATCGTCGTGGCCAAGGGCGCCGACCACATGGCGCAGCGCATCAAGGCCATCGCCCGCGAGAGAGGCATCCCGATGGTCGAGAACGTTCCCCTGGCGCAGGCGCTCTACAAGAGCGCCGAAATCGGCGAGGTCATTCCCGGGCCGCTGTTCGGTGCGGTGGCGGAGATCCTCGCGTATCTCGTTCGCATCAGGCAACTGGTGCTGTAGGTCGTCATGAGCACAGAGATCGCTCCGGTTCCCCATCGCAGCGCCCAACTGCTGGCCCCCATCGCCGTCATGGCGGTGGTGCTGCTGATGATCGTGCCGCTGCCGCCGATCATCCTCGACCTGCTGCTGTCGGTCGACATCGGACTCTCCGTCGTCCTGCTGCTGACCGTGATCTACATCCGGCAACCGGTCGAGTTCTCGGTGTTCCCGTCGCTGCTCCTGCTGCTCACCCTCATCCGGCTGTCGCTGAACGTGGCGTCGACCCGCCTGATCCTGATGAACGGCCAGGACGGTGTGGACGCAGCCGGGCACGTCATCATGGCGTTCGGCCAGTTCGTGGTCGGCGGCAACTTCGTCGTCGGCATCGTCGTGTTCCTCGTGCTGATCGCGATTCAGTTCCTCGTGATCAACCACGGCGCGGTCCGCATCTCCGAAGTGACGGCACGGTTCACCCTGGACGCCATGCCAGGACGGCAGATGGCCATCGACGCCGACCTGAATGCCGGCATCATCGACGACAAGGAAGCCAGGCAGCGCCGCGACCGGGTGCGGCGTGAAGCCGACTTCTACGGCTCGATGGACGGTGCCATTCGCTTCACCCAGCGCGATGCGCTCGCGGCGGTTCTCATCACCGGGGTCAACATTGTTGCCGGCCTGATCATCGGCATCGTCCAGCACGGGATGGACGCTGCCACTGCGGCGCAGAACTACACCATCCTGACGGTAGGCGAGGGATTGGTCACCGCCATCCCGTCGCTGCTGGTCTCGATGTCGGGAGGTCTCATCACCACCCGCGCCGCCTCCGAGTCGCATCTCGGCGAAGACGTCGCGGTCCAGTTGCTGGCGCGCGCCCGTCCGCTTGCGGTGGCCGCCGGCGTGCTCGTCGGCCTGGCGCTCATTCCCGGCCTGCCGAAGTTTTCGTTCCTGGCCGTCGCCTCGCTGCTCGGGGTGGCCGCCTATGCGAACAAAGCGGCGTCCGACGGCCCCAAGGCGGAAGCCGACAAGGCAGCTCAGACCGCCGCCGCAACTGCCGCGTCACCAGATGCGCTCGACGCGACGGCGACGGTCGATGCGCTGGCGGTGGAAGTGGGCTACGCGCTCGTGTCGCTCGTCGACGAGAAGCAGGGCGGCACGCTGCTGAACCGCGTGCGCGCCATTCGCCGCCAGGTGGCGAACGAGACCGGGATCGTGGTGCCGTCGGTGCACGTGGCCGACAACCTCCAACTGCCGCCGCGCGCCTACGCCATCCTGGTGAAGGGCGTCGAAGTGGCGCGGGGCGAGCTCTATGCGGATCGCCTGTTGGCGATCAACCCAGGCGGGGTCGCCGTGTCGCTCGACGGCGTCCAGACGCGCGAACCGGCGTTCGGCCTGCCGGCCACCTGGGTGGGCCAGGACCAGCGCGAGAAGGCCGCCGCGGCTGGCTTCACCGTGGTCGACCCGACCACCGCGCTGTCGACGCATCTGTCCGAAACCATCCGTTCGTTCCTGCCGGACCTCCTCAGCCGTCAGCAGACGAAGGAACTGGTTGACCGCGTGGCGCAGACGTCGCCCAAGCTGGTTGAAGAGCTGATTCCCAAGCTGGCGAGCATCGGCGACGTGCAGCGCATCCTGCGCCAGTTGCTGCGCGAGCGCGTGTCGGTACGCGACCTGACGACGATCCTCGAGGCGTTTGCCGACGCCGCAATGGTCACCAAGGATCAGGACCAGCTGACCGAGGCCGTGCGCGCCGCCATGGGCCGCGCCATCTGCCGCCCCTTCCAGAACGAGAAGGGCGAGGTCCCGGTCATCGCACTGTCGCCGACGCTCGAAGAGCGGCTGCTGCAGGCGGTGGTCCGCACCGACCAGGGCACCGTGCTCGCCATCGATCCGACGCAGGCCCAGCGGCTGGCGTCGCGCATCGCCGACGTCTTCGCGAGTGCGGTGGCACAGCCCGTGCTCTTGTGTACGCCAGCGCTGCGGCCGCACCTGTGGCGTCTGTTTTCACGGGTGCTCCCACATCTCGGCGTGCTGTCGCACAACGAGATTCCGGCCCAGATCAACATTGCGGCACTGGCGACTCTCGACTGAGTCATGCAACTCAAAACATTTCGACAACCTACTGTGCGCGAGGCCCTTCGGGCCGCTCGCGAAGCCCTTGGGCCAGACGCCCTCGTCGTCTCCACCGACATGGTGCCGGCCCTGGGGTTTCGCGGCCTGCTCGGCGCTCGCGAGGTGCAGGTGACGGCGGCGGTCGACCCGGACGTGTCGGACCCCCGACCATTGCCTGAAGAACGTCGGCCGCCCGTCATCGACCGCGAAGGCGAGGCCCTGGTGGCCCGTCTCGTCGCCAGCGGTCTCGACCTGCCGATGGCTGCGGACGTCGTTCGGAGCATTCCCGAATCGATGCGCCGTGGCGCCACAGCCAGCCGCCTGTTCAAGGCGCTGGTCGACGAAGTGACGCCGCTGACCGCGGCGGACGACGACTTCGCTCGCGCCGAGGTGTTCATCGGACCGCCTGGAGTGGGCAAGACGACGACGATTGCCAAGATCGCGGCGCGCGAGCGGGCCGCCCACGGCCGCGCCCTCGGCATGATTGCTGCCGACGGCTTCCGCGCCGGCGCGGTCGATCAGTTGCGCACCTACGCCGACATCATCGGGTCGACCTTCAAGGTGGCTCGCACCTCCGACGAACTGGACCGCGCGCTGAGCGGCGCCCGTCACACGGTGCTGGTCGATACGGCCGGCCGGTCGCCGAAGGACGGTTCGGTGGCCGAGCAGCTCAATACGCTGGCGCGGCACCGCAGCGTCCGCACCCACCTGGTGCTGGCCGCGGACACGAGCGTGTCGAGCGCCCGCCGCATCTTCGACACCTACGCCGACGCGAGGCCGACGCGCGTCGTCATCACCAAGCTCGATGAGACCGACTCGCTCGCGCCCCTGAGCAGCCTGCTGCGTGAGCGCGGCATTCCCATCTCCTACATCACCACCGGGCAGCGAGTGCCCGAAGACTTCGAACGCGCGACCCCGGCGCGGCTGGCCAGCGCCATCCTGTCCGAGTCGTACGAGGAAGCGGCGGCCCGGTGATGCGCAACGTCGTGCAGTCCGTTCGCCGAGGCGTCACGATCGCGGTCACCAGCGGCAAGGGGGGTGTCGGCAAGACGACGCTCACCGTCAACTTGGCGATAGCCCTGGCCCGTCTGGACACTCGCGTCGGCATCCTCGACGCCGACTTCGGGCTGGGCAATGTCGACGTGATGCTGGGCCTGTCGCCAGAGGCGCACCTCGGCTCCGTCCTGGCCGGCGAGAAGGCGCTTGGCGACATCGAGGCACACACCGCGTGGGGCGTGCGCGTGTTTCCGGCGGGCACCGGCATCAAGGGCATGGCGGCGTTGCCGAACGACCACTGGGCCCGGGTACAAGCGGGCATCGATCAGCTCGGCCCGACCTTCGACTTCCTGCTCGTGGACACGGGCCCCGGCATCGGCGACACCACCCTCATGGTGGCCGACGCCTCGGACAAAGCCATTGTGGTCACTACTTGCGACCCGACAGCGCTGGTGGATGTCTACGCCATGACGAAGCTGCTGATCGGCGCCGCACCGGGCCGCGAGGTCGGGCTCGTGGTGAACATGGCGCGCGACGGCCAGCAGGCCCGACAGGTGGCGCGGAAGCTCGGAACGGCCGTGCGGCAGTTCCTCGGCGGCACCATCCGCTACTACGGACACGTTGAACGCGACGTTCGCGTGTCGGAATCAGTCCAGGCGCAGCGACCGCTCATGACGCAGCTCGTAGACAGCCCGGCGACCCGTGCCTATCAACGCCTGGCACGGCGTATCGCCACGTGGACGCCGCCGGTCGAGACGGCGGCACCGGCTGTGCAGAGCAGTGTGATGACCGCGGAAGACTTTGCGCGGACGGAGGCGCGGTCATGCGCGTGACGATGGTAATGCCAGAAGCCGATCTCGAGACACGTGACCGGTTGGTCATGGAACACGTTGGACTGGTGCGGGCCCTGGCGGGGCGCCTCGCGCACCGTGTGCCCTCGCAGGTGGAAGTGTCCGAGCTGATCAGCGTCGGCGTCCTCGGGTTGATGGACGCGGCGAGCCGGTTCAAGCCGACACTCGGCGTGCCGTTCGACGCCTTCGCCCGCCGCCGCATCCACGGGGCGATGCTCGACGCACTGCGCGACCTTGACTGGGCGCCCCGCTCTGTCCGCAAGCTCGGACGCACGATGGACGGCACGCTCGCGCGCCTGCGCCACGAACTCGGGCGTGAACCCGAGGAGAAGGAAGTCGCCGGCGCGCTGAACGTCTCCGAGCCCGAGTACGGCCGCATGCTCGATCAGCTGAAGACGGCGGAACTGGCGGCCATCCGCCAGTCGACGAACGACGACGGGACGAGTTCGCTGGAAGTGGCCGTGGACCCTGGCGAAGGCCCATATGCGCAGCTCGAACGCGAAGAGCTCCGGCAGCTGCTGGCCGACGCCATCACCGAACTGCCCGATCGTGAACGGCAGATTCTGGCGCTCTACTACCAGGAAGAATTGACGCTCGCCGAAATCGGCCAGGTCATCGGGGTGGGTGAGTCGCGCGTCTCGCAACTGCGGACGCAGGCGATTGGCCGGCTCCGCTCGCGGCTGGCGACGCGCATGCGGCATCCGGGAGCCGGGGCATGAGCAAGATCCTCACACAGGAAGAAATCGATTCGCTGCTCGCCGCGACTGACGACGCCGCACTCGACGCATCGCCGCGCATGTCGGTGTCGCGCGACGCGGCGGCGCGGTACAACTTCCGGCGCCCAGACCGGGTGTCGAAGGAACAGATTCACTCGCTGCAGTTCCTGCACGAGCGGTTCGCGCGCAACGTCGCCACCTCGCTCTCGGCGTACCTCCGCACCATCACGGAGCTGTCGGTGGTGTCGGTGGAGCAGTTCTCCTACTCCGAGTTCCTGATGTCGCTGTCCGATCCGACGGCGTTCTACGCGCTCTCCATGGCGCCGTTCGAGGATCTGGGCGCGCTCGAAGTGAACCCGGCGATTGCGTTCTCGGTCGTCGACCGCATGCTCGGGGGCACCGGCAACGGCTCGGCGCCGACCCGGGCGCTGAGCGACATCGAGCAGAACGTGATCGACTCGGTCGTCAAGCTGTTGCTCGACGCGCTGTCCGAGACCTGGCGTGCGCTCACCCCGCTGCAATTCACGGTGCGCGGTCGTGAGACCCGTCCCCAGATGCTGCAGGTGTCGGCGCCGAATGAAGTGGTCGTCATGATCGCGTTCGAGATGAGAATCGGCACGGCGCGCGGAATGATGAATCTGTGCCTGCCCGCCAGTCTCATCGAGGCGGTCGGTGCCTATTTCGGCCAGGCCTGGCATCGCCAGCGCCGCGAGCCGAACGATGTCGAGAAGCTGTGGCTGCGGCAGAACCTGCAGCGCGTGCCGATGCGGCTGACGGCGATGCTCGAGGCGCGGTTGCGCACCAGCGAACTCGTGGCCCTGCAGCCGGGCGATGTGCTCACGCTCGGGGTCCGCGCCGACGAACCGGTCGAGATCCGTGTCGGCGACACGCGCAAGTACACCGGGCGCCTCACCAAGCACGCCGGACGGGTCGGTGTTCGGATCGAACGCCGCGCTGACGCGGGAATGTCCGAGGGCTAAATGACCGAGCAACTGCTGTCCACTCGCCTTGCCTCGCGCTTCGGCCACGAACTGGTCGCGGCGCTGGCCGCTGCCATCGGCGCCACTGTAACAGCGGAACCGGCCAGCGGTCCTGCGGTCGGTCGCGGCCTGCTGCTCTCCGCCAAGGTCACCGGGTCGCAGAGCGGCGCCGTCGTCGCCTGGATCGAGGCGACCGTGGCCGATGCGGCGGTACGCGCCGCCACGGGCGCCGAGGGCGAACCGGCGCTCGAGAACGTCATCAACCTGGTGCGGGAGATGGCGACGCATGCGTGCGCCATCGTGTCGCTCGCCCCCGACTTCGCCGGCCTACGCTTCTCGGTGTCGGCCATCACGCCTGGGAACGCACCAGCCAGCGCCAGCCTGCTGCAGTTCCCGATGACCAAGGAGACGGTCGGCCTCGTCGCGGTGTCGGCCAGCCTTACGGACGTGGGCGATGCCCAGAGCGTCCGTCAGAGCGGCAATCTCGATCTGGTGCTCGACGTCGAACTGCCGCTGGTGGTGCGCTTCGGCCGGACGACGCTGTCGCTGAAGGCGCTGACGGGGCTCGGCCCAGGCTCGATCGTCGACATGGGCCGTTCCCCAGACGACCCGGTCGAACTGCTGGTCAGCGACAAGATTATTGCCTATGGGGAAGTGGTGATCGTCGACGGCAGCTACGGGCTGCGCATCACCGACCTGGTTAGCCGCACGGACCGCATCCGCGCATTGGAGACACGATGATCATCACCTACGTGCTTGCGGCAATGGCCGTGATCAGCGCGTTGCAACTGGTTCTGCTCGTCCGCCTGGCGCGCCGCGTCACCGGCGCCGAACGGATGAACGAGCGGCTCTCGCACTTCGCCGAGGCACTGTCGCTGTTGACCGACACCACCGAGCAGGGGCTCGCGAACGTCGCGGCTGGCCTGACCGCGTTCGGCACCAGGACCTCGACGCGCGGCACCACCCGCGCCACGACGCGCCGCATCGTCAGTGCAGCGAAAAAGGGGCGTCCCGTCAATGCGATCGCCGCCGACGAGTCGATGTCCGAAAGCGAAATCCGGCTGCACCTCGGGCTCGGGACGGCTGCCCGTTCAACGGAGGCCGACCATGGCTCGCTGCGCGTCTGACGCCTGCGGCCGCTGGCGCCCCGACGTGCTGGCGGGTGTGTCAGGAGTCACCGTCGACACGCGCTGGTTCTGCTCGCAGGCGTGTGTCGAGCGCATGGTGCAGAAGCTGCTCGCCGACGTCATTCCGGCCGACCCACCGATCGTGGCGTCGGCGCCGCATCTGCGCCTCGGCGTGCTGCTGCGTCATCACGGCGCGCTGTCGGCAGACCAGCTGCACGACGCGCTGGCACAGCAGCAGAAGAGTGGACTCCGGCTCGGGGCCCAGGCTCGCGAGCTGTTCGGCATCGACTCCGCCATGGTGCTGAAGGCGCTGGCGGCGCAGGCCGGCACCCGCTATTTGACCGCCATCGATCCGGCCACGGTGCAGGACGGACCCGGCGGCCTGCCGCACGAAGCGATGGCAGCGCTCGGACTCATTCCGTTCTCGAAGTCCGATCGGGACGGGCGGGTGCGGGTGGCGTCGATGGCGCCGGTCCGCTGGGACGCGGTGAACGCACTGAGGACACTGACCGGGTGGATTCCGGAGCCGTATCTCGTCGAAGACGAAGTGTGGGCCGACCTGTTCGCGCACTACGGCACCACGCAAGTGCCGGCACCGGACACCTCGCGCGTGGTCATCGTGAAGAGTGAAGGCGAAGCGGCGACGCGCATTGCGACGATCGCCGCATCGACCCGCCGCGCGCGGCTCGCCGAAGCGCACTGGGATCCGTACATCTGGGTTCGCGTTCATGGAGAGGCCATGGTGAACGACGTCCTGTTCGCCCGCCCGACCACGCAGGAGTTGTCATGGCAGGCAGTCAGTACATCGCACTGAGCGGCATGCGCGCCCGTCTCGACCAGCTCGATCGGCTGGCGTCGGACATCGCCAATGTCGGCACGGCGGGCTACAAGAGCGAGCGCGCGGCCGATGCACAGGCAGACCGCCCGCAATTCTCGACCGTGCTGCAGTCGGCCATCGACGTCACCACCGGCGACCGCCGGCTGGACGTCGCGCCGGGCACGATGGCCACCACCGGACGCGACCTCGACTTTGCGCTCGAGGGGAACGGCTTCTTCGTGGTCGAGACACCGGTCGGCACGCGCTACACGCGCAACGGCCACTTCAACCGCAGCACCGACGGTACGCTGGTCACCGATGATGGCTCGGCGGTACAGGGTGCCAATGGTCCGATCCGCCTCGGTCAGGGCGAGGTCACCGTCGACAGCGACGGCACCATCAAGGCCGGTGGCGTGGCGGCCGGCACGTTGAGGGTGGTCAACTTCGAGAACCCTGGCGGCCTCGCCGCCGAGAGCGGCGCCAAGCTGCGCGCCGGTACAGCCGTGGCCACCGACGTGGCGCAACCGAAGGTCCGCATGGGAACTCTGGAGCAGTCCAACGTCTCCCTCGTCGACCGCGTCGCGCAGTTGACCGGCGTCAGCCGCAGCTTCGAGGCGCTCCAGAAAGCCATGACGCTGATGATGAACGACATCGATGGCCGCGCCATCGACCAACTGGGGAGACTGAGATGATCCGCGCCCTCTACACCGCTGCCAGCGGCATGAACGCCCAGCAGGCGAATATCGACACCGTGGCCCACAACCTGGCCAACGTCAACACGGCCGGGTTCAAGAAGAGCCACATGGAGTTCGAGGACCTCGTCTACCAGGAGACCCGCGCGGCCGGCTCGGCAACGTCGTCGGTGGGCGAAGCGCCCATCGGCCTCGAAGTGGGCCTCGGCACGCGCCCGGTCGGCACCTCGCGCGACTTCAGCGCCGGCAACCTGCGCGCCTCGGGCGGACAGCTGGACCTCGCCATCGAAGGCGACGGCTTCTTCCAGATTACGACGCCCGCCGGCACGACCGCTTATACGCGCACGGGTGCCTTTCACCGCGACTCGCAGGGCATGCTGGTCACCGCCGACGGCTATGGCCTCGAGCCGCAGATCAGCATTCCGGCGAATGCGACGACGGTCTCCATCTCGAAGGACGGCGTGGTGTCGGCCCAGATTGCTGGGCAGTCGGCGTCGCAGCAACTGGGCACCATCGAACTCGCCACCTTCCAGAACGCGGCGGGCCTGCGCCCGATGGGCGGCAACTTGTTCGAGGTGACGACCGCCTCGGGCGACGCGCAGACCGGTGCACCCGGCGTCGACGGCAAGGGGACGGTCCAGCAGGGATTCATCGAGGACTCGAACGTCAGCGTGGTCGAGGAGATGGTGAACATGATCCTCGGCCAGCGTGCCTACGAGGCCAACTCGCGCGTCATCAAGGCGGCCGACGAGATGCTCTCGCAGGTCAACAACATGGTGCGGTGATGGCGCGCCTCCTTCCGCTTCTCCTGTTCGTGGCTGGCGTGTCGCCGGTGGACGCGCAGGCGCCGGCAAGCGCTGCGCTGCAGCCGCGTGTGGCGACGGCGCTCGTCGCCGAGCTGCGCTCGCGGCTCGGGAGCAGCGCGGAGATCACGATTGGCAACATGCACGTGTCGGCGCGCGAGGATGCGGCCGGTTCGCTGGCCGTGGTGCCGTCGCCGCAGGCCACGCTCGATGCGCCCGTGGAGTTCGTGATTCTCGGGGCGGGAGTGCGCGGCAAGCAGATGCAGGTCGGGCGTGGACGCGCCGACGTGTTCGTGTCGATGCCGCACGTGCAGGCGGCGCGGACGCTGGCGCGCGGCAGCGTGCTGTCGGCTGACGACCTGGTGTCGATCACGGGCGATCCGGGCGGTGTGCCGTTGAAGCGGCTACCGACGGCAAAGGATCTCATCGGCGCCACCCTGCGGCGCGATACGGCGAGCGGGGACGTGCTGACCCTGCAGGACGCGGTGCTGCCACTGGCCATCCGTGCGGGCGACACCGTGCAGGCGCTGGCCACAATTGGCAGCGTCCAGGTGTGGGCGGAACTGACGGCAGTGGATAACGGCGCCGAAGGGGCCGTCGTGCGGGTGGTGAATCGCGAGACGCGTCGCGAGCTCCGTGCGCGCGTGCTCCGGGCCGGCGTAGTCGAGGTGATGCATGACTAAACGGACGCAGTGGGCTGCGGTGGTGGGCGTGGCGTGCGTGCTGTCGGCCGGTCCGGCCGCCGCGCAGCAGCCGGCCGCCAGCGACAAATACGACGAGCAGCTATCGCGCTACCTCGAGTCGGCCCGGAAGCAGGCCGCTGACACCCCCGCGCACGGACGGCACGACTGGATGAACGGCCTGCTCGGCGACAACCGCGCCGGCCGGGTGAACGACCTGGTCACCATCCGGGTGGTCGAGAGCATCACCGCCACCGGCACCGCCGATTCGAACCTCTCGAAGTCGAGCAGCGGGTCGGCCGCGGTGCCCGGACTGTTCGGCGTCGAGAAGAAGCTGCCGGCCCTTATCGACCCGGCCAAGCTCGCCGCCGCCAAGAGCGACACGCAGTTCAAAGGTGCCGGTACAACGACACGGGCCGGAGAACTGACAGCCATCGTCACCGGCCGGGTGGCCGAGGTCCTGCCGAATGGCGACCTTTTCATTGAGAGTGTTCGCGAAATCGCCATCAATGGTGATCGACAGGTGGTGGTCCTGACTGGAGTGGCACGCGTTGCAGATATCAGTCCCAACAACGTCGTGCTGTCCACCTCGCTTGGCGAACTCCAGATTCGGTACTTCGGTCGCGGCCTCATGAAGGACAGCCTGTCGCCGGGCTGGCTCATCCGCGTGCTGAACAAGATTTTCTGAGGCCCCATGCATTCCTTCACACTCACTCGCGTCGTGTCGGGCCTGCTGCTGGTGCTGTGCGGGCTGTCCGCCGCACCGGCGGGCGCTGCCGACTCGGCCACCCGCCTGAAGGACGTCGCGTCCATCCAGGGCGTCGAGTCGGTGCAGCTGATCGGCTACGGCCTCGTCGTCGGTCTGAACAAGACCGGTGACAAGCGGCAGACCATCTTCTCCGCCCAGACGCTGGCCAACATGCTCGAGCGTTTCGGGGTCTCGGTGCCGGGCGAACAGATCAAGATCGAGAACGTCGCCGCGGTGCTGGTGACGGCGGAACTGCCGGCCTACACCCGGCCAGGCGCCCGCATCGACGTCACCGCGTCGTCGGTCGGTGATGCGCGCAGCCTCCAGGGCGGCACGCTGCTCGCCACGCCGCTGAGGGGTGGTAACGGCCAGATTTATGCGCTGGCGCAGGGTTCGCTGTCAATCGGCGGCTTTGGCGGTGGCTCCGGTGGCAACAGCGTGCAGGTGAACCATCTCACGGTCGGCCGGGTGCCGTCGGGAGCCCAGGTGCAGCTGGCGGCCGGCACCACGCCGCCTAACAGCGAACTGCTGACGCTGGCGCTGCGCGAGCCCGACTTCGTGAGCGCCTCGCGCGTGGCCGAGGCCATCAACACCGAGCTCGGGCCGGACACCGCGTCCATTGTCGACCCGGGCAGCGTGACCGTGAAGGTGCCGCCGCAGTACCGCACGACCGTGTCGATGCTGATGGCACGGCTCGAACTGCTGCCGGTGCGGACCGACGCGACGGCTCGTGTGGTGATCAACGAACGCACCGGCACCGTGGTCGTCGGCGGCGACGTGCGTATCGCGGCCGCCGCGGTGGCGCACGGCAACCTCTCGGTGAAGATCAGCACGAAATACGAGGTCTCGCAGCCGAACGCGTTCTCGCGCTCGGGCGACACCACGGTGGTGCCGAACACCAACGTCGAAGTGAAGGAAACCAGTGCGCAGCTTGTCTCGCTCGAAGAGGGGACGACGCTGGAGGCGGTGGTGCGGGCGCTGAACGCGCTCGGCGCGTCGCCTCGCGACATCATCGCGATCATGCAGGCGCTGAAGGCGGCCGGCGCGCTCAAGGCCGACCTGGTGGTGCTGTAGCCATGGATCTGCGCGCCACGACAGCCGCAGCCGTCACCTCCGCCGCGGCCGATCCGAAGAAGGCCGATGCCGAGCGCGTGCAGTTGCAGCGCCTGTCGCAGGAATTCGAGGCGATGTTCCTCTCGGAGATGTTGCGCGGCATGCGCGAGTCGCTCGGCGGTGGTGAGCAGGAGGAAGGGCTCGGCAACGCCACGATGACCGACACGTTCGACAGCGAACTGGGCCAGTCGCTCAGCAAGGCGGGCGGCATGGGTCTGGCGCGCATGATGCTCGAAGCGCTCGTGAAGCGCGGCGCCGACGCGTCGGCAGCCACCGTACCCGTGGCGCCGCACGTCGTGGCCGCGTATACATCGAACCGTACGACCGCGGCCGAGGCCGGGTCGGTCACGCCGCCGGCGGCGCTCGCCGCGTCCGTGGCTGCGCCTCGCGCGGCGGTGGCACTGCCGGTGGTTGCCGCCACCAGCGAGGTGGAGTCGCCCCGTGCGCCGGTCAGTCTGCCGGGCACGGTGACGTCGCCGTTCGGATGGCGGTCGGACCCGTTGACCGGGCGGCCGCAGTTCCACGCGGGCACCGATGTGCGCATGGCGTATGGCCAGGGTGTGCAGGCGGTTGCCGGTGGGCGGGTGTCGGCGGTCGGCGAACGGTCCGGATACGGACTGACCGTGGTCATCGACCACGGCAATGGGCTCGAGACGCGATACGCCCATCTGTCTGGTGCGTCGGTGCGCGAAGGGGATTCGGTAGAGGCGGGGCAGGTGGTCGCACAGTCAGGAAGCAGCGGGCGATCGACCGGTCCTCATCTCCACCTCGAAGCGCGCCAGAACGGGCAGGCCATCGCAGTGGCAAGCCTGTTAAAGGATTCCGGTGTGCGTGCCGATTCCTACGCTGACAGGTCTTACGTCAGGAGTAGCCATGAAGATTGAGGGCAATCGGCCGAGTGTTGACACAAGCGCCACCGGCCAGGTCGACGCCGCGCGTGTTGCTGCCAGCAAAGCCAAGGAACTGGGCGCCGCCCAGAAGGGTGATGCCGTCACGGTCTCTTCGGATGTCGCACTGGCCCAGAGGGCCATCGACGCCGCAAGTCAGCCCGTCGCGGTTCGTCCGGAAGCGGTCGCCCGCGGGAAGGCACTGCTCGAGAGCGGTGAGCTCGGCGCCAACGCGCAGAAGCTCGCCGATACGCTCATTCAGCGCCTGATGACTGACAACGAGGGGTAATACCGTGTCTCACGCCGACCCGGCCTTCGCGCGGCTCGAGCAGCTGGCCTCAGCGCTCGAACGCCTTGCGTCTGCCCTGGCGAGTGCGAATCCCGATGCGCTGGCCGCCTGCGAGGCTCCCCTCGCCGCGGCGATGTCGCACGTACCCTCGCCGGCCGAATTGGCTGGCGAGCCGGCCCCGCTGGTGGCCGGACAGCTGCACCGCGTGCAGCAGGCCCTCGTCCGCTGCCGCAGACTGGGGCGCGCCACGACGGATGTGATCA
>JAYTXA010000005.1:0-94543 GCA_043743165.1 Acidobacteriota bacterium
CGTCTCGACGTGTGAAGCCATTGTGAAGGTGCGGGTCGGCGAGCAGTCGGAACACCGTGTGGCTGAGGGCGACGGTCCGGTGAACGCACTGGACGCCGCGCTGCGGGCGGCACTCATCCGCTACTACCCGCAACTGCGCGACGTGAAGCTCACCGACTACAAGGTGCGCATCATCGACTCGCGCAGCGGCACCGCGGCCCGCACCCGCGTCATCATCCAGTCGAGCGACGGCACCGCCGAGTGGGGCACGGTCGGCGTCGACGACAACATCGTCGAGGCCAGCCTTCAGGCACTGGTCGACAGCCTCAGTTACGCCCTCGTCCGCCCCGGCCTGCGCGCGGCGGTGACGGTCTAGAATTCCCATCTGGTGTCGACCGCAACAGCACTTGTGTGGCGTGCGCTCCGGCGCGCAGCGGTGGTCGTCGCCGTCCTCGCCCTGCTTCCGTACGCCTGGGGCCCGGTGTACGACTTCCCGCGTCCCGCGTCGTTCGTGGGCTCCCAGTTCCTGAACCCCTACGCGGCGCTCACCGGCACGTGGCAGCGCGCCAACCTGCACGCGCACGGCCAGGCCTGGGGCGGACTGACCAACGGCGAACAGCCCGACGCGGATGTGGCGACGCGTTACAGGAACCTGGGCTACTCGGTGGCCGGCGTCTCGAACTACATGAGCATCGCCGCCGAGCACGGCATCGACACCATTCCGCTCTACGAACACGGCTTCAACCTGGGCAAGAGCCACCAGCTCGCCGTCGGGGCGCACGCCGTCGAGTGGTTCGACTTTCCGTTCTGGCAGACGCGCAGCAACCAGCAGTACGTCATCGACCGCGTGCATGCCAAGGCCGACCTCGTGGCGTTGAACCACCCGAGTTCGCGCGACGCGTACAACCTGGCGGCCATGCGGTCGCTTACTGGCTACAACCTCGTGGAGGTGGCCAACGGACCGTTCACTGCGGAGGACGTGTGGGATGCGGCGCTTTCTTCCGGACACGCCGTGTGGGCCGTGGCCAACGACGACACGCACGACCTGAACGACCCGCGACGGGTGGCGGTGGGTTGGAACGAGATCGATGCTCCTGGCAACGCCACGAAGGACATCGTGGCTGCGCTGCGCGCCGGACGTTTCTACGCCGTGCTGCGGACCGGTTCACTCGACAGCGGGCGCATCACCATGCTGCGGTCGCTCACCGTCACCGACGCCACGATGACGGTCACCCTGGACGGCGTGCCGTCGACGATCGCGTTCATCGGCACGGACGGGGCCGTGCGTCGCGTGATCAACGACACGCTCACTGCAGACTACACACTCACAGCCAACGACCCCT
This sequence comes from Acidobacteriota bacterium, assembly GCA_043743165.1. Lineage (GTDB taxonomy): Bacteria > Acidobacteriota > Vicinamibacteria > Vicinamibacterales > CAVVIG01 > CAVVIG01. Next base: position 1,323 of record JAYTXA010000005.1, read on the forward strand.
ACGTCCGCACCGTGGTGACGACGCCGCAGACGATTCTGTACCTGAATCCGGTGGTGCGATGGGACGGCCGGAGCGTGCCCGCGCCCGTCGCCTCGACGAACGAGTGGCTGACGTGGCTGCAGCGAGCGCTGGCAGCCGCAGCGCTGATGGCGCTGGCGTTCAAGTTCACGTAGCCGCCGACGTGCCGAACGCGGTTTACTGCGTCAGCTGGCTGAACGTGTCGCACTGGCGCGGGTCGCCAGTCTTCATGCCGCGCTGGAACCACTCCATGCGCTGCGCCGACGTGCCGTGGGTGAACCGTTCTGGCTGCACCCGCCCGGTGGACATCTTCTGCAGGTGGTCGTCGCCAATGACCGACGCCGCCCGCAGTGCCTCGTCGGCGTCGCCAGGCTCCAGTTCCACCTTGCCGGCCTGGAAACGCCCGCCCTGCGACGCCTCGTGCCCCCAGATGCCGGCATAACAGTCGGCCTGCAGTTCAAGGGCAACCGACGCACTGTTGGCGCCCATGCTGCCGGCGCGCACGCGCTCGTTCGTGCCGAGCAGCTTCTGGATGTGGTGCCCGAACTCGTGGGCGATGACGTAGGCCTGCGCGAAGTCGCCGGGCGCACCGAAGCGCTTCGTCAGCTCCGCGAAGAACCCGAGGTCGAGATAAACCTTCTCGTCGGACGGACAGTAGAACGGACCGGTGGCGCTTTCCGCCGCCCCGCAGCCCGATTGGGTGGCATCGCGGAAGAGCACGACGCGCGTGCGCGTGTACTCGGAGCCGAGCAGGCGCTGCCAGGTGTCCTGCGTATCGCCCGCGACCGCATCGACGAAGTCGACCATGCGCTCTTCCTCGGGCGTGGTCTGCACCTCAGTCGTCGTGCTGGCGACCTCGGAGGAGGGCGCTCCAGCGCCGCCACCGCCAAGCAGCGAGAGGAAGTCGGTGCCCGTCGCCCAACTCAGCACGAGCAGGACCAGCAGGCCACCCACGCCGAGCGAGGCACCGCCACGCATGCCACCGCCCGAGCGTCCACGTGCGTCTTCGATGTTGCCGCGGTTACCAGACGACCAGCGCATGTTGCGACTCTCCTCAGGGTATGTAGCTTCCGACCTTCAGGTCGGCCCCATCCTGCGGACCTGAAGGTCCGCGGCTACGTCCAGTCCGCGGCTACCGCGGCCGACGACGTCCGCTAGGAATTCACGAGTTGCGTGGTCCGACTCGCCTGCCACGCTTCGAAATCCTTGAACGCCCGGCTCAGTTGCACCGGCTCCTCGAGCCTGCCGTCGAGCACTTCAGCCGTCTTGTAGCCGTTGCCCGTGACGCAGACGACCACCGATTCGCCCGGTTTGATGACGCCCTTCTTCACCAGGTCGATCGTTGCTGCGAGGGTCGTGCCACCCGCCGGCTCGGTGAAGATCCCTTCGGTGGTTGCGAGCAGCCGGATCGCGTCGACAATCTGTTCATCGGTCACCGCCGCACCCGTGCCACCCGTGGCCCGCACGGTCTGCACCACCTGATAGCCGTCGGCCGGGTTGCCGATCGCGATCGACTTGGCAATCGTGTCTGGCTTCACCGGTTCCGGGTAGTCCTCGCCGGCGAGGATGGCGGTGACCACAGGTGCGCATCCAGCTGCCTGAGCGGCATGAATCTTCGGCAGTTCACCCGCGACCAGTCCAATCGTCCGCAGTTCGCGCAGGCCGCGCGCGATGCGCGGCAGCAGCGTGCCTCCGGCCACCGGGGAGACGAGATGGTCCGGATACTTCCAGCCGAGCTGCTCGACGATCTCGAACCCCATCGTTTTCGCGCCTTCGGCGTAGTACGACCGGAGGTTGATGTTCACGAAGCCCCAGCCGTAACGATCGGCCACCTGCGTGCACAGCCGGTTCACATCGTCGTAGTTCCCGGCGATGGCGAGGATCTTCGGCCCGAAGACCGCCGAGCCGAGCCGCTTGCCCGCCTCGAGGTTGTTGGGAATGAAAACACAGCACTCCATACCGAGCCGTGCCGCGTGCGCAGCCACCGAGTTGGCCAGGTTGCCGGTCGAGGCGCAGGCGAGTACTTTGAAGCCCAGTTCCTTGGCGCGTGTGGCGGCAACTGACACCACACGGTCCTTGTACGACAGCGTCGGATGGTTGACCGAGTCGTCCTTGATGTAGAGCTCGCTCAGGCCGAGCTGCTCGGCGAGGCGCGTGCACCGGACGAGCGGCGTGAAGCCGGAGTGGAAACCGGTCTGCGGTTCGCCCGTAATCGGCAGCAGTTCGCGATAACGCCACATGTTCTTCGGGCGTGCGGCGATCTGCTCACGCGTCAACGTAATCGACGCGTAGTCGTAGATCGGCTCCAGCGGACCGAGACACTTCTCGCATACATATGTGGCCTCGGCAGGAAACGTCGACTTGCACAGGTGGCACTGCAGTCCGATGAGGGCGCTCACACAGCCTCCGCGAATGATGAATCCGAAAGTCCCTGAATGTCTCTGGCCTGAACCAGGACCGGAGCCGGCACGATGGCGGCCCGATCGCGTGCGATGGTCAGCACGTCCGCGATAATCGCCACGGCCGAGGCGTCGCCGCCCGCGCCCTGGCCGCTCAGCATGATGTCGCCCGCGTAGGCGCACGAGATGATGGCGGCATTACGCGGCCCGTGGATGGTCGAGAAGAGCGTGGAGTAGGGTACGAAGGTCGGCGCCACCCACGCTTCGAGACTGCGCCGTTCGCGATCGAACGCCGCGTGGGCCACCTGCCGAATCGTGCCGCCGCGCAGCTTCGCCCTGACGAAGGCAGCCGCACCAATCTGCGAGGTCGAGCGCGTGTCGATGGCAGCCGGCGCAACCCGCAGATTGAAGGCGAGTGCGCACAGGATGGCGAGCTTCGCGGCCGCGTCGACACCGTCGAGATCCTCCGACGGGTCCGATTCTGCGAAGCCGGCCGCACAGGCCTCGGCAATCGCGTCATCCATGCTGCAGCCGGTGGTTTCCATCTTCGACAGCACGACATTGCTGGTGCCGTTCAGGATGGCCTCGATCCGCAGGACGTGGTCGCCGGCCATGCCGTCGCCCAGTGCCCGCACGATCGGCATCGCGCCGCCCACGGCCCCTTCGAAACGCAGCTGACGCCCCTGTCGCTCGGCCAGTGCCAGCAGCTTCTCGCCCTGGTGCGCGATCACCCCCTTGTTCGAGGTCACTACCGACTTCCCTGCCAGCAGCGCCGCGCGCACGTAGTCGACCGCCGGCTCGGAACCCGGAATGGTTTCGATGACGATGTCGATGTCGCTGGCGAGGAGGTCGTCGAACCGGTCGGTCCAGGTGAGGCTGGCGAGCGCGTCGGTCTGGCGGGCCTGCTTGTCGCGGGCGCGCCGGTCACAGAGGTGTGTGAGCGTGAGGTGGGGGAGCGAATCGGGGCCGGTCAATCTGCGGGCCACTGCCAGACCGACGGTGCCCAGACCGAGGATGCCGACATGGCAGCGCTGCAAGTCGCCCGGGCTGATACCGGACGTCTGGAACGAGTTGAGCCCCACGTCTGCGGTTATATCAGACGCCGAAAACGCGGGGCAACAACTTTCTATCGATGCATCCACATTCGTAGATGCGTGCAATTCAGACTGCAGAACTCAGATTGCAGACTGGACCGCAGCGCCAATCTGCAATCTGCAATCCGCATGGCCCTACGCCGAGCACTCCCCTTCCATCACTTCAGGCGTGAACTCGCCGGTCTCGGCGAGGTCGATGAAGTCGTCGGCCGTGGCGCTCTCCACCGTCAACTGTTCGAGATCGGTGAGCAGCGCCTTGACGTGCGGAACCTCGATGCGCTGGAAGAACGCCGTCGCCGACTCGCCGTCCTTCTTCTGCGTGTCGTAGTAGACGATGAGCCGCTCGACCGCCTCGGGAATGCGGCGCGCCGGAATCTTCGCCGCTGTGCGCGCGAAGCTCGCGCCTTCGGCCGTTGTGCCGCCCCCCACCATCACGAAGTACTGCGGCACGGCCTTGCCGCCGATGCGCCGCACGCTCCCCTGGAAGCCGATGGTGGCGATGTGGTGCTGGCCGCAGCCGTTCGGGCAGCCACTGATCTTGATGACGGCGCCGTCGGCCTTCGTCACCAGGTCGGGCCGCTCGCGCAGCGTGTCCCCCAGCAGGCGCCCCAGGCCACGCGACTGCGTCACCGCGAGGCGGCAGCACTCCGCGCCGGGGCAGCTGTTCACGTCGGCCACCGTCGCCGCGTCACCAAGGCCAAGGCTCGCCGCCGCCAGCCGACGGTACAGCTCGCGCACCTCGCCAACCGGCACCCAGCGCAGCACCAGATTCTGGTCGACCGTGACGCGCACGGTGCCGTCGCTGTACGACTGCGCCAGGTCGCCGAGCACGCGCATCTGCTCGCTGGTGAGATCGCCGAGCGGTACCGTGACCGTGGCAGTGATGTAACCGAACTGTTTCTGCGGCCGCACGTTCGTCCGCCGCCAGTGGTTGAACTGGTCGTCGGTGGAGTTCAGTACCGGCACGACAATCGGCGTGATGCCGGGGCCGTTCGGCGACACCGATGCCACGCGCGCCACGATGGCGCTCGGCGCCGGCGCGTCGGGACGCGACCAGGTCGGCGTCGGCTCCATCTCCGGCGAGTCGAGTTCGAGCAGCGGCACGGCGCCCTCGCCCTCGCACCAGGCCAGCGCCTTCTGGTACTCCTCGAGGAAGCGGTCCCAGCCGAGCTTCTTGATCATGAACTTCATGCGGTTGCGCTGACGATGCTCGTAGTCGCCGTGTTCCTTGAACACGATGAGCAGCGCTTCGCTGACGCGGAACAGCGCGGTGGCCGGCACGTAATTGTGGATGGCGCCAGCCGACTTGCACATCAGCGCCGTGCCGCCGCCCGCCAGCACGGTGAAGCCGCGCTCGCCGTTGGGGCCGAACGCCGCCCTGAACGCCAGGTCGTTGATGGCGATGGCCGCGTGATCTTCCGTGCAGCCCTCGAAGGCAATCTTGAACTTGCGCGGCAGGGTTGACGCCAGGCGATGGCCAAGCAGAAAGCGCGTGACTGCCTCCGCGTACGGCGTCACGTCGAATAGCTCCTCGGCCGACGTGCCGGCAAACGGACAGGCCGTGATGTTCCGCACCGAGTTGCCGCACGCCTCGCGCGTCGTCATGCCGGCGTCGGCCAGCAGGCGCATCGCCGGTTCCATGTCGTGGAGCTTGATGAAGTGCAGTTGGATGTTCTGCCGGGTCGTGATGTGGCCGAACCGCCGCGAATATTTGTCGGCCACCTCGGCCAGCGCCCCGAGCTGGGCGGTCGAGATGATGCCCTGCGGGATCTTCACGCGCAGCATCGACGCATCGTACGACTGCCGCTGGCCGTAGGTGCCGCGCAGCAGGCGGAAGGCACGCCACTGGTCGGGCGTGATCTCGGCACGCTCGTATTTCTCGAGCATGACGACGAATTCATCGATGTCGGCTTCGTTGGCGAACGACAGCCGCGCGCGGCCGTGGGTATTCACAGTCTCGTGTCCTGACATCCTCTAGGTCCTCTGCTGCCGCGCGCGCTGGCGCCGCGGTTCCGTCGTCTCGTCGAGCGCCGCCACGGTGGCGAGGGCGCGTCCATTCAGGTTCAATGCGGCCACGGCGCCAATCACCAGGACGGCCGGACCATTGGTGTCGAGCGTGCCCTGGCCCGAGGCCAGTGCGCCGAGCGTGCCGCGCCACACCTGTTCGGTTGGCAGCGTGCCCTCGGCGACAATCGCGGCCGGTGTCGCCCGGTCCCATCCGGCCTCAACCAGCAGGCTGGCGAGTTCGGCCCGGCGGCCGTATCCCATCAGCACCACCACGGTCACGCCGTGCGGCCGGAGCGCGTGCACGGCACTGGTAAACACCCGCGTATCGTGCCCGCTCACCACGAAGAAGCCCGACGCGTGGTCGCGATGGGTGAGCGGAATACCGGCGCTGGCCGGCGCCGCAATTGCGCTGCTGACGCCGGGCACCACGTCATACGAAATACCGGCGCGCTCGAGTGCCTGCGCCTCCTCGCCGCCGCGCCCGAAGACGAACGGGTCGCCGCCCTTGAGGCGCACGACGCGGCGGCCGCGACCGGCCTGGCTGACAAGCACGGCCTGGATCTCGTGCTGCGAGAGCGCGTGGCGGCCCGCCCGCTTGCCAACGTAGAAACGCTGCGCCTTGCGGGCAAAGGCCAGCACGCGTTCATCGACCAGTGCATCGTAGAGCACGAGGTCGGCGCGGCGCAGCGCCGTCGCCGCCTTGCGCGTCAACAGCTCCGGGTCGCCCGGCCCGGCGCCCACCAGCGACACGTGTCCGCGTTTCGTCATCGGTCCTCTCCTGCCGTGCCACGCGCGGGCTCACAGACGCCCACGAGTTCGCGCGCCGCCGCTGCGCCTTCGCGAGCGGCATACAACCGGTTCAGCGCCTTCAGCAGCAGTGGACGCCGCTGTTCCATCGGAACCCCGTCGCGGCGCCACGCCGTCCGCGACTGGCGCGCGGTCGCCATCCACGTCGACAGTTCGTGCGGAATCAGCGCGTCGAGCCCTTCGCGTAACATGCCCGCAATGGCCGGCGCTTCCCCGCTGGTGGAAATGGCCAGTGTCACGCCGTCGCGGCGTACCACGCCGCCCAGATAGGCGGTGGCATTGGGCGGGTCGTCCACCGCATTTACGAACAGCCGTCGCTCTTCGGCGGCGAGGGCCACGGCTCGGTTCACGTCGGGCGTGGCCGCCGCCACCACGAACCAGGCGTCATCCAGATCCGTCGGCACGAACGGGCGACGCTCGACCGTCACCGGCGCCGCTTCGACGTCGGGATGAATGTCGGGCGCCACCACACGCACCTCTGCCCCAGCGGCCAGCAACGCGGCCAGCTTGCTGGCGCCAACCGGACCGGCGCCGACCAGTACCACGCGGCGTCCACGCAGGTGCAGAAAGATGGGAAGCAGTTCGCGCATAAAAACAAAAAGCCCGGGAAGCTGTACGCCACCCGGGCCGGTTCGTTCAGGATTGTGAGTCGATCAGTGCGTGCACGATGACAATAGACCTGTACGGTTGGCGCGAGGGGCGGTATCCGCCACGCAACAACAGCAACACGCGCAGGCCTGCATCATTTTCACGGTCCTTAGAAGTACTCTCTTCTGCCCCGCGGGGTCAAGAAGTTTGCGTCGCCGTCAGCCGGACCGTTGATGAGCCGATACGGCAGGATGGCCGGCGATCCACGCCCGCCAGGGCTGCTCGGTCCCGACGCGGATGCCGATGCGGCCCCCCCACGTGATGTCGCCGACCGGCATGCCGCCCGCCTCGATGAACAGCCGCGCCCCTGAGAGGTCGATCTGGTTCTCCTCGAGCGTAATCCCCATCGCCATCGCCAGGTTGCCAGGCCCGCGACAGAGCGACGACTCCGACAATTGCGTCGGGTTCATCGTCGTCCGCCCCTTCATCTCGCGCAGGCGCCGGCGGCGCATGCTGGGGATGCCGTCGAGCGGCGCCAGCGCCCTGATGAGCACGGCCGCGGGCTGGTGCGCTGGTTCGGTCACCGCGTTCACCAGATGGTGGATGCCGTAGTTCAGGTAGACGTATGAGAAACCAGGTGGCCCATAGAGCGGCGCATTGCGCTTCGTGCGGCCGGACGCGGCGTGACAGGCCGGATCGGCCTCGCCGATGTACGCCTCCACTTCGACGATCACCCCGCTGGTGACGACGCCGCGGCGGCGGTGTACGAGCACCGCACCGAGGAGATCGCGCGCGACGTCCAGCGTGGGCCGGTCGTAGAAGTCGCGCGGCAGCGTCACGGAGTCAGCGCGTCCACACCCTGCAGCTGCGCCGCGGCGCGAACGGCCGCACGCACCACGGCCGGGTCGGTGTCCTGCTGCATGCGCTGCACGATACTCAGCGCCTGCGGATCGCCAGAGCGGCCGAGCGCTTCGAGGAGGTCCAGTCGAAGGGACACGTCGGGGTCCTGCACGTGCGGTCCGAGAATATTGCCGCGGCCAGGCGCGACATCTTCGAGGTACTGCAACGCCTTGTGGCGCAGCCGCGCCCGCGCGAGTCCGCCCACCAGTTCATCCACCGGCCCGTTCGACAGCAGCACCGCGGCAAAGTGGCCGGCGAGCAGCAGTTCGGCATTGCGCTCGTTCAGCAGCAGCGCGTCGATGGCGGCCCGCTGGTCCGTCGCGCCGCTTCGCGCCAGGCCTTCCACCGCTGCCAGCCGCAGCGAGTAGTCGCGTCCCGAGAGCGCCGCCACGAAGAGCGGCAGACTCGACGGGTGCGCAATGCGCGCCAGGGCACCGAGCGCAGCCACCGCCACTGAGCCGCGACCGTAGTGCGTGTAGATGTCGGTGAGCGCCTGCACGCCGCGGTCGTAGCGCAGTGCCCCGATGGCATCCATGGCGGTCATCCGGATCGCGTACTCGCGGTCGTTCAGTGCCGAGACGAGCGCGTCGCCAACCGTCGGGTCCGCCGCGAGGTCGCCAACGCGCCAGGCGTACAGCCTGCCAATCACCTGCACGGCTGCCGACCGCAACTCTCGCTGCGGCACGCCAACCAGCGCACCGAGTTCCGCCGCCGACTCCGCCAGCAGACGCCGCCGGTCGGCGCCGTAGACGTTGTCCGCCAGCAGCCCGAACGCGTACAGCGCCTCGACCGCCACGCGCGGGTTGTCGTCGCGCGACGTGGTGCGAAGCGCCGTCAGCACCTCGAACTCCACCGGACGCGGATTGAGCACGCCCGCCCCCTGCTTGAACAGTGCGGCCGCGGAGATGTCGTTGCGCACCTCGATGAGCAGGCCGACCCGCTTGCGCGGAACGATCGGCTCCGCCAGGTGCAGGTTCATTTCCGCCGCAATCGCTTCAACCTGAATGGCGTCCTCGGGATCGTTCAGCGAGCGCGTCAGCGGCACCGCCGCCTCCGGATACGCCGCCTGCTTCAGCGCGCGCACGGCCCTCACCCGTACGTTCGGATCGGAGTGGCCCAGCTCGGCCACCATCTGTTCGAACGTCACCGCTGGCGCCTGCGCCTGGGCCTGCACCGGGCGTCCGGCCAGCACCAGTCCGGCAACGAACGCACACACGGCAACGCCGCGTCTTCCACTCACTCGCATCAGGATGCTCCTCCACTCGGCCGCTGCGAGTAGGCATGGGTTCGCCCTTCGGCCAGCGCCACCTTCACGTACCGTCCGGTCACCGATGCCTCGTTCAGGGCCAACTGCTCGGGCGTGCCCGTGGCCACCACGTATCCACCCTCCTCGCCGCCGTCGGGGCCGAGGTCGATGATGTAGTCCGCCGTCTTGATGACGTCGAGATTGTGTTCGATGACCACCAGCGTGCTGCCGGCCTCGAGCAGCTTCTTGAACGCGGCCAGCAGTTTTGCGATGTCGTCGAAGTGCAGGCCGGTGGTCGGCTCGTCCAGGATGTAGAGATGACGCTCGCCGCCCTGCGAAGTGAGGTGGGCGGCAATCTTGATGCGCTGCGCTTCGCCGCCCGACAGGGTCGTTGCCGGCTGTCCCAAGCGCAGGTAGCCCAGGCCGATTTCGTCGAGCACGTGCAGGCGACGCAGCACCTTGGGCGAACTGCTGAAGAAGGTGAGCGCCTCGCGTACGGTGAGGTCGAGCACCTGGTTGATGTTCCGGCCGCGGTAATGCACTTCGAGTACCTGCGGCTTGAAGCGCTTGCCGTCGCACTGGTCGCACGGCACGAACACATCGGCCAGGAACTGCATCTCGACGCGCACTTCGCCCTCACCCTGGCACGCCTCGCAGCGGCCACCAGGCACGTTGAAGGAGAAGTGACTCGCCGACAGCCCGCGGGCCCGCGCGTCCTTGGTGGCGGCAAACAGCTCGCGAATCGGGTCGAACGCCTTCAGGTAGGTGACCGGGTTCGAGCGCGGCGTGCGACCGATCGGCTGCTGGTCCACCAGCACCACGTCGGTGATGATCTCGGTCCCCTCGAGCGTGCGGTACGCGCCAACCTTCTTGTCCCAGTCGCCCTTCTGCCGCTTGATGGCCGCATACAGCACGTCGTGCACCAGCGTCGACTTGCCCGAGCCGCTCACGCCGGTCACGCAGGTCAGCGTGTTCAGCGGAATGGCGATGTCGACGTCCTTCAGGTTGTGCTCGGTGGCGCCGGTCAGCTTGATCCACTGGCTGTTGCCGCGCCGGCGCGTGGTCGGGATCGGAATCGCCAGTTCACCGCGCAGGTACTTCGCGGTGAGCGAACGCGGGTCGTGCATCAGGGCGTCGAGGGTGCCCGAAAACACCACGCGTCCGCCCTGCTCGCCCGCGCCAACGCCCATGTCGATGATGTGATCGGCCACCTTGATCATGTCGGCGTCGTGCTCGACCACCAGCACCGTGTTCCCCTGGTCACGCAACTGCCGGAGGATGTCGATGAGCCGCAGGTTGTCGCGCGAGTGCAGCCCGATGGACGGCTCATCCAGCACGTAGAGCGTGCCGACGAGCGCCGACCCGAGCGACGTGGCGAGGTTGATGCGCTGGGCTTCGCCGCCGGACAGCGTCGACGACAGGCGGTCGAGCGAGAGGTAGTCGAGCCCCACGTCGGCAAGGAACGACAGGCGGCGCCGGATCTCTTTCAGGACCTTGTCGGCGATCGCTTCTTCCTTGGGCGTGAGCGACAGCGAGCCGCAGAACAGCAGCGCATCGCGCACGGTGAGTGCCGACACCCGGTCGATGGTGCGCCCCGACACCTTGACGTCGCGCGCTTCCTTGCGGAGGCGGCTGCCCTGGCAGTCGGGACACGTCTGGTAGCCGCGGTACCGGCTCAGGAACACGCGGACATGCACCTTGTATTTCTTCTTGTCGAGCCAGGTGAAGAAGCCGCGCACGCCGTCGAAGTCGTCGTTGCCGTCGATGACGAACTGCCTCTCCGCCTCCGTCAGCGCGGACCACGGCACGTCGAGCCGCAGCTTCACCTTCTTCGCGGCGCGCTTCAGGTCGGCCAGTTGCGTTCGGTAGTGCGGCTTGGTCCAGGGTTCGACGGCTCCCAGGTTGAGCGACTTCGACTCGTCCGGCACCACCAGCGACATGTCGAGTTCGACGATGTTGCCGAAGCCGTGGCAGGTGGGACAGGCACCAAACGGGTTGTTGAAGGAGAAGAGCCGAGGTTCCGGGGTTTCGTAGGTGAGGCTGCAGACACGGCACTCGAACCGCTCTGAGAAGAGGTGTGTACGAGCCACCTCGCCGTCGAGTCCACGCTGCAGCACCCACGCGGTGCCACCACCCTCACGGTAGGCGGTCTCGATGGCGTCGGTCACGCGCTGGCGCTCATCGTCGCTGCCGAGCACCAGCCGGTCGACCACCACCTGCAGCATTGCCTTCTTCGCAATCGACTTCGGTTCGATGTCGTCGAACGACACCGCGCGTCCGTCCACCAGCAGGCGGCCGAAGCCCTTCCGGCGCAGCGACTCGATGGTCGAGGCCACCGCCGAGCCACTGTTCTTCTTCGACACCAACGCGGCATCGTCCGACTCATGGCCATCGCCGCCCTCGCGCAGTTCGTCCACCTCTTCGGCGGCGCCCGCGGCGAGTGGTGCCGACTCGAGCACCGGCAGGTCGAAGCCGACCACCAGGCGCGTGTCTGCGCCGAGTTCGGACAGTTGTGCCGACACCACCTCGGCCGTCTCGCGCACCACCTCGCGGCCGCAGTTGCGGCAGTAGGTCCGGCCGACGCGCGCGAACAGCAGGCGCATGTAGTCCTGGATTTCGGTCGTCGTGCCGACGGTCGAGCGCGGGTTCCTGATGCTGTTCTTCTGGCGGATGGCGATGGCGGGCGCGATGCCGTCGATGCGGTCGACGTCCGGCTTCTCCATGCGTTCGAGGAACTGCCGGGCATAGGCCGACAGCGACTCGACGTAGCGGCGCTGGCCTTCGGCGTAGATCGTGTCGAAGGCGAGCGACGACTTGCCCGAGCCGCTCACACCCGTGACGATGACGAGTTTGCCGACCGGGATGGAGACGTCGATGTTCTTGAGGTTATGTGTCCGTGCGCCGCGAACGACGATTGCGGCCGGTCCACCGGTCCCGGTGCCGGGAGTCTCGGGCATGCTCACCTGTGTGCTTTTTCGCCGCGTGGTTAAACAGCGATCGTAGCGCAGGGAGAAAGGGAGTCACAAGTCGACTACTTGGTGCGAAGCACCTTCAGATACTCGACCAGGTTCCAGATCTCGTCCTTCGTCAGCTTGCTCTTGAAGGCCGGCATATCATTGGTGTGACCGTTCCAGATCTTGTAGTAGAGCACCCCTTCGGGGTTCAGATCGGCACGGAACTCGTCGGTAAGGTCGGCAGCGTGATCCGAGTCAGGGCCGTTGCCTTTGCCTTCCGGACCGTGGCACTTGGCGCAGTTCGCGGTGTAAAGCGACTTACCCTTCTTCGCCGCGTCGGCCGGGTTCTTCGCCGTGCTCTTCTCGGTCTTGGCGGTATCCGGAATGGTCCAGCCCTGATACTGCGCCGAGGCGCCGGCTGCCATCATCAGGCTCAACGCCGCTGCCACCGCTCCGACTTGCCACTGCACCTGCTTCATACCGTCCTCCTGCACGCTTGGCCGCTCGCTCACGCCGGGCCGGTCGCCCTGTGCGCCGAACCGACCGTATTATAGGGCGCATGAAAATCTTCCGCGGCAGCGATACGCCTTTCCGTCCTGGCGACACCGCCACGTTCGTCGGCCCCGTGCAGACCAAGCCACTCGCGGCGGCCCAGGACGGGACGCCCGTGCACGTCTACCACGTGCAGTTCGAGGCCGGCGGCCGCACCAACTGGCATCGGCACTCGGGTGCGCAGTGGCTGCTGGTGACCGAAGGACGGGTTCGTGTGCAGGTCGAGGGCCAGCCGGCGCAGGACGTGGAAACCGGCGACGCCGTGATGTTCGTGCCAAACGAAAAGCACTGGCACGGAGCCGTGCCGGGCGGACGAGGTGTGCACCTGGCGGTCAACGTCAACGCCGAAACCACATGGCTCGAGCCGGTAGCAGACGAGGTCTACGAGCCGACGTTCGACCCCGCGGAATAGTCATTGGTCATTGGTCGTTGGTCGGCACATCGATTGCGAGACAGGACGGTTGGAGGGGCTGAATGTCATTGAAAGACCGCAACTCGAAGCCGCCGACGCATACGGAAGACATCGACCCGGCACCGTGGCTCGGCCGCGTGGGTGACGGCGCCACGTCGCCGTCGGGAGAGTTCATCTCGCGCCAACTGCGGGAGATGGTCCAGCATGAACGCGCCCACCGCGAGGAAGAACGTACGCACCGCGAAGAGGAGAGCGCTCACCGCGAACACGAAGCCACAGTGTGGAAGGACACTCGGCCATAGTCACGACCTCGCGACGCCTGATGCGTTCCAACGCGATACCGTGTGGGAGTGGCAGCCGCCTCGATGCCCGCACTGCGACGGGCTGGCGCGGCCGGGACGTCGGCGGTGGGTCTACCCCGCTGCCGGTTTCCTGCACGAGGCCCGCGCGCAGGGGGCCTTCACTGCGGAGTTGAACATCGAGGCGACTGACGCGACGGCGGACGTCGATATCGCGATTCATGCGCCCGTTGAAGAGACCATGAAGAAACTCGACGCGATGGTCTGAAATGGAACCGGGCCGTGCTACGATACGTCGTTCCGGTCGGGCACGTGAGTCCGGACGCCCCCCACGCTAGCCGGCGTAGCTCAGTTGGTAGAGCAGCTGATTCGTAATCAGCAGGTCGCAGGTCCGACTCCTGTCGCCGGCTCCATTTTTCCTAGCAAATCCGTTTTGGTGGCTCGCCGCGCCGTCTCTTAGTGCAGTGCGCATCCTTCAAGCTCCGGAGGTATCGCCCGATGTCAGCCCGAGCGCTGTCCTTAGCGGTGTCGGGGCTCCTTGCTCAAGCACCGCTGGATCACGCCACTTAGCCCGGACGGGACGCGGGGATGCTCCGCCACCGGGTAGCCACGTCGATCTTCGTCCACGCCCCTCGGGCAGAAGGCCCGCGAAGAACGGACGGCACTGGCGCTGAGTGAACGGCCGCTCCCGCTTGGGCAGCGAGAACGAGATCGCCGGACGCGAGCCGTCAGACAGCCAATCGGCCGCGTAGGTGAACCGCATCTGGCCGTGTTGATTCACCTGTAACGCGCCGACGATGACGCCGTCCCACCAGACCGAGAGCGTCCGCATCATCTGTCACGTCCTGCCGGAACTGGCGGCGGTTCAACCTCCAGGCGGCAACCAAGCGCGCGCAGGACGGCCAGCACCTTGTCGAGGCGCACGGTGGGCTTCCCGCGCTCCAGTTCGACCAGCAAGCGCACACCGACACCAGCAGCCGCGGCCAGCTGATCCTGGCGCAGGCCCTGTGCGAGGCGGGCCTGCCGCACGGTGGTGCCGATCTCTTCGATGGTCATACCGCAGTCTTCCCGATCGGTAATCTCTTGACCACTTCCTGCACTGATGTCCATTGTATTTCCCGATCGGGAACCCCTAGACAGACATCCCCACTGCACGCGGCGAGAGGGCGTTCGCCTCGTCTCGGAATTGTCCTGCCGTTCGCACCCGAATCGGAATCGTCGGCCGACCCGCGTCACTCACGCTGACGCTCGGCGAAGGCCGGCAGGCGGAGCGCCTTCGCATCTCCTGCGTCGGCGAGTGGGTGCTCCGGTCGCGGTGTTCTCTGCAGGTGTTCTGTGTAATGCTCTGCGGCGCGTCGTCAACGCAAAGGAGATTGCATGCGCCATCAACCTCTCTCAGCCGTACTCCTCGCGCTCATCCTGGCAGGCTTCGCAGCGTTCCCCCAGGCGCAGTCCGCCACCCCGAAGCCGGCGGCGCTGAGTGCGCAGGACTACATCGACATCCAGCAGTTGTATGCGCGGTACGCCCTGCTGATCGATACCGGCGATGCCGAAGGCTGGGCAAACACCTTCACGTCCGACGGCGTCTTCAACAACTCCAGCCGGGGTCGCGACGCCCTCGTTCAGTTCGTGCACGACTGGCGCGACAAGCGGCGGGGGGCCAGCCTGCGCCACTGGAACTCCAACCTCGTGATCACGCGAACGGCAGACGGGGCAACCGGATCGATCTACATGCAGCTGCTCGACATCAGCACGAAGCTGCCGACGGCAACAGCGAGTTACCGTTACGAGGACGCCCTGGTGAAGACAGCGGCGGGCTGGCGCTTCAAGACCCGAGTGCTGCACCGCGATACCGCGCCTGCCAACCAGTAGGGCACGCCGCCCGAGGAGGCGTGGGGCCGCGGACGATGTCGGGTGCACGAGACCGCCCGATTGGATTCACGAATTGCCCCACCTCGCGGCGTGGCGGCGCAGTCGCCTCACCGCAGGCCACAGGGTGCTCACCGACAGGCCAATTCCGCCAAGGCTGAGCACCACCAGCACGATGTCCCAGGCCGGCCGACGATTATAGAGGAACGGAACATCGAGACTATGGAGCCCGTTGTACAGCCACCGGTTCAGGCGTGTCCTCGTCGTCTGCCGCATTGCAACCAGCCCGCTGTGCGGATCAAGATACAGCCACGTGTTCGCGGCATCCCGGTACCGCACGCGCAGGACGGGCAGCGGCTTCGAGCGATAGCGGTCGTAATAGTACGCGTCATACGAGTCGAGCCAGTCCGATTCCCGAACCGGAACGCCGGGCATGGCCGCTGCGGCGACCTGCGTGATCGCCGCGGACGGAAGCCGGGTGAACCTCGAGCTCGGCTGATCGAGCCACACCATCCAGTGGTCCAACGCCAGCTGCGAAGAGAACTGCGCCGTGATATCGGGATTCTTGACGAGCTGTGCCTCAGCGATGGTCGGCGCCCGGTAGGCCATGGCCAGCGGCCGTCCCTGGAACTGGAGGAGCTCGAGCTCCTTGATTGGACGTTCGCTCGCCAGCGTATCTCGCGCCGCCCGAAGACTCACGATGTCGACGACGTCCAATCGCAGCGCCCCACCACTGGCCGCCGCCTGCTGTGCCTCGGTCGGATCGGTGGTGGGCGTCCAGTCCCACGGCGTCAGCGAGAGCGCGCCACTCAGCGCCCAGGTGAACGAGGCGAGTCCGAAGAGCAATCCCGCGTAGTGGTGCCACCACATGAGGCCGGCATAGGGCGAGTGCGAGGGCTGTCGTTTCAGGCGGAATCGCTGCGACGGCGAGAATCGCCAGACGCCGATCGCGAGGCCCGACACACACATGACGCACCCGATCAGCGCGGCGGAGATGATCGAGTACCGCCACAGTTCGCGCTGCATGCGAAACGGGGCGAAGTAGGTCCAGTGCAGAACAGCGCCCGCGAAGCCCCAGAAACGTCCACGGGTGTTGGTCTTCATCACCAGGTCGCCGATGGCATCGGCGGTGTAGGCAACGGTGCCCTCCGCGTCACCCAGGGCGATGCGGTGCATCGGGAGAAACCGCGGCAGGCCGCCGTCGAGCGTCCACTGGTCCGGGCTATCGAGCCGACCGATCACCCGCATCGACGCAGCATGTTCCGGAACCAGCCGCCGCACCAACGCGAGCGCATCGTCGTCGTTCAGCGGCTGAAGCCGTTCGCCGCTATCGGCGTAGACCGCGGACCAACGTCCATTGGCTTCGAAGCGATAGACCGGACGGTCGGCCAGCATGGCAACGCGCACTCGATTCGGAACGCCGCCGACCGCGCGCGCGGCATCGGCGGGTGACACAGCGAGATGTGTGAGGTCGAGCGTGGGCAGTCGCGCGAGTCGTTCCTCGGCTGTCAGGCGCGGCATTCGCGCATACATCATGACGATGCCTGAGATGAACCAGACGAGGAAGACGAGGCAACCGGCGATGCCAAGCCAGCGGTGCGTGTAGATCAGAACGCGTCGCCAGCCGACACCTGCGGCTGCTGTCCTTGTCCTGGATCGTCGGGCTCTGTCGTCCGCGCCAGAGGCCTCGATCCCCCCGCTAGAAGCCGTAGGTCACCGACACTTCCGCCGACCGCGGTGTGCCGAGCATCCACTGCGGTGCGTAGCCGTTGTAGTAGAAGTCGGTCGCGTACAACTCGTCGCCGAGGTTGTAGACGTGCACGTCGATCGACGTGCGCTGCCCGAGGCGTTTGCGGACGCCAAGGTCGACGACGGTGTAGGGCGGAATCTTCGTCGTGTTCGTGTTATCCCAATAGCGAGGACCGACTGACCGTACGCCGCCCTTGAACTGCCAGCCCTGCGGCGCGTTCCAGGTCAACCAGAGATTGACCGAGCGCTCGGGCGTGCTGGGCGGGGTCTTGCCGGCGCGTGAGACGTACGCACCGTCACTCTCGTCGCCGAAGTCGTCGTAGCGCGCATCGAGGAACGCCGCGTTGGCATCAACGGTCAGGCCGCCAGGCAACTTGATCGCTGCCGTCATCTCCACACCGCGCGACGACTGGGAGCCGATCTGCTGCACGACGCCAGGCCGGCCGAACACTGGTGCCAGCAGGTCCTTCTTGACGATGTGATAGCCCGCGACTGTCCATTCCGCTCGCTGCCCCCAGAGCGACTGCTTCACGCCAGCTTCGACCTGACGGCCCTGCGTTGGATTCAACAGCATCGAGGCGACGTTGTTACTGATGATGTCGCCGATCGTGTCGGTGGCGGTCGCCACCTGACCGTAGAGCGAGAGACCGGTCCTGGGCGCGAAGACCACACCGCCACGTCCACTCGGCGGAGTGTAGGTACGATTCGACACGACGCCGTTCACCAGGCTCGTGCGTTCGGCCGCGTAGCGATCGAAGCGAGCGCCGCCAACCAGCGAGACCCTGGACGTCAACTGCAAGCGGTCCTCGGCGAAGAATGCCGTCTGGTAGGTGTGGGTGCGGTACTTTGGCAGCGTCGGATCGACGTGCAGGAACAGGCCGGGAGTCGAGTTGTGCAAGTCGGTCGCGCTGACGCCGCCATACGGGCTGTTGTTGGTGTGCTGGAAGCTGACGAAGTTGTAGTCGAAGCCGGCCGACAAGGTGTTGCCCTTGCCACCCACCCGGTTCGTCAGGGTGACGTCGGTGCGGTTGCCGTATTGCCGCTGCGTGTGCAGAATCTCGATGTAGCTGTCACGCGCGATGAGACGCGTCGACGGATCGAACACGAACTCCTCGGCGTCCCGCCAATGACGATTCGTCGCCAGCAGGTGCACGCCGCTCCTGAAGCGCACGTTCGCGGACGGCTGCCACTCGAGCTTGACCTGCGTCCAGTTGTCCCGGTACCAAATCTCGGAGTCGCTCACGTTGTAGTTCACGTTCCGCAGCGACGCTTCGATTACGCCATTGATGGTGGGTGTGCCGAAGTACTCGCCAGGCTGTTGGTATCCGAAGTCCTCGGACAGTGTGAGAATCAGCGTGGGCGTCATCTGGCGTCGGAGCGAACCGGAGAGGGCTGTGCTGTTCGACGGGTTGTTGGTCACCCATCCACCAGATCGGTTCGTGCTGACGTCGAAGCGGTACGACGTGCTCGGCGTGATCGGTCCGGCCGCGTCGACGGCGCCGCGATAGGTGCCGAACGAGCCGGCGGCCAGGCGCACCGAACCTTCACGAGAGAACGGATTCGGTTTGCGCGGCACGACGTTCACCGCGCCGCCAATCGAGCCGTTGCCGTAGAGCACGGAGGACGGTCCTCCAAGCACCTCGATGCGCTCCACCGTCCAGGGGTCGAACGGGAACGTGACGGTACCCGCGCCCACGAAGAGCTGATCGCCATCGAACAGCTGCATGACCGAGCCAACGCCGCCGAACCCGCGGGCCACGACCGACCCGCCACCATTGCCGGGGTCTCCCTGCATCGTCACACCGACGGCTCTGGTCTTGGCAGCGGCGATGGATTGATCGCCGCGTTCGCGGATCACTTCGCCAGAGATGATCGACACGCTCGCCGGCGTCGCGAGGGGTGTGAGCCCGAGCCTGGACCCGGTGAGACTTGGTGTGTCGAGTGTCGACGGTGCCGAGCCCACCACACTGATGGCTTCGCTCAGACCGGCAACTTGGAGAGCGATCGTCAGCGGCGCACCCTGAGCGGCGGCCGAGATGTTCTGACTCCACGACGAGAACCCGGTCGCTTCGATGCGCAGGGTATACGAGCCCAGCGCGATCTTGTTGAACGAAAACGAACCATCGCCGCCGGTGCGTGTGTCCTGCCGCTGGCCGGCAGGCGATGTCATGGTGACGCGCGCATCAGTGACCGCCGCACTGGCGGGGTCGACCACCTTGCCAGACACACTGGCTGTCTGCGCCACAGCTGCGTTCGCGAAACAAGCAAACAACAGGGACAGCCCTGCCATTCGCGGTGTCGATGTCATACCGAGATACCTTTCCGTTCGCCAACGTCTCCGCGGACGTTCGGAGCGTAACAGTCGTTCGGGGTGGTTGTCGACGGCTGGCTGCTGCCCGCCGACTTCGCTCCGGTCCAGTGCTGGTCCTCATTGACACGACGCGGCCGTCCTGCATCCTGACCCTGTGCTGACCCACGTCCGGCGACTGGCATCCATCGCCGCGGCCCTGACGACCAGTGTTGAAGGAGTGCGCGCTGTCGGCACGCTCGCCACGGCGGAATCCTAGCCTGAACCAGGTAACGGGAGCCACGTTTGTGCCTCGTTCTGACCACCATTACCCCGTTTCGAACGGCACGCACGTGAGCGGGCGTGGCCAGGGCGACGGGTGCTAACATGCGCGCGTGACGCCCGACGATGTGCTCGAATTCGCCCGTCGAGACCGGTCAGCGCTGGCCGAGTCGAAGACGCGGTTCTGGCACGACCTGAAATCCCACCGCTCAGCCGCCGACGTGCTGGCCATCGCGGACCAACTCCGCCAGCAGGCCCGACAACTCCGTCCAGATTGGCCGACACTCGAGGCGCGGCGCGATGACCTGGCCGTTCACCTTCGTGTCGCCGAGGCCCTGCGTGCCGTCGCCCGCCGGCCCTTCTGAGCTCCTGGCCGACCTCGCGTCGGCGCTCGACAGCGTGCGCGCCTCCTGGTACGTCTTCGGCGCACAGGCCGCGCTCGTCTGGGGGCGGCCCCGGCTGACCACTGACGTAGACGTCACCGTCAGGTTCGGTGCGGCGACCGAGGATCTCGTGCGCACCCTGCAGGCACACGGCTTCATCCTTCGTATCGAGGCGACCGATACCTTCATCGCCCAGACACGGGTGTTACCGATGGAGCATGCTGCGTCGGGACTGGCGCTCGACCTCGTCCTCTCCGGCCCCGGGCTGGAAGATCTGTTCCTCGATCGCGTCGTCCACGTGGATGTAGCCGGCACGCGGGTCCCCTTCATCAGCCCGGAAGATCTGATTGCCACGAAAATCCTCGCCGGTCGCTCGAAGGACATCGAAGACGTGCGCGGCGTGCTGTCCGAGCGAGGTGACCGCCTCGACATAGACCGGATCCTGGAGACGCTGACGCTGCTCGACCAGGCACTTGGCCAGAGCGACTTGCGATCGGCATTCGAAAATGAGTTCCGCCGATGGGCTGCCCGGCGCTCTTGACGGGTCGCGGCGCTGGAGGACGGCCGTGGACGCCGCCTGCGCCAGGTGTTCAGCCTCTCCGACTGCCTCTGGCACACCCACATCCATTCAAACGGCGAGGTGCGCCTGATCGCGGACCAGCTCCGCCAACCGGCGCAACCGCTCCGGCCCGGCTAGCCGACCGCGAGGCGACGCTCGACAGCGTGCACGCGTCGTGGTCCACGTTGACACCGACGCGGCCGTCCTGCATCCTAAGCCTGTGCTGACCCTCGTCAGGCGACTGGTATCCATCGCCGCCGTTCTTGCGCTCTGCGCAGGACACCTTGCGGCATGCGCCGGATGGGACGCCACTCCCGAGGCCCGGATGGCCTGCTGCACCGACGACGACACCTGTCCCATGCACCGGCAGACGTCTCACGACGCCAGCGCCACCAGCACCGTCAGCCAATCGCAGGCCGACCGTTGTTGCGCCGCGTCCGAGGGACACGAGTCCGGGTCACCAGCGTCATCCTTCGCGCTCTCCACAGTGCTTGCGCCGGTTGCGGGCCCGACACCGGTGGTGCTCCCGCAGCTCCACCTGGTGGTGGAAGCCTGGCGAGCCTTCGTGCCGAGCTCCCGCTCCCCGGTCCCGACACACCTCCTGCTTTCCACCTTCCTCGTCTAAGGCACGACAGTCGTCGTGTGTCTGCTCGGACCGCCGTCCGGGCGCTGAGACCTGCGCGCACACGTGCGCGCGTGACGAGTGTCCATGCATGATCAATCGCCTTATCGAAGCGTCGCTCCGCAACCGCGTCATCGTCATCGTCCTCTATCTGGCGTTCGCTGGATGGGGCTGGTCGGCACTTCGACGCACGCCGATCGACGCGATTCCGGACCTGTCTGACAACCAGGTGATCGTCTTCACCGACTGGACGGGCCACAGCCCGCAGGAGGTTGAAGATCAAGTCACCTATCCGCTGACGGTCAACCTCCAGGGACTCGCCGGGGTGCGCGTCGTCCGCTCGCAGTCGGCCTTCGGGTTTTCGATGATCTACGTCGTCTTCGACGACGATGTGGACCTGTACTTCGCCCGAGCGCGCGTGCTCGAGCGTATGGGCCTGATTGCGAAGGCGCTCCCGGTTGGTGTCCTTCCGACGCTCGGTCCAGATGCGACAGGGGTGGGCCACGTCTTCTGGTACACAGTCGACAGTCCGTCGATGTCGCTCCGAGACCTGCGTTCACTGCAGGATTGGTTCATCCGCTACCAGTTGAATGCTGTTCCTGGTGTGGCGGAAGTCGCGTCGGTAGGCGGGCAAGTCCAGCAATATCAGATCGACGTCGATCCAAATCGACTTCGGCTCTATCACCTGTCCCTGAGCGCCATCGTGTCGGCGGTGCAGTCGAGCAATCTCAACGTCGGTGGCAACGTCATCGAATCCAACGGCGCCTGGCTTATCGTCCGTGGCGTCGGCCTGATTGGTTCACTCGACGACGTGAAGCGGATTCCCATCGGGTCGACGGCCGGCACCCCGATCTATCTCGAGCAGGTCGCCGATGTGCACATCGGCGATGCGTTCCGCGTCGCCTCCCTCGTGAAGGGCACGAAGGAGGCCGTCGGCGGTGTCATCGTCGCCAGGACCGGCGTGAATGCCAAGACAGTCATCGAAGCGGTCAAGGCACGGATCGTACAGCTTCAGCCGGGACTGCCTCCCGACGTCACGATTCAGCCGTTCTACGACCGATCCGCACTCATCGACCAGACCACGGCCACGCTACGCCGGGCGCTCATCGAGGAGATCCTGCTCGTGACCCTGGCGCACGTGCTGTTCCTGATGCACGTGCGGTCCATCCTGATTGTGACGATTCCGCTGCCGCTGGCCGTCCTGGGATCGTTTCTAGCGATGCACTACGCGGGGCTGTCGGCGAACATCATGAGCCTCGCTGGCATCGCGATCGCCATCGGCGTGCTCGTGGACGCTGGCATCGTGGTGACAGAGAACGCGTTCCGCTTTCTCGAGCAGCAGCAGGTCGATCCGCGCGATCGCCAGGCGGTCTGGCAGGGTGTGCTCGACTCGACGCGACTGGTCGCGCGGCCGATCGTCTTCTCGATGGCGATCATCGTGCTGGCCTTCGTGCCGGTGTTCGCCCTGACCGGCCAGGAAGGCAAGCTGTTCCACCCGCTGGCGTTTACCAAGACCGCCGCGGTGCTGGCCGCGACGATCATCGCCGTAACGCTGGTGCCGGTCCTCTGCACCATCCTGCTTGGTGGCCGCTTCCACGCCGAGAGCGACAATCCGGTGATGCGCGGGTTGCGCCGTCTCTACCGCCCCTTGCTCGAGGCTGCCCTGTCGCATCGCGTGGTCACGCTCGGCCTCGCCGCCTTCCTCTTCGCAGGGGCATTGTTGCTCGGACGCGGCATCGGCAGCGAGTTCATGCCGCCGCTGAACGAGGGCGACCTGATGTTCATGCCGATCGCCGACCCGAGCATCTCGCTGGAGGAGAACACGCAGATCGCGATGCGTCAGAACGAGGCCCTGGCTTCGTTTCCTGAGGTCGCATCGGTCGTCGCGAAGGTGGCGCGGGCCGACACCTCCACCGACCCGGCTCCGCTCAACATGACGGAGACGATGGTGCATCTCAGGCCGCGCGAGTCGTGGCGTGCCGGCATGACGCTCGATCGGTTGAGGGCCGAGATGGGTCGCGCGGCCCAACTTCCGGGCGTGGCGAACATCTGGACGATGCCGATCATCAATCGGATCGACATGCTGACCACAGGCATTCGCTCCGAAGTTGGCGTGAAGATCTTCGGTGCGGATCTCGCGACCCTCGAAGCGCTGGCCCGCCGGGTCAGTGACGTCGTCCGCACGGTGCCCGGGGCAAGCAATGTCTATCCCGAGCAGGTCACCAGCGGTCAGTACCTCAACATCGTCATCGACCGACCTGCGGCCGCCCGCTACGGGATAGGCGTCGGCGACATCCAGCAGGTCATCGAACACGCGGTCGGCGAGACCGTGCTGACGACCACCATCGAGGGGCGCCGCCGCTTCCCGGTCCGCGTGCGCTACGCCCCGCAATACCGGAAGGATGCCACGGCTCTCGGCGCGGTGCTGATCGCGGCGCCGGACGGCACCCAGGTGCCCCTCTCCCAACTCGCCAACATCGCGCCCGCCAGAGGACCCGCGATGATCTCGTCCGAGAATGGGCTGGTCCTCGCCACTGTATTGCTGAATGTCGAGGGGCGCGACGTCGGCGGGTTCGTCGAGGAGGCTCGCCGTACGGTCGCGCGCGCCGTGCCTCTGCCTCCGGGCTACTACGTCGACTGGAGCGGCCGATGGGAGAACCAGCAGCACGCGCGTCAGCAGCTCCAGATCGTGCTGCCGATTGTTCTGGGCGTGATCTTCGTGCTGCTCTACTTCACGTATCACTCGGCGCTCGAGGCGGCGCATGTGCTGTTGACGGTGCCGTTCGCCCTGACCGGCGGCGTCTATCTCCTGTGGGCGCTTGGCTACAACCTGTCGGTCGCGGTCTGGGTCGGCTTCATCGCTCTCTTCGGGACCGCGGTCCAGACCGGCGTCGTCATGGTCATCTACTTGAACGAAGCGGTCGAGCGAAAGCGACAGGAACTCGGCGACGCGTTTACCGTCTCCGCCTTGCGGGACGCAGTCGTCGAAGGGGCGTTGCTCCGTCTGCGGCCGAAGGTCATGACCGTGTCGACGGTGGTGGCTGGTCTCCTCCCGATTATGTGGAGTGCGCGGCCTGGCGCTGAAGTGATGAAGCCACTGGCGACGCCCGTGCTCGGCGGCATGGTCTCGTCGCTGCTCCACGTGCTGCTGGTGACGCCCGTCATCTTCTTTCTGCTCAGACGATGGCAGCTGGGACTGCACGGCGAGGCCACGCCTGAGCCCGCGGCGCCAGCCAACGCTGGCCATCGACGCCGGTTGTGGCGCCGACTCGCGTTGATCGCGCTTGTCGGAGCAGTGGGAGTGTTCGGCTGGCGGGTCGCGTTTCGAGACAATACGACGGCGGCGCCAGCGTCTGGCGTCGTGGTGCAGTCTGTCAGGTCGGGCACGCTCGAGATCATCATGCGCTCTCCGGATGGCAGCCTCCACCTTGGACGGAACACGTTCTCGATTGAATTTCGTACCGCGGCGGGAACGCTCGTAGATGTCGGAACCGTGAAGGCGGGCGCGACGATGCGGATGCCGGGAATGGTCATGCCGAGCGACATGGCGGTTCGGCCCACGACTCAGCCAGGACGCTACGAGGGGACGGCCGAGTTCGGTATGGCCGGCTCGTGGCCGGTGACGATTGAGTGGAACGGTGCGGCCGGCCACGGGTCGGTCTCGATTCAGGGAGCGGTGCAATGACCAGTCACCAATTATCACGCGCGGCCGACCGTCTCGTGGCTGTCGTTACAACGGCGATGCTGCTCAACGCGCTATCGTCCAGCGCACACGGCCAAACGCCTGTGGCCCGCATCGACCATATCTCGTTGGAAGACGCGATCCGGCTGGCCGTCGAGCACGAGCCGGCACTCCAGGCTGAACGAGCGCAGATCGACGTCGCGCGCGGCAACCGCTTGCAGGCAGGGCTGAAGCCGAACCCGATGGTGTCCCTTGTTCGGCAGCAACAACCGGGCGGATCGGACAACCAGACCACGCTCACTGTCGAGTGGCCGCTCGACCTGTTCAGGGCCAAGGGGCGCGTCGCGGTGGCCGACGGTGAGATGGAGGCCGCGCGCTTTCGCGTCGCCGATCGCCAGCGCCATCTCGTTGCGGACGTTCGCGCGGCCTATGGCGCGGCGGCGGCCGCACAACGCGACCGCGATGTCCTCACGGAGCTGGCGGACACCGCCACACGACAGCTCGATGTCGTTCGGAGTCGTGTCGAAGCCGGAGCAGCGCCGGCCGTGGAACGCGACCTGCTCGTGGTCGAGCGCCGCCGGATCGACGCTGACCGTTTGCTGCTGGACGCACGAGTGAGTGGCGCCAGGCTCACCCTGCAACGGCTGCTCGGGCGCAACCCGACTGAACACGTGGAGCTGCGAGATACCCTCGAATCGCTCGTCGACGTCAGGAGTGCACCCGTGGCCACCACGACGACAGTCGGCGAACTGCGACCGGACGTTCAGGCGGCAGCGGCCGGGGTGCGCATCGCCGATGCGGCTCTCGATCGCGCGCGGCGCGATGGCCGTGTCGATGTGACGCTGTTCGGCACCTACACGCGGATGCAGACGTCGTTCCCGCAACTCGGAGTCGGTCCAGGCGGCGGACTCCAGCCGGTGGGCGAAGGCTTTCACTACCTCGCGGCGGGTGCCACGCTGACACTGCCATGGCGCAACGACAACCGGGGCGAGATCGCCGCAGCCGACGCGCGACGGCGAGGAACCAGGGCCGCCTATGCCGCGTCCGAGCTGCAGGCGCGCACCGAGGTCGCGTCGGCGCTCCTCTTGGACCAGCAGGCGCGTGCCGCGGTCGCCGTGTATGCGCAGGACATCCGCCCCCTCGCCCGTCAGAACCTCGACGTCCGCAGACAGACCTACGACCTGGGACGCGGTACGCTTGGTGAGGTGCTCACCGAACAACGGCGCTACCTCGACCTCGAACGCGCCTACACCGATACGTTGAAACAAGCCTATGACGCGCGCACGGCCTTGCTGATCGCGCTGGGAAGGCAGCCATGAGCGCCATCAGGACACCTCGCACTGTGCTCGTCGCGGCCCTCGGCATCGGTGCCATCGCCGGAGCGGGTGCCACCTATCTCGCGCTGACGCCGCACACGGCCACGAGTCCGGCCGCCGTCCTATCGGCACCGTCATCGCCAGCGACGATGGCGGCGTTGTCGGTCCGGCTCAGTCCCGACGACGTGTCGCGCGCCCACATCACGCTGACACCGGTGGAAGCGGCAACCCTGACCGAGACCATCGCCGTACCTGCCGTGGTGGAGCCGAATGCCTACAAACAGACGGTTGTGACCGCGCTGGTGGCGGGCCGAATCACCCGTGTGCTCGCCGACCTCGGACAACATGTGAGGCGCGGGCAAGCGCTGGCGGAGGTGTACAGCCCGGAACTCGCGGAGGCGCAACGGACCTACATCTCCGCCGCCGCGGCGCTGGACGCCCACGACCGGCAACTGACGCGGCTCGAGGCGCTGGTCGTCATCGGTTCCGCCAGTCGTCAGGAACTCGAGATGGCGCATAGCGAGCACGCGGCCCTGACGACCAGTGTTGAAGGAGCGCGGACTCGCCTCGGACTCCTGGGCCTCTCAGGGGAACAGGTGGCTCGCCTCGCCTCCGCCTCGCAGATCAGTGCCGCGCTGTCGGTGCGCTCGCCACTGGACGGTACGGTCACCGTTCGACAAGCGAATGTCGGCGCGAACGTCGACAGCGCGATGCCGATGTTCACCGTGGCCGACCTGTCAACCGTCTGGGTGGTGGGGGATTTATACGAGCCCGACGTCCCCAGCGTCAGCGTCGGCCGCCCAATCGACGTCACGTTCAGTGCCCTCCCGGATTTGGCCCTGCACAGCACGATCAGTTACATCGACCCGCAGCTCGCTCGCGAGACACGCACCGTTAAGGTTCGGGCCGAGGTCGACAACGGGCAGGCTCAGCTGCGCCTTGGGATGTATGCGCAGATGCGCATCGAGACCATCGGGGGCCGGACCTCGCCGGTGGTCCCCAAGGCGGCGCTTCAGACCATCGGCGACCACACTGTCGTCTATGTCGTCGATCCGGACCGGCCCGACCTGTTCATCGAGCGCCCGATCGAGACCGGGCGCGAGGCGGGCGACCGCATCGCGGTCACCTCCGGCGTCGCCATCGGCGAGTCGGTCGTGAGCAGCGGCAGTTTCTTCCTCCGCGCTGAACGCGAGCGGCTGGGCCAGTCTGCCGCGGCACCGTCCCCGTCGGCGACTCCGGAGCAGCCAGCAGGGCCGGGGCGCCAGGCTGCGCGCATTACCGTGTCGAACACAGGCTTCGAACCGGCACGCCTCGTGTTGAAGGCGGACGTGCCTGCGGTTATCACGTTCGTCCGCACGACGGATGCCACCTGCGCCAAAGAAATCGTGTTCCCGGCGCTGAATCTTCGACGGGCCCTTCCGCTCAACACCCCGGTGGCCATCGAACTCACCCCATCCCACACCGACCTGGACTTCGTCTGCGGGGTAGGTATGTTCAAGGGCACGGTGTCCTCGGAATGAGGGGACTTCACCAAACGGGATGCGCGAGGAGCGAGTGTCGTCGGTAGATGGTCTCTCGGTGTACTTGTGCGGCAATAGCGGCATGATCAGCGCCGTCACCGACATCATCAGACAGAGAGGCATGGCACAGCCGGGCTTCTGCCGGGACACTTCCTCCACTGCGCGGCGACGATAGCTGAGCGATGCCAGTCCCTGACAACGGTCGAGATGCGAACATGTCGGCGTGTGCCAACACCATGCACGGTGCGGCCAAAGACGCATCGAACATTGGTGACAAGCTCAGCGAGGGCGCGAAAACCGGTGACGTGAAGTCTGCGCTGATCGCTGATTCCGGCGTGGATACCAGCGCCATCAACGTCGACACCATGGTTGAGACGAAGACCATCGTGCTGCGCGGATCCGTTCCGACCGCCGCCATGAAGGCCAAGGCCGAAGCGATCGCCCACCGTGAGGCGCCTGGCTACACGGTGACCAATCAGCTCGCGGTTGTGCCGAAGTAGGTATCTCTCGCGGAGGTCTGTGATGGCTGGACAACACGACGACGACCTCGAAGCGGTGCCGTTGCCCTCCTCGGAGACGCAGGAGGAACACGACCGCATTCGGCGGTCGAACGATCGCGACCAGAAGCTGGAGCGCGACGGCGAGTCGTCGCCCCACAATCGGGGCTATGACGAGGTAGCTGACCTGACAGGCGTTCCGAAGGTCGACCGGAACCTCGACGAGTAGGAGCGGGCTAATTGGCCGCGTCGACGTTGCTCGATTAGGCACTCGGGTCAACGCGACGTGCGAACGATTTCGACGGACCCGCCCGCGCGGGCGGGCCGTCGGACCGGCTGCTCGAGCCACAGGTTCACCAGCCCCGGCACGCCAGAGGACGGGATCGATCTCCCGACGGCACCACGCCCGTGAACGCGTCCATTTCGGTTTACCGCAAGAAGAGAGACACCATGAAGCAGTTCACACTTGTCGCGACGCTACTCACGGTCGGCTTGTTCGCGATGACGCTGGCCCCTCGCGCGCAGGCGCCCGTCGCTGTTGCGCCCGCCGTTGACCAGGACCACGTGCACTCGGCCGGCCCGGCTGCAGCCGCGAACGCGCCGGCGGCTCCGATGCCGATGATGGACATGCAGAAGATGATGGCGGACATGAAGGCGTCCGAGGCCACGCTGGACGCGATGGTGAAGACCATGAACGACGCCAAGGGCAACGCCAAGGCTGACGCGGTCGCCGCCACGGTGACGGAGATGGTCCGGCAGCAGAAGGCGATGCACGCCCGGATGATGCAGATGCAGGGCGAGATGATGAAGCAGATGCACAGCCAGATGATGAAACCGATGGACGGTCCCAAGTAGGGGGATGCAGTTTTCCGGGTTCACCCTGACCATGCCGGCAGGATCGATGATGGCCGGGGTCTGCAGCGCGACAACAACCGGCACGTTCGACACTGGACGACCGGATGGTGTAGATGCGGCGACATGGCACCCTGCCGGTCCGCCGCCCGTGTCCGAGCCACTTCCGCCCCGATCTGTCGCGTCCTGAGGCAGTGAGCAGATAACCGACTTGACAGGTCGGATATCACCGACCCACAATACCCGGACAATCTTGAGAACCGGTCTCACTATTGAGGCTCAGGCGTTCCACAAAAAAGCCCGCCCAAGTGTTGGAAGCACTGAGGCGGGCGGAACGCCGAACCGATTCACGGTTGGCCCGAGCCCGAGCGCGACGTTCTTCGCGGAGTGTAGCCCACGGTGGCGACTGCCGCAAATCATCCGCTTCGGGCTCCTTCAGGCGAGCGCGTCATGCCTCGCCCACGGGAGTATTGATGCGTCCGTCTGTCGTTCTCACGCTTCTGCTTTGCCTGTTCGCCCCCGCCGCCGCCGTTGCCCAGGAACGCGGCTATTTCGTCACCTACGATCACTATCTCGAAGAACGTGGCAACCTCGAAGTGGCCGTCGCCACCACCACCGGCTTTCCGAAGGCCGGCGATTCCGCGTACACCGCGCCGTGGCTTGAAGTCGAATACGGTCTCACTGGCTGGTGGACGACGGAACTCTATGTAGAAGGCGTGACCACACGACACGATGGCTCCGGTTTCACGGGCTGGCGATGGGAGAATCGCCTTCGCCCGTTGAAGAGCGAGCATTGGCTCAACCCTGTGATCTACCTCGAATACGAGCAGATCAACGAGGCAACGCGCATCCAGAAGGAGATCGTGGGGAGCGGCCGGTTACCCTTCGAGCCAATCTCCGAACTCCGCAACGAGCACGCGCACGAACTCGAAGGCAAGTTGATCCTGTCGAGCGCCGTGCGAGGGTGGAACATTGCGGAGAACGTTGTGGTTGAAAAGAACCTGTCAGAGGATGAAGGCTTCGAGTTCGGTTACAGCGTCGGCGTATCGCGCTCGCTCGGCGGACTCACCAGCGGCACGAACTGCCATGTCTGTCGTGAGAATTTCGTCGCCGGCGCAGAACTCTTCGGCGGCCTCGGTACGACACAAGACACCACGCTTCGCGACACGCGACACTACCTTGCGCCGGTCCTCGCATGGCGCGTGTCGAATGCTTCCACGTTCAAAGTCTCGACCGGCTTCGGGCTGACCAATGCCAGCGACCGGTTTCTGCTGCGTTTCGGCTACGCCTACGAGCTTCCGCTTGGAGGCCGGTAATGCGGCGCGAGGCCTGCGCGGCCATGATGCTCGTTCTCGTGATGGGCGCCCTTGCCGACGGGGTTCAAGTACGCGATCGTGACCCGCAATGGATCGCCCCCGCCGATGCTGCCGTTCGGGTGAATCCGCTTGCTGGTCGAGCCGACACAGTCACTGGGGGGCAGAAAGCGTATCAACAACGATGCGCGACCTGTCATGGCGGTGACAGGCGCGGATCGCCGCAGGGGCCGGACCTGACCCAGCCCGCCGTGCAGGCGCAGAGTGACGGCGAACTGTTCTGGAAGATCTCCAGTGGGGAGACTCGGCACGGGATGCCGTCGTTCAGCTTCTTGCCCGAGGCTCAACGCTGGCAGCTTGTCATGTCGCTGCGATCGGGTGCCGCAACCGACCACCTGCCACGGAGGTGACACACCTGACACACACTCATGCCTTTTGCCTTCGTGGGTCGTCCGATTTCACTCTGGCATAGCGCAACGCGGTGCCGGCGCCAATCGCCTGGACAAGAGTGACACGACCGATGCGGAGAACGCCGCACGTGCCGTGCTCGCGGCTACGCGCACCACAAGGAGGTCTTGTTCAACTACATCGAGGTGTTCTATAACCAGCGGCGCCGGCACTCCGTCGATGGCTTCCGGGTTGGACTGGCGGGGCTATCGCCGCTGCCGTCCTGACGTGCCGACCACTGGCCGCGCGGCGGCGAAGCTCTTCTTGAGTTCGGTCGCGGCGAACGCCACGGCATCCTTTGCGTCCGGCAACACGGCGGTCATGCCGAAGAACTCGTGCGTCGAACCCTCGTAGTTGCGAGACGCCACGGTGACGCCGGCGGCCTGCAGCGCCATCGCCAGGTTCTGTCCCTCGGTGCGTAAGGGATCGATGTCCGCGGTGATGAGCGTGGTGGGCGGCAATCCCTTCAAGTTCGCTTTCGACAGCTCGAATTCAGGATTCCCCACGGCGCGCGTGCCGAAGTAGTGCTTCGCGAACCACTCCATCATCGGCTTGCTCAGCGGTTTCGCACTGGCGTTCTCGCGGTACGACTCGGTGTTCATGTCCGAGCCCGCAACGGGATAGACCAGCAACTGGTGCACCGGCAACGCCACCCCGTGGTCGCGGGCTCGCATCGAGACGACGGCCGCCATGTTGCCGCCGGCACTTTCGCCGGCAGTCGCCACCTTCGACGCGTCGCCCTTCAGGCTCGCCACGTTCTTCAGCGTCCACTGATACGTGGCGAACACATCGTCGTGTGCGGCGGGATACGGGTATTCGGGAGCCTGGCGGTAGTGCGTGGAGACCACGACGGCGCCGGCCGCGTTGGTCAGCGCGCGCGCCGAGGCGTCGTAGGTATCGATGTTGGCAATCACCCAGCCGCCGCCGTGGATATAGAAGATGACCGGGAATGGTCCAGTGCCTGACGGCGTGTAGACGCGAATGGCAGTGTCACCCGCCGCACCTGGCACCATCTTGTTCTCGACGTTGGCCACCGCTTCAGGCGCGGCCGGCTTGCCCTGCGCCTGCAGGACCTTTTTCACGGCGTCCACCGGTGTCGGCTGCATACGCGCCTCGGTCGGCGTGAGCGTTTCGATCGGTTTACCGCCGAGCGACGCCAGCGCGTCGAGCACCGCCTTCATCTCCGCATCGGGTTGCGACGTTGCCGCGGCGACTGCCGCCGCCGCCACGAGCACTCCAGCTGCCGCGATCCTGTCTGTCCGCTTCCAATTCATGTGTGGCATCTCCCTGAAAGCGAAAGTGTCGCAAGCAGCACGCCAGGGCAACGGCGCGACCTCAGCGCTGCGAGCTCGAGCGCACTGGCGACGAGTGGGCGCGTGAACAGCCCTCGGTCTGCTGATTGCAGCGTCGTCGATTGGGCGACCGGAGTTCTGCGGTCATATCGAGCCGTGGAGGGTTGCCCGCTGAGGAGGACACGATGTTGAAAGAGCAGACTGCGATCGGCGCGCCCACTAACCCACGTCCGGTGACGCGACGATCGTTCCTGTCGCGGGGCAGCACGGTGACGGCTGCGGCCGCGATTGCGGCGGCGGGCGGCTGGTCGATGACAGGCGAGGCCCAGGGCCTCGGCGACGGGCAGACCCGCCTCAATTTCCGGGACATCCAGCGGCACGAAAACGCCCATGTCGCCTACCTGGTGCAGGCGCTCGGCGCGAGTGCGCGACCGAAGCCGACGTTCCAGGGATTGCTTCAGGCCAATCGGCGCGACTTCTTCGCCGTCTCGCAGGCGCTGGAGAACACCGGCGTCGGGGCCTACCTCGGCGCAGCGCCGGTGATCTTCGACCGGGCCGTCCTGGCGGCAGCTGGATCGATCGCCTTGATCGAAGGGCGCCATGCAGGCTGGCTCAACACGCTCGTCGGCGACCGTCTTACGACCAATGTGTTCGGGCAGGAGCAGAATTTCGAGCGCGCCCTCACGGTCGCGGAAGTGGTCGGCTTCGCCGGTCCATTCGTCGCCGGTCTCAACGGCGGTCCGCCGCTGACCTTTTCGCCCACCCCGTCGCCGGTGAACGACATCGCGATTCTCAACTTCGCGCTCGCGCTCGAATACCTCGAGGCCGAGTTCTACAACCTGAACGTTCCTGAGTTCATCAAGTAGGCCGTCGCGCGAGTAAGCCGGGCAGCTACGAACGGGCGCGGCTGTTGCACACCATCGCGGTGGTCGGCCGGCTGGGCTTCACGTCCGGTCGACTGCTGTGGTGTGACTCCCGGTTGGAACACCGGCGCTCGACTTTCACAACTGACACGGCACTCAGATGAGTGCGAAGGATGGATTGATGACCCGACTGATGACTGCGATGTGTTGTGCCTGTGTGCTCGGTGTCTCGGGTATTGCGACGGCCCAGACCGGCACCGCCGGCAAGATGGACAAGGACATGATGAGCAAGGAAATGAAGGTCACCGGTTGCGTAGCCCAGAGTGGCGGCGACATGGGCCACTACATGCTCAACAACGCCATGATGGCCGATACGGCCGGCATGAAGAAGGACTCCATGCCGATGAAGGGCGACATGAAGGCGATGTCCTACATGCTGATGGGCGGCGACCTCAAGGCGCACGTCGGCCATAAGGTCGAAGTGACCGGAACGATGGCCGACAGCAAGATGGACGCGCCGAGCAAGGACAAGATGGCGAAGGATCCGATGGCCAAAGGTATGGCCGACGCTCAGACCCTGACCGTCAAGTCGGTCAAGATGATCGCCGCGACCTGCCCGTAGCGCCACCACGTCCCACCCGCAGCGCCTGCACGTCAGGCGCTGCGGCGGCAGGTTCACGACCGACACCCTCGTGCGGCGCCGATCACTGCCGCGTCAGCTCGAGTGGAGTGTGCTAGATGGTTCCGGCGTGGTGATATTTGTGGCCGCCTCGGGGTTGTGAGAGCATCACCCGCAGTCAACCTTTGGAGGCAGCGTGACACTCTCGCACAGACTCAGGAATATCGTGCTCGCCAGCGTGGCCGGGGCGGGCACTCTGGTGGCCATGCCGGCGGTGGCACAACAGGCACCGGCCACGCCCCGAGCCAGGATCGACGTCTCGAAGCTCGGCCCTCGAGTCGGCCAGACCGTTCCCGACTTTAGCCTCCCCGACCAGACCGGCAAGGTCTGGACGCGCGCATCGATCATGGGGCCCAACGGCGCCCTGCTGCTGTTCTACCGCTCGGCCGACTGGTGTCCCTACTGCAAGACACAGCTGATGGACCTGCAGAGTCGTCTTGGCGAATTGCGCGCGAAGGGCCTGGGTGTGGCGGCGATCAGCTACGACCCCGTGTCCACACTCGCGGAGTTCGCCACTCGCAAGCAGATCACGTTGCCACTGCTGTCCGACGCTGGGTCGGCCACCATCACGCGATTTGGCATCCTGAACCCGATGCCGGAGGTGGCGTTTGGCCCTGACAAGGACGACCCCGCAGTCGTGGCTGAATTGCAGAAGTACGTCTCCGGCGGGCGGACCAATCCGTCGTGGGTCGGAATTGCGTTCCCGGGCACCTTCATCCTCGATCGACGGGGCACCGTGGTGTCCCGGTTCTTCGAGGACTACTACGTCGAGCGCGCGACCTTTTCGAACATCCTGCTGACACTGGGCAGCGGAACCGCACCCGTCACTGCCACGAAGGTCAGCGGCACCCACGTCGATCTCACGACCTATCCCAGCGACACGAACATTGCCGCGGGCAACCGATTCTCGCTGGCGGTGAACGTCGTCCCGCACGCGGGCGTTCACGTCTACGCACCGGGCGCCGCCGGCTATCGCGTCATTGGCGTCACGATCACGCCGCAGCCGTTCGTGAGGGTCCTGCCCCCGGCCTACCCCGCATCGGAGATCTACTTCTTCAAGCCGCTGAACGAGCGGGTCCCGGTGTTCCAGAAACCGTTCACGCTCGCGCAGGAGCTGGTGCTCGAGGGCACCGCCGTCGCGCAGGCCGCCTTCAAGGGCAAGGAGTCGCTCACGATCGAGGGCTCGCTCGACTACCAGGCCTGCGACGACAAGGTGTGCTTCAACCCCGTGTCTGTTCCGCTCAGGTGGACGCTGAGCCTGAAGACGCTGGTGACTGACCGCGCGCCGCAGCGGCAGCCGTAGGCTCCTGTGGCCAGCGGCGTCCTCATCCCGTGCGCTGCCGCGTCAGGACGACGCGTCGCACCAGGTCGTGCGGCACACGTCTGGTTGGTGTAATGGCGTAGAACGCCTCGCTGATCTCCTTGATGCGGTGCCGTTCGACCAGCACGCCGCTCTTCAGTTCGTCCTGCACGACGACCGCCGGCAGCAGCGTAACCCCCCCAGACTCGCGAGCCATGAGGCGGAGCATCGGCATGTCATCGATTTCCGCCGCGATGATCGGCCGCACCGACGCACGCTCCATCATCAGGTCGAACGACACGCGGATGCTGCTGTCGAGCGTCGGCAGCACCACCGGCGTCGTCCGGAGGTCTTCCGGGAAGCGGAACGTCCCTCGGCGCCCTCGCCCCTTCCGACTGACCAGGCTGACAGGCTGCTCCGCCAACAGGTGACTATGCCAGCCCGTGTCGGCGTCCCGCTTGACCGGCACATTCGACAGGATGACGTCGAGCCGGTGCGCCACCATCTGCGCGAGCAGTTCGCGCAGGCTCCCTGAATGAATCACCAGTTCCACATCCGGATCCTGGATGAACGGACGCAGCAACTCCAACTGGAAGTTACGCGACATGGTCGCGACGGCACCCACCGACAGCACCGTTCGGCGTCCCGGCGCATGCCGGTCGAGCGTGTTCAGCAGTTCGTCCCCGGTGCGAAAGATCGTCTCGGCATAGTCGAGGACCAGCCGTCCCGTGTCGGTCAGTGTGAGCTGCCGGTGGCTGCGCAGAAAGAGCGGATGTCCCAGCATCTGTTCGAGCGTTCGAATCTGCATGCTGAGGGCCGACTGCGAGATCCGCATACGCGCCGCCGCGCGGGTCAGGCTCCCATCGGTGGCAACGGCCCGAAAGTATCGGAGATGGTGGTAGTTCAGGGTGCGCATAGTTGTCGCTTCTATTAAAAAGAACGATCCAGACGAAATTATATATTTTACGGCTGCAATCTCAGCCGACTACCGTAGGCGGAATGGAGACACGCTTCGATTTGCTCGTCACGCTGCTGGCCGCCGCGGCCCCGGCACTCCTGCTCGTCGCCGGTCTGCCTTCGTCTTCCTGGATGAACCGCCACG
Source organism: Acidobacteriota bacterium (assembly GCA_043743165.1). GTDB lineage: Bacteria > Acidobacteriota > Vicinamibacteria > Vicinamibacterales > CAVVIG01 > CAVVIG01. The sequence goes on from JAYTXA010000005.1 coordinate 37,213, forward strand.
CCGAGCCCGCGGCCAGGTGGGGCGCCACTGCCGGCGTGCTGGCGTTGCTATCGGCATCGGCAGCCGCTCTCGGCATCTGGACGTTCGGGCCGGCGAGCCTCGGCGTGGACATCGGGCCGATGCGCTTCGATGTCCAGCTCGATCGGCTGTCCGCCACGGCGCTGTTGCTGGTCTCGTTCCTCCTGGCGGTGGTGCTCCGCTTCTCGCGCGGCTACATGGCGGGCGAGCGAGATCGCGGACACTTCACGCGCTGGCTCTGCCTGACGGGCGCCGCGGTGCTGACGCTGGTCGTCTCTGGCAACCTGCTGCAATTGGCGCTTGCCTGGAGCGCGACGAGCCTCTGCCTGCACCAGTTACTCCTGCTCTACCCGGAACGTCCGGGGGCCAGGCTGGCGGCACGCAAGAAGTTCCTGATCAGCCGCGCGGGCGATGTCTGCCTGGCAGCGGCGCTTGTGCTGGCCTGGATGGAGTTTGGCACCTGGAACTTTACGACCATGTTTGCCACCCCCGAGACTACAGCCGTCTCGCCGATTAGCCACGCCCTTGCCGTGATCCTTACGCTCGGTGCCATGTTGAAATCGGCGCAGTTCCCGTTTCACACCTGGTTACCCGACACGATGGAAACGCCAACTCCGGTGTCGGCGCTGATGCACGCGGGTGTGATCAACGCCGGCGGCTTTCTCGTGATTCGGATGAGCCCGATCATCGAGCGGTCGCCAGCAGCGATGCTGATGCTGGTGGTCATCGGCGGCTTCACTGCCGTTTTCGCCGCGTGCGTCATGCTGACGCAAGCAAGCGTGAAGCGCAGTCTCGCCTTTTCGACGGTCGCGCAGATGGGGTTCATGATGTTCGAGTGCGGCCTCGGCGCCTTCGGGCTGGCACTGCTGCACCTCGTGGCGCATTCACTCTACAAGGCGTACGCCTTTCTCTCATCGGGCAGCGGGATCGCCGCGGTCCGGACAGCCTCGACACCGCGGCCCTCCGCGGTCGCGAGTCTGGCCGGCGCGACGTTCGCGGTAGCGACGGTCGCCGTGGGCGCCAGAGTTGTCGGCGTGAACCTGACCGAGTCGGCCGGCTCATTCGTCCTGGCGGGCCTGTTCACGACGGCTCTCGCAAGTCTGGCGGCAGGGGTCTGGAGCGCTCCCCATCCACGGACGCGGATACTGGCGGGCGCGCTGCTGCCGGCGGCGCTCACGGCTGGCTACTTGCTGCTGCATCGACTGTTCGACCAGGCACTCCCGACCTCTGCCGGCCTGCACCAACCCGTCACGCCGATGGTCGCGGCCGGCGTCTCGCTGTGCTTCGCCGCCCTGCTGGCGGCGCGCGCGCTGCCGGCGCCCGCACGACAGCACCGCTTCGTCGGCGCGTTGTACGTTCACGCACGCAACGGCTTCTACATGAACACGCTGGCGAACCGCGGCGTCGCGGCGATCTGGCCACTCTCCCCCGCCGTGGCACAGGAGTTCCGATGAGCACCACCGACGCCGTCGCCGGCGCGTGCGCCTTGGTCCCCCCCTACTGGCCGTTGACGCACTTCGTTGCCGTCAACCCGTTTGTCGGGCTCAGCGACCGCTCCTTTGCCGAGGCTGAACGCCTGCTGGACCGCGTGGGTCATGCCCAACTCCTCGCCGACGCGCCGTTTTATCTGAACGCGCTCGCCGAAAGCCGGGGCGACTCGGCCGGCGCAGACCACGACCTCAATGCGCTGGCTCGATCTCTGGACGCGCCTTCACCCCAGCGCGAGCGACTGCATGCGGCCACCGACCTGTCGGATCTGCTGCGGCCGTCGGTGCCCGGCTGGCACGCGCTCATCGTCGACGAGATCTCGAAGTGGTGCGCGTCGTACTACGACCAGGGGCAGGCCGCGTGGGGCATGCCGTGGCGCGACCGCAGCCTGTTCGTGGCGTGGAAGACGGCTGCGATACAGGACCTGAACCCCGAGTTGATGGGACTGCACGGATTCCGGCAGCACGTGGCCAGCTGCGCGGACGACCCCCGGCAAGTGATTGAGCAGGGATTGGCGGCCGTTGGTGTTCCGCTCGCAGCGCGCCAGGACTACCTGCACCGCCTGCTCATGAGCGTGTCGGGGTGGAGCGGCTACATCCAGCACCGCGTCCGCCAGGCGTCGATGAACGGTGACCAGAGCGACGAACTTGTTCAGTTGCTGGCCGTCCGCTTCGTCTTCGACGTCGCCGTGCACGCCGAGCACTCGACCAACCGCATCTGGCAAGAACGATGGGCCGCGCAATTCGCAACCGCGAACGGCGACGCAGGCTCCGTCGCCACCGACGTGGAGGCGCGTCATGCGGCCCAGCGGACGCTGGAGCACAGGTATCAGCACACGCTGTTCGCGAAGCTGACGCCTGGTGCTCCCACCGAGTCCGTTGAACGGCCTGCGCTGCAGGCGGTGTTCTGCATCGACGTGCGCTCCGAGGTCTTTCGACGGGCGCTCGAAGCTCAGCACCCAGCTATCCAGACGATCGGGTTCGCGGGCTTCTTCGGCCTTCCACTCGCGTATCGGCCGACCGGGGCGGACCACGCGTCGGCGCGATGTCCAGTGCTGCTCTCGCCCGCGATCACGGTCGAGGACCGGTCGCCCGCCACCGGCCTGCCGTACTGGCTCACTGACGCCTGGAGCGCCTTTCAGACCTCTGGGCTCTCCTGCTTTGCGTTCGTCGAGACGACTGGCCTTGTGTTCGGGGCCGCGCTTGCACGTCAGTGGTTCGCGCGAGAGCGAGACACCCCGGCTGTCGCTCGCCACGCACCGGGCGGGCTCGACGTGCACCTCGCGGCCGACCGCCGGACTGGCCTCGCGCTGGCCGTCCTTCAGAACATGGGACTGCTGTCGAACTTTGCACCGCTGGTGCTCATCTGCGGACACGGCAGCACGACCACCAACAACCCATACGCCTCGTCGCTCGCGTGCGGCGCCTGCGGCGGCTACCCGGGCGACATCAACGCACGAGTCGCGGCAGATCTTCTCAACGACCCGGACGTCCGCGCCGGCCTCGCCGGATCAGGCGTCGCGGTGCCCGCAGACACCCGCTTCGTCGCGGGTCTCCACGACACTACGACCGACGATGTGATGCTGGACGCCAGCGGAGTGGATGCCGCAGCCGGAGGCGACCGGGACCGCCTCAGCGCCTGGTTGCAGGCGGCCGGCAACGCCTGTCGGCGCGAGCGCGCAGCCGGCCTCGGCCTCGTACACCTCTCTGATTCGGCGTTAGGCGCCGCCGTGCGACGCCGAAGCCTCGACTGGTCGGAGGTCCGCGCCGAGTGGGGACTTGCCGGCAACGCTGCGTTTGTCGCGGCGCCACGCAACCGAACTCGTGGCGTCGACCTGGGCGGACGCGTCTTCCTGCACGACTACGATGCGGCCAGCGATCCCGACGGCGCGCGGCTCGAGCTGATCATGACCGCCCCGATGGTGGTGGCGAGCTGGATCAATCTGCAGTACTACGCGTCCACCATTGACAACTCGCATTTCGGCAGCGGCAGCAAGCTGCTGCACAACGTCGTCGGCGCCTTCGGCGCATGGGAGGGGAACAGCGGCGACCTTCGGGTCGGATTGCCGTGGCAATCGGTGCACGACGGCGAGCGACTGCGTCACGAACCGCTTCGATTGAGCGTGCTTATCGACACGATGCCGGCCAGCATCGACGCGGTACTGGCAAGGCACGACCACGTGCGTCAGCTCGTGGAGCACGAGTGGATTCACCTCTTCGCCCTCGACCCCACCGGGCGCTGCCACTGGCGCCGCACGGCGTCCGGCTGGACCCAGGTCCTTACCGGCACCGCAGCTCGTCATTGTTTGGACCTCATACGTGACCCAGCGCTGGAGGCACGCCCCTTGCTCGCGACCACGGCGTCAATGACTTTCGCGTCTGATTACGCGACGGGTCTCTCTGGGCGCCTGGCAGCACGCCTCACCCGGCAACCTGACGACGTCACGGTGATCCTGGCGTTCGAGGCCGCAGGATGAGCCGCCCGCTCGAAGACTACGCCCTCATTGGCGATTGCGAAACGGCGGCGCTCGTCTCGCGAGACGGATCGATCGATTGGCTGTGTTGGCCACGTTTCGATTCAGGTGCGTGCTTCGCGGCGCTGCTGGGGACGCGAGAGCACGGTCACTGGACGATTGCAGCGGCAGACCGTCATGCACGCATCAGCCGCCGGTACTGCGATGACACGCTGATTCTCGAGACACGCATCGAGACCGACAGCGGCGGCGTCACCGTCGTCGACTTCATGCCGCCTCGGGGGAAGAATTCCGACATTGTTCGGCTCGTGCGCGGCAATCGCGGGTCAGTGCGGCTGCAGACGGAATTGGTGCTCCGGTTCGACTACGGGCTCACCGTGCCCTGGGTGAGCCGGCTTGCAGACGGCGCCATCCGCGCGGTAGCCGGACCTGACATGGTGACACTCCATACCCCGGTGCCCCTGCGCGGTGAGGGGTTGACGACGGTTGGTGAGTTCGATGTCACTGCCGGAACCACGGTGCCATTTGTCCTCACACATTCCGCGTCCCATCTGCCGCCGCCGGACGCCATCGATCCGATCGCCTCCCTGGGACACACGGAGACGTTCTGGACGGAATGGGTGTCGGCGAACCGCTCCAGTGGCGACTGGGCGAACGCCGTCACGCGCTCGACCATCACGTCCGATGCGGGTCTTTGGGAAGTGCGGGGCGGCGCCAGGCAGTTCACGTATTCGAAGGTGATGGCCTGGGTGGCGTTCGACCGGGGCATACACGCGGTTGAGACCTTGGGCCTCGACGGCCCGCTCGACGAGTGGCGCGCCGTCCGGGAAGAGATTCATGCCGACGTCTGTGTCCATGGATTCGATAGCGAGATCGGCAGCTTCGTCCAATCGTACGGTTCGAAAGAGCTCGATGCGAGTCTGCTGCTGATTCCGTCGGTCGGATTCCTGCCCCCGACCGATTCGCGAGTCCGCGGCACGATTGCGGCAGTCGAGGAGCGTTTGTTCGTCGACGGCTTTCTGCGCCGATATGACACCCGCACGAGCGACGACGGGCTGCCGGGTGGCGAAGGGGCATTTCTAGCATGCAGCTTCTGGCTGGCCGACGCGTACGTGCTCATGGACCGTTTCGACGACGCACGCCGGCTCTTCGAACGGCTGCTCGGCCTCTGCAACGACGTCGGCCTGCTCTCGGAGGAGTACGACACACGGGTGCATCGACTCGTTGGCAACTTCCCACAGGCGTTTTCCCATATTGCGCTCGCGAATACCGCCCACAACCTCGCGCGCGCGGTCAAGCCGGCCAGGCAGCGCTCCGCTTCGCAGGGCCTGACCGGATGTGAAGCCGGCCCGCGCTTCATCGCTATTGGCTATGCTGAGGATGGTGCGCAAGCACTGAGCGCCCCAGGCGCCGCGGCCTACCAGCTCGGACGCAGCAACACCAGCGACCACCCACCGCGCGACTCGGTGCGGACGTGCCGCATGCCGAGGCGTCGGTAGGCGCGCTCGACGTCCGACGCGACCGCGCTGTGCACGCCCGAGAGCACCAGTTCGCCGCCGTGCGCGACGCGTTGCACCAGCGTGGCGGCCATGTCCATCAGCGGTGCCGCCAGCACGTTGGCCATGACGAGCGGCCAGCGCCCATCCACTGCCTCCGGCCCTCCGAGGAGAAGCTGCAGGCGGTCGGCCACGCCGTTGAGTTGTGCATTCTCCGCCGCAACAATCAGCGCGGCCGGATCGATATCGAGCCCCACGGCGGTCGGCACGCCGTGCAGCAGCGCGGCAAGCGCCAGCACGCCCGAGCCGGTGCCGACGTCGAGCAGGCTCGCCGGCTGTGTCGTCTCGAGCAGGTGGTCGAACGCTTCGAGGCAGAGCGCCGTGGTCACATGCAGACCGGTGCCGAACGCGGGGCCGTCGCCGAGCCGCAGCGCCCCGGGCGGTGCCGGCAGGTGCCCGGGTACCAGCAGCATGCTGCCGACCTGCGTCGGCCGGGGATTCAGGATCCACACCGACCCGTCGTCGCGACCGACGGCGGCTGATATGGTCACCACCCCAGGCGCGAGCGCATCGGCCACGGTCTGCGCGGGGACACTGTCGGGCAGCACCGCCGCCACCGCGCCGTCCGAGGCGTCGATATCGAGTGCGCCAAGGGCGACGAGCCGGTCGAGTGCGTCTGCTGGGGAGTGGAGAACGTCGATGCGGTAGGGCACGCTGGAATCAAGTGTCGTTCAAGCCCCTGTGCCGTTCAAGACTGTTTGTCGATCGCGGATGTGACTATCATCGCCGCCCGATGTCCAAGCCCACTGTAAAGCCGCCAACCCGCGACATGCGTCCGCTGCTCGACCGCATTCTGGACACGCCGCAGCTCGCGCGTGCTGTCCCGCAGTTGCAGCCGACCGTGCTGCACCGCATCATCGAGCATTGCGGCCTCGAGGCCTCCGGTGAACTCGTGGCGCTGGCGACGCCGGCCCAGCTATCCGGCGTGCTCGACCTCGACCTGTGGCGCAGCGACAAGGCCGGCCAGGACGAGCACTTCACGCCCGAGCGCTTTGGCGTGTGGCTCGAGGTGCTCGCCGAATCGGGTCCCGACTCCGCAGCCCGCACCATTGCCGCCCTGGACGCCCCGCTCGCCACGGTTGCGCTTTCGCAGTACATCCGTGTGTTCGAAGGGGCGGCCCTCCCCCCAACCGACGAGTGGGCCGACGACGTGCCCACAGATCCCAACGCCACGCCGAACACCTACGACCGCGAGATTGCCGGTTATCACGTAACGGCACGACGCCCCGATGCCTGGGACGCGATCGTCGCCATGCTGGCGGCGCTTGACGCCGACCACGCCGACGCGTTCCAGCGCGTCATGCGCGGCTGCGTCAGCCTGTCCAACTCCACGGCCGAAGTCGACGGACTCGACAACCTGCTGACGACGCCGGATCAGTTGATGTTCGACCTGTCCAGCCGCCGTGGCGAGCGGCGTGAACGGCAGGGGTATGCCGCGCCCGACGAAGCCCGCGCCTTCCTCGAGGGGGCGCGCACGCTCGACGTGGCCCGGTCGAAGACGCCCCCCGGCAGCCCGATGGCGACGGCCTACTTCCGCTCGCTCGACGACGTCGCTCCGGCCGACGCGCCAGGGGCGGCGACACCAGCTCCAGACGCCGCGGCACTGCCAGCGCACGAGCCCACAGCGTCAGCCGGACCGTCGCTGGCCGACGTGCTGGTGGCCGAAGGGATCCTGCCGCCTCCGCCTCGCGCCCTGCTCGAAGCGCCGGTCGATCGGCCGGGACGACTGGCGCTGATCCAGTCGCATCTGCGCTACCTGAACGATCTGGCGCCCGTGGCGTACCTCACGCGCACGCAGGAACTGGCGTATCTCGCCAACACGCTCGTGGCCGGATGCTCGCTCCAGGGTCGCGCCTTTGGAACCGACGAGGCCTCAGAGGCCACCGTCGCCATCTGTAACCTCGGCCTCGAGAACTGGCCGGCGCACTGGCTGCCGGGTGGTTCGCGCGCACGCGCCCGTGCGGGCACGCCGACCGTGCTCCCGATCGACTTCCTGGTGGGCCACGACCTCGTCAGCGTCTTCCAGGTGGGACTGAGCGTCCTGCATCAGCGGGTGTGCCTGTCTGCCGCCGACGCACTTATCTCCGCGCTCGGCACCGTCCAGTGCGGCGACCGCAGCACACGGGCCGAGTTGAAGATGCTGCGCACGGAGCTGCGAGCCGCGCGGCGCGCCGGCGCACCGTGGCGGGTGCGGGGCTCGCTCGACGTCCTGACAGGGCTGGACGGCGTGGCGTGGGCCGCGATGGTCGGCGTGCTCGACGAGTGCCCGGTGATGCCCGCGGCGCTCGGCGCGACGCAGAAGCCGCACACGCTCACCGTCAGCGCGACGGCGTTCGAGTTCATCTCGGAGAACAGCCAGGTCGCCGTCATCCACGACTTCCTGCGGACGTTGCCCGAGGCGCTGCGCGCCTGAGTCACGAGCGGACCTGAAAAGGTCCGCGGCTACGTCATGAGTTCGGCTACGTCATGACGGGGGCATACGTAGCTGCCGACCTTCAGGTCGGCCGTGATCTGCGTGGCGGCGTGCTACGCCTGGACCGACAGCCCGGGCGGGCCGCCCATGCATCCGGGGCAGCGGCGCAGGAGGATATCCGCCGCGACGACGCCATACTCGGTGTCGCAGCGCAGGCACTTGAGAACGTGGACCACCTCGGCCGGCTCGCCTGCCTCCTGCGGGCTCCGCCGCTGCGTGACCTGCTCGTTCAGGTTCTCGTAGCCGACGTCGGTGGGACGCTCGGAACTCGACCCGGCACGCCGCTGCTGCGGCGCACGCGCAGCGAGGTCGGTGGCGGTCAGCACCGCATAGCGCGTCGCCATCTTCTTCCGTCCGTACGCGTCGAAGTGCACCACGACGTGGTCGTGGTTAGCCTCGATGACCGTGCCAGTGCCGAACGTGGCGTGCGCGACGCGATCGCCGGGGTTCCAGGTGTGCATGCTCGCGACGGATGGTACCACGCGCGTACGCCGCACCCCGCCGGCTCGTGCGCGTTTCTCCTTGCTGTGGCTCACCCGCACCAGTAGGCTTGAGTTGTCCGCTTTCCTGAGTCCCGCACGCCCGCGACGCGGGCCTTCTCATCAAAGCTTCAGACGTCGTCGCACCCGCGGCACGTCACAGCCGTTCACGAGAGAAGGAGCCCGACATGTCCCGATGGAGCAGCCCGCTGGCCGGCCCCACGTCGCCAAGCCTGTTCGCACCGCCTACACAGTGCCCGTCGTGCGGAGGCCACTCGCTGGTCACCACAGCGAAGGTGCCGTCCGCCGAGAGCTACTGGCGCTGCGATGGCTGCGGTGAGGTCTGGAACGATTCACGCCGCACCGAGAGCTCTCGCCCATCGCCGAGCCGCTCGACGGCGCGTTTCTGGTCATAAGCACTTCCACACCACGCGAGGCGACACGCATGATCGCCCGCCCGCTCTCTGCATCGGCCGCCGACCTCGCCCTTCTCGCCCGCATCGTCGAACTGCGCCATCGTCATGCGGCGGTACCGCTAACCGCCGCGGCGTTTGCCCGCTGGCAACAGGCGCAGAGCCGCACCGCGTGGGGCCGTACGCACATCACGCAGATGGCCCTGATGGATGGCGACCTCCTGCGGGCCAGCGCCGCCTGCTACCACGTGCCGGCCGTTCTCGATAGCCGCGATGTCCGCGTTCTCGCCGCCGGCGACCTTCTCCCCCACACCTCGAATCTCGATGACACGCGTGCACTCGTCGAGCAGATGCTTGTTGACGCGACAGCGTCGGGTGACGCCGTGATGGTGATCGGCGCGCGCGAGCGACCGTCGTGGGCCGACGAACTCGGCTTCGCCGACATTACGCCGTCCACGGTCGAGCTGGCCTGTCCGACCACCCGGCGCCCAGGCGCGCCGATGCTCTCGATCCGCGCGGGGGAAGACAGCGACCTCACCCACATCGTCGGCATGGGTGACACTGCGTGGGCCACCGCACGCCGCTTTCACCTGACGCGCGACGCCGACTTCATCAAGCACGGCATCGTCGTCGATCGCCTGCTGGCTGGCTTGTCGCCCCTGGGCACGCTGCGCCTGGAGTTCTTTGCAACCGAAGAGGGAACGAACGCCGCCGCGTACGTGGTCCTGCGGGTGACCGAGGACGGCTGGGTGCTGCAGCAGTGCGGCGACCGCGACCCGACCGGCGCACGAGTCGGCGCCATCATCCAGGCGCTGGTGGCGCGCGACCCGACAGCCGTCGCTCCACGCATCCGCGCCTGGCTTCCGCCCGGCGTCGTCCCGCCACAAGTGCGGACCACACCGAGCGACGCGTCGCTCGGCTGCGTGCTGGCGCGGGTGCTCGAGCCGGCCAGCGACACCGCGCCGTTGACCGCCGCCGACTCGCTCTACTGGCGAAGCGACTGCTTCTGAGGCGCCCGCGCCTTCAGGTAAGCCTGTTCTCGCGCCAATGCCCGAGCACCAGCACCGCCGCAGCCTGGCAACGCGCCTGCCCCGCTAGATTTCGACCTGCACGCCGAGTTCGGCCACGCGTTCGGTCGGCAGCTTGAAGAAGCCGGCTGCGCGCACGGCGTTGCGCGCCATCAACACAAAGATGCGCTCGCGCCAGATGGCCATGCCAGGACTCGACGTCACCACCAGCGTTTCGCGGCCGAGGAAATAGGTGATGTCCTCGCGGTCGATCGCCAGTCCGTGCTCGCGCGCCTGGACCAGGGCCAGCGGCACGTCGGGGTTCTCCATGAAGCCGTAGCGGAGGACCACCTCGGACAGCCCCTGCCCGAGCGGCCGGATCGTGGCGCGCTGCTCCTCGGGCACAGAGGGCACCAGTTCCGTAATCACCATCAGCGTAATCACATGCTCGTGCAGCACCTTGTTGAACCGCACGTTGTGCATGAGCGCGGCCGGCGTGGCGTTCGGCTGCGCCGTCATGAAGACCGCGGTGCCGGGCACACGGGCTGGCGGCTGCTCCCGAACACCTGACACGAACTCCTCGAGCGGCATCGCTCGCGACATGAGCCGCTGCGACACCAGTTGCCGCCCCTTCTTCCAGGTCGTCATCAGCGTGAAGAGCACGCCGCCGATCAACAGCGGCAGCCAGCCGCCGTGTGCAATCTTCAGCGCGTTGGCGCCGAAGAACGCGAGATCGACGGTGAGGAAGATGCCGGTGACAACGTAGGCAAGCGCGGGCGGCCAGCCCCAGCGTTCGGTGGCCACCACGTGCAGCAGCACCGCCGTGATGACCATGGTCATGGTGACGGCGATGCCGTAGGCCGCGGCGAGGGCCGTCGAGGTCTGGAAGCCGATGACGATGGCGATGGTACAGACCATCAGTGCCCAGTTCACCTGCGGCACGTAGACCTGGCCCACTTCGGCCGACGACGTGTGCTCGATGTCGAGTCGCGGCGCGTAGCCGAGCGCAATAGCCTGGCGGGTCAGCGAGAAGGCACCGGAGATGAGTGCCTGCGACGCGATGATGGCTGCCGCGGTGGCCAGCGCCACCAGCGGCAGCAGCGCCCAGACGGGTGCCATCTTGAAGAACGGCTGCTCGGCCGCGGTCGGGTCGATCAGCAGCAGGGCCCCCTGGCCGAAGTAGTTCAGGAGCAGCGCCGGCAGGACAAGTGCGAACCAGGCGATACGGATTGGGCGCGGACCGAAATGCCCCATGTCCGCATACAACGCCTCGCCGCCGGTCACCACGAGGAAGACGGCGCCGAGCACGGTGAAGCCGTGAAGCCGATGCGTCACGAAGAACGTGACCGCGTGGCGCGGGTCGACCGCGGTGAGCACCACCGGCTGCAGCAGCAGCCAGTGCACACCAAGGCCGGCGATGACGATGAACCAGATCACCATCACCGGACCGAACAGGCGACCGACGCGGTGCGTCCCCTGCTTCTGGATGGCGAACATCCCGATGAGGATCACCACCGTGACCGGCACGACGTAGGGATCGATCAGCGGCGTCGCGACCTTCAACCCTTCGATGGCGCTGAGCACCGTGATCGCCGGCGTAATCATGCCGTCGCCGTAGAGCAGCGCCGCGCCGAACAGCCCCATCAGGACCAGCACCGGCCATTTGGGGATGTTACGAGCTCCAGCCGGCAGCAAGGCGGTCAGCGCCAGGATGCCGCCTTCGCCGTGGTTGTCGGCGCGCATCACGATGGCGATGTACTTCACCGAGATCACGAGGACCAGGGAGTAGATGATGAGGGAAAGGACGCCGAGTACGTTCTCGCGCGTGGGAGGGACCGAGTGCGACCCGAAGAAGCACTCGCGCATGGCGTAGAGCGGGCTGGTGCCGATGTCGCCGTAGACGACGCCGACAGCCGTGATCGTGAGCGGAAGCAGTCGCTGACGCGACGACCCGATGGACACGGATAACTCCTCCAATGAGCCGACGGGGTTAGCTGACGGGCTGGAGGTTGGAAGTTCCCCTGCCGGAGTGAACCGGCTGCGCCCCTGAACCTGGGTCCCCCGCGGCGCTCAACGAGCGCCTTAGGCATTTGTCGAACGGATAGCCTACCAGAGTACGGGGCGGCAGGGCTTGGCGCGAGGCCACTACACGACAATCGCCCGGTGCAGCCCTGCGGCCGCACCGAGCGATATGGCGACGAGTGCGAACTGGGACGAGGCGCTACGGCCTCGGGCGCGTGCTGATCCAGACGTTGCGATAGATGGTGCCGGGGATCGTGGCCGACTCGGTACCGCTGCGGCCGGACGGCGTCCCGATGAACGCGTAGTGCGGTTGCGGATTGTACGAACCATTCGCGCTGTTGCGGGAGATGTCGTAGATGAGCCGGCCGGTGGGCCCGCCTTCGTTCACCGTCACGCGCACGGTTCTGCCCCAGGTGTAGCGCCAGTAGTACCACGTGTTCGGGTCGAGGTTCTTCACCGAGATGAGGCGCTGTTCGGTGGTCGGCTCGTAGCGGACCGACGTGTCGGTGGCCGAACCGTAGAGCACACGGTAGGTGATGGAGTTGGGCGGCGAGCCGGCGGTGCCGCGGAACTGCACGTCGACGCGGTAATCGTTCGTGATGTACTCGTTGGTGTCGGGGTTGCCCTGCATCATCCCGAACACTTTCGACTTGTCGCCAGGAGCGTTCGCGCGGAGCCCTTTGATCTCCATCGCGAACTCGCCGCTCTGGATCGTCTGCGGGATAGCGTACCGGACGTAGCTGCCGGTCGTCTCGAGCCTCGCACCCTCAGAGGTGAAGGTCACCGGTCCGACAACCTGGCCGAGGGTCGCGCCGTTGAACAGCGGATCGAACACTTCGTTGCCGCGGATGTAGCCACCCTCGGACGAGATGAACGAGCCGGTGGCCGACCATGGGCCGGCGTCATTGCCATACTCGGCTCGCGCACGCCAGGTGTGGCGAACCTTGAACTCGAGCTGGTTGGTGACCTTCCACGACGACGCCCCGACCGGTCCCGAGTCCTGCATCATGGTGCCGGCCGGATTGAACACCTGGAACCGATAGGAGAGGGTTCCCGGCAGCGTTGCCCCGAACTTCACCGAAGCCGCCCCAAGGACAAGCGTCGGCGCGTCGTTGAGCGGCGCATCGTTGATGGGCGACGACAGCGTCGGCGCTGACACCTTCAACGTCGAGCCGTCGGCAGCCGCGGCCGCACCAGCGGCAGCGGACCCGGTGGGCGACGTCGGCGTGGCCGACTGGCGGCTGCAGGCAATCGCCAGCGCCATCAGCACGGCGCCGGTCATGAGCGTAAACCTTCTCGACATCCAGAAGCTCCTGAGATGAATCACACCAGCCAAGTACGAACCTACGTTCCGATCTTCCCGAAACCTACCTGGCCGCTCGCGAGCGGCCGTTCGACGCTCCGTTCCTGCGCGTCGTCGACTCGGAGACGTGCTCCAGCACGATGATGTGCTGCGGTCGCAGTGCCACGGCCGGCGACCGTCGCGCCTCCCTCAGCACGTCCCGGATGCTCTCGAAGATACGACCGTCTTCCTCAGGCAGATCGTGATCGTCGAGCGCGTCCTGAATCGTCAACTCCAGCCTCGCCGGCGTCATCGACTCGTCGAAACTGATCAGCGCGCGCCCGTCGGCCAGTGGCACCAGCACCACCCCGGTGCGTTGCTCGAGGGTCTTGGTGGGATGCACCGCGATGACCGCCCGACGACCGAAGGTGACGAGTTCCGCCGGCGCATGGGGACGCTGGGCGACCTTCGACTGCGCCAACCGTACCACCGCACGGCTCAAGTCGTGGTCGATCCCCTCGAGCGCCTCGATGACGTTCTCCGGCAGCGTGAGCGTGACCGGTCGTGACGGCTCCGCAAATTTGCGGGGACGTCCCCGTCGCGGCGCGCTGGCAGCAAGAAGGGAAGACACGATTTCTACGGATTATTCTCCGCGTTGCTGCGTTTTGCAACGGGACATCTCGAATAGAGCGCCTGGACGACGCTCCGTTCGCGTGGAAGGAGTCGGAGCGGAGAGCCGGACGTTAGCTGCCGCCGCCGGGTTCCACGCAGGAGGTGCCCTGAATGGTGACGGAGGGGGTCCGCAGCAGGCTCACGGTATCGAGCCGGATCCACTGCTCGGCGCCGACCGTCGCCGGGTAGACCGACAGCGTCGCATTCGTCCAGGCCCGGCTCGCATACGCACGCATGGTGTAGGTCTGGAGGCCGGAGAAGGCCGGCAGCCAGAACGTGCAGGCGGTGAGGTCGTCGAAGCTGCTGTCGTGTAACAGCACGGTCACGCGCTTGCGCACGTTGCTGCTGTTCCCGAGCTGGAAGGTGCTGCTGACGATCTCGCTAACCGGAACCGCTTGCCCGGTGCTCTGCGCAATGACCCCCGCCGGCGTGCCCGCTGGGCGCACGAACTCGAACACACCAGCGCTGACGCGCGACGTGATCTGGCCGTAGAGGAACCAGGGCGCCACCACGCCGCTTGCGAAGTCGCCGTTGGTCATCAGGTTCGCGCTGCTCGCGCCGCCAGGCGCCGCGGGTGTCACCGGGTCGATGCAATCGGTGCGTGCGGTCGACTGCGACTGTCCGGCGTGCACCGACACGTTGTCGACCTGATAGAAGCCGGTGTCGCCGTTCACGTTCGCGGTGGCCGCATAGAAGTAGATGGCGGCATTGCTCCACGCGTTGGTCGAGTGCGCCTTCATCTGGAATGTGCGGAGGGGAGCGCTCGGCGGCAGCCAGAACGAGCACACCGCCAGATCGGCGAAGTTGCTGTCCAGGAGCAGCACGGTCACGCGCTTGCGCACGGTGCTGGTGTTGCCAAGGTCGAACTGCGCCGTCACGGCGGCGCTGGCGCCGACGGCGACACCCGTGGTCTGGAAGACGGTGCCCTGGTTCGCCGCGCCCGCCGGCCCCGGCGTCCGCGAGAACTGCAGCACGCCGCCGGTGACGTTTGTGGTCAGGTAGCTGTTGTCGGGCGTCGCATAGACCTGCCAGTTCGACGTGCCGCCGGCAAACGACCCGTTCTGAATCCACTCCTGCGAGAGGGAGTTGATCGACACCACGAAAGTCGACCCGCTGCGGCTGATGACCGACACGCTGACGCCGTAGGTGGCGTTGGTGTACGTCTGCCCCACCCCGAACTGTGCATTCGTCAACGCACCGCTCGATGCGCACGTCGTCGAGTTGTAGTCGCCCGGCGTGCTGTCTACCGGCACGGCCCAGCCCGACTGGCTGTTGAAGTAGCAGCTGCCGCTGATCGCCGGCCGGTCCATGCGCACGTCGTGAATGACGATGCCCTCGTTGTAGATGGCGTTGTCGAACTGCGAGTTCGTCCCCAGCGCCTTGACGCGCGCTTCAACGGTGAGGAATCGGGCCATCCCACCGGTGCAGCTGAACGTCGGCAGGCAGATCTTCACCAGCTTCAGCGGCGTGCTCAGGCCGAGCGACAAGCCGTCGAGCGTGACTGAACTACTCGAGTAGGTGTCGGTCACCAGTACGTTTGCCGGCGGGATCCAGCCGAGATAGTCCTTGTGCGCGCTGATGTAGCCATCGCCCGGCTCGGTACAGCCGATGGTGGACGTGCTGCCGCTGCTGTTGATCGACAGATAGCTGCCGCACGCGATCGACGACGCGCTGCGACGCAGGCTCATCATGTCCCACGGACTGTCGTACGCGTAGTACACCCACCCCGAGTGCGGCAGCCCGATGCTGTGCCCCATCTCGTGTGCGTAGGTGCCGGTCTCCTGTCCCCACGGCGGTTCCCACGTTGCCCCGTACGACTTACCATCCATGTAGTAGCCACCGCCCCACGCGCAGCAGTCGAGGTCGTTGCTGACGACGAAGTTGATGTTGTCGTAGTCGGTGAACGACACACCCTCGGCCTTGGCCAGCGTCACGGCATCGGTGGAGAGCGCGGAGAAGTTGAAGCAGCTCGTGCTCCAGCCGCAGTTCGCGTAGTAGCTCTTGGGGTGCGGCAGCGTCATCCAGCCGCCTGGCGCGCCGAGTCCGCCGACGCCAGCGGCGTCGCCGATCCAGGAGAACTGGTTCCACGACGTCTTCGAGAAGAAGCCGTTGATGGTGGCCGGGAATGTGGCGCCGCCGGGCGGTGTCAGCGGGTTCGTCAGGTCGGTGAAGAACGTGGCGCTATGCGGCACCGCTGCATCGTCGGGGAACTTCGCGAGGACGAACACCACCTTCCTGGTCCCGAAGGCCACCGCACCGGGTTCGGCGAGCGCGGATGCCGGGTCGCTGAGCGGCAGGATCGCCTCCACCGCGAACGTCGCCTCGACCGGTGCCGCACCAATCACCGCAGGCGCCGCGGACGCCTGCGGTCGCCCGGTGAGGACGACGCGGCGTCCGAAACTCGCGACCGCCAGGGCTTCCCGACCGGTCACGTCGAGCGGAACCATGCGGCCGTCGGGGAGCGCGAGGGTGTATCGCACCTCGCTGGCCCCGCCCAGCGTCGGATGCGGGTCGCCCCAGGCCACCAGCAGCGTGCCCTCCAGCTGCTCCTGCGCCAGGGCAGGACGCGCGACGCCCACGAGGGCGAGGCAGAGGACGATGAGGGAGACGTACAGGGGACGCGAAGGACTCAGTCGCATAGCGCACGGAACCTGAGGGTCTGGGGGAGCCCCTTACCCGGAAGTGTCGGATTCTTGAAACTCGACCGATAGGCGGATGCGCCGGTCGAATTCCCGGACCTCACATTTCGTGCGCAGCGGCGGGCAGGGCCGTAAGGGTCCGGCTGAGGCCGCGCGGCGCCGCAGCTACTCGGCTGGCGTGTCGCCCTTCTTCAGACGCTCGCGCGCCTTGTCGACATCGCGGTGGAACACGAACAGGCGGTCGGCGTTGCCATCGGGGTCGGTGAAGTTCAGCTGCTTGCCGTTCTTCAACTTGATGCGCAGGTTCTTCTCGAGATAGTCGACCTCGAACGTCCCCAGGTCGAGCAGCGGCGTCGTGAACGCGTCATCTTTGTCGGTGGTGTCGTAGCGCACGCCCCTGGCCGTGGCGATGAGCCGCCCCTTGCAGTTACCCATGCGGTGCTTGTGGATGACCTCGATGCTGGCATCGAGCCGCACCTCGCGGAGCTTCACCGCAATCTGCTGCATGCCCGGCTTCACGTCGATCGATTGTGCGACACCCTCGAAGCCGGTGGCCGACACGTTCAGGCGGTGCGAACCCGGCTTGACGTCGGTCGTGGTGATCGGCGCCTTGCCGATGAACACGCGGTCGACGAAGACTTGCGCGTCTGGCACATCGGCGCTGAACTCGATCATCGCGGCGTCAGCGGCTGGGGCTGCCGAAGCGACCGGTTCGGCCTTCGGTGCGGGCACCGGTGCCGCCGATCTGGGCCGGGAGTCGGCCGGTTTCCGCTCCACCGGAGCCGCCTTCGACTCGGAGGCCGGCGCGGCAGAACGAGGCGCCGGCGCAGCGGCCGCCGCGGGCTTCTCGGCCGGCTTGTCTTCCGGGGCCGGTTGGGACGAACAGCCCGCGATGAGGAACATCGAGAGGCCAAGAATCAGGAACGGGGCGGAGGCGAGCGCGCGGCGTGTCACGCTTTCCATCCTAACCGAAGCCATGGCCCCGCGGGCGGCCGGTCAGTCGCCGCCGGGACGCGGTGCGGACGGCGCCGGCGCTTCTGTCGACGTCGAGCCGCGGCGGGCCAGCGCGCCGACGACCCAGCGATAGAAGTTCGTCGCCATGTAGGCCACCCATAGCCCGGGAACGGCGGCGCTGAAGG
Source organism: Acidobacteriota bacterium (assembly GCA_043743165.1). Lineage (GTDB taxonomy): Bacteria > Acidobacteriota > Vicinamibacteria > Vicinamibacterales > CAVVIG01 > CAVVIG01. The sequence continues at coordinate 54,874 of JAYTXA010000005.1, forward strand.
ACATCAGCCACGCCACGATATCGTCGGCAGCGGTTTCCGGGTGCCCGAGGCCGAGCAGGCCCGCGTCGAGCCCCAGCATCGCCGCCAGCGTGCCGACGAGCGAGGCCCCGAGCGAGGCCGGCAGCGAGCGCAGGAGCGGCAACAGCACCATCGTGTTGAACGTGAAGCGCATGCGGTCCGAAAGACTCCCCCAGAAGAGTAGCCTCCAAGGGACTCCCGGCGCTACTGCCGAAAGGCCGACCGGGCCGTATCGGTGTCAGATGGCTCGCGCCTCGTCATTGGCTTTCACGATAGCCGGAGCTTGAAGTATCTATTTGTCCTGTATGACCACCGGCCGCTATCGTCGAGGTGCGTTGCGGGCTGCGCCCGCCACAGAGAGGATTGGTCAATGAACTGGTCACTGCGTCTGGCCACCGTCCGGGGCATCACCTTGAAGGTGCACGTCACGTTCGCGTTCATCGTGTTCGTCGCCGCCGCGAACTGGGCCGCCCTCGGTCCTGTCGGCATTGCCTTCGGCGTCGCCCTGGTCCTGCTGCTGTTTGCGTGCGTCACGCTGCACGAGTTCGGGCACGCCCTGGCCGCGCAGTACTTCGGCATCCCGGTGAAGGAGATCGTGCTGCTGCCGATTGGCGGCATCGCGTTCCTCGGTCGGGCCACCCGTCGTCCGCTGGAGGAACTGGTGATTGCCGCGGCCGGACCGGCCGTGAACATCGTCATCGTGGCGGTGCTCGCGCCGGTGGCCTGGCTGGTCAGCGACGGGCGCCTGGACCTCACCCCGGCGCTGCTGCGCCCTGACGGCGCCACGCCGTCGCTGTCCGAAGCGGTGCAGTGGCTGGTCGGCGCCAACATCGGGCTGGTGCTCTTCAACATGATTCCGGCGTTTCCGCTCGATGGCGGGCGCATCCTGCGCGGGTTGCTCGGATTACTGACCGACTGGTCGCGCGCGACGCGATGGGCCACGGCCACGGGCCAGTTGCTCGCCATGGGCATGGGCGGCTGGGGCCTGCTGACCGGGCAACTGATGCTCGTCCTGCTGTCGGCCATGATCTTCTTCGCGGCTTCGTCGACCGCCGCAGAGGAGCGCGGCTACACCGTGCTGTCGTCGCACCGCGTCGGTGACGCCTGTAACCGCCACGCACTCGTCCTGTCAGAACACGAGCGTGTGAGCACGGTCATCAACTACATCCTCACCAGCTACCAGCCCGACTTCGCGGTCGTGCGCGGAGCGCAGTTACTCGGCGTGGTGCGCCGCGCCCAGGTCGTCCAGTCGCTCGCCCTGCAGTCGGGCGACCCGGCCGTGGCCAGCATCATGGCCCCGGTTCCCCACGTCGATGCCAGGCGCTCGCTGGCTGACGTGCGCCAGGCGATGGCGGAGCAGGGTTCGCCGGTGGTGGCGGTGTTCGACCGCGCCGTCTTCATCGGCCTCGTGAGCGTCGAAGACATTGCCGAGGCCGAGACGGTGCTGGCCTTCACGCGCAGGGACGCACCACCCGCTCCCGGCATTCGCCCGACGCCCGGCTGGGACCCGGCCGAGGCCTGAGAGATGGGCACGCCTCGCCAAGTTCGCCCCGCACCGCCATAATCAGGTGTGGCACGGCGGCAACTCGAACACGACCCCGAGGTGGAACAGCGGCAGTTCGACGAGGCAATGGCCGACGTTACGCCGCTCCCGAACGATCATCGCGTCCGCCTGCGGGGGTTCCTGCCGCCTCCGCCAGCGCCGCGGCAGCCGTATCGGCCGCCGCCCGAGCGTGCGCGCGACGACGGTCCGGACGACACCGACACCGATACCGCCTATGTGGCGCCCGGCGTAGACCGGCGCACGTTGCGAAAGCTGCGGCGCGGCCAGTACGTGGCCGCCAGGCACCTTGACCTCCATGGTCTGACCAGTAAGCAGGCGGCCGCCGACGTGCGCACCTTCATCGACCAGCATCGCGGCGCGTATCGCTGCGTCGCCATCGTGCACGGCCGCGGGCTGCACTCGGCCGGTGCCCCCGTGCTTCGCACCGCCGTTCGCGCCCTGCTCCGCACGCTGCGCGCGGTGCTGGCTTTCACTGACGCCCCGCGCGACGACGGCGGTACGGGCGCGGTCTACGTCCTGCTCCGAGGATGACCCCGTCATGAGCGTGCATGTCTTCGTCCGCACCACCCCTGTGCAGGCCTCGGCCCAGGCGCTCTTCGACTGGCACGAGGCCCCGGGTGCGTTCCAGCGGCTGACTCCGCCTGGTGAACCGGTGCGGGTGCTCCGGCAGGAGGGTGGCATCAGGGACGGCGCCAGGGTGACGGTGCGAGTCGGACCGTGGCCGTTCTCGCTGCGGTGGGAGCTCGAACATCGCGACTACCGCTATGGTGAGTCGTTCACCGACCAGCAACGACGCGGCCCCTTCCGGTCGTGGCGCCATGTGCACCGCATGGTGCCGACCGGCCCGGACAGCAGCATCCTGGAGGACCGCATCGAGTACGCTCTCCCCTTCGGCATGCTCGGCGACCTGGCGGCACGGCTCATCGTGGAACCGAAGCTCCGTCGCCTGTTCGCGTTCCGCCACGACGTCACCCGGCGCGCCTTCGGCGACGGCTGACGCGCTTTCCAGTGTGTGGAGCTGCCGACCCTCAGGTCGGCCACGACCCGGCGAACCTGGAAGGTTCGCGGCTACGCCGCTTTGCCCATTCCCCCCGGCTGTGTTCGGTCCAGCCTGAGCTAGCGTTATACGGCCGAAGCCCTGCCGGATGGGCGGACCCTGGAGAAGCCGATGCTGCAGTCCCCGTTTCCGACGCAAACGCCATTGAACCTGATCATGCCAATCAAGCCGGGCTCGGCTCCAGCACTCCGGGCGCTGCTCACGGGCGTCGGCGCCCGCCAGGACAAGCCGGTGGAACGGGCACTGGTCGGCCTCGGCAACGTGCATCACGCCCAGTTCGTCTTCCTCGAGAACGACACGCGGCTCGGTGTCCTCACCTGGTACGACGGCACCTTCGACGACTACATCGTCTCGTTCGTCGAGCACATCGGCGGCATCTTCAACGCCATCCTTCAATATGTCGATGGTGCGGAGACGCTCATCCCGGTGGAGACCCACCGCGACGGCTTCCTGGCCTTCATCGCGGCACACGACTACAAGTGCCTCCACGCGTTCAGCGCCTATCCGGGCCGGCGTCTGTTCGACATCAAGGACGCCCTGGGGATCTGACGATGTCCGACCAGCACATGCTCAGCGACCGCGACCGACGCGACATCCAGGGCGTCGTCCTCTTCGGCACCAGTTGCCCGCTGCTCCGCTATCACCTCTTTCATGTCGACGACGCCGTCGGCGGGCGCCGGTTCGTCCACTCGCTGCTCGCTCACGGGGACGTGTTGCAGGTGAACACCGCCGGGCTGCGCGACAAGGACGCACGCTCGGAAACGCTGGTCTACGTCGGCTTCACGTGGCGCGGGCTGGAGGCGCTACGCGTGCCGGTCGTCACCCTCAACTCCTTCCCCGAAGAGTTCCGCCTGGGGGCGAAGGCGCGCGCCGCCGACCTGGGCGACGACGGGGCGAGCGCGCCGGAACACTGGCTGTTCGATGCCGACCAGGTGCATATCACCGTGATGGTATACGCGCGGCACCAGCAGAGCATGGACGCCCTGTCGCGCGAACTGATCGACCGCGCCGACCGCAACGGCTGCTCGGTCGTCACGCTGCTCGACGGCGAGCAACTGCCGGATTACACCCACGCGTCGGGGCAGGCGCTCACCAAGCCGGTGCACTTCGGCTACAGCGACGGAATCAGCCAGCCCGACCTCCTGCCGGCGCCAACACGGAAACCGGGCGCGCCGCCGGCCGTGCCGCCCGGCATGTTCATCCTCGGTCATCCCGACAGCCCGCAGGACGGCACGAGCTACGCGGTGGCCAACCAGCCGACGCCCATCCCCGCGTCGCTGATGCACAACGGCACCTTCGGCGCCTTCCGCATGATGCAGCAGGACGTGGACGCCTACGAGGCGTTCCTCGACCGCAACGCCGACACGCCAGAGGCGCGCGAACTGCTCGCCGCGAAGATGTGCGGCCGGTGGCGCAACGGCGTGCCGCTGTCGCTCTCGCCGACCACGCCGACGCCCACGCCGTCAATTCCGCGCGAGCGCTGGAACGCCTTCGACTATCGGCCGACGCCGGCGCTTCCTGACGCGACACCCGACCGCGACGGCCGCGTCTGTCCTGTCGGCTCGCACGTGCGCCGGTCGAACCCTCGCAGCGCGGAGGTGCTCGGCGGCGTGGGAAACCGCCTGCGCCTCATCCGGCGCGGCATGCCGTACGGCCCCAGGTACGACCCGGCGGCCCCGAACGACGGCACGCCGCGCGGCATGCTCGGCCTGTTCCTCTGCGTCAACCTGAAGGACCAGTTCGAGTTCATCATGCGCCACTGGGTGAACGACGGCCTGTTCGCCCGCGGCCTCGACCCGGCCGAACGCGATCCGATGGTGGGCGCGCAGATGCCGGACGGCACGTTCACTCATCGGCACGCCGACGGCACGGCCGCGGCCACGGACGGGCTGTCGCGCTTCGTCACGACGCGCGGCGCGGCGTATCTCTTCTTCCCGAGCGTCACAGGCCTTCGCTTCATCTCCCGACTCGACGAGCACGAACAGACCGACCGCGAGAAGGACACCGTCGACGAGTCGGTCCAGGTGATCGTGCAGGCGATGATGCGTGCCATTGGCGACGGCACCACGCGCGACGCTCACACGAAGCATCACGGGCTCGTGAAGGCAACCGTCGAGATCGCGGACGACATTCCGGACACGCTCCGGCACGGCCTGTTCCGCACGCCTCGGCGCTACAACGCCTATGTCCGATTCTCGAACGGCCGGCCGACACCGACGTTGCCTCCTGATGCCGCCCCGGATGTGCGCGGCATGGCCATCAAGCTGCTCGACGTGGACGGCGCCAAGGAAGCGGCTGACGAGAAGCACACGCACGACTTCATCCTCGCCAGCCACCCGGTGTTCTTCGTGCCGGACGTGTTCGCCTACGTCGACTTCCTGAAGCTGCCGACGCTCGGGGAGAAAGTACGGTACTTCCCCGACCTGCCGAAGTCGTTCCGGAGCTTCGAGAACCCGCTGACCATCCGTTACTTCAGCCAGACCCCGTACGCGCTCGGTCCACACGTCGTGAAGTATGTCGCCCAGCCGATCGACCCGGCCGAGCAGCCGCCGCTGGTGCTGGCGCCCGAGCAGATGGCGGCGCGCAACCCCGACTACCTGCGTGAAGCGATGGCGGCGCACCTGGCCACGCGTCAGGCCTCGTTCGCGCTCTGCATCCAGCTGCCACCTGACGAGGCAGCCGGGCGCATCGACGACTCGACGCGCCTCTGGGAGTCGCTTCCGATCAAGGTGGCGACGATCACCATTGCGCCGCAGGACTTCAGGACCGAGGCGCACGACACCCTGGCCGAGACAATTTCGCTCAGTCCCTGGCATTGCCTTCACGATCATCGGCCGCTCGGCTCGGTGAACCTGGCACGCCGTCGTGTCTACCGCGACGCGTCGGTGCTGCGCCATGCCAACCGCGCGGTACCAGTCAGGGAAGCGGATGGCACAGAGTTGTAGTCATTAGTCGCGGGTCATTCATCGTTGGTCGCAAAGCGCACGTCCTGGCCGTGTGGCAACTGACCAACGACCAACGACCAAATCCCTGATAGCCTCAAGATGTGATTGGGCGTCAGCTCTCCCACTTCTACATCGTCGGACCGCTCGGCAGCGGCGGCATGGGCGACGTGTACGAAGCACAGGACCTCCGCCTGCCGCGCGCGGTGGCGCTGAAGGTACTGAAGCCGTCGCTCGCGGAAAACCGCACAGCCGTGAAACGGTTCGACCGCGAAGCGCGGCTGGCCGCATCGCTCAACCACCCGAACATCTGCACCATCCTCGACATCGGCGAAGCCGACGGCTTGTCGTTCATCGCGATGGAGCTGCTCGAGGGCGAAAGCCTGAAGCAGCGCCTGCGCAGCGGTCCGTTGCCGCTCGACCTCGTCCTCGATATCGCCATGGACGTGGCGCGCGCACTGTCGAGCGCGCACCTGGCCGACATCATCCATCGCGACATCACGCCGGGAAACATCTTCCTCACCAGCACCGGCGTGACAAAGCTCCTCGACTTCGGTCTCGCCAAGGCCATGGTCGTGGACGACGATGACGCGGACGACAGCACCGTGAGCGAAGGAGTGACCGATTTCGGCGTGGTGCCAGGGACCGTGCACTACCTGTCACCTGAGCAACTGCTGCACGCCGACGTCGACCGCCGCGCCGACCTCTGGGCGCTTGGCGCCGTGCTCTACCACGCTGCCACTGGCGCGCGGCCATTCGAGGCGCGCACGAAGACCGAGGTGATGTCGCAAATCCTCAGCCGGACGCCGATGCCGCCGCGGCGGCTCGTATCGACGCTGCCGGTGGAATTCGAGCAGGTGGTGATGCGCCTGCTCGACCACGACGCCGACCGCCGCTACCAGCGCGCCGCCGACCTTTTGAAGGATCTGGAGACGGTCCGGGCGCTGAACCACCCGCCGGCGCCGCCAGCGCCACCGGCCAGCGCGCATCTCTCGCTCGCTGTCCTTCCGTTTGCGATTGTCGGCGACGAGAACGAAACCGTCCGCAGTTTCCGCGACGGCCTCGCCAGCGACACGGCCTGGGCGCTGCAGCAGCTTCCCGGTGTACGGGTCGCCTCACGCACCTCTACCGACAGCGTGCGGGGCCTCGGCATCCGGGACATCGGCACGCGCATCGGCATCGACCAGGTGCTCGAGGGCAGCGTGCAGCTCGCCAACGGCCGCCTGCGCGTCCTGGCCGGACTCGTGGCCACCGCCACGGAAGAGCGGCTGCGGATGCCGCTGCGGATGGATCTGCCGGCAGCCGACCTGCTTTCGGCGCAGGACGAAGCGGCGCGCCAGATCGTGACGGCCGTTCGCTCGGTGGCCTCACGCGCGAGCCACACGGTGCCCAATCCCGACGCCTACGTCGAGTACCAGCGCGGCCTGCATGCGCTGCGGGAGCTGTTCACCGGCAACTGGAACACGGTGATCGAGCACGCCACGCGCTCGACGGAGATCGATCCTGGCTTTGCGCCGGCGCACGTGCTGCTGGCTGACACCTACAACTCGCTCGGGCTGCTGTCGCTGATGAAGCCGCGCGTCGCCTTCCAGAAGGCGCGCCTCGCGGCGGAACGGGCGCTGGCGATCGACGCCGACATGGCCACCGCGCATGCCGCGCTCGGCCTGGTGCGATTCGGCGACGACTGGGACTGGAACGCGGCCGAAGCGCACTTTCGCCGCGCGCTCGAGATCGATCCCGAGATGGCGCACGTTCGCGTGCACTACAGCTGGCTGCTGATGCTGCTCGGCCGCGAGGCCGCGGCCCTTGCCGAGGCGAACCGCGCGGTGTCCACCTGGGGCGCGCGCTTCGTCGTAGCCGGCGCCGCCCTCACCTGCTTCCTCGCCGAGCGCTACGACGAGGCGATCGCGCTCTGTGACGAATGCCTCGCGGCGAGCCCGGAGTACCTGTTCGCGATCTACCAGCGCGGGCAGTGCTACCACATGAAGGGGATGTACCCGACGGCGCACGCGGAACTGGAACGCGCCGCGGAGATGGGCGGCCGGGCGCCGTTCTACACGGCGCTGCTCGGCAAGAGCTACGGCGAAGCGGGGATGCGCAACAAGGCGCTGGCGATCGTCAGGGAGTTCGACGAGCTGGCGACACGGCGCTACGTGGCGCCGCACTGCTACGTCTACGTCTATCACGGTCTCGGCGAGCGGGAACGCGCCCTCCTGCACCAGGAAGACGCGTACCGGGACGGCGGTCAGCCGCTGAACTACCTGTCGCCGTTCATCAGGAAGCTGTTTTCGCTCGACCCGACACACCGCGACCGGCTTCGCCAGATGCGCCTGTCGGTCTGAGGCGAGTGGCGAGGCCGATGGCCTCCGCCAGGCGCTTCACCGCGCGGGTCACCGCCATGCGCGCCGCGTCCGGGCTCGACTTGCCGAGCTTCTCGGCAATCTCCTCGAACGACAACTGCTGCTCGAGCCGGAAGATGATGGCGAGGCGATCGTTCGGCTTCAGCGTGCGCAATCCTTCGAGATAGCGCTCCGAGCGCTCCTTCAGGATCAGCTCTTCGAGCGGCGAATAGCCCCGATGCGCGAGGGTCTCCGGCAATTCCTCGCCGACGCCGCGCCGGCTCACGCGGCGCACCTCGTCGCGAATGCGATTGCGAACCGATTCGCGAAGGTACTTCTGCATGCCGTCGACCGAGCGATGCTCGAAGTGCTCGACGCGTGCGAGCGCGTTCAGCACCGCGTCCTGCACCACGTCTTCGGTGTTCGCTCCGGCGCGCGCGTAGTACGGCAGCCGTCCCCGCGCCCAGCGGCGCAGCGGACCGACGGTGCGCTCGATCAGCACACGCGCCGCTTCGCCGTCCCCCGTCCTGGCGCGCTCCAGAACGTCGAGCGTCGAGTCGAAATCGGGCGCGTCGCTCTGAGGGGTGGTCGTGGTGTTGTCGTCGGAATCGCCGGATTTCACTGGCACAACTCATTCGTCCTTGGGGAGGTTGGGTGCCATCTTAGCCCAGTCCCAGAGCGTCCGACAGTGGCACTGCACGTCCTGTGACTCAACAGTGGCGCGCGGCGATTGCCGGCCGCCAGGAACGACCAGACGTGTCGTTGGCTCTGACGGCAATCCGGCAGCCTCGAAAACCCGGACGCGAAAACGCCTGTAAATACGTGCGGGCACGCGTGTCGCATTCCAGCCCGGCAGATGGCTTCCGCGGTTGCACTCGCCACGAAAGGGCCGGCCGACAAGCGCCTCAAGATGCTCGACGCGGCGATGAAGCGCCATCGGCATCAACCGGACGCGCTCATCGAGATCCTCCACACCGCACAGGAACTGTTCGGCTACCTCGACCTGGTCTGCCTGAAGTACGTCGGCCGGTGCCTGAAGCTACCACCCAGCCGCGTCTACGGCGTGGCGACGTTCTACAACGTCTTCACCCTCACACCGCGCGGTGCCCACACCTGCGTCGTCTGCCTCGGCACGGCCTGCTACGTGAAGGGGACGGCCGCGATCCTGTCCGCGCTCGAACGCGAACACCATGTCGACGTCGGCGGCACGACGCCCGACGGCAAGCTGTCGCTGGTGAGCGCACGCTGCCTCGGCGCCTGCGGGCTGGCACCGGCACTGGTCTTCGACAACGACATCGCAGGCGCCATGACGCCCGAGGCCGCACTGGCCCGGACGCGCACCTGGATGGAACAGCCATGATCGCCGACGATCTCGCGGCGGTACGCGAACGCGAACGGACCGCCCTTGCCCTCTCGGCGGCGCGCATCGCCGTCTGCTCGGCAGCCGGTTGCATGTCGACCGGCGGCGCCGCCGTCAAGGACGCGCTCGGCGCGGCCGTGAACGCGAACGGCCTGTCACAGTCTGTGCGGGTGCTGGGCACCGGGTGCCTGGGCCTGTGCCGGGCCGGGCCGCTGATGCGGGTGACGCTCGCCAACGCCGAACCGGTGCTCTTCGCCCACACCACGCCGGCGTTTGCCGAACGGGTGATCGCCGGGTTGCCGAGCGGTGTGCTACCTCTCGAGCAGCGCTGCAACCTGCAGCAGCCATTTTTCACCCGCCAGCATCGCATCGTCACGTCGGATGCGGGCATCGTCGACTCGGAACGGATCGAAGACTATCTCGCCGCCGGCGGCTACGCGGCGCTCGAGCACGCGCTCGCTGCCATGCACCCCGACGATGTCGTGCGGGAAGTCAGCCGGAGCGGCCTGCGCGGACGCGGCGGTGCCGGATACCCGACCGGGCTCAAGTGGAGCACCGTGGCAAAGGCCGCGGGCCCCGGCAAGTTCGTCGTCTGCAACGCCGACGAGGGCGACCCCGGCGCGTTCATGGACCGCAGCGTCCTCGAGGGCGATCCGCATCGGGTGCTCGAAGGGATGGCCATCGCCGCGTTCGCGGTCGGCGCCGAGCAGGGCTATATCTACGTGCGGGGCGAATATCCGCTGGCGGTCACGCGCCTGAAGACCGCCATCCGGCAGGCCGAGCGCATGCAGTTGCTGGGACACCGCATCCTCGACTCGCCGGTCAACTTCCGCATCGACCTGCGCATCGGCGCGGGTGCGTTCGTGTGCGGCGAGGAGACCGCGCTCATCGCGTCCATCGAGGGCAAGCGCGGCACGCCGTGGCCGCGACCGCCGTTCCCGGCCGAGTCGGGACTCTGGGGACGTCCCACCCTCATCAACAACGTCGAGACCTTCGCGAACATCGCGCCGATCATCGCGCACGGCGGCGCCCGCTACGCGTCGCTCGGCACCGAGCGCAGCAAGGGCACGAAGGTGTTCGCGCTGGCCGGCCGCATCGTCAACACCGGCCTGGTGGAAGTGCCGATGGGTACGGCGCTGCGGGAGATCATCTTCGACATCGGCGGCGGCATTCCGGAGGGCCGCGCGTTCAAGGCCGCGCAAACCGGCGGACCGTCGGGCGGGTGCATCCCGGCGACGCACCTCGATCTGCCGGTCGACTATGAAGCGCTCGCCGGCATCGGCTCGATCATGGGCTCGGGCGGACTCATCGTGATGGACGAGACGTCGTGCATGGTCGACGTGGCTCGCTATTTCATGGAGTTCTGCCGCGACGAGTCGTGCGGCAAGTGCGTGCCGTGCCGCGCCGGCACGGTGCAGATGCACTGGCTGCTCACGACGATGACCCACGGCACGGCGACCGAGCGCGATCTGGCCCTGCTCGAGCAACTGGCGGAGCTGACCACGCGCACCAGCCTGTGCGGACTGGGACAGACCGCCGCCAATCCGGTGCTGAGCACGCTGCGTCACTTCCACGACGAGTACATGGCGCACATCCACGATCACGTCTGCCCCGCAGGCGTCTGCCCGATGAACGGCGAGGACCCGCGATGAGCGTCACCACCTTGAGCATGAACGGAACGCTGGTCTCAGCGGCCGAAGGCGCGACGCTGCTCGATGTCGCGCGCGAACATCACATCACCATTCCCACCCTGTGCCACTTCGAGGGGCTCTCGGCACTCGGCGCCTGCCGCCTCTGCCTGGTCGAGGTCGAAGGCTCGCATCGCCTGCAGGCGGCGTGCATGACCAGGGCGGTCGAGGGGATGAAGGTCACCACCAACTCCGATTCGCTGCGCAGCTACCGGCGCCAGATCGTGGAGCTATTGCTCGCCGAGCGCAACCACGTCTGTTCGGTGTGTGTCGCGAACCGCACGTGCGAGCTGCAGGACCTGGCGGTGTCGATGGGACTGCACCACGTGCGCTACGAACCGCAGGCGCCGCAGCTCGCGATGGACGCGTCGCACCCGCGCTGGATCCTCGATCACAACCGCTGCATCCTCTGCACGCGCTGCATCCGTGTCTGCGACGAAATCGAGGGGGCACACACCTGGGACGTCATGGGGCGCGGGCGGCAGACGTTGGTGATCAGCGACCTGCACCAGCCGTGGGGCGAGGCTGAATCGTGCACCAGTTGCGGCAAGTGCGTGCGCGTGTGCCCGACCGGGGCCCTGTTCGAGAAAGGCGCCAGCGCCACGAACAAGGACCCGCATTTCGTCTCCTACCTCAGGATGGCCCGGGAGCAGAAGCTGTGGACTCGCTGACTCGTCCGCGCGTCGCCACGGTCTGGCTCGGTGGCTGTTCGGGCTGCCACATGTCGCTGCTCGACATGGACGAACGCCTGCTCGACCTCGCCGAACGGATGGACCTCGTCTACTCGCCGCTGATGGACATCAAGGATTTTCCCGACGCCGTGGACATCACGCTGGTCGAGGGCGCGGTCGCCAACGAAGACAACGCCCGCCTGCTGCGGCTCGTGCGCAAGCGCACCGCGGTGCTCGTCGCCTTCGGCGACTGCGCCGTGGCCGGCAACGTCACGGCGCTGCGCAATCCATTCGGCGACCCGATGCAGGTGCTGGCACGCTCGTACGGCGAGGACAGGGCCCTCTTTCCCGGGCTCGGCGCCAACGCCGGCGGGGTGCCGCCGCTGGTCCCCAAGGTACACAGGCTGCGCAGCCTCGTTGCCGTCGACTACCATCTCCCGGGCTGCCCGCCGCCGGCAGACCTGATCTTCTTCGTGCTGAGCGAACTCGTTGCCGGCCGCACCCTCGACCTGCAGAGCCGCGCGACGCTCGGATAGGCCCACGTCAATGTCGAAGACCATCACGATCGAACCGGTCTCCCGCGTCGAGGGACACGCGAAGATCACCATCCAGCTGGACGACCAGGGCGCCGTGCGCGACGCCCGCTTCCACGTGCTGGAATTCCGCGGCTTCGAAGCCTTCTGCCGGGGCCGTCACTTTCAGGAGATGCCGGCCATCACGTCGCGCATCTGCGGCATCTGCCCGGTCAGCCACATGCTGGCCTCGGCCGACGCCGGCGATCGCTTGCTCGCCGTCGAGATTCCCGACACCGCCCTGCTGCTGCGCCGCGTCGTGAACCTCGCGCAGATCGTGCAGTCGCACGCGTTGAGCTTCTTCTACCTGTCGTCACCCGACCTGCTCCTCGGCTACGACGCCGACCCGGCGACCCGCAACGTGCTCGGCGTCGCGCGGCTGAACCCCGAACTTGCGCGTCGCGGCATCCGCCTGCGACAGTTCGGCCAGTCGGTCATCGACATCATCGCGGGCAAGCGTATTCATGCCTCCTGGGCGGTGGCTGGCGGCGTGAACGCGGCGCTCGCGCCCGAGGGGCGCGACCTGATCCTCGCGGGGCTGCCCGAGGCGCTCGCCACGGCCACCTCGACGCTCGAGTGGTTTCGTGGCGCGCTCGACGCCCACACGATGGAGGTGGACACCTTCGGCAACTTCCCGACGCTCTTCCTCGGGATGGTGTCGCCGGACGGCACGCTCGAAACCTATGGCGGCCGCCTGCGCCTGATGGATGCCTCCGGCGCCATCATCGCCGACCAGCTCGATGCGAAGGCGTGCAAGGCGCTGCTCGCTGAGCAGGTCGAGCCGTGGAGCTACCTGAAGTCGCCTTATTACGCGCCGCTCGGCCCGGTTGACGGCGCCTACCGGGTCGGTCCGCTGGCGCGGCTGAACGTGGCCGACCGCTGCGGCACGCCCCTCGCCGACGAGGAACTGCGCCGCTTCCGCGCCCGTGCTGACGGCCCGGTGCTGGCGTCGTTCCATTATCACTACGCGCGCCTCATCGAGATCCTGCACGGACTCGAACGCATCGGGCAACTGCTCGACAGCCCCGACTCGCTCGGCACCGACGTCCTCGCACGGGCCAGCCGCAACCGCACGCACGGCGTCGGCATGTCCGAAGCGCCGCGAGGCACCCTGTTCCACGATTACACCGTCGACAAGAACGGGCTGCTCACCTCGCTCGATCTGCTCATTGCCACCGGCCAGAACAACCTCGCCATGAACCGCACCGTCACGCAGATCGCGAAGGCAATGGTAGACGATGCCCACCTGACTGAAGGGATGCTGAACCGCGTCGAGGCCGGCATTCGTGCGTTCGACCCGTGCCTCAGTTGCTCGACGCACGCCGCCGGCACGATGCCGCTCGTGGTCGACCTGATCGCCGCGGACGGTGCGCTGCTGCAGACGCTGAGCAGGCTGTCATGACGCTTGTCATCGGCTTCGGCAACCCGCTGCGCGGTGACGACGGCGCCGGGCCGGCGGTGGCTCGGGCGGCGCAGCTCACGCGGCCCGACGTGGCGGTCCTCACGCCGCACCAGTTGCTGCCAGAGCTCGCGCCTGACATCGCTGCCGCCCGCGTTGTGGTCTTCATCGACGCGGCCCCCGACGTGCCTGCCGGCGAGGTTCGTTGCCAGCCCGTGGACCCATCAGCGGCGCCTCGTCTCGACCACATCCTCTCACCCGCCGCTCTCGTCGGCCTCGGCCTCGCCGTGTTCGGTCATGCACCGCAGGCGTGGCTGGTGGAGGTTGGCGCGGCGTCGTTCGACCTCGGCGGCGCGCTCACGCCCCTGGTGGCCAGCGCCGTTCCGCGTGCAGCCGAGCTCGTGCGCACGCTCATCCCACCGCGCTCCCGGCCACGGCCGACCTGAAGGGCGCCGGCGACGTTGTACACGCTGTAGCCGTGCACCTTCAGGTGCGCTCAATGCTGCGTGCTATGGTCCTATGAGTCTTCTCTTTCAGGAGTTGCCGTCATGCGTGTGTGCCGACGTCCAGCGCTGCTCACCCTGTTCATTGCCAGCCTCGTCGTCCTGCCGATCGCTGCGCAGCGGCAGCCGGTCGACCGCCTCGATCCCGATGTGGTCTACCGCCTCGAGGCCGAAGGGCTGCAGCGCTCGACCGTGATGGACCTGGCGGCGTATCTCACCGACGTGTACGGCCCGCGCCTCACGGGGTCGCCCGACTTCAAGGACGGCGCCGACTGGGCGCAGAAGACGATGCGCGAGTGGGGGCTGACCAACGTGCACACCGAGACGTTTCCGTTCGGCCGCGGCTGGCAGAACCGGAAGATGTTCGCGCAGGCCGTGACACCACGCAACTATCCGCTCATTGCCTATCCGAAGGCATGGACACCCGGTACGAACGGACTCGTCACGGGTGAGGCCGTGCTGGTCTCCATCACCTCGGACGCCGACTTCGCCATTTGGAAGGGGAAACTGAGAGGGGCGTTCGTGCTGCTGGCGCAGCCGCGCGGGCTCGACCCGCGCTTCGAGCCGCAGGCCAGGCGCTTCACCGACGCCCAGCTCGCCGACCTGGAAAAGGTGCCGCAGCGCAGAACCGGCGGACCTGGCGCTCCGCCGCCGAATGCCGCGTCCAGCCGCGACCTGGCAGCCCGCACGACCCGTTTCTGGCTCGACGAGGGCGTGGCCGCGCTACTCGAACCCAGTCGCGGCGACGGCGGCGGTACGCTGTTCGTGCAGGGCGGCGGCTCCCGCGTAGCGACCGACCCGCCCGTGCCGACCCAGGTTGTCCTCGCCACCGAGCAGTACAACCGCATTGCCCGCACGCTCGCACTGACGCTGCCCGTGACGTTGCGCATGGACATCGACAACCAGTTCATGGACGCCGACCTGAACGGCCTGAACGTCATTGCCGAACTGCCGGGCACCGACAAGGCCGACGAAGTGGTGATGCTCGGCGCGCACTTCGACTCGTGGCACACCGGCACGAGCGCCACTGACAACGCGGCCGGCTCGGCCATCATGATGGAAGCGATGCGCATCCTGAAGACCGCCGGCATCCCCCTGCGCCGCACCGTGCGCGTGGCGCTGTGGGGTGGCGAGGAACAAGGGCTTCTCGGATCGCGCGCCTACGTGAAGGCGCACTTCGGCGATCCGGCCACCACCGCACGCACGGCGGAGCACGCGCGGTTGTCGGGTTACTTCAATGTCGACAACGGCACGGGACAGATTCGCGGTGTCTACCTGCAGGGCAACGAAGCCATCGGGCCGCTGTTTCGCTCATGGATGGAGCCGTTCCACAACATGGGCATGACCAGCGTGACCATCCGTAACACGGGCGGCACCGACCACCAGGCGTTCGACGCCGTCGGCCTGCCGGGCTTCCAGTTCATCCAGGACACGGTGGAGTACACCACGCGCACCCACCATTCGAACATGGACGTCTACGAGCGGCTGCAGCCGCAGGACCTGATGCAGAACGCGGTGATCGTGGCATCGTTCGTGGCGCAGGCCGCGAACCGCGACGAGTTGCTGCCCCGCAAGCCGCAGCCGGCACGCCGCTAGCGTCGCACGCGCATTGCACGGAGCCGCCGACTCGCGCGGGTAGGTAGCTGTCGACCTTCAGGTCGGCTCGAGGTCGACTCGCGTCAGCCCTTCACGAGGAAGAACTTCTTCCTGAGGCACTCGCGCAGGCGTTCGCGGTGATCGCCCTGCAGTTCGATGGTGCCGTCCTTCACCGCGCCGCCCGTGCCGCACGCCTTCTTCAGGTCGTGGCACAGCTCTTTCACGAACGCGTCGTTGCGCGGCAGGTCGTAGACCACGGTGACAGTCTTGCCGCCGCGGCCCGCCTTCTCCATGCGGAGCTTGGCTACCGGCCGGTTCGGCACGGCGTCCTGCGTCGCCGACTGCTTGCTGCACTGGCAGTTGCTCTTCGGCCAGCCGCAGACCTGACACGCCTCGCCGCCGCCGGTCGAGTAGACGAGGCGCGCGTTGCCCCGATCGCTCATGCCTGCGCCGCTCCGAGGTCGACGTGCCGCACGTCCAGATAGGCACGCACGAGTTCGGCCCGCATGTCGGGGTGCGCGATCGAAATCAGCAGTTCGGCGCGCTGACGCAGGCTGCGACCGAAGAGGTTCACGGCGCCGTACTCCGTGGCCACCCAATGCACGTGGCCGCGGGTGGTCACCACACCGGCCCCCGGCTTCAACGCCGGCACGATGCGCGACAGCGTGCCGCCTGCCGCCGTCGACGGCAAGGCAATGACCGGTACCCCTTCCTTCGACAGCGCGGCGCCACGGATGAAGTCCATCTGCCCGCCGATGCCGGAGTAGATGCGGTAGCCGATCGAGTCGGCGCACACCTGTCCGGAGAGGTCCACTTCGAGCGCCGAGTTGATGGCCACCACGCGGTCGTTCCGGCGGATGATCGCCGTGTCGTTCGTGCGGTCGCACGGGTGGAACTCGACGAACGGGTTGTCGTTCACGAAGTCGAATAGTTGCTGCGACCCGTTGATGAAGCTCGTGACCGTGCGGCCGCGATGCACGTGCTTCAGGCGGTTGGTCACCACACCGCACTTGATGAGCGCCATGACGCCGTCGGAAAACATCTCGGTGTGGATGCCGAGGTCTTCCTTGTCACCAAGCCGGCGCAGCACGGCGTCCGGAATCGCGCCGATGCCCATCTGCAGCGTCGCGCCGTTCCTCACCAGGGCGGCCACGTGACCGCCAATCTGGCTCTCGATGGCGCTCGGCTCGGCCTGGTCGTGCGACAGCAGCGGTCGATCCGTCGCGATGAACGCCGACACTTTCGCGAACGGCACCAGCGTGTTGCCGTGCGTGCGCGGCATCTGCTGGTTGATTTCGGCGACGATCACCCGCGCGTTGCGCGCCACGGACAGAGCCGCATCGACGGACGTGCCAAGTGTGCAGTAGCCATGACGGTCGGGCGGCGACAGATGCAGCAGCGCGACGTCGATCGGAATCAGGCCGGAGTCGAACAGCGACGGAATATCCGAGAGGAACACCGGCATGAAGTCGGCCCGGCCGTCGTCGATGGCGGCGCGCAGCGGTGGCCCGGTGAACAGCGACACCGAGAAGAAGCGACCCTCCTGCTCGGGCGTTGCGAACGGGGCTGGCCCCGAGGTGTGCAGGTGATAGAGGGTGACGTGCTCGAGATCGGTGCGGCGCGCGAGTGCCTCGATGAGCGGTGTCGGCGTCGCCGCCGCACCATGAATGAAGACGCGCATGCCGCTGCGCACGCACGCCACCGCGTCATCGGCGGTGGTCGCTCCCAGGGCCCATTCGGCAGTCATCGGTCCAGTGTACCAGCGCCGACGGGCGGCTCAGCGGCTCAACATGCTTCGCAGCACGCGGCCGGCACGCCGCACGCGCAGGTAGCCCTGCATCGGCAGCGACGTGAGCGCCGCCGCCATGGCAGGCGTCGCCAGGTAGCAGGCGTCCACGCGCGGCAGCGCCACGCGGCTGGCGTACGCCGCCACCAGCGACAGGTCGGTCGTGTAGGCCAGGTCGACCATCCGGCCGACGGCGGCCTGCGTGTTGAGGCTCGACTCGCCGTAGGGATACGCGAACACGCGGAGGCCCCGTCCGAACCGACCCGCCAGCGTCTCGATCGACTGGCCGATCTCATCTTCCTGCTGGTTGCTCGTCAACTGCGGCAGACGCGGATGGTTCACCGTGTGCGCCGCCACGGTGACCCCCTGGCCCGCGAGGCTTTCCAGTGCGCCCCACGTCATCAAGGGCCAGCGTGGCATGCCCTCGGGTTGCGTCGGCCAGTCGTTGGTTCGACCCACCCACCCGCTGACGACGAAGATCGTGGCCGTGAACCCCAGGTTGCGGAGCACGGGCCAGCCGTGCTCCGCAACGCTGGCGAACCCGTCGTCGAAGTGCACCACGAAACTGCGCGCCGGCCAGCGGCCCGACTCGAGGCCGGCCTGCACCTCGCGCTCGTTCAAGGTCCGCCACCCATCGCGCGCCAGCCGCGTCATCGTCTGCGTAAATCGCGCCGGCGTCACGGCCAGCGGCGAGCGGTCCGTAGCAATGGCGTGGTAGGTGAGCACGGGAAGCCCCGTCATCGTCCTGCCCCCCGTCCGCTGCCCGCGCGTCGGGCCATGGCCCGCTCGAGAATGGCCATGTACGCGTCGATGTGCGGCGCTTCCGACCACCGCTCCTGCAGCATCCGCGCCCCGTTGGCCGCCAGTTGCTGCCGCAGCCCCGGTTCGGCGCCAAGGCGCGCGATGGCCGCGCGCAGTTCGCCGTCGTTCGTGAAGAGCAACCCGCCACCGGAATCGGTCACCACTTCGGAGAGGCCGCCGAGGTCGCGCGCGATGACCGGCGTGCCCGCCGCCAACGCCTCGATGATGACGATGCCGAAGGTTTCGTAGCAGAGCGACGGCACCAGCGTCGCTTCGGCATGGTGATAGAGGCACTGCAGCGCATCGTGCTGCTGCCGACCGACGAAGTGCACCCGGGGCATCCCCGCGGCCAGACGACGCAGTTCTCCCAGGTAGTCGCCGTCGCCAGCGATGACCAGGTCTGGGCCTTCGCTGCCGCTGAAGGCCGGCAACAGCGTCTGCACGCCCTTGGCCTGAATCAGCCGGCCCACGAACAGGAAGTACGGCCGCGCGTGCGGGCGTGGCGCAGCCGCCAGGTCGGCCTGGGCGCGAGGTTCGGGCACGAAGTACGGCAGTTGTTCGAAGGGCCAACTGAAGCCACGCGTCCGGTGCGACCCTTCGACAAAGCGGCTCACGGCAATCACGGCATCGAGCCGGTTCATCTGGGTTCGCAGGTAGTCGCCGCTGCGCCACCACTGCGGCGGCCGCCCTGCCTGCAGCGTGCAGCGGACGCAGTCTTCGCGGTCGCACAGTTCACGGCCATAGCGCCAGAGGATCGACGTCGGACAGACCAGCCAATGCTCGTGCAGCGTCATCAGTGTGATTGCCTCGCCGGCCCAGTCGAACGCCTCGAGTCCGATAAGCGAGATGTTGTGGAAGTGCACGACGTCGTAGCGTCGGCGCTCGAGCCGTTCGCGCAGCACATTCTTCAGCCAGCTCCGTCCGGTCTGATGGGTGAGCAGCGGCGAGAGCAGGCCGAACGGCGAGCGCAGCGGATAAACCGACACGCCGGCGGGCGGCACATACGGGGCCTGCGGCGAGCGCCCGCCGGAGGCGTGGAAGGCGTCGATGTCGTGCACGACATCGACCTCGTGGCCGCGCCGGGCCAGCGCGTCCACCAGACGCGCGATGTACACCGCATCTCCGCCCATGTGATACGGGGGGAAGAACGTGGTGACCATGCAGAGCCTCATGCGTGGCCTCCGCCGGCGTCGAGTTCGTCGAACACCCGCTCGAGCGTCTCGGCCGCGCGCTGCCACGTCAGGGCGCGCGCCCGGACGGACGCCAGCCTGCCCACTCGCGCGCGCAGGGCGTCGTCGATAAGTGCGTGCCGCAGCGCCGCCGCGATCGACGCCTCGCTGAGCGGGTCGACGTAGAGTGCGGCATCGCCCAGCACTTCGGGCATGGCGCTGCACTGTGTAACCACGACCGGCGTGCCGCATGCGGCCGCCTCGACCGCCGGCAGTCCGAACCCTTCGTCGAGCGACGCGAGGACGAGCGCACGTGCGCCGTTCAGCAACAGCACCAGGTCGTCGTCGGTCAGGCCACCGGTAAACAGCACCTGTCTGCCGCAGAGCGCCAATGCCCGGGCGCGTAGCGCCGCCTCCGCTGAATGAAAGACGTCGGTGGCGTGGTGCCCCACCAGCACCAGCACCGCATCGTTCAGCTGCGCCTCTCTCACCACCGTCGCGAATGCCGCAATCACGCGGTCGAGATTCTTGTGCGGACCGAGACCGCCGACGTAGGCGAGCACACGCGCGTCGGGCGCCAGCCCAAGCCGCTGGAACAGGGCGGCGATGGCATCCGGATCGTCGATGGGACGGAACACGGCGGCGGGGGCTTCGTTGATGGCGCGCAGGCGCGCGGCGCTGATGCCGTGGACGTCCTGCACACGGCGGCTCGCATGCGTCGACACGGTGACGATGCGCGCCGATTGCGCCAGCGCGGCGCGAGTCTTCAGCGTCCAGAACAGCCGCGCTCTGGCGCTCGGGAAGATCAACGCGGGATAGCGTTCGGCAATCGTGTCGTGCACGCCGCTGACGATCGGCTTCGAGGTCCACACCGGCACGTAGGTGTAGGTGCACGGAAAGAACAGCACGTCGCCCGGTTCGGACGACAAGGCGCGGCTCATGCGCAGCAGGTCACCTGGCCCACGGTAGCCGTCGGCGGCGGCGGCCTGCGAGGGTGCGTGGCGCAGCGCCGCGCGCACCACGCGCATCCCGTCGGGTAGCGTCGCGTCAGCGGTGTGCGGATCGACGACCAGCGTGTACCGATGGCGGCCGTGTGCCACGAGTGCACCGACCAGTTCACGGGTAAAGCGCCCGAACCCGCGCTGGTTGCTCCACGACCCACCATCGACGACGATGCGCACCGTTCAGCCGACCTTCCTGGCACTGCTGCCGGGGCCGCGCATGATGCCGACGAAGTCGCCCAGCGCCCAGGGCAGCGTGAAGCACAGCATCAGCGGCAGGGTGCGCGCCACGTGACCAGACCGCGCCGTGCGCCGCAGTGTGACCAGAAAGCGCGCCGCCAGCACCAGCGGCAACAGCGGCATGGCCCAGGCGCGCGCGATCCTGGCCCCGGGTCCCAGCGTGCCTGCGCGCAGTCCGGAGAGCGTGCGGGAGAAGTGATAGCGCTCGCGCATGAAGGCACACGTGGTGAAGCGATGCGCCAGCCGTACCCGCCGCTGCGGGTCGGCGGCCACCACCATGCCCGCCGCCAGGAACAACCGGCTCCAGTCGGCGTCCCAGATCTCGGCGCCGGCGCGCGCCACCAGTGTGTCGACCGCGGTGCCGGACATCGAGAGGTTTGCGGCCACGGCGGCCGGCGCACCGCCGCGAACGCCGAGTCCCGCGTACTCGCACCCGAACACGGCGCGCGTGACGAGCGGCGCGTCTGGCGCCACGTCGATGCCGCCCGCCACAACGGCTGGCGCCCCGTCGGCCGCATGCACGCGCCGAACGCGCTCAATCCAGTCGGTCTCCGGGACGAAGCGGTCGGTCGTGATGGCCACCACCGGCGACACGGTGGTCCGCAGGCCACGGATGAACAGCTGCCCCAGTGTCAACGATGGATCGACACGCACCACGCGCCAGCCGTCGACATGCACGGCGTCGACACCGTGGTTGTCGGAGCGGGCCACCACCACCCGCTCGATGTCATTGCCGCGCGTCTGTGCGGTCAGGCTGCGGATGGCCTCGCCGAGACTGGTGGCGCCAGTAGCGCAGAGGACGATGGAGAGTGCGGGCATCGCGCTACCTCCGCCCCTGCATCAGCCCAACCGCTTCGCCGCCCACCCAGCAGGCGTAGAAGAGGGCGATCACCGGCAAGGCCCTGGCGAACCTGGCGCGATGACGCCCGTGCGCAAGCACCCGGCGGCTGACCCGGAGCAGCAGGCTGCCCCACGCCAGCGGCGCCGCGCAGGCCACCGCCGCGTTCGTGCCGCTGGCCGCGCGCCACCGGCCGTGGAGGCGGCCATGCTCCCAGCGCTGACGGCAGAAGGCGCCAATGTCGAGCGAGTGGGTGTGCCACACCGTCACATCGTCGCGCATCGCCAAGCGGCGGCCGCGCGCGCGCAGCCTGGCGTTCACCTCGAGTTCCCAGAACCCGTTCCGTCCAATGTCGTCGAGGTCGGGCGCGAGCGCCTCCCGCTTCCACGAGCCGTTGTCGCCGGGCACCTCCGCATCATCCCGAGCATGGGCTGGTGGCATGAACGCGGCGTAGCGCGCGAAGTAGAGCGCCCAGTCGCCGACCGTCGCCGGTTCCCGCTGCTCCAGCGGCCCGCCCACTGCCGCCACGTCGCCGTCGTGCAGCCGCAGCAACGCCTTCGCCCACAGCGGACCGGGCACGCAGGCGGCGGTGAGCAGCGCCACCACCCGGCCGCGGCTCGCGGCCACCCCGAGCCCCCAGAGTTCAGGCACCAGACGCGGGACGTCCGAGATGACGATCGTGACGCCGGCGATCGCGGCCGCGGCGTCGAGACCGGCATGACCGGCGTTCGCCACGAGCATCACCTCGAGTGGCTCCATGGTCTCCTGCTCGCGTACGGCTCGCAGCGTCTCGACCACATCGTCTCGGCCGTCGACCGCCGCCACGACCACGGACAATTCAGGAGTCATGGCGCACGCCCGGGATGAAAGCGAAGCCAGCCACAAGGGCCAGCGGCGGCATCAGCGGCACGCGGAAGCGGGCGTAGGTCTCGGGTCCACCGATGAGCACGAAATAGGCACAGACCACGGCGACCAGTATCACGGTGCAGCGCGCCTCGTGCCTGCGCCATGCGGTCCGGGCGCCCGCCACGACTGCCGCGTAGAACAGCACGAGCTGCAGCCAGGCAACAGCCAACAGCGCGCGTCCGCTCGGGGCGTCGGCCGGTATTGCCAGCAGACGGAACATCGCCAGCCGGTCGGGACTGAGCATCTCACCGAGAGCGGCTGCGCTCGACGCCACGTACGCCGCCGGATGCGCGCCGACAACCGCACTCCCCTGCTGTTCGAGCCAGCGGACCTTGTCGCGCTCGCTCATGCCGGCTGTTTGCCGCTCGAACACCTGTTCCAGTTCCGCCCGCACGACATCGACGTCGCGGCCGGTCAGCGTCGCCTGCACGTGCGCGGCCCGGTGCAGGTACATGTTCACGCCGCCGACGGCGCTGAGCGTCAGCACGCCGCCGACCACCACGTTGCGCGCCACCCAGGCGAGCACAATGACGCCGCTCACGACGTTCACCGCGAGGTAGTCGCGCAGCGCCACTCGGGCGCCGACTCCGTCGCACCAGACGCGCCATCCGAACCAGGGCAGCAAGGCCGGCGCGAGCAGCACCGAGATGGGCCGGCACAGCGTGGCGGCACCGAGCAGCGCTCCGGCCAGATACCCGGTAGAGCGATGCGTGGAGCGCAAGGCAAGCAGCGCCACCACACACAGCACGAGCAGGGCGAAGAGCGTCTCGGTCAACACCAGATAGTGATAGACCAGTGAGGTGATGTCGACCGCCAGCCAGGCGCACGCCCACACTGCGGCACGCGTGCCCCATCGGCGCAGGCCGAGCGCGACGACGGCCAGGGTGACGCACCAGAAAGCCAGGTTGACGAGCACACCGGCGCGCGGCGAGCGTCCGGCTACCCCGAACACCGCCGCCAGCGTGACCGGGTAGACCGGTGTGCGTCGCAGGTCGGGTGCGAACGGCGGGCGCGTACTCTGCGAGAACCCGCGGCCATCCAGGAGGTTCGACGCCAGCGTGACGTATTCAGTCGAGTCCGGCAGGTCCATGAAGCGCCCGGGTTCCGGCCAGACGCGCAGCAGGACCGCGCCGTGCAGCAGCGCGGTCAGCACGATTGGAACGAGCAGGATCTTCCCGAGCGACACCGGCATCCCGAGCGTGCGGCGCGGCATGGCGGCGATCACTCGGTGAATCGGATCGTCTGTCCGGTGCGCGCCGACTCGTAGCCCGCATCGACAAGCTGGATGAGGGTGAGCTGGTGACGCAGGGCCCGCTGGTCGAGATCGCCGGCGGCGATGCGCGAGGCGAACTCGTCGAGGTGCGCTGCGGTCGCCGAGGCGAAGGCTGTGCGCGTCTCGCGGGCTATGACGCGCGAACGGCCGCCCTGCTCCAGCCGCGCTTCTCCGCCCTTGACCAGGCTCATGCGACCGATGGGCCGGCCCATGGCGGGCGACCAGTCGAGCGAGGCGCGCGCCACGCCTCCGAGCGACAGCCGGAACGACGCGCGGGCTGCGTCGACCCGCATCTCGAAGTAGCGCTGTGGCGCGTGGCTGATCCGGTTCAGCACCACGGTCGCGACCCGTTCGCCGGGAAAACGCAGCAGCATGGCCACGACGACGTCGGCGGCGATGTCAGGGTCGGGATGCGGCATCTCTACCGTCACCGCAACCGGCGTGGCGTCGAACAGGAGGCAGATGAGATCGAGCGCGTGGGTGCCGAACTCGAAGAGCGTGGAGCGCACGAGGTCCGCCCGCCAGTTCGTCTCCTTCATCGGCGGGTGGTACATCTGCTGCCAGGCCTGAATGAGGAACGGCCGGCCGAACTCGCCCGCGGCCAGCCTCCGGGCCGGCTCGCGGTACATGGCCATGTAGCGATACTGGTTGTTCACCAGCACCAGACGCCCTGCCGCCTCCGCCGCATCGAGCACGCGTTGGGCATCGGCTGGGGTCTCGACGAACGGCTTCTCACAGAACACATGCGCACCGTGCCGCAGCGCCAGCAGGCAGTGCTCGAGGTGCAGCTGCGGCGGCGTGCCGACGATGACGACATCGGGACGCTCGTGCGCCAGCATCGCGCCGGGGTCCTCCCAGGTGGTGCCAACCCGGAAGGCGCGCGACATCCGCTCGCGGCGCCCTGCGTCGGGATCGCAGGCCGCCACCAGGTGAAACGCGCCAGACCTGGCGAAGGCTGGCAGATGAATGCGCTCGGCGACGCTGCCGAGGCCGATCAGAGCGGCCTGTAACACGGTGAGCCATTATAATCGTTCGATTCTCGCCGACCTCCATCGCGGGATGCGCAGCCACCTGCCCCAGGAAGACATCAGCGCCCGTGATCTCCGTTATCGTCCCCGCGCACCGAGCCGACATCTCACTCGAGCGCTGTCTCGACGCCCTGACGCAGGCCGCGGCCGGCGCCGAAGTGATCGTCGTCGATGACGGCTCGCCCGGCGCTGCCGTGGCCGCCCGCGCCGAGGCCTACGGCTTCCGGACGATTCGACTCGCCTATGCGCACGGGCCTGCCGTGGCGCGAAACCGGGGTGCCGAGGCCGCCACCTCACCGATCGTCCTGTTCATCGACGCCGATATCGTGGTGCGCCCCGATACCATCGCCCGCGTCCGCGAGCAGTTCGCGGCGGCGCCCAAGCTGGCCGCGTTGTTCGGCTCGTACGACACCGAGCCGTCGGCGCCACAGCTGGTGTCGCAGTTCAAGAACCTCACCCACCATTACGTGCACCAGCAGGGACGCGAGGAAGCCTTCACCTTCTGGGCCGGCTGCGGCGCCGTTCGCCGCGACATCTTTCTGAGCCTCCATGGATTCAGCGAAGGCTACGGACGTCCGTGCATCGAGGACGTCGAACTCGGCTACCGCCTCCGGCGCGCCGGGCACCGGATTGCGCTGGTGAAGTCGCTCCAGGTCACGCATCTCAAGCAGTGGACCCTGCGCGGGCTGGTGACCACCGACGTCTTCGATCGCGGCGTGCCGTGGACGGAGCTGATCCTCGAGCACCCCGACGTTCCCGCCGGCGATCTCAACCTGTCGGGCAGGGCCAGGGCGTCGCTGCTGCTCACCTGGTTCGGGACAATTGCGCTGCTCATCGGACCGCTGTGGACGCCGGCATCTGTCGCCGGACTCGTCGGCATTGGCGGTG
Source organism: Acidobacteriota bacterium (assembly GCA_043743165.1). GTDB lineage: Bacteria > Acidobacteriota > Vicinamibacteria > Vicinamibacterales > CAVVIG01 > CAVVIG01. The sequence continues at coordinate 80,513 of JAYTXA010000005.1, forward strand.
TGCTTCTGCTCGACCGACGCTACGTCGCGTGGCTCGCTCAGGTGCGTGGCGCCGGTTTCGCCGTGCGCGCGGTGCCGCTGCACCTGCTCTATCACCTCTACTCGGGGGTGGCCGGCGTGATCGGCGTCGTGCGCTACGTCACACGCCGCGGGGCCGGCACGCCGCTGCGCGGTGTAGCCGCCTCTGTCGGGACCGGCTTCGCGGCACTGGCCGGTGGCGAACTGGTGGCGCGTGCGGTCGGCTTCGTCGTCACGCTCTACCTGGCTCGCACGCTCGGCGTCAGCAGCTATGGACGGATCGAGGTGGCGCTCGCCGTCTTCTCGTACCTGCAACTGCTGATGGACGGCGGCCTCGACACAATTGCGGTGCGGACCGTAGCCCGCGACCCGTCCGCGCGGCCACGGTTTGCCGCCAACCTGCTCGGTATCCGCCTGGTGATGGCGCTGCTGCTGCTCGCGGCGGTGACACTTGTGACCGCATCGAGCTGGTCCACGAGTCCGGTGAGCACGCTCGTGGTTCGCTACGCGCTCGCGGTGCTGCCGCTGGCCGCATCGTTCAACTGGGCGTTCCAGGCCGATCAGCACATGCGCGCCGTGGCCGCCCGCACCATCGTCAGTCAACTGGCCTATGCGGGCCTGGTGCTGACGCTGGTGCATGGTCCTGGCGATGTCGCCACGGTCGCACTGACCTTCGTGGCGGGCACGGCGCTCGGCATCGCGCTGCTGGCCGGCTGGTACGCGCGGCGCTTCGGCCGTCCTCGCATCGCGCTCGAGCGACGCTTCCTGGCCGAGATCCTGCCGCAGGCGTGGCCGGTGGCGGTGTCCGGCGCCTTCCGCACGCTCAGTTACAACTTCGACCTGCTGATCATCGGGTTCGTCTTCCCGTCTCTCGGCGCCGGACTCTACGCCGCGGCCTATCGGCTGCTGACGCTGCCGCTGCTCGGCTATGCGACGCTCGGCACCGCCCTGCTGCCGATGCTGGCCCGGCTGCACGGGCGGGCGCGTCAGCGGACGGCGGCAGCCCATGCCGCGCTGGTCATCGTCAGCGGCCTGACCATCGCAGTGCTGGTGCACCGCTTTGCCGAACCGCTGCTCGTCGTCACGGCCGGGCCGGCCTACGGGCGTGCGGCGCCCATCCTCGCGTTGCTCGCCTGGTCGATTCCGCTGACGGCGCTGAGTGGCGTGTTCCGCCTGCTGCTATTGGCCACGCATCGCCAGCGACAGGACCTGGCCGTCGTCACCACGGCGGGACTGGTGAACGTGGCGCTCAACCTGGTGCTGATTCCGCGGCTCGGTCTTGCCGGCGCAGCGGTCGCAACCATTGCGGGCGAGGGCGTGGTGTTGCTGCTGGCCGCCGCGTTCGTCGTCAGGGCCGGATTCCTGGCGCGGCTCGGTTACGATAGAGCATCCCGATGAACACACTGGCCCGTATCGGGCGTCACCTCACACTCACCCGCAAGGGCTACGCAGCGCCAGACGCACCGGGCACGCCCCCGTTCCTGATCCTGTTCATCAACTCGATCTGCAACCAGACCTGCGAGCACTGCTTCTACTGGCGCAACCTGAACCGGCGCGACGACCTGACGTTCGAGGAACTGGTGACGCTGTCCGAGAGTCTGGGGTCGATCGACACCTTGAATCTCTCAGGCGGCGAACCCTTTCTTCGAAAGGAGTTCGGCGAGATCTGCAGCCAGTTCATCCGGCACAACGGCGTGCGCCAGATCTACGTGCCGACCAACGGTTCGTTCGCCGACAAGACGGTCGCTGCCGTCGAACGCGTGCTGCGGGAGCCGAGCCTCGACCTCATCGCCATCGAGTTCTCGCTCGACGGCCTCCCTGAATTCCACGATCGCTTCCGGGGCATGAAGGACGCGTTCGCGCGCGCCATGGACACCTACGACGCACTCGTGTCCGTGCAGCAGCGCGACCCGCGTCTGCGCCTGCATGCCATCTCCACCGCCACCGGCGACAACCTCGACGAAATCAGGCACCTGTCGGCGTTCCTCTACCAGCGCTGCTCGCACATCGATCATCACAACCTGGCGATGATTCGTGGTGACCGGAAGAATCCGTCGCTGCAGGGGCCTGCCCTCGCCGAATACACCAGGCTCGCCGACGACGTGCGGCGCATCTGGGCGGGGCGGGAGGAAGGGCGCTACGGCTCGTCCGTGGAACCGATGCTGCAGTGGGCGAAGACGCGCACGGCCGAAACGCAGCGGCAGGTGGTGCCGTGCAAGGCCGGCCTGCTCTCGGGCGTCGTCTACTCGAACGGTGACGTCAGCGTGTGCGAAACCCACGCGCCGATCGGCAACCTGCGGCAGCAGACCTTCCCCGAGATCTGGAATTCGGACACCGCGCGCGCCCTGCGACGTTCGATTGCCGCCTCGGAGTGCTACTGCACAAACGAGGTCTTTCTGTGGCCGAGCATCGTCTTTCAGCCGCCGCAACTCGCGCGCGCGTTCATCGCCGGACGGGCGTGGCGGACCGAACCGCCTGCCCCCACAACCGCGGCCCGGCCAGCAACAGCAACGGACGAATGACCGGCAGGCGGCGGACGGCGTTGTAGAACGCCAACCCCCGCGCCAGACCACCGTGCTGCCAGTGCGGTGCGACCAACGGTGCAGGTTCGACGCGCGCCGCCTCGAACCCCGCGTCGACGAGCCAGCGCGTCAACTCGCTGGCCGACGGCACGGTCAGCCGATAGCGATGCAGGTCGGGACGCCGCCAGGCCACGAACCGCGCCTGCCAGCGGCGCGGCATCTGCGTCACCCCCCACAACTTCAGTTGCGGCTCAGGCAACGGTGCGAACCGGTTGTTGGCGGTCACCACTGTTGTCGCGCCGGGTTTCGACACCCGATGCGCCTCGGCAAGCACGCCGGACGGGGTGCCGCTGTGCTCGAGCAAGTCGTTCGCCGTCACCGCATCGACGCAGCCGGCCGGCAACGGCAAATGCTGCGCGTTGGCGCACACCAGCGACCTCGACACGCCAGCCTCGTCGAGGCGCTTCCGCCCCACGACCAGCCAGCGCAGCGCCACGTCGACACCCGTCGCCTGCCACCGCCGGCGCGACGCGGCCACAACCAGCCCTCCCGTCGAGCAGCCGAGATCGAGCAGCAGGCGCCCACCGCCGTCGCCGAGGTGCGCCGTGGTCAACAGCGCGTCGGCAATCGCCTCCTCCGCAAGGTGATGGCGCGTCCACTGTTCGGCGAGGTCCGGAGGGTCTTCGGGGGTGATGCTGTAGTAGTAGCGCACCAACTGCGCGAAGGTCCGCGTGCGACCCGCGTCGAAGAGATGCACCGCCTTGGCTCGATCCTCCGCCAGGCCAATGTACGGATCGGGCTCGAGCCTGAAGTCGGGCACGTCGCAGACGATGGGATAGATGCGGTCGCAAGGACCGCATCGGTACGATCCTGTCGACGTCGCGAGCGGTCCCGTGCAGCGGGGGCACACGAATGGCAGCGGCGACTCAGCCACCAGGCGCCCCACGCCGGCGCGCGCGTCCGGTCAGGTAGCCAACGGCTTCGCCAGCGGCCCAGTCGAGGTTGAAGGCGACGAGCCACGACACCGCACCCAGCGTGAGTGCCGGACTCCGGTGTCGTCGCGCGGCCGCCACGGCTCGCGCCGTCAGCAGCGCTGGCAGCGCCACTGCGGACGCACCACGAAGCGCGCGCCACCAGGCCGACCGCTGCCTGACGCGGTCCGCGCCATAGGCCCGTCCGAAGGCGTAGCGCATCGTCCGCGCCTGCTCGACGCTCATCCCGTTGATGAACACCACCTCTGCCCGATCCTGGCGAATGAAGCCAGCCGCGCCGCGCCACCGATGGAACAACGCGTGGTCCCATGCGCCGCGGTCGAGCAGATCGCCTTCGGCCAGCAGCGCCGCGCGCGTGTACGACAGGTTGCCGCTCGACAGCGTCGACGCCACACCCACCGCCGCGCCTGGCGCGAATGCCACGTACTCGCTCAGGTAGAGGCCGCGGTCGAAGTCCGACGCATCGGCGCCGATGCTGACGACCCCGCCGACCACACGGGCGTCGGGCCAGCGCGCGTGGGCCTCGGCGAAGGTTCGCCACCACCCGTGAACCGGCACCATCCGCGCCTCGGTGACCACCACAATCGAGCCAGTCGCACGACACGCCGCCGCCCAGCGCAGCTGCGGCACGGTGTGACCAGGCGCGTGCAACACCGTCACCCCCGGAAATGCGGCCTGAATGGTGCGCGTGGGATCGGTGTCACCGCCGTCGGCGAGGATGACTTCGTGCGGTGGGTCCGACGCACAGATGGAGCCGAGGCAGCGGAACTGCTCGGGCAACCCGCCGTGGGCGGTGACCACGACTGAAACGCGGGGAGTGTCCACGCTAGGCGGTTGCGGCCTCGTCGAGCACGGCCATGGTTTCCCGGGCGCAACGGTCCCAGGAAAAGCGACTCGCGCTGGCGAGTCCGCCCTCGCGCAACTGCCGGCACAGCGTCGTGTCGTCGGCGATGGCGACCATGGCGTCGCAGAGCGACCGCGGCGTCAAGGTATCGAGCACCACCGCGGCCCCGCCGGTAATTTCGAGCATGCCGGGATTACGGTAACAGATGACCGGCAGCCCGGCGGCCTGTGCTTCCATCACCGGCAGCGAGTTGGTTTCGTACACCGCGCCGCTCACCAGGGCCGACGCGGCGTTGTAGAGCAAGCTCACCGTCGCGTCGTCGAGAAACCCACTCAGCACGACGCGGTCCGTCAGTCCGAGCCGGGCCACCGCCGACCGCAACTCCGTGCTGTTGGTGCCATGGCCGACGAACACCAGCCGGTGCGGCAGCGTGGTCGTTCGCGTGAGTAGGGCTAACCCGTCGAGGACGGTCGGCAGGCTGCGCCGGCCGGTCGTCTTGCCCACAAAGAGGAAAAATGGCACGTCGGCGCCGAGCACGCGTCGGCGCACCGCCGTGAGCGCGGCCTGGTCGTCGACCACTGCGAAGTGTGGGGAAGGCGCGTGGTAGATCACGCGGACCCGCTCCGGCGCAATGCCCCAGTAGTGCACGACGTGGTCCTTCACGGCCGCCGTCGGCGTGACGACAAAAGTGGCGCGCCGGGCGCTCCATCGGTAGAGCGTGCGATAGAACGCGCGCGACGTTGCCGGGTACAACTCCGGTTTGACGCAGAAGATCATGTCGTGGGTCGCCACGACCGTGCGGGTCCGCGCCAGCAGCGGGGACGAATAGGACGGGCAGAACAGCACCGTGTCCTCGGCACGCGGACCGAGCACGGCGTTCTCCCACACCAGCATGCGGGCATCGGGGGTGAGCACCCGCCGGTGGATCGACGGCGACACCGCGGCGGCATCGTCCGGGTCGAGGGGACGAGGTGTATAGACCGTGACGTCGGAGAACCGGGCAGACGACTGCTCATCCCACGCACGGACGAGGTGACGGATGTACCGTCCGACGCCGGTGCGCCGGGCCGTCAGTCTCCAGCCGTTGATGCCGAGTCGCAACGTTCGCTCGAGTTCCTTGCCGATTCGCGGGAACCAGTCAGATAGGATGACGGAGAGGGCAAGCCGACGCAGCCGCCCGTATCGTATCCACATCAGCACGACGACTCAACCGCCCCACCGGCGTCGTGACCCTTCCAGCGTCTTTTGTCCCGAGCGCTGTGTGCGGCGCGCGGCTGTATACTCGGTGTGTTCCAGCCCCTATCTTCCAGCAGGTCGCGTTATGGTTCGGACCATTCTTTCGTCTTGTCGCCTACACGTCCTCGGCACGCTGATCCTGCTCGGGCTGTCCATCGCCTGCGGCGGCAACATCGGACCAACGCAACCGACCACCGCCCAGACGGGACCGGTGGTGCCGAAGAGCGTGGCCATCCAGGGCGGCTCCCAGGGAACGATCGGCGATGAGTTTCCGCTCACGGCGCTCGTCACGTTTTCGGATGCGACCACCCAGACGCTGACCACGCAGGCCACGTGGAGCAGCACCGATCCGGCGGTTGCCACGGTCAGCGCGGCCGGGCAACTGAAGATGGTGGCGGCCGGCACCTGCGAGGTGAAGGTCGTCTACACCCAGCAGAGCACGTCGACGATCGTGCAGGCCACCGCGCGCGTGACGGTCTCGGGACGTCCGCTCGGCAACTTCACGCTGTTCGGCGTGGTGAGCGACGGTCGTAATGCCCGCGCGCTGCGCAGCGCGACCGTGCTCGTCGTCGGCGGCACGAATAACGGCCGCACGACCACCACGGACGCCAACGGCTACTACAGCATCCCCACGCTCGTCGAGGGCACGTTCGGCCTCCGCGTCACGCGCGACGGCTACGAGGTGCTCCAGCAGTCGGTGTCGCTCACCGCCGATACGCGTCGCGACCTCCAGATGAGGGAACTGCCGCCGCCGCCCTATCTCGGCACCTATGGTGTGACGCTCTCCACCACCCAGAACAGCTGCTCGAACATCACGCCGGGGACGTCGGGCACGGTGACGCTGAGCGGCGGACAGAACGACCTGGTCATCACGATGGTGGAGCGAGGGATTACGCGGACCTACCGCGGCGCCATCGACGGCAACGGGGCATTCACCGGCTCCGGCAGCGGCATCACCAACGTCATTTTTCCCCACGAGTTCACGGGCGGGATCAGCGGACGGGTCGGCGGCGATGGCAGCACCATCAGCGGCACCGAGGGGATTACCGTCACCATTGGATGCCCGGGCGGCGTCGGCACCATCTCGACCACCTTCGCCGGCTCGAAGTAGCCAGCGCTGACGGTGGTCAGTGCTGATGGCCGGCCGGCATGGTGTGGTCCATGGTCATCGGGGTGGACCGCAGCGGTCGAATCCTGAGCGTTACGTGCGCGCCGATCGGACGTGAGCCATACGCATCGAGCAAGCGGGCGGGCACCTTGTAGAAGGTGACGTCGCCGCCGAGCGCGACGTCCATGCCGGCCTGCGTGAAGAGGCGGCGAGTCACGCCGGTTGTCAGAGCGTGCAGCTTGTCGACCAGTTCACCCGGATGCGGCGAGTGCACGAAGCCCGGGAACAGCAGGTGCTCGCTCTCGACGCCGGTCCCCTCGTAACGTCCGAACACGGCGGTGTTCCCCATCCAGTGCGTGCCCTCGGCAACGAAGGCACCGGTCCAGCTGTAGGTGCGCGACACCCGGCCCGAGAGCAGCGTGATGGCGGTGAAGCCGCCGTCCGCATGCGTGCGCGTCCACGACAGCGAGCCGTTGGTCCGGTTCTGGTTGCCGGGCTCGAGTTCCTCCGGCTGAATCAGGCGGCCGCGCGACAGCTGGAATTCCAGTTCGGGATGCGGGCGCACCGTGAGGCGCGCCGAACCCGAGTCGAACGCGCCCAGGTTCAGGTCCCAGCGCTTCCAGTCGGGTTCTCGCCCCTGGAACGCCGAGGCTTCCAGCGTGAACCAGCCGCGGCGAACGCCGACCGTGGCGACGCCAAAGGTGACGTGCGTCGAGTCGAACGTGTGATGGGTGAGCGGCGCGGTCGGAATCTCGGATGCCGACAGGCGATGCATGAACGCCGGTGGCCCGAGCGCCGGTGACGAGGACGGGCCGCCGGAGATCAGCAGCGTGGTCTTGCCGATCGGCTGTGCGAACGCCGCTTCGAGCTGCATGAACGCGTCGTGCGGGTGTTGCGCGTCGACGACCGGCAGCCCCTTGTAGGCCTCACCGTGCTGAAAGAGTTCGAGGTAGCCTGCCGCGCCCACCGTTGCCGGCTCCACGCTGAACATGCCGTTGAGCGTCAGCGTGCCGGTGCCCACCTGCCGGTGCGCCATCAGCATCAACCAGTTCTGCGAGCGGAACTGTGAGCCGCCGCGAACGCCGGTCTGCTTGATGAAGGTGCCGAAGACGACACCGTCCCACATCGGCATCCAGCCACGTGAGGCCTGTTCCTGCTCGGCCATCATCGCCGCATGATCGTGTTCGGGCGGTTGCTTTGGTGCGTCGGCCGGCGCCTGCGGCTGGGCCATCAGGGCGGACGCGGTCATGACGATGATGCCGGCTGCGAGGCAGGCGGACGACCAGAAGCGACGTATGGACATGAGTACCACCCGTGGAGGGCCACCCGGGCGCGCGGGCAGCGTGCGGGGCGTGGCGAATTCTGAATCCATCTTAGCGCCGACGACACGGAGCCGGCCGCACTCAGTCGGCGGCGATGGGCATCGGCACCGCGCGCAGCGCGCTTCCGGACGCATCGATGGTCTGCTCTTCGATGTACTCGGCGTCGGCGTTCACGCGCCACACGTCGTAGACCCGCGACCCGGCAAGGATGTTCCTGGCCGTCAGCATGCCGGTCATCATCGCGTGGTCCTGGTTGTTGTACTTGTGCATGCCGTTCCGGCCCGCCAGGTGCAGCGTCGGGAACCGGTCTTCGACATCGCGCCGCACCCGGTCGACTCGGGCCGCATAGCCGGCGTCGTAGACCGGGTAGGCTTTGGGCTGCCGCAGCACGTAGCCGGTGCGGGCATCGCCGCCAGGCCAGAGTCCGATCTGCTCGAGTTCGCGGCGCCCGAGCGCGATCAGTTCGTCGTCGCGCATCGACCAGAGTCCGTCACCCTCGTGGCAGAAGTACTCGAGGCCGAGGCACCCGGTATCCGGCGACGGCAGCATCCCCGCGGACCACGCGCCGAAGTTCTGCACGCGGCCCACCTTCACGCCAGGTTCGTGCACGTAGATCCACTGGTCATCGAACGTCATCGGCCGATCGAACATCAGGCAGACCGTGATGAAGTCGCGATAGCGGAGCCCTTCGGCTGCCTGGCGGGCATCGTCACTCATCGCGCTCCCGAGCATCCGGGAGAGTTGGGCGATCGGCGCCGACGACACGAGGTGGCGTGCCGTCACCTGCGCGCGGCTGCCGTCCTCGCACGTGTACGACACCACCCACTCATCGTGGCGCCACTCACAGGCGTCCACGTGCGAGCGCAGCAGCACGCGTCCGCCCTGGCGCTCGACTTTCTGCGCGCAGGCGTCCCACAACTGGCCCGGGCCGCGAGACGGATAGCGGAAGGTTTGCGTCAGCGACTTCGCCCGCGGCCCGAAGCGGTCGGCCATTGGCAGCGCGTGCCACAGCGCCGACGCCAGCGAGAGCCGGCCGATGCGCTGCGCCGCCCAGTCGGACGAAATCTGGTCGCACGGGATGCCCCACACCTTCTCGGTGTAGGTCTTGAAGAAGAGCTCGTAGAGGCGACGGCCGAATCGGTTACTCACCCAGTCTTCGAAGGTGGCCGGCGTGGCCACAGGTGCCAGTTGTGCGCGCAGGTACGACGCGACGCAGCGGGACGCCTGGACCAGCCCGAGCTGCCGCAACGCTTCGAGCGGCTTGAGCGGGTAGGCATAGAACTGGCGCCCATAGTAGATGCGCGAGATGCGTTCGCGGGTGAGGAACCCCTCATCGAGCAATTCGTCCCAGAGGGCGTTGACCGCCTCGCTCCTGGTATAGAAACGGTGCCCGCCGATGTCGAAGCGGAAACCGTCGTGCTCGACAGTCCGCGAAATCCCGCCCACCTGCACATCGGACTCGAGCACGGTCACGGGCACGCCGCGACTCGCCAGGACATAGGCGGTCGTCAGGCCGGCGGGGCCGGCGCCGATGATGAGGGTGGAATGGACGTCGGACACAGTTGTCAGGGGTTTGGGACGTCCTATTCTACACGTCGAGCTGACGCACCGGCCGCACCTCGACGCTGCCCTCGCGCGCCGGCGGGATCGTCATCGCCACCTCCAGCGCCTCGTCGAGATTGGCGGCGTCTATGAGATAGAAGCCGGCCAATTGCTCCTTCGTCTCCGCGAAGGGACCATCGGTGATGGTTGGGCGACCGCCACGCACGCGCACGGTGGTGGCCGTCTCGATCGGCTGCAGGGCCTCGGCCGCCAGGAGCACACCGCTCTCGCGCAGACCGTTGCCGCATGCCGCGCACTCCGCGTCCGGCACCGCCCGCATCTTCTCCGCCTCGAGATACACCAGACATAGGTACTTCATCAGTGGCCTCCCAGCCTTCAGTCGGCGACTTCGCGGATTCTGGCCTCGAGGAACCGCCGCTCGGGTTCCTGCCTCGTGAGTGCCAGGGCGCGTTCGTACGCCTGCCGCGCCTCGGCGCGCCGGTCGAGACGCCGGCACAGATCGGCACGTGCCGCATGCAGCAGCCGATACTCCTTCAGCTCGCCCTGCTCGGCCAGTGCGTCGATGAGCCGCAGCCCCGCTGCCGGGCCGTCGCGCATGGCCACCGCCACCGCACGGTTCAGCGCGACGATCGGCGACGGCTCGACGCGCACCAACACGTCGTACAGCCCGATCACTTCCGACCAGTCCGTCGCGGCCGACGAGGGCGCTTCGGCGTGCAGCGCACCAATCGCGGCCTGCAACGCATACGGGCCGACCCGCCGCGACCGCAGCGCCCGCTCGACCAGCCGCACGCCCTCGGCAATCTGCTCACGGTCCCACAGCGTCCGGTCCTGCTGCTCGAGCAGCACCAGGTTGCCGTCGCTCGACATCCGGGCCGCACGACGCGACTCGTGCAACAACATCAGGGCCAGCAGGCCCATCGCCTCAGGTTCGGGGAGCAACTCAACCAGCAGTCGCCCCAGCCTGATCGCCTCGTTCGCCAGGTCATGCCTGGTCACCGAGGTGCCTGACGAAGCGGCGTAGCCTTCGTTGAACACCAGGTAGATGACGCGCAGCACCGCGTCGAGCCGATCGGCCAGTTCGGCGCGACCCGGCACCTGATACGGAATGCGCGCGTCGCGGATCTTCCCTTTCGCCCGCACGATGCGCTGGGCCAGCGTCGGCGCCGGCGTCAGGAACGCGCGCGCAATCTCCTCGGTGGTGAGGGCGCACACCTCTCGCAGCGTCAGCGCGATCTGCGCGTCGGGTGACAGCGCGGGATGACAGCAGGTGAAGATCAGCCGGAGCTGGTCGTCCTCCACGCTCTCAGCGTCGGCCCACGCCAGCGGGTCGGTGGCCGCCACTTCCCCTGGATCGCCGAGCGTGTCGAGCGGATCGAAGCGCTTCTGCCGGCGCATGCCGTCTATGGCCTTGAAGCGCCCGGTCGATACCAGCCACGCCCTGGGGTTGGCCGGCACGCCGTCGCGCGGCCACTGCTCCAGCGCCGCTCGCACCGCGTCGTGCAGCGCCTCTTCAGCGCGGTCGAAGTCGCCGAGCAGCCGAATCAACGTCGCGAGGACGCGGCGCGATTCTGCCTCGTAGATGGCGGCGATCTGCTCGGTGATGGACAGCGGCATAGTGAAAGCCGCTACTCGCTCGTCGAGTGGCCAGGGTCGGGATCGACAGGCTCGAACCCCTGGCAGCACACGACGGGCACGATCGGATACTTCCGGAAGCGCGGCTCGGAGCACGAGCGTTGGCAGAGATAGAACGTCTGCGCCCGTGACGACGGCACCCGGCGCAGCCACGCGCACGAGGCACACAGCCCGACGCGAACTCGTTCGAGTTCGGCCGAGGTCACAGTCGCACGCTCATGCTCACTTCGGCAGGTGCACGGACATCATCACCAGGGTGCCGTCGATCTGCGTGAACCAGTGCGGGGTCTTCTCGGGGACGAGCACCCAGTCGCCCGCGGCAATCCTTCGTGGCGAGCCACCGTCGATGCCGGTGCCCGAAGCGTTGTTCGGGTTGGAGCGCCGTTCGTCCCTCAGCGTGCCGCCGGTGACGACAGTGCCACTGCCTTCGACGACAAAGAACAGCTCGGCGTCCGTGTCGTGCGTCGACGCGGGCGCGTTCAGACCGCCGACGCGGTACTCCAGATTGGCGTTGTAGGGGGCAAGCGACACGATCGGCTGGGAATAGTTCGGCTGGTCGGCCTTTCGCTCGGCTTTGGCACGCGCAATCAGCGCTTTCACGTCGCCGGCCGACGCGAACAGCTTCGGCACCCCTGCTCCACCCTGTGCCACCAGGCTCGCACCGGTCGCCAGGACGCCGCCCACCACCACGAGCACAGCCATCATTCGTCGCATATCGCTCACCTCTTTGGAAACTCCGATTCTAGCGGCCAGACGGCCTCGCGGGCTACTTCCCGGAACGGTTCGCTATCGCCGACCCCCTCCGGCGTGTCATGATCATGTGATGTCTTCTGAACAACCCGTTGAACAACCACCCGTCACGTTTGCCAGCATTGGCCTCCGCCAGGAACTGGCCGATGCTGTCTCTGCCCTCGGCTACGAGGAACCCACCCCTGTCCAGCGCGAGACCATTCCGCTGCTGCTCGAGGGGCGGGATCTGCTGGGGCAGGCCGCCACGGGCACGGGCAAGACCGCGGCGTTCGCCCTGCCGATGCTGCACCTGATCGGCGAAGAGAAGCCCACCGCACGCAAGACCTGCGGCCTCGTGCTGGTCCCGACACGCGAACTGGCCATGCAGGTGGCCGAGGCGCTGCACAAGTATGCAAAGGGTAGCGGCGTTACCGTGTTGCCGCTTTACGGCGGCGCGCCGATGCACACCCAGATCCGCGGACTGGAGCGGGGCGCCCACATCGTGGTGGCGACGCCAGGCCGCGCACTCGACCATATCCGTCGCGGCACGCTGAAGCTCGACGGCATTCGCATGCTGGTGCTCGACGAAGCGGACGAGATGCTCGACATGGGCTTCGCCGAGGACCTCGACGAAATCCTGAAGGTGACCCCGGCCACGCGGCAGACCGCGCTGTTCTCGGCCACGATGCCGTCGCGCATCATGTCGATCGCCGACCGACACCTCAAGAACGCCGCGCGCATCACCATCGCCCGCGAGAAGGCGGTGGCGGGCGCCGTGCCGCGCGTGAAGCAGATCGCCTACGTGGTGGGACGCGCCCACAAGTCGGCGGCGCTGACACGCATCCTCGACATGGAAGATCCGGTTGCCACCCTCGTCTTCTGCCGCACGCGGCTCGAGGTGGAGCAGCTCGTCGAAACGATGAACGCGCACGGCCAGCGGGCCGAGGCGCTGCACGGCGGCATGCTGCAGAAGCAGCGCGACAAGGTGATGGGGCTCTTCCGCGCGCAGAAGGCCGACCTGCTGGTGGCCACCGACGTCGCGGCCCGCGGACTCGACATCGAGCACCTGTCGCACGTCGTGAACTACGACGTGCCGGCGTCGGCGGAGGTCTACCTGCACCGTATCGGCCGCACCGGCCGTGCCGGTCGCGGCGGCGTCGCCATCACGCTGGCCGAACCGCGCGAGCATCGCCTGCTGCGCGTCATCGAGCAGTTCACCAAGTCGAAGATCGACGTCGCCACGGTGCCGACGGTGGCCGACCTGCGGTCGCGTCAGCTCGATGTAACACGCGCCGCGCTACGCGAGACGCTGCTGGCCGGCAACTTCGACCACGTGCGCGTGATCATCGAATCGCTCAGCGTCGAGTTCGACATCGTCGACATTGCCAGCGCCGCGGTTCTCATGGCGCATGCGGCGTCGGCGGGTAACGGCGACGACCGCGAGATTCCGGTCATCGACGTCTCGAAGCAGAGCGCCGATCGCGGCCGCCCAGAGCGCGGGTTCGAACGGCGGCCGGCCGCACGCCGGGAAGCTCCGTCCGCTCCGCGTGAAGGTGCCGCAGGGCGCCTCGTCGACCGGCCGCCGCAGCGCCACATCGATGCCGACGGCCGCGTCGTGCGCCTGTTCGTCGGCGCCGGCCGCATCGCTGGCGTGCGTCCGGGCGATCTCGTCGGTGCGATTACGGGCGAGGCGGGGATCGATTCACGCTCGCTCGGCTCGATCGAAATCGGCGATCGTTTCTCGCTCGTCGAGGTACCGGAAGCCCTGGCCGATCAGATCATCACGGCCATGAAGGCGGCGACCATTCGCGGCAAGAAGGTCCAGTTCCGCCGTGAACGCTTCGAGTAGACGCTGAACGTAGCCGCGAACCTTCAGGTTCGCCCGGATTCGGGCCGACCTGAAGGTCGGCAGCTACGTCGATGTCGGCAGCTACGTCGATGGCGCCGGCTACGGGCGCGAGCCGCCGAGCTTGGCAAACGCCGCCGACATGGCGGTCGACGACGCGGCTGGCTGCGGCTGCGGTGAAGTCCGGCCCTGTGACGGACGGCCTTGCGGCGGGCGC
>JAYTXA010000006.1:0-14991 GCA_043743165.1 Acidobacteriota bacterium
TCGAGCACGCCGTTGGTGCCGAACGTGGCGATCGGGGCGCCGGTCTTCGCGTTCAGCGCCACCAGGCGGTAGCCGGTGGTGACGTAGAAGATGCGCTCGTCGCCACGGCCGTCGGTCCAGTAGGAGAGGCCGCGACCCGAGAGCTGACGAGGCGCCCAGCGGGTGGCACGTTCGCCCTCGTCGAGGGCGTACATCCACTTCATCTCACCGGTCCGGCCGTTGAGGGCGACGACGGCGCGACGGGTCCCGGCGGTCGCGTAGACCGTCCCCTTGACCATGATCGGCGTGCCTTCGAGCTTGTTCTCTGGGCGCGGGCCCAGGTTGTCAGTCTTGAAGCGCCAGGCGACTTCCATCTTGCTGAAGTTGCTGGCGCCAATCTGGTCGAGCGGCGAGTACTTGCTACCCGCCAGGTCGGCGGTGTACATCGGCCACTCGCCGTTTTTGGTGCTCGGCTGCCCAGTGTTCTGACCCTGGATACGCGGCACGAAGGTGGCCACTCCAAGGGCAAGCAGGGCAATTGCCGGCACAACGCGAACCGCGGTGCGCTTCATCATTCACTCCTCACAGACTCACGAAACTTCGGGAAACGGGCGCTGGATTATAACGCTGACTGGCCGGGACGGCGCAGTGGATTCGTACGAACCGGTGGAGGGTGGTCCCGAGACAGCTGAGGTCGGGCGGGGGCGAGACGCCGGCCCACCCCTGCAAGCAGGAGCGGGCCGGACGCCATCAGAAGCGCAGTTGCGCTGCCAGGCGCAAGGTGCGCGGCTGGAGGATGTCGAGCGGCTGACCGAGGGACGAGCCAAACGTGATGTTCTGGTTCTTCACGTACGACGAGTTCACGACGTTGAAGACGTCGCCCTGCGCCGACAGCTGGTACTTGCCGAACCGGAACAGCTTGCGGACGCCCACGTCCACCTGATTCTGCCGCGCGTAGTACTCCTGGCCTGGCGCCACGAGATCCAGCACGTAGCTCGCCAGGGTCAGGTTAGGAACGACCAGTTCGCCAGGCCGGCACGGGCCGGTGCAATTGGCGGCATAGCGCGTGGTGGACGAGATGTTCCAGCGCGTGAACAGCGGCGCACCGTTGTAGCTCTGGAAGGCCAGGTTGGCCTGGATCCCGTACCACGGGAGCCGGTAGGAGCCAGCCACCTTCACTTCATGCAGGTAGGGCATGTCGAGCTGGCTCTGGTCGCACCACTTGAAGTCCGCCTGCGGCGCGTTGTTGGCGGCAAGGGCGGCCGTACCGGCGTAGCGCCCCTGGCCGCTCTCGATCGCGTCACAGCGCACGTCGATCACACGGTCCACGGTCCATCCGCCGAAGAACTGCGCGCCGCCCAGGCGGGCGTTGAACCCGAGCTGAACGCCGTTGTAGGTGCGCCGTCGCAGGTCGGAGTCGGTCGAGTTGTAGTCGGTGCGGTCGACATTAGCGCGCAGCGCAGGATTGAGGTTGTAGACGGGCAGGACCGCACCGTCGAGCGGGCTGACCACGTTCACGATCGTGTAGTCGGACGGTTTCCACCCGTTGTTTTGTGTGCGCCGCTGGTTGTAGGTGCCGCGACGGTAGTAGCCGCCGGTGACCGACAATCCCCGCCGGAGCTGGTGCTGAATCGACGCGGTGTACTCGAGGTCGTACTCACGCTGGAAGTCGGCGTCCGGCCGGATGGTCTGGACCGGCAGGCCGAAGGCGGCGTTGTTACTGGCGCCGATCTCGTTCTCCTGGGCGATATTGTCGCCGTTCAGGTCGCGCCAGGTGCGCGTGTCGCTCTGGAGCGTCAGCGGGTTGTAGCGCGCGGGGTAGCTGGTGGTCTGGCCCGCCATGTACTTGCCGAACGTGGCTTTGATGGCGGTCTGAGCGTTGCCGAACAGATCGTACGACACACCCAGCCGCGGTGCGACGTCAAGCCAGCTCGGCATGCCGGTCACGGCGGAGAAGGTGCGCTGCGGCGCAAAGCGCCCGGCGTTGGCTGTCTGGTCCTTGATCTGGCCGACGAAACGCTCCACCCGCACGCCCATATTCAGCGTCATGCGCCGCAGCGTCCACGCATCCTGCACGAACATCCCGAGGTTTGCGTTCAGGTACTCGTTCGAACGCACGGGCGTGTTGTAGACGCGGACCGAGTCCGGCACGCCGTTTCGATAGAGCTGCACCAGGTCGCCATTGATGTCGGACTCGATCTGGTAGTCGCCGAACGTCCAGCTGAAGCCGCTCTTCAGGGCATGGCTGCCGGTGACGTACGACAGCTGTCCGGTCACCGTATTGGCGATCGGGTCGACGCCTGAGGCGGGTGAGACGCGGCCGTCATACGCCCGAAGCGTGATCAGGTCGCTCTTGCCAATGGCGGTGTACCAGGCCGGCGATCCGCGGTCCTGTTGCACGCCAGGCTGATAGCGGGCGGTGAAGTACTCGGAATTGATGGAGTAGCCCGCTTCGAGCAGCAGACGGCTGGTGAGCGTCGACGTCCACTTCGCCTGGCCCGTGTAGTAGCGCGCGTTGTTGGGATTGCGACGGCCCGGTGCCGTGTTCCATTCGGAAATGGCGCCGCCGATCGCCTCGTGTCCTTTGAACTTCGGGTAGCGGTCGTGGTAGACGCTGAACTTGCTCTTCGAGTTGACCTGCCAGGTCAGGCGCGCCAGCTGGTTCTGGACCCACTGGTCCTCGACGCCGGCGCCGACCTCACCCGTGTCCGCGAAGTAGCTGCCCGGAATCACCGAATCGGTGGCGATACGGCGCCAGCTCGCGAAGCCCCGTCGGTCCCGCCTACGAACGCCTGGCCGCTGAACGTGTTGCCGCCGTCCTTCGGGATCATGTTGATGCGGACGCCGCCGGTCGACACGTCGGCGGTAAGGCCGCTCGTCTGATAGTTGGTCTCGGTGATCGCGGCGTCGCTGAAGTAGGCCTGCACCTGCCCGTCGTTCATCAGGCTGTTCAGGTTCATCCCGTCCACCTGCAAGGTGGTGTCGGTCTGGCGTGACCCGTTGACGGTCATGTAGACCTGTTCCATCTGCTGGTTGCCGCCGACGTCGGTGTTGCTCATCCGCACGCCGGGCATCAGCGCCGCCATGCCGCTGTAGTTGCGGGCCGTGGGCACCGAATCCATCAGCTCGCGGTTCATGACGACGCTGCGCTGGGTGTTCTGGACGTCGACGAGCGGCGCGGCGCCGGTGACAGTCACCGATTCCTCGAGCGCACCGACGCGCATCTCGGCGTTCACGGTGGCCGTGAAGTTGGCCGGCAGTTCGAGTCCTTCCTGCCGGTAGGTGTTGAACCCTTGCAGGGCGAAGGTCACGGTGTAGATGCCCGGGCGGAGGTCGATGATCGTGAATCGCCCCTGGTCGTCGGTGACGGCGACGCGCACTTTTTCGATCAGCACCGGACTGGCAGCTTCCACCGAGACGCCGGGCATCACGGCCCCGCTGGTATCCCGGGCGGCGCCGCTGATGGCGCTTTGTGCCCACGCGGCCTCAGAACTCAGAAACAGGAGCGCAAACACCACACACGTACAGCGGACGACGAGCCGAATCATGTTTCCTCCTCAGGAAGGACGACGATCGTAATGGAGCGCGCACGCTAACATAGCGGCCCCGCAATGCAAAGGACGGAGTGTGGCGCCGGACGTCGTGCCCGGCGCCGACGCCCTCAGTTCCCGGTGCGGCGCAACTCGCTCTGCGGCAGGGCGAAGGCGATGAACTCACCGGAGTAGTTGCCGCCGCTGACGTCAACGATCATGTACTGGCGGCCGTCGACCATGTAGGTCATCGGCGAGCCGCTCTGGCCCGGACCTTCTCCAGGACGGTCTTCACGTCGACCGCCACGATGCTCTCGGCAAAGAGGTTGTTGCCGTGGCGATGGCCGCCGTAGAAGTCGGAGGTCGGCGTTTCCACCGGCAGGTAGGCCAGCCCGGCTTCCTCGTCGACGCTAATCTGCGTCTGGCCCATCGCGGACACGTCACGCGGATGTGGCGCCGGAGTCCCGGCTTCGATTCGCCACTTGCGTCTTGCGACTATTCCCCTGGTTTGAGTCCCGGACGTTCGACCAGTTCGATCTTGGCGCCGGCCGGGCCGGCGACGTAGGAGAAATTGATCGTCGGACCGTTCGGCAGCGGCAGTGGGCGCGGCTCGGTGGTGACGGTCACCCCCTTGGCTTTCAGGCCGTTCATCGTGTCGGCCAGCGGCCCGGTCGAGCGCCAACCGATGTGATCGATGGCGTGCCCCTCACTGGGGGTGGCTTCCCCGCGCTGGACCAGGATCCACATGTCGCTAAAGCCGGTGGCGCTGTACTTGACGGCGTCGAGCCGGCCCTTCAACTGGGTGCGCTGGCCGCCGAACTTCTGCAGCAGCCAGGTGAAGATCGCCTCCGGGTCGGGACCGCGCATGTGAATGTGGTGCAATCCGAGCAGTTCGGGATCCTGGACGACCTCGAGCCTCGCCCCCCACGGGTCTTCGACGAACCCGATCTTGAAGATGCCGGGCAGTTCGCGCACCGGCGACACCACCTTGACGCCGTTCGCCTCGAACTGCCTGAACGTCGCGTCGATGTCGGTCACCGAGAACCCGAGATGGTCGACGGCGCTACCGGCGCTCGGCTGCGCGTTGGCCATGCGCAAGAACATGAGGCGCGTGCTGCCGTACATCAGCCGGTCGGGCGCCTCGGTGATGCGCTGGCCGCCGAAGTTCTTCTCGTACCAGTTGGCCGCGGCCGCCGGGTCGGGCACGTTGAGGTGCACGTGGTCATAGGGAAACATCGCCTGCGCGCGCGCCGGCCCGGCGAGCGCGAGGATGCCGAACGACGCACAGAGCGCCTGGAACACGAACCGTCGCATCAGAAAAGCCTCCAAGTTCAAGGGATCGGCCGAAGCCGGCCTGCCCGCGCACACCGCCGTCGCCGACAGACTGGCACAACGGGGCAGGAGTCACAAGCCGGACAGTCATGAATCGTCAGTCGTAGGTCGGGTCATGCGGCCGGCGAACGACCAACGACCGATGACCAACGACCCTCCGTGCGTTACTATGCGGCGACGCTCGGCGCGTGCGCCGGACGATGAGGAGTGAGGTAGCAATGCAGCGAGGAGTACTGGGTCTGTGTGGCGTGGCGGCATGCCTGTTGACAGTCGGGCTCGAGGCGCAGTCGCGCTCTTCATCGCGGCCAGTCATCTACGACGCCCCGCGGGTCATCGTCGGCGACGGGACGGTGATTGCGCCGGCCACCTTCGTCGTGCAGGACGGACACTTCACCGCCGTCGGCCCGAAGGGAAGCGTCGCGGTGCCTCGCGGTGCCGTCCACGTCGACCTCGCCGGACGTACGGTGATGCCGGCGCTGGTGAATGCGCACGTGCACATCGGCTACGAGGGCTACACGAGCTGGAGCGCGAGCAATTACACGCCAGCCAACGTCCTCGATCACCTGCGCCGCGAGGCGTACTACGGCGTGGCGGCGACGCAGTCGGTCGGCAGCAGCCCCACGGACGCAGCCATACAGTTCGTGAAGGACCAGCAGGCCGGGAAGTTCCCTGTCGCCTCGCGCTTCTTCTTCATGCCGGGCATGGCGCCGCCTGGCGGCGGTCCCGACGCCATCCTCATCAAAGCCACGAACGAGCTGAAGGTGATCTACGAGGTGACCACGGCCGCCCAGGCGCGAGCTGCGGTGCAGGGCATGCGCGCGAAGGGGATCATGCAGGTGAAAATCTGGGTGGACGACCGCCGCGGCACATATCCGAAGATGACCCCCGAGGTCTACAACGCGGTCATCGACGAAGCGCACAAGAACGGCATGCTGGTCCACGCCCACGCCATTCAGATGGCCGACCAGAAAGCCGTGGTGCGCGCCGGGGCCGATGTGCTCGTGCACACGGTGCAGAACGAGCCGATCGACGACGAGCTGATGGCGCTGCTGCGCGAGAAGAAGCCCTACTGGACGACGGTGATCGGGCTTGGTGACCGCAGCGAGGCGTGCGACGGCGACCCCTTCGTCGATGAGACCTATCCGGCAGTGACCCTGCATGAGATTCACGAGAAGGACTGTGCCCCCCGTCCGCCCGACGCCGCCGGGACTCGCGAGCGGATTCTCGCCACCAACATGCCGAAGTACCTGGCCAGCGGCGCGCGCCTGGTGCTGGGCACCGACGCCGGCATCGACGCGCGTCATGCCTTCGGCTGGGCCGACCACCACGAACTCTCGCGCTGGGTGCAGTCGGGGGTGCCGATTGGCGAGGCGATCATCGCGGCCACCTCGCGTCCTGCCGCGCTGATGGGGGCCACCGACCTCGGGTCGATCGCGGTGGGCAAGAGTGCCGATTTCCTGGTGTTGACGGCGAACCCGCTCGAGGACATCCGCAACACGCGCCGCATCGACCGGGTGTTCCTGCGCGGCGCGGCGCTCGATCGGGCGAAGATGGCGCGCGAGTTCAGGCGGGAGACGAAGGGCAGGTAGGGCAGGAGGGCCTGTCGTAGTGCCCACCTTCAGGTGGGCCGAGACGCCCGCTTGACGCGCTTCATGAGCGAACCGCCGCCTGTCTCCGCCACAAGGTAGCGATGCCACTCGTCGCGATGCGACGTGACGTGGAGCGGCGTAAGCGCCAGCATGCCGGTCGGGCCGATCGACGAGCGCAGCACCCGCAGTTCAGCGAGACCAGCAGCCACGTCCGGGTGCGGCTCCATCTTCAACCCGGCTTCGCGCGCCAGCAACAGCGCCTTGGCCTGCACCGACAGCTCGAGTTCGAGCTTGAGCATGCAGAACATGTCGACCACCACCGGCCCCGGAAAGCGCTCGCGCAGTTCCTCGAGGTAGGTGCCGAAGCGGGTGAACCCGAACGCGTCGGACGAGATCAGGTTCAGCAGCTCGACGTCGAGGTCGAGCCCGGCACCGACCCACTCGCGGGTCGCTGCTTCGCTGCGCTGGAAAACCAGCAGGATAAGCACCGGAAACACAATGAGCAGCAGCAGCGTCGAGGCCACCGCCGGCAGCAGCAGGTGGTTGTAGGCCGAGTGCAGCACCACCGCGACACCCCATCCGGCGGCAAGTGGCCACGTGAGCCTGTTGGGCGACGACTCCGACAGGATTTTCGCAATCATGGCGGCAATCGACGTCGTGCCGCCGTGCAGGATGGCTGTGCCCAGCCCGCGCACCAGCCAGATGACCAGGCTGCCGTCGCCGAGCGCCCGCAGATAGACGATGTTTTCGACCAGCGCGAAGCCGGCGCCGACGGCAAACCCGAGCACCGCCGCGTCCACGGGGAAACCAATGCGCTTCTGCTTCAGTAGCAGCGCAACGAGCACCAGCTTCAAGCTCTCCTCGACGATCGGCCCGGCGTAGCGGACGAGCGCGTTGGGTGAGAGCTGCAGGGCGCTCTCGAGCGCCTGCGTCACCGGTATCGACAGGAGGGCTGCCGCCGCCCCCGCGCCGATGGCCATGGCCACGGCGGAGGTCTTCACCAGCTTGAAGCTGTCGAGGACGACAAGGAGCGCCAGGAAGAGCAGCACCGGGACGAGACCGACGACGGCAGCGAGCACGCGGCAGAACTCCTGATCAGTGCAGCAGCGTCAGCGACGCCATGATTTCGCGACGGGCGTCACGCCCCTGCTCGAACACGACGCCCGCGCCGACCGACACCGTGAGATCGATGGACGACATCGCGGTGATCTTCAAATCCAGTTGTGTGCCGACGCTCGTCACCGTGCGCCGACTGGCCGAGTCGTCTAGGTTGGTGGCCAGAGCCGACGCGAAGACCGCCGGGCGTATCCACGACGCGTAGAAGCCGGGTGTCCCGAGCCGCGAGAACCGCAGCGGCGGCAGGTTCAGGTCGGCCGTTCCCTTCACGAAGTTGCGTCCGCCGATCTCGTTCAGCTCGGCGCCCGGGAAAGCCGAGTAGTCGCGATAGCGCTTCACGTCGCGATAGTCGACGTAGTTGTTGCCGAAGCCGCCGAAGTAGAAGTTGGCGAACGGCTCGGACGCGTCCTGCGGCGCGAGGCCGCCCGCACCCCGCAGCCACAGTGACGAGTGCCCGGCCGGCAGCGGTACGCCGAGGTCGTAGGTGCCGCGCAGGCGCGTGAACGTGCCACCGTTCACACGATCGCCTCGCGCGATCACCGACCACCGCGTGCCCGCTTCATCGTCGATGCTGCCAAGCGAGCTGCGCACGTTCGTGTATGACAGGTCGGCGGTCACCGTTGCCAGCCGCGTGACGTCCACGGCCACATTCTGGAACTCGGGCAGCTGGTCGAGGTTGCCGGAGAACTGCCCCTTCACGTTCAACGACAGTTGCTTGGGCTGGTCGAAGATGAGGTAGTTCATGTGGCCGAGCGACAGCGCGTAACCCTTGCGGCTGGTCTTCGTCGGCCCGAAGAGGTCATAGAAGTCGGTGTCGTTCAGTGCGGCGCGGGCGGTCCAGTCGTAGCGCCGGTACTCGCCGCGCAGGTGGAGCCGTTCGCTGTCGTCCAGTCCACCCGCCGGCGAGATGCCGGCATTGAACGTCAGGTGGTTGAAGCCGATCGGGTCCGAGAAGCGCAGGTGTGCGCCGACCGCAACCGTGTCCTTGTAGCCCTCGACGGAGGGATAGAGCGACTCGAGCTGCAGGCGGGCAAACGGACGATACGGCTTCGTGCCGCGTGACAGCGTATCGAGCGGCACCGCCGCCGGCGATCCCGCGATCCAGGTCTTCAGCACCGGACGCTTCTCGACCGTCTCGTGCCCGAGGAAGCTGATGGCCGAGAGGTCCTCGAGCGGTGTGAACGCCGCGATTCTGGACGGGACGAACCCCTCGCCGGTGTAGCGGAAGACGAGCAGCGAGCCGTCCGGCATCAGCGTCGGCTGGAAGAAGCCGGTCTCGCTGTTGGTCAGCGCCTGCATCTGCTCGGTGATGAGGTCGAAGCGGAAGATGTTCGAGACGCCGGTGTAATACGAGCTGCCGTAGAGGTGTCGTCCGTCTGGCGAGAACGTGAAGGTCGACGGGATAGCGGTGCCGAGGGTGAACGTGTGCGTGGCCGTGGCGTCGCCGCGCAGCAGCGCCGACACCGGGAAGACGCGCAGCGTCTGCTGGCCGTTGATCTGGCCGTGCGCCAGCACCAGCTGGGTGCCGTCGGCCGAGAGGTCGAGGTCGTACACCACCTCGCCGTACGGCCACGAATAGACCTGCTTCCACTCGGTATACGGCGCCGGAATGCGGATGAGCGTGCAGATGCCGTTGAAGGTGCGGATACCCCAGAGCGAGGCATCGGCGCGTCCGAAGGCGAGATCGCCGGCGCGCAGGTCCTTGAACAGCATCCGCTCGCGGCCGGTGGCCGGGTCGAGCCGCATCAGATCGCGCAGGCCGCCGTTGTCGGCGGTGTAGAACAACACCCTGGCTTTCGGATCGAACGCCATCGAGGTGACGGTGTAGACACGCGGACCGCGGATGTTGCGGATACGGCGCACCGAGCCGTCCTTCAGCGAGATGGCGCCGACGTAGGCGAGCGTGCCCGGATAGTTCAGGCCGGCGTAGAGCACCTGCGCGTCCTGGTCGACGAAGGCGCGCGACAGCGAGCCGAGCGCGCGCGGCGAGACATCCGTGAACGGTGTGACCGGATACTTGCGGATCTCGGCGATGTTGCGCCGCTGGAAGTCCTTCTCGAACGCGATCCAGTCCTGCCACACCTGCTCGAGCGGCTTGCCGAAGACGCGCGCGAACTGCGAGGCGTAGTACGCCTTCGAGCCGTCGGTGCGCGACACCCAGCGGATCAGCGCTTCGGGCGAGTACTGATAGGCCAGGTAGTTCATGAAGCGGCCGCCGTACAGGTATGAGTTCGACTCGAGGCGGAAGTCGGTCTTGGTCAGTTCCGAGCTGAGGCCGAGCGGATCGAAGAAGCGGCTGCCGTCCAGCGTCATCGAGCGGAACACCATCTCGTCGTAGGGGCCTTGCGCGCGGCCGAGGCCGCCGGCCATCCACGTATCGAGGAAGACCGCGATGCCCTCCTGGTACCAGCGTGGTGTGGCCCGGCGCGGCGCCGTCAGATAGAAGTAGAGCAGCGACTCGGGATGCTCGGCCGTCGGCGCCACCTTGCCGGAGAACAGCGTGCGGAAGTGACGGTCACCTTTCGACGCCCGGTCCGAGGTGACCACGTGCACGAACTCGTGGTTCATCAGGTAGTTCATGCGCTCGTTCGCCGTGAAGGTCTCGTAGGCGAAGCTGAGGGGCGCGAGCCGCGCCGTCACGACGTTGTGCGGCACGGTTTCGGCCGACGCGTTCCCGGAGTCGGAGTAGTCGGTGAGCAGCACGGTCATGCGCTCGGTCGGCGTGTAGTCGAACAGCTTCCGGTGGAACGCCAGCGCGTTCTCGACCGTGCGTTGCGCGTAGGGCGCGATGAACGACTGCATCGGCGCGAGGTAGACCACGGAGGCATCCGCAGTTTCCGCAGCCACCAACTGGGCGGCGGCATCGCGCGCACCGGTCAGCAGCAACAGCAGGGCGACGGTGAGGAGGGCGCGGCTCATGGGTGGTGGAGGGGCTAAGATTATCCCAGCCGCGATCACTGTGTCAGCCGCCACCGATCATCCCCACAGCTGGAGTGTGCGTGCCACGCTCCAGACCGACGCCGACGTCGTGCTGCTGATCGTGGCCGGGCGACTTGGCAGCGCTGGTGCCGCCGAATGGCGTTCGGCGCTCGATGCCGCGACGTCGGCCGGTGGCCGTGTGCATCTGGATCTGGCGGGTGTCGATTACATCAGCAGTGCCGGTCTGGCGGTGCTCGACGAGGTGACCGAGCGTCTTCACGCCGCGGGCGGCGTGCTGGAAGTGACTCGTGCCAGCGAAGCCGTCCGCCTCGCCTTTCGCCTGGCGCGCACCAGTCTCTGACTTCCACCTGCTGACGGCTGACTTCCAACTTCTACTGGATATCCGACCTGCCGTCTGGCGAGAGGTAGTAGCCGTCGCCGTGGACGGTGTGGATGAAGCGCGGCTTGTGCGGCTTCTCTTCGATCTTCTTGCGCAGCCTCGCGATGGCGTGGTCAACGGCGCGCGTTGCCGCGGTATCGGGATAGCCCCACACCGCCTTGAGCAAGTCGTCGCGCGAGACGATGGTGTGCGGGCGGCCGGCCAGATACTGCAGGATCTCGAAGTCGCGGTGGGTGAGATCGAGCTCGGCCGAGTTCTTCATGGCAGTTCTCGCACCGAAGTCGACTGTGACGTCGCCGAGCACCAGCCGGTTGCCGAAGGTTCGAGCGCGCCGCAGCACCGCATGGATGCGCGCCAGTAACTCCTCGAGTTCGAACGGCTTCGTGACGTAGTCGTCGGCGCCGAGCTGCAGGCCGCGAACCTTGTCGGCTTTCTGTCCCATTGCCGTCAGCAGGATGATTGGGATCTGCGACTGTTGCCGCCACGCTTCGCACAACTCGAAGCCCGACTTGCCCGGAAGGTTGACGTCGAGCAGCACGAGGTCGGGGCCGAAGTCCTTCGCAATCTGCTGCGCTTGCGAGCCGTCACCGGTGGCCTGCACGTCGAACCCCTCGAAGGCGAGGTTATCGCACAGGACGCGGGTCAGCACGGGGTCGTCCTCGACGACGAGCACTCGTTTCTTCATGCCTTGGACGCCGGGATCGTAACCGATACGGTGGTGCCTTGTCCTTCGGTGCTGCGAATGTCCATGGTGCCGCCGTGGTCCGCAACGATGCGGTCGACGATGGCGAGGCCCAGTCCGCTTCCGCCAGACACCGCGCCCCGGCCACGGAAGAACTTCCGCGTCACCCGCGACAGTTCGTCGGCGGGAATACCGACGCCACGGTCGGACACCTCGATGGTGACGCCCGGTCCGTTGGCGTGTGCCGACACGCCGAGCCAGTGCTGAACCTTCGAGTAGCGAATGGCGTTGTCGATCAGGTTGTTCAGCAACAGGCCTAGCGCATTCGGATCGCCCTCGACCAGCGGCAGATCCTCGGGCAGGTCCACCTCCACCTCGAAGTGATCGCGATGCAGGTTCGCGCCGAACTCCTGCAGGCTGCGCTGGGCGACGGTGCTGACTGACACCGGCTCGAACGAGTAGACGTCCGCCACGTCGGTGACGCGCGAGTAGGCGAGCAGGTTGTCCACCAGCCGCGTGAGCCGCGTCGCCTCACCGATGCCCATCCGCGCATATTCGCGAATCATCTCGGGCGTCGCGCGTCCAGCGGCGAGCGTCTCGTTGATAATCCGCAGGTTGGCGAGCGGCGTCTTCAATTCGTGCGTCACCGCCGACACGAAATCGGCGCGCATCACCGCGAGGTCGGCGCTGGCCCTCGCCGCGCGCACGCTGACGATCAGCCCGACCGCGAGGGTCACGGTCATGACAGCGGCGATGGCGAGCGTGCGGCGTGCGCCCCGCTCGGCTGCCGCGAGCGTCGGGTCGTCCTTGGCGGTGGCCACGGCCGTCCACCAGACAAGGCCGAGGTCAGGCGCCGGGTCGACCGTCACCGCTTCAGGGTCGAAGAACGCCACCGGGAACCGGCGCGTTTCCACCGGCGTGCCGGCGCCAGCAACCATCGGCGTGCCGACGACCGTCGCCCCCTGGTCGTCGATGATGCTGAACCGCACGCTGCGGTCGCCGCTCTCGATCGACGTGACCTGCACCGCGAGTTCCTCGAAGTAGTGCACCCGAACCCAGGCCAGGTTCACAAGGTAGCCGAACACCGCCACGGGCCGCTCGTGCGTGGCGTCGGCGTAGACGAGGCTGGCGGCCACCTGATAGTCGCTGCCGCCGATGGGCGTGGTGAAGGCGGTGAAGCGGCGGCCCTGCTGCGTGTCGCGGTCAAGACGCTCGAGCAGTTGCTGGCCGACCCGGCGGTCGGAGCCGGTCGAGACCGGATAGGGCGCCGTGGTGGCGGTGCCCGAGAGCCACGGCGGACGCCGCTCGGTTCGCGTGTAGAACACCAGCCCTTCGTCCGACGCCGCACGCCACGAGAAGAACACCTCGGCATACGGGTAGCGGGTGAACGCGCCGGCGATGGGGTGCAGCAGGTCGGCGGTGGGGCCGTCCGCGAGGTGGTCGCGCTCGGCGCCGACGAGGACCGATGTGTGCGCCCCCCGCATGTCGTGTGACAGCGCCGACACGAGCAAATCCGCGGCAGCAGCAGCGCGGCGCGAGGCGACGAGGCCGGCCGCATGCTGCCATTCGCCGACAGCTCGGTAGCCGATCCAGAGCAGCGCGAGCGCGGACACACCGATGGCCGACGCGAGGATCGCGCGCAGTCGCCTCGGCGGAAGGTGCGTGAACCAGGTCACCGCGAGAGTTCCCGTTCGCGGAAGTAGCGCGCCGCGCCGGCGTGCAGCGGTATCGGCGTCGCCGGCGCTTCCTCGACGTTCAGGAACCGCATGGTCGCCTCGACCCGTGCCAGCCTGGGAAAGACGGCGAACAACTGCTCGGTCAGCGTGTAGACGATCTGTTCGTCGAGATCGCGGCGGCAGACGATGAGCATGTCGATGCCGACGGTGGGAACGATGCGATTCTGGCCGGGATAGATGTCGCGCGGAATCATGACCACGCGGACGAAGGGCGACTCGCGCCGCAGTTGCTCGACCGGGGGCCCGTCGATCGGCACCAGGTACGCGCCCCCTTCCCGGAGCAGGGCTTCGGTGAAGGCCTCGGGATAGAGGTAGCCGGGCAGCATGATGGCGTCGAGCGATCCGTCCTTCAGCCCCTGCACCGCCAGTTCGCGCGAATTCATGGCGGCGACCGAGCGTGGCGCGACGGCGAAGGCTTTCAGCACGAGCGTGCCGAGCTTCCAGACCGAACTGTTCCGTGGACCGATCGCCACGGCCTTGCCTTCGAGGTCGGCCACGGTATGAATGCCGGAGCCGGCGCGCGCCAGCAGGTAGGTGGGCAGTGGCTGGAGCAACGAGATGGCGCGGACGGCGCTGTTGGCCGGTCCCGCCTCGGCGCCCTCACCGAAGTAGGCCCTGTAGGCGTCGTCGGCCAGCGCCACGCCAAGGTCGAGCGTGCCGTCCTGGATTCGGCTGAGCACCTCGGCCGACGCCCCGGCGGTGTCCTGCTGGATGTCGAGTTCGGGAAGCGTTCGCCGGTATTCCTCGGTCAGCAGGGTGCTCAAGGGGGAGAAGGCCGACGCCACCCGCAGAATCGGGCGCCGCTGCGGCGGCGCCGGCTGCTGGCCGCAGCCGACGGCCGCAGCGCCGAGCAGCATCAGGCTCAGCCAGCCCGCGCGGGCGCGTTCCGGACGGCGAGGTCGTCGGACAGGGTCGGACATGACGCAGGGGAGTGTAGACGAATGTGCAGGGCCGCTGGGCATCGAGACAAGTTGCGACATTTTTCCGCTGGCATCTTTTGTGAAAAATACTCAATAATTCGCACGCTGACGAGTCTGTCAGCCTGTTTGGGCGCGGTCACCCGTTCGTCGGCCGCAGCCGCGCATACCAGGGAGAGACTTTCATGAACGTTCGAGCAGCAGTCAGGTGGTCGCTCGCCATCGGCGCCGTGGCTACCGGTGTACTGGTCTCGGGAAGCCTGATGCCGAACGCGCTTCGTGCGCAGGCGCCAGCGGCGACGGACATCACATATACAAAGGACATCGCGCCGATCCTGCAACGCAGCTGCGAGAACTGCCACCGCGTGGGCGGCGGCGGTCAGATGCCCCTGACGACGTACGAGGAAGTGCGTCCGTGGGCGCGCGCCATCAAGCAGCGCACGGGCATCGGCCCGCACGCCGGCGTCATGCCGCCGTGGTACCTCGAGAAGAACATCGGCATCCAGAAGTACAAGGACGATCCGTCCTTGAGCGCGGCTGAGGTGGCGATGGTGGCGAAGTGGGCCGACAGCGGCGCCCCGCGCGGTAACGCGGCGGACATGCCGGCGGCGCGTCAGTGGGCCGACGCCAACACCTGGCACATCGGCACACCCGACCTCATCGTCAAGACCAAGAACATCGTGGTGAAGGCCAACTCGCCCGACTGGTGGGGTGAGATCGAGCCGGTGGCGATTCCGCTCGAGGAAGATCGCTACGTGCTGGCGGTCGAGATCAAGGAAGTGAACGACGCC
>JAYTXA010000007.1:0-43217 GCA_043743165.1 Acidobacteriota bacterium
TCGACGCTGATGAGCAGCATGCCGATGCTCATCCCGGACCGCAGCGGAATGGCGTAGATCGGGAACGGCTTGCCGCGCAGGCTCGCAAACGCCGCCCGCGAGTTCGCGAACGTGTTCACGCGAATGCCGAACCACGCGACGCCGTAGCTCCCCGCAATGCCGATGAGCGAGAAGATCAGGATGATCGGCAGCGTCACGAGGACCGACTTCCCCTCGATCGGGTTCAGCCAGCCGTAGTACGCCGAGATGATCACTGCGATGAACACCCACAGCAGCATGATGAAGCGGCCCTGGGTGACCAGGTAGGTCTTGCACGTCTCGTAGATCAGCTCGGACACGTCGAGCATCGAGCGGTGCACGGGCATGTTCTTGAGCGTATTGAACGTGACCATGCCGAAGAGCAGCCCGAGTGCACACACGAGCAGCCCGCTCAACAGGAGCGTGTGGCCGTCGATGCCGAGGAAGCTCACGGAAGACAGGTCCGGCACAACCAGCGACGCTTCCCCACCATGACGAACGGGGGCGGCACTGGCGGTGGCCGACTCCGGCTGCGCAGCGAGCACCATCTGCGGAGCCAGGCCGAGCACACCGACGAACGTCGCCATCAGGATCAGGCGACTGACGAATCTCTGCACGGTCGCGTTCATCACACCTCACACACGTCCAGCCCAGGGCGGACGCTTACGGGAACCAGGGTCGGCCCGATTGGACCGACTCAGCCTGTCAGAAGAAAACGGGGGATTATACTCGGAACTCTGTCGGTCGGTCGTCTCCTGCCGCGCGCCCCACCTTCAGCGGCAGCGCCATGCCCCCGGTCAGAAAGATCCGGAGGCCTTCCTCGACGCTGATATCGGGGTAGCTCACGCGCCCCGGTTCGCAGATCACGATGTCTCCCAAATACAGGTGATTGGTGGGCACATAGACCGCCACCATGGCCTCGACGCCATGGCCTCGGTCGACCGTAAACTCCTTCGTGAGGAACCCGAGCGCCGCCGTGTCGCTATTCTGCACCATCACGACGCGCTTGAAGCCGAACTCGTTGTCCGGCGAGAACGCCACCACAAGCTGCTTCACCGGCGCGTAGATGCTCCGGAACACCGGCACTCGCAGCAGGTAGCCGTCCGCGCGCTGCAGCATCCGCTTGCCGATGACGTTGGTGGCAATCGCACCGACGACCACCACCCCGACAGCCGTGGTGATGATGCCGAGCCCCGGGACCTCTCGCCCGATGAGGCGCATATAGAACGCGCTCGTCAGCCCGTCGACGATGCCGAAGATCCAGATGAAGGCGGCAATCGTGATGAACAGCGGGACGGTGACGAAGAAACCCGCGATGAAGCTGCGGCGCAGCCACTGCATGATCAACCCAGCCAACCCGCCGACACGGCCACAAGCAGAACGATGCCGGTGAGTATCCGGTACCACGCGAACGGCGCAAAGCCCATTCGTCGTACCACCGTCAAAAACGGCTTTACGACCACCAGCGACGCGAGAAACGCCATGACGAAGCCGATGACCAGTTCCAGGGAGCGGTCGGCAGTGATCTGGCTGCGAAGTTCAAGGAGGCTGTGCGCAAACGTCGCCGCCAGCGTCGGCATTGCCAGGAAGAAGGAGAACTCCGCCGCGGTCGCACGGTCGAGTCCGGTCAGCAGGCCGCCGACGATGGTGGCGCCGGAACGCGAAACGCCCGGCACCAGCGCCAGCACCTGGAAGAGTCCGATGCCGAACGCCTGACCGGTCGTCGTGTCGTCAACAGAGCGGGTGCGCGGTGTCCGGACCGCGCGCTCCACGGCCAGCATCGCCACGCCGCCGGCGATGAACGCGACAGCCATCGTGACCACGCTCTTGTGGAGTACGGATTCGACGTAGTCCGATGCCAGCGCGCCAGCGACGAGCGCCGGGGCGACCGCCACGATGAGCATCAGCGCGAACCGGCGCGCCTCTGGCCTGGAGGGAATGCCGACGATCACCTCCATCACCTTTCGGCGATAGAGCCAGACGATGGCGAAGATGGACCCAAGCTGAATCATCTCGGTGAACACGCTGCCGGGGTCGTCGAACCCCAGCAACCGTTCACCGATGAGAAGGTGGGCGGTCGACGAAATCGGCAGGAACTCGGTGAGTCCCTGCACGAGGCCGAGAATGGCCGCGCTGAGCCAGTTAGGCACGCGCGACTAGGACGCGCGGGCCTTCCGCTGCGGCCTCGCCTTGCGGGTCGGCTGTTGCGGACCACCCGAGGTCGCGGCACTGGCGACGTCGGCGTCGACCGCAGCGCGCGTCGGGCCGGCACCGCGCCAGAACGTGACGACGGCGGCGGCCACGAACACGCTCGAGTAGGTGCCGGTGATAACGCCAACGATCATCGTGAACGCGAACCCGCGGAGGACCTCGCCACCAGCCACGTATAGCGCGATCGCGCTGAGCAGGGTGGTTCCGGCAGTCAGGATGGTGCGGCCCAGCGTCTGGTTGATGGAGGCGTTGATCACATCCTTCAGCGAGTCGCGACGCATGCC
Organism: Acidobacteriota bacterium; assembly: GCA_043743165.1. Lineage (GTDB taxonomy): Bacteria > Acidobacteriota > Vicinamibacteria > Vicinamibacterales > CAVVIG01 > CAVVIG01. Next base: position 2,514 of record JAYTXA010000007.1, read on the forward strand.
ACGCAAATTTTCGCGGACGCGATCGAAAATGACGATGGTGTCGTTCGTCGAGTAGCCGGCCACCGTCAGGATGGCGGCAATCACGTTCAAGCTGAGGTCGTATTGAAAGAACGCGAGGAACGCGAAGGTAATCAGCAGGTCGTGCACCGAGGCGATCACGGCACCGGCGGCGAAGCTGAACTGGTAGCGGAACGCGATGTAGAGCAGGATGCCGCCGAGCGAGAGGACGGTCGCCAGCAACCCTTTCTGCGACAGTTCCTTGCCGACGGCCGGACCGACGATTTCAGTACCCACGACACTGAAGTTGCCAAGATTGCCGGCCTTCAGCGCCGCGGTCACCGCATCGGCCGTCTTGCTGAGCGATGCGCCGGACTCTTCGCCGACCTGCGGCACGCGCACCATCTTCTGGCGCAGCGACGCGTCACCGTACGTCTGGACGACCGCACTCTGGCCACCGCCCGGGAAGTGCTGGTTCAGGGCCGTGCGCACCGCATCGTCGGAAGGCGCCTGCTCGAACTGCATGATCACCGACGAGCCGCCGGCGAACTCGATGCCGAGCGGAATGCCCTTAGTGACGACGACGCCGAGGCCCGCGAGGATGACGACCCACGACAGCGCGACGGCGTGCCACCGCCACCGCATGAAGTCGATGTTGGTTTTGTTCAGGATATGCATGGCTGCTACTAGATCGACAGCGTCGTGGCTTGAGCCCTACGCGATAGCTCGAGCTCGAACAACGTCTTGGAAACGAACGTGGCCGTGAAGAGGTTTGACGCGAGACCGGCCACCAGCGTAATGGCAAAGCCGCGGATCGGGCCGGTGCCGAACTGGAACAGGAACGCGGCGGAGATGAGCGCCGCGAGGTGCGTATCCATCAGCGTCAGGAACACGCGGCTGAAGCCGGCGTTGATCGACGCGCGAACGCCTCGTTGTGCCGCCAACTCCTCCTTGATGCGCTCGAAGATGAGCACGTTCGAGTCGACGCCGATACCCATCGTCAGCACGAAGCCGGCGACACCGGGAAGGGTCATGACCGCGCCCATGTAGGACATGATGCCGAGCAGAATGACGAGGTTCAGCAGCAGGGCGATGACCGCGTTCACGCCGGCCATCTTGTAGTAGATGACCATGAACAGGACGACCATCACCAGGCCGATCACCGAGGCCAGCACACCGGAGCGGATCGAGTCGGCGCCGAGGCTCGGGCCGATGGTGCGCTCTTCGAGGTAGGTGAGGGTAGCCGGGAGCGAACCCGACCGCAGGATGAGCGAGAGGTTCTGCACCTCTTCCTGAGTGAAGCTGCCCGAAATGCGCCCGTCAGCGGTGATGCGCGAGTCGATGCGCGGGGCCGACTGCACCCGGCCGTCGAGAATGATGGCCAGCGAACGGCCGATGTTCTCGCCGGTCACCTTGCCGAACTTGGAGGCACCCTCGGAGTTCAGCGTGAAGGCGACCGCGGGACGGTTGTTCTCGTCGAGCGACGGGCGGGCGCTGCGGAGGTCGCGGCCGGTCACAGCTGCGGCACGACGCACCAGGTAGTAGACAGTCGAGCCCGGTGCATCGCCGGGACCGCTGATGCCAGGCACGACGTCGAGGCCAGACGGCAGCGTGCCGGTCGGGATGAGCGCCTCGCGCGAGGCCGACGGTCCCTGCTCCACGATCTTCAGCTCGAGCAACCCGGTAGAGCGGATGATTTCCTTGGCGCGGTTGACGTCCGTTACACCCGGTAACTGCACGAGGATCTGGTCGCCGTTGGCACCCTGCTGCGCGATGCTCGGTTCGGCGACGCCAAGCTCGTTGACACGGCGCTCGATGGTCTGCCGCGCCTGCACCACCGCCTCTTCGCGCAGCGTCAGCGCCACATTGGGCTTCATCCTGAAGGTGTAGGTGCCGTTCGTGCCGGCGTCGCGATCGAAGTTCGCACTGACCTCGTTGGCCGCCGCGCGGAACGCCGCGTCCTGGTCGCCGGCAATGCCGTCAACCTTGAAGCCGTCGATGCCGGCAAGCGCCAGGCTCGTGCTGGTGATGCGGGCGGTCGAGAGCAGCTCGCGCAGCCGCTCCATCTCGGTCTCGCTCTCGATGCGCAGTGCGTCATCGGTCTGGACGCGAAGGACCAGGTGCACGCCGCCCTTCAGGTCGAGCCCCAGCTTGAGGATGCGGTCCGTCAGAACCTTCGGCCCGGCAATCCCGTAGCGGGCAGCAATGATCGGATAGACCCCGACGGCACCGAAAATGACGGTAACGGCGATGATCGTAAGGAGTTTCCAGCGCAGGTTGGACATATGGCTTACTGGTTTGTTGAATCAACGACAGCCGGCTGGCCCTGGTAGCCGCCGATGGCCGCACGCGAGATATTGATCCGCACCTTGTCGGCGATCTGCAACTGCACGCTCTCGTCGCCGATCTTGGTGATTTCGCCGTGTATGCCGCCGGTGGTGATCACCCGGTCGCCGGCCTTCAACGATTGCTGAAATTCCTGGACCTTCTTCTGCTTCCGCTGCATTGGCATCAGGATCACGAAGTAGAAGATCCCGATGACCAGGACGAACGGAACGAATTGAACCCAGCCGCCGCCTCCGTCTGAAGGCGTAGCCATGGCGAACACAGAACTTGCGAACATCATCATTGGTGCGAGACTCACTCTGCGCGGTCCGACCCGGCAGACTGGCGGGACAAGCGTTGAAGGAACGCGAGCCTGAAACTTTCGAACCGCCCGAACGCTATAGCGTCCCTGACGGCCTCCATCGTGTCAAGGTAAAAGTGCAGATTATGCAACGTGTTAAGGGTCGATGCGTTGATCTCTCCAGTGGTGTAGAGATGCCGCAGATAGGCCCTGGAAAAGGAGCGGCACGTATAGCACTGACACTCGGGATCGAGCGGCCGCTCGTCCTCCGCATACTTCGCGTTCTTGATGTTGATCTTCCCGTCGCGGGTAAACAGCTGGCCATTTCTGGCGTTCCGCGTCGGCAGCACGCAATCGAACATGTCGATGCCGCGGGCAATCGACTCGATGAGGTCCTCCGGAGTGCCGGCCCCCATCAGGTAGCGCGGACGCTCGACCGGCAGATACGGAGTGGTCTGCCCGACGATGTCGTACATGTCCGCGTTCGGCTCCCCCACGCTCAACCCGCCGATGGCGTAGCCCTCGAAGCCAACCTCGACGGTCCGCTGGGCGCTCTCTCTTCTGAGATCGGGGAACACGCCTCCCTGCACGATCCCGAACTGAGCCTGGCCGGCGTTGGTCACCGTAACCCCCTCGACCGGCTCGCTTCGAAGCTCCACCTGCCGGTGCCGTGCCCGAGCCGCCCATCGCGATGTCCTCTCCATCGAAGTCCGAGCCGCTTCCCGAGTCGCGGGGTAGGCCAGGCACTCATCGAGCACCATCGCGATATCGGAGCCGAGCTGCGCCTGAATGTCGGCGGCCTTCTCTGGCGTGAGCCGGTGCGATGAGCCGTCGAGGTGCGACCGGAAGTGTGCACCGATCTCGTCGATCGTGCACCGGTCGGCGAGGCTGAAGACCTGATAGCCGCCGCTGTCGGTCAGCAGCGGTCTGGGCCAGCCGATGAATCGATGCAGCCCGCCGCGGCGGGCGATGAGATCGTCGCCGGGCCGTAGATAGAGGTGGTAGGTGTTGCTCAGCAGGATCTGCGACCCGGCGCCCTCGAGGTCTCGGTGCGTCAGTCCCTTCACGGCCCCCTGCGTGCCGACGGCCATGAATGCGGGCGTCTGCACGACACCGTGAGGCGTGGTGAGGACGCCGCGGCGCGCGCCGCCATCCGTGTGGGTGAGCTGAAAGCTGAAGGCGGTGTCGGTCATGGCGAACGGTCAGTTTACAATCGCGCCGACTCCGTGCAGAAAACCATCGCCACTCTCGCCGCGCTAATCGGGGCATGTGTCGTCCTGTTCGGCACAGATCTCGTCGGACAGCCAGGCAGTCCATCGAAGGGCTTGAGCGAAGCGCCGCGGCTGGCCGCCGTGTACGACACCATCCTCAGGGCACGATTCGACGACGCCCGGCTGCAACTGGCGCGGTCCTGCCCGCCCGCGCCCACTCCCGCGTGTGACGCCCTGCGCGAGGTCACGCTGTGGTGGGAGATCCAGCAGGACCTGTCGAGCCGCGCGCTCGACACCCGCATGGAGGCTGCCGCCACGGCTGGCATCGCATCGGCGGCGCGATGGACGGAGCGCGAACCGAGCCGTGGTGAAGCCTGGTTCTACCTGGCCGGCGCGTATGCCCCGCTCGCGCAGTGGCGCGTGCTCCGGGGGGAACGGCTTGCTGCCGCGCGAGACGGGAAACGGGTGAAGGACGCGCTGGAGCGCGCCCTGGCACTCGACCCGACGCTGCAGGACGCGTGGTTCGGCATCGGCCTCTATCACTACTATGCCGACGTCGCCCCGGCTGCGCTGAAGGTGCTCCGCTTGCTGTTGCTGCTGCCGGGCGGCGACCGCATCCAGGGCTTGCGCGAGATGGAACGGACGCGGGAACGCGGCGAACTCCTGCGCGGCGAAGCCGACTTCCAACTGCACTGGCTCTATCTTTGGTACGAGGACCGGTCGGACCGCGCGCTGGAACTGCTGCGTGGCCTCGACGCACGCTATCCGACGAACCCGCTCTTCCTGCAGCGCATCGCCACCGTCGAGCACGAGTACTTCAGCAACCATCAGGCAAGCGCGGCGAGCTGGCAGGCCCTGATCGATCGCGCGGCACGCGGCGCTGTTGCCCTGCCCGCACTCGCGGATGCCCGCGGCCGCGTCGGCCTTGCCACCGAAGCAACGCACATCGGTGAGCCGTCGCGCGCGATCGCGTTGCTCGAACCGCTCATCGCTGCGCGCCCCCCGGCGCCGTACGGCATCGTCGCACTCGCACAGCTCGCACTCGGCGAGGCCTATGCCGCCGCTCGCAACCGGCAGCAGGCCCTCGCGTCGTACGAACGCGCTATCAGCGCGGCGCCCGCCGACGATCCGGACAACGTGCGGTCGCATGCTCGCGAAGGGCGCGCGCGAGTCCGATCGCAACGGTGATCAATTTTCAGTTTTTTTTGACAATTCGTCCTGATTTGTGCTTGACATCCATTTTTTCTCACCCATAATCTACATCTGGTATGAGGGTGGAGCGCATAAGCCACCCCTAGTGAGGTTGACATTCACCTCATTCTTCCGCACCAGAACCATCAGGAGCGGCGCGGTCGGTGCCACAGCGGCGGCGGACGGCGGGGGTCGAGTGGGCCTGCCAGGCGGCACCCACGGATCGATAACCGGGTCATCCGCGCCAAGACACATCTAAACGAAGGGGGGGATAACACCATGGCAAAGAAGGCAGCCAAGAAGGCGGCAAAGAAGGCGGCGAAGAAGCGTTAACGCTTCTCCCGTACGTTTCACCGTACGAAAAAAGGGGGCGGCAGTCGCCCCCTTTTCAATTGCTCAGCCCGCCGCGGTTCCGCTCAGTTGGAACTGCCGTCCCACACCCGCACGCGCCGAATCACATCCCACTGCTCGATGGCGTCGACGACGTCCATGCCGGCGACCACGCGCCCGAACACGGTGTAGCGATCGTCGAGGTGTGGCTGCGGCGCATGGGTGATGAAGAACTGGCTGCCGCCGGTATCGGCCCAATCGAGCGCCATGCCGACGGTGCCCCGCAGGTAAGTACGCTGGTTGATCTCGTCGCGAATGGTGAACCCGGGGCCGCCTTCGCCGTCGCCTCTGGGGTCGCCGCCCTGGATCACGAAGTCCGGCACGACGCGGTGAATCGGGAGGCCGTTGAAGAAGCCGCGACGTGCGAGCTCGATGAACGTCTCCACCGTTGCCGGTGCGTCGAGCACAGCCAGCTCGAGCTGAATGGTGCCGCGGTCGGTGTCGATGTACACGTGTGTCGAGACCGGTGGCGCGGTCAGGGTCTGGCGCGCGTACCACTCAGGCTGACGCGCCTGTGGGGCCGGACGAATCCGCGACTTCGCATCGCTGGCTGGGTCCAGTTCGGTCAGGAGGGCGGCGGCCCTGACGCGAAGCGCCCAGTCCTTGTCGCCAAGCGCATCAGTCAGCAGCGGCGTCGCAGTTTCGCGGCCGTAGGCCGTCAGCGCCGCCAGTACCGCCGCACGCGCGCTGTAGGTGGTGTCGCCCAAGCTGCGTTGGTACGCATTGGTGAGCGCGGCAGGTCCGGCCACCGGCTTCAGGATTGCGATCGCGTTCGCGGCCGCCGCGCGCACGACCGGATCTCCGGACTTGAGGTGCTCGATCATCAGCGCTCCGCCGTCCTCAGGCTTGAGACGCGCAATCGCACCGAGCACTGCCGGCAGCACCTTCGACTCCGAATCCGCCAGCATGCTCCGCAGCCGTGGCAAGCCGGCCTCCGGCGCCAGGCCTCCGAGCGCTGAGGCGAGCGCCGCGCGCACACTCCAGTTCAGATCGGGGTCGAGACCGGACAGCACGGTGACGAATCCCTCCGGGTCGAGCTGCGCCATCGACTTGATCGCCGCCGCACGCACCGACGGGTTCGGGTCGCCGAGCACATCGATCAACTGGTCGTAGACACCGTCGGCGCGGATGGCGCCGAGTGCGGTCACGGCCTCGAGGCGCAGGTGCGGTTCGGCCCTCGGTGCCTGCACGATCTTCAACAGGGCCGGGGCTGCCGCCGGCTCGCCGAGCCGTGCCAGCGAACGAATCGCTTCGATGGCCACCGATCGGTTCGCGTCCGTGACGAGCGGCAGGAGCGCGGCCGACGCCGCCGGATCCTTGATCGCACCGAGCCCCTTCACCGCAAACGCCCGTGTGAATGGGTGCGGCTCCTTCGCGAGCGTCAGGAGCGCTGGGAGCGCTCGAGCGTCTTCAAGTCGCTGGAAGGCAAAAGCAATCGGCCACCAGCGCACCCTCGGCTGACCGCCGGCGTCCAGCACCAACCCCGCAAGCGCGTCGTACGACTTCAGGCGAACGAGCGCGTAGACCGCCAGCCGGAACGCCGCGGGCGCCGTGTCTCGGGCCGCATCGAGTTCCTCCGGCGGCAGCGGACTCAGTGCGCCGGACGTCAGCACCTCGGCCGCCATGCGAGCGATCGCGGCGGCCGACGAGGCATCGCCAAGCAGACCAAGCGCTTCAGCGGCGCTGCCCTTCACCGCCGACGACGGATCAGCCAGGGCGGCCAGCAGCGGCTCGCGAGCCGAAGCGTCACCGACAAGGCCGAGCCCGTATGCCGCCATCTGGCGCACTTCCGGATCGGCATCCGTGAGCAGGCTGACGAGCGGCGGCACCCCGGCCGGCACCCCGGCCCGACCGACGGCCAATGCGGCGCGGCGGCGCACACGCGCCTCCGCGTCGGACAGCAGCGTCACCAGATCGGGCACGCGCGGCGCGGGCGCAGTGGGCGCCACGCTCCGTCCACGCGCGTCCATGGCCGGGGCCGGCGGCAACTCGGGCGCGGCGTCGCGCAACGTTCGCGCATCCTCGAGCCTGAGAATCCACGACATCTTCTGTTCGAAGCTGGGTTCCGCTGGTGGCGGCGTCGTTACGGGAGGGACACTGGCGCAGGCGCTGGCGCCGAGCGCGAGCAGCAGCGCGATCGTCGTACGCGTCACGCCGCGGATGATATCATCGGGGCGCCTTGCAGTTCCGCTACATCGCGGTCGAAGGACCGATCGGCGCGGGCAAAACCGCTCTTGCCGAGCGGCTCGCCACCCGCCTCGACGCCACGCTCGTACTGGAGGACACCGAGAATCCGTTTCTCGCGGACTTCTACGTCGATCGCCCTGGCGCGGCGTTGCAGGCGCAGCTCTTCTACCTGCTCCAGCGGCATCGGCAACAGACCACGTTCCAGCAGGCCGACCTCTTCAGCCAGACCACTGTCGCCGACTACCTCTTCGACAAGGACAAGATCTTCGCGTACCTGAACCTCGACGTTAACGAGCTCTTCATCTACCAGCGCCTCTACGATCTGCTGGCGCGCGACGTCCCCGGCCCCGATCTGGTCATCTATCTTCAGGCACCGACCGATGTGCTGCAGCGCCGCATCCGCAGCCGCAGCACGGAGCCCGAGGTCGAAGGCTTCGAACCCGATCCGGAGTACCTCAAGGAACTCAACGAGGCCTATCACCACTTCTTCTTCCACTACGACGCCACGCCCCTGCTCGTCGTCGAGACATCGGAGTTCGATTCCGACATCAGCGACGAAGCGCTCGACGACCTCGTCCGCCAGATCGGCCAGATGGGAGCCGGCACCCGCTACTACGTCCCCCGGACGAAGTGAGTGGTAAGCTGAACGTTTATGGCGTGGTTCAAGAAGACGCGCAAGCCGATCGAAGCGCAGGAAAAGCCCAGCAGTCGCGTTCCCGAAGGGTTGTGGGTGAAGTGCCCCGGCTGCGCGCAGGCGATCTACAACAAGGATCTCGCCGCCAACCTCAACGTCTGCCCCAAGTGCGCGCATCACTTCCGCGTGAACGCCACCGAACGGCTGCGCATGCTGTTCGATAGTGAGTGGACGGAGTACGATCCGAACTTGATCTCCACCGACCCGCTCAAGTTCACCGACACGAAATCGTACGCCTCGCGCCTGAAGTCGAGCCAGAAGGCGACCGGCAAGAAGGACGCAGTCATCGTCGGCTCCGGTACGCTCGATGGCATCGAGACGATCATTGCCGCTCAGGAGTACGCCTTCATCGGCGGTAGCATGGGCGTGGTGGTGGGCGAGAAGATCACCCGCGGCATCGAAATGGCCCTGGCCCGCCGCTGCCCGATGATCATCGTCTGCTGCTCCGGCGGCGCGCGCATGATGGAAGGCGCCCTTTCGCTCATGCAGATGGCGAAGATCTCCGGCGCCCTGGCGCGGCTCGACCGCGCGCGTCTCCCGTACATCGCCGTGCTTACCGACCCGACCACCGGCGGCGTCAGCGCGAGCTTCGCGATGCTCGGCGACCTCAACATCGCCGAACCAAAGGCACAGATCGGATTCGCCGGCCCGCGCATCATCGAGCAGACGATCCGGCAGAAGCTGCCGGAAGGATTCCAGCGCTCCGAATTCCTCATCGAGAAGGGCATGCTCGATCTCGTGATCGACCGCCGCGAGATGAAGATGATCATCGCCAGCGCCCTGCGCTTCATGGGAGCCACCACCGCCGAAACTGCCGCACCGGTCCCCGCCTCGCCGGCCGCGGCCGGCGAGGCGGCCACGCAGGGCTAGTGGCCCTCGCGCCCCTCGACTGGCTCTTCAGCCTCGCCCAGTTCGGGATCAAGTTCGGCCTCGACAACATCCACGCGCTGGTCGCTGAACTCGGGCACCCGGAGCGGCAGTACCGCACCGTGCATGTGGCCGGCACCAACGGCAAGGGCTCGGTCACTGCGGTCATTGAACGAGCCTTGCGTTCCGCCGGCCTGCGCACCGGGCGATACACCTCACCCCATCTGCTGGATTTATCGGAACGGTTCGCCGTCGACGGCATTCCGGTGTCGCAGATGGACATGGTCGATGCCGTCAAGACGGTCCGCACGGCTGTCGAACGGCTGCAGGCTCGCGCCGTGCTCGAGGTGCATCCGACGTTCTTCGAAGTGACGACCGCTGTCGGCTTCGAGTTGTTCCGGCGCCACCGTGTCGACATCGCCGTGTGCGAAGTGGGGTTGGGCGGCCGCCTGGACGCGACCAACGTCCTGTCGCCCATGGTGTGCGCCATCACGTCGATTGCGTTCGACCATGAGCAGTACCTCGGACATACGCTTCGGGAGATCGCCACGGAAAAGGCGGGCATCATCAAGCCGGGCGTCCCTGTCGTGGTCGGCCCGATGAGCGCCGACGCAGCCGAGGCGATCGCGGAGAAGGCCACGGCGTGCGGCGCGCCGCTCACCTGGGCGATGGACGACGTGGCGGTCGGACCCGTGGTCGGCTTGTCGTCGGGCGCTCAACGCTTCGGCTTGCGAACGCCCGCGTACGACTACGGCGAGGTCGAACTCGCGCTGCGAGGGGTGCACCAGGTGACCAATGCGGTCGTCGCGGTCCGGCTCCTCGAGCAACTGGACTCGATCGGCCTGGCGGTCGGCGCCAGTTCCGTGGTCGACGCACTCGCCTTGGTCCGCTGGCCGGGCCGCCTCGAACAGATCACCCTGCCGGACGGCCGGTCCGCACTGCTCGATGCCGCGCACAACGCAGCCGGCGCAGCAGCACTCGCGGCCCATCTCGACGGACTGGGCAGCACCTGCCCGCTGATCTTCGCCGCCATGCGCGACAAGGACGTCACGACGATGATCCGTATCCTCGCCCCGCGCGCCTCACACATCGTCGTCACCAGGGCCTCGAATCCACGGTCGGCGGAACCGGCCGACCTCGCCGCACTGTTCGAGCGCATCGCGCCCGACGTGCGGGTCGACGTGGCGAACAGCCCAGGAGAGGCGCTCGCACGCGCCTGGAGCGTGAACCCGCGAATCGTCGTCGCCGGCTCGATCTTCCTGCTGGCAGATGTGATGAAGGAGCTTGGCCGGTCGTGATACCCTCGCCACACCAGCCCGTGAGCCGCATGTCCCGATTCCTCGTCGTCGCCGCGGCCTTTCTTCTCGTGTCGAACTGGGCTGCCAGCGCGTCGGCGCAGGTCAACATCGGCGGCTTCGATCGCATCGTCGCCTTCTCCCAGGAGAAACTCGGCGACAAGCACTATCGCCTGTCCGGCTCCGTCGAGATGGAACGCGGCGATACGAGCATCTACGCCGACTCGGTCGAGTACTTCGAGGACGAAGAGCGCGCCGTCGCCACGGGCAACGTCGTGGTGACACAGGGCGCTAACCGGATCGCCGCCGACAAAGCCGACTTCAACACCCGCACGCAGATCGGCACGTTCTTCCAGGCCAGTGGCATCGCCACCGTGCGACAGGGCGCGCAGCCTGCACCCCAGCCGGGCGGCATCGTCGTGCCGCAGATGCTCGGTCAGGACAACGACGTCTACTACTTCGGCGAGACGGTGGAGAAACTCGGTCCTAAGAAATATCGGATCAGGAACGGCGGCTTCAGCACCTGCGTGCAGCCGACGCCGCGATGGGATCTGTCGGCCGACACGATTGTCCTGAACATCGACCACTACACCCTGCTGCGGAACGCGCTCCTGAATGTGAAGGGCGTGCCGATGCTGTACCTGCCGATTCTCTACTACCCGACGAAAGAAGATGACCGCGCGACGGGGTTCCTCATCCCGACCTACGGCGTTTCCACCATTCGCGGCCAGGCCATTCACAACGCCTTCTTCTGGGCGATCAATCGCAGCCAGGACGCGACGTTCCTCTACGACTGGTTCTCGAAGACCGGCACCGGCAGCGGCGGCGAGTACCGCTACAACTACGGCGGCGGCTCGGACGGCCAGTTGACGGCCTACATGCTCGACCAGAAGTCGGCCACCTTCACCAACGCGAACGGCTCGACCTCGGCGCAGCCGGCCTCGCGCGCCTACAACATCAACGGCTTCGCGAACCAGACGCTGCCGGGCCGGTTCCGCGCCCGCGCACAGGTCGACTACTTCTCGTCGGTCGTAACCAACCAGACGTTCAGCACCAACATCTTCGACGCCACCCGCAACCAGCGCCGCTACAGCGCCAATGTCTTCGGGGCGGTGAAGGGCGTCAGCGTCAACGGCACGTTCGACCGCACGGAGTACTACACGAGTGCCAGTGCCGATTCGACCAGCTCGCAGGTAGTGGGGAGCTCGCCGCGCATCAACCTGAGCCGCGGCGAGCGACCGCTGTTCCCGGGCGCGTCCATCTACTTCGGCGCCAGTGGCGAGTTCGCGCGCCTTGACCGGCTGACCAGGGCGAACGACGTCGTGGTGCCGTTCGGCGATCGCGGCCTCAGCCGCCTCGACTTCGCGCCGCAGGTGCGTTACCCGTTCAAGAAGTGGCCGTTCCTCACAGTGAACAGCACGATTCAGTGGCGCGAGACCTTCTACACGCGCAGCCTCGATCGGACCGACACCAGCGGCAACACCGTACTCGACACCCCGGTGAACCGCCAGTACTTCACCATCGCCGCGCAGACCGTCGGCCCGGTCTTCACGCGCGTCTGGAACACGCCGGACAACGGCTACGCCGAGCGCTTCAAGCACACCATCGAGCCGTTCTTCAACGTGCAGCGAACCTCGTCGATCGACAACTACGGCCGGATCGTGAAGATCGAGAGCGCGGATCAGGTGTTCGGCAACACGACGCAGTTCACCTACGGGCTGAACAATCGCTTCTATGCGAAGCGGAGAGTGGGCGCGTCCAGCCAGGCGCAGGAAGTCCTGGCCCTCGAAGTGACGCAGACCTACTACACCGACGCGCGCGCGTCGCAGGTCGACCCGCGCTACTCGAGCAGCACCACCATCACGACGCCGAACAAGTTCTCGCCCGTCGCGATCAACCTGCGCGCAACGCCAGCGCCGAGCGTCAACGGCAGCGTGCGCGCCGAAATCGACAGCCGCTACCGCGCACTGCGCACCGTCTCGGCAAACAGTTCGTTCAACTGGCGGCAGTCGCTGCAGACCACGATCGGCTGGACGCACAACTTCTACATTGCCGAGTTGCCTGGGTATAGCGACAAGGCCAACCTGCCGAATTACATGAACGTGCAGACGAACCTGCAGACGCGCGATCGGAAGTACGGCGCGATCTACTCCCTGAACTACGACGTCCTCCGGAAGTCGATCCAGCAGCAGCGCATTTCTTCGTTCTACAACGCGCAGTGCTGCGGGATCGCGTTCGAATTCCAGCGCTACAATTTCGTGGGGCTGCCGTCGTACATCGTTCCCGCCGACAACCGCTTCTTCCTGTCGTTCACGCTCGCCGGACTCGGCAACTTCTCACCGTTCAGCGGCGGACTGAACGGCGTGCCGCGCTGACCGCCGTGCCAGGACCGACACTGGTCACCGGCGCCGCCGGTTTCGCCGGCAGCCATCTCGTCGATCAACTTGCACGCGACGGCGTGCAGACCGTCGCGTGGCACCGGCCCGGCGGCCATGCCCCTCGCGCGGTTCACGGCGTGCGCTGGCTGGGCGTCGACCTGCTCGACGCCGACGCTGTTCGCCTTGCACTGCACGATGTGAAGCCGTCGGCCATCTACCACTGCGCTGGCGCGGCCCACGTGGGGCAGTCGTGGAACACCACCACGAACACGCTTCGGGTCAACGTACTCGGCACCCATCACTTGGTCGAGGCCGTGCGCCAACTGGGGCCGGACACGGCTCTGCTCATCACCAGTTCGGCACTCGTCTACGGGCCGAGCCTCCAGGCGATCGATGAAGGGCACTCGCTGACACCGAGCAACCCGTATGGTCTCAGCAAGATTGCGCAGGAACTCGTGGGCACCGCGAGCGGCGGGCATCCGCTGACGTTCATTGCCCGGCCGTTCAACCATTTCGGCCCCAGGCAGGACCCGTCATTCGTGTCGGCCGCCTTTGCGCGCCAGATCGCCGAAATCGAAGCTGGCCTCAAGCCGCCGGTCATCCAGGTCGGGAATCTCTCGGCGCAGCGCGACCTGACGGATGTGCGCGACACGGTGCAGGCCTATCGCCTGATCGTCGAGCGTGGCGTGCCGGACCGGCCGTACAACATCTGCCGCGGCGAGGCCGTCGCGGTGCAGGCACTGCTCGACACACTAATCTCGTTCGCAAAGGTGTCGGTCGAGGTCGTGCCGGATCCGTCCCGCTATCGGCCGAACGACTCGCCCGTGGTCCTCGGCAACCCGACACGCGCCGCCACCGAGCTGGGTTGGGCGCCGAGGATTCCGCTGGAGCAGACGCTGAACGACCTGCTGAATTACTGGCGGGCACGCGTCCGGACCACATGACCCGGCGGTTGTCCGGCATCCCCGGCGCAACGCTCGTCATGACGGCACTGAGTGTGTTCGTCACCTGGCCCCAGGCGCTCTTTCTCTCCTCGCAACTGGCCGCGCACCACGACGCCTACTTCAGCGTCTGGCGCATCGCCTGGATTGCCCACGCACTTACCACGTCGCCGCTCACCATCTTCGACGCGAACATCTTCCATCCCGCAACTACGACGCTCGCGTACTCCGACGCGACAATGCTCGAGGGGCTGGTGGGGGCGCCGTTGCTCTGGGCCGGGCTGCCTCTGACGCTCGTCTACAACCTGCTGCTGCTCGGCGGCTTCGTCGGCTCGGGCGTCGCGATGTTCGTGCTGGCACGTCACCTCACCGCTCGCACGTGGCCGTCGATCGTTGCTGCGGCCATCTTCACGATGCTCCCCTACCGCATCGAGCACTTCATGCACCTCGAGCTGCAGTGGGCGATGTTCATTCCGCTGACGTTCTGGGCGCTGCACCGCTCGGTGGAGTCGACGTCGTGGCGGTGGGGCGCGCTGGCTGGCCTGTTCCTGTGGCTGCAAGTGCTCGCGTGCGTCTACTACGGGGTATTCCTGGCGATGACGCTGCTGGCCTTCGTGCCGGTGCTGGTGCTGGTCACCGCCCGCGATCGCATCGCGCACCTGGTGCCGGTGGTCGCGACCGCAGTGCTCGTCGCAACGGTCCTCACCATTCCGTTCGCACTCCCCTACCGGAGCGCGTCGGCTGAACTCGGCGGGCGTGCGATGACCGACATCGCGCGCTACAGCGCGAGCCCACTCAACTACCTCGCCACGTCGCACCTGAACCGCATGTGGGGCTGGACGTCGGACCGTTGGGGTGGCTCCGAACTTCGGCTCTTTCCAGGCGCCATCGCGCTGCTGCTCGCTGCGCTCGGCGTGGGGTGGCGTCCAGGACGGACGGCGCTGCTCTATGCAGCCACTGGCGCGCTGGCGGTCGAACTCTCCTTCGGCCTGAACGGCATCGTCTATCGGTTGCTGGTCGAGCACATCAGCGCCCTTCAGGGTTTCCGGTCGCTGTCGCGATTCGCGGTGATCGCCAGTTGCGCGCTGGCGATGCTGGCGGCGTTCGGCATTGAGCGTCTGCAGGCGGCGATCAGCCCGGTAAAAACGCGATACCTCAGCATGGCCGTGCTGGCCGGCCTGATGCTCGTCGACTACAGCAATACCGGCATGGGTCTCACCGCAGCCGACCCGGTCGAGCCGCCTGACGTCTACAAGGTGATTCGCGGCGCCGAGCCCGGCGTGCTTCTCGAGTTACCCATGCCCGACCTCGACCACCTGCCCGGGTGGGACCCGTATTACCAAGCGTGGTCCGTCTGGCACTGGCGCCCGCTCATCAACGGATACAGCGGTTTTTACCCACGCGACTACCTGATGACCGCGATGTGGATGAAGGTCTTTCCCGAGGAGGGGACCATCGACCGTCTTCGGGCACATCACGTCCGCTACGTCATCGTGCACCGCGCGTTCTATGATCAGGAGCGCTATGCGGCACTGATGCTTCGGCTGGCGGTGCGCCCCGAGTTCAAACCCTGGGGTGCTTACAAGGACTCCGTCGGCTCCGCTGACATTTTCGAACTGCTGCCTGTTGACTGATCTGCTCGTCCGCCTGCGCTCCATGAATCCGACGGCTGCGTCGTTCGCCCTGGGCACGGCCACGCTCGGCCACGCCATCCAGATCTCGAGCGGCACCTTCAATCCCGACGCACTCTGGTGGGTGGGCTTGTCGTTGGCATTTTGCCTGTTCGGGGCGCTGACGCATCGGTTTGCCGGGTCGTTGTCCACCGATGCGACCCGCCTCGTCACGGTGCTGCTGACGCTCGGCATCCTCTGGAACGTCAAGCAGCTCGTGACTGCGCGGCCCGGGTTCAACATCATCGACGACGTCAGCCTGCTGCCGTTCTATGCGGGATGCGTGGCCATTGCCGTGCTGGTCCTGCTCGGCGTGTCCGGCGTCGGCTTCGCGCGACGCTGGTGGTTCCCCGGTGTGCTGGCGCTCGGACTGTTGCTCGGCATCTGGATGTTCCATGCCTCGCCGAATCCGTCCATCGACGTCGTCGTCGTGCACAACGAGGCGATGGACGCCTTCCTGAAGGGACACGACCCCTATCGCATCTCGTTCCCGAACATCTACGGCGACGACTGGCGGCACTTCTATAATCCGGCCGTCGTGTTCGGCAATCGCATCGGGTTCGGGTATCCCTATCCGCCCCCGAGCCTTATTCTCGCCATCCCCGGCTACCTGTTGTTCGGCGACTACCGCTACTCGGAACTCGGCTTCCTGATCGCTACCCTCGCGCTCATCGGCTACAGCCGCCGTCACATCGGCGCCAAGCTCGCCGCCGTGACGCTCCTGACCACGCCCCGCGGGTTCTTCGTGCTCGAACAGGGCTGGACCGAACCGATTGCGCTATTCCTGCTCGCGCTGACGACGTTCCTGATGATGGAAGGCCCGGTGCGCGCCAGTTGGGCCGCGGGCCTGATGTTGGCCACGAAACAGTACCTGCCGTTCACGGGGCTTGCGGTGCTGCGTTCGCTGCTGCTCGATCGGCGGAGCTGGAAGAAGGCGCTGTTCTGGATCGTCCTGACCGGCGCCGTCTGCATCCTGCCCTTCGCGCTCTGGCACCCGAACTCGTTCATGCGCAGCGTGGTCTGGCTGCAGACGCTCGAGCCGTTCCGCACCGACTCGCTGAGCTTCCTCATCTGGGCCGATCGCAACGGCTACGGGCGTGGTTCGTTCCTGTGGGCGGTCGGCGCGGCAATCATCGCGGCCATTGTGACGCTCTTCACGACGCGCAACACGGCCTCTGGCTTCGCCGCCTCGGCGGCGCTGACCATGTTCGCGATGTTCGCACTCGGTTCGAAGGCGTTCTGCAACTACTACTACTTCGTGATTGGCGCGATGTGCATCGCGCTCGCTGCGTTCCCGGGTCCTGGCGAAGACGAGTTCATCGCGCGCTAGGCCGCTCGACGTGCGCGTAGATCGGGTCGTGCGATGAGATCGTCCGCACGCCGCGCGACGTCAGGCGCCGATGCAGGCGCGGCGCTGTATGAAGCCGACGTGCCCGCCGTGACCGCACCGGCCCAGCCAGCATTCAGCCGGGAGTAATCAGGCCACGTCGTCGAAGGCCAGGATGGGATTGGCCGACGCCAGCGCCGGACCTGGCGCTGGCTGCACCTTCACCCCGCCGTCCACCATCGTGATCTCGAAGTGCGAACCCTGATGCCAGCGCTCGCTCAGCGGCAGCTTGACCTGCTCATCGATGACGCGCTTGAGGAACCGCGCGCCGAAGGCCAGGTTGTAGCCAATGTCCACGATGTGCTCGAGTACGGCATCCGACAGGGTGAGGCTCTTGCCCGCTCGCGTGAGCGCTGCCGTCACCTGACCCAGATAGTGCCTCGCGATTTCGCGAACTTCGTCGTGCATGAGCGGCGCGAAGAGCACCACTTCGTCGATGCGGTTGCGGAACTCCGGCGGGAAGCGCCGTTCGAGTTCTCGCATCACCTCGCCCTGCACCTGCTCGACACCCACCGCACGCGACAGGAAACCCAGCGGGCTGGTGAGCTTCCGGAAGTTCTCGGACCCGATGTTCGACGTCATGATCACCACGGCATCGCTCAGGTAGACGCGCTTGCCACGGCCATCGGTCAGCCATCCTTCGTCGAACGCCTGCAGGAACAGGTTCAGGAGGCTTGGGCTGGCCTTCTCGACTTCGTCGAGCAGCACCACCGTGCAGGGGTTGTCCTTCAACTGGTTGGTGAGGATGCCGCCGCGCTCGCTGCCGACAATGCCGCGTGGCATGCCGATCAGCTTGTCGACCGCCACCGAGCCGTCCTGATACTCGGACATGTCGACACGCACCATCTTCTTCTCGTCGCCGAAGAGGAACTCGGCAACCGCTTTCGCCAGTTCCGTCTTTCCCACTCCGGTCGGCCCGAGGAACAGCAGCACACCGTCGGGCCTGTCGAACCCGTCCTTGAGCGGACCCTTGTTCAGCACGAGCCGGCGCGCGACCGCCCTGACGGCGTTGTGCTGCCCCACAACCCGCTGCTGCAGCCGCCCTTCGATGCCGGCGAATCGATCCGCGACATCGCGGAAGACCATGTCCTCGGGAATCTGCGTGGCGTGAGAGATGACCGCCACGACATCGTCGCGCGTCACCTCCCGGCGACGATCGATCTCGGCGCGCACGGCGGCCGTGTCGAGCCAGCCAATGACCTTGTCCGGCAGGTGCAGGTGACGCATGTACCGCGGCGACATCTCGAGCGCCGTGTCGAGCGCCTCGTCGAGGATGCGCACGGAGTAGTTTCGTTCGAGCCGCGCCCGCAGGCTGTAGAGGATGCGCCGCGCCTCGTCAATGGTCGGCTCCGGCACATTGACGCAGCGGAATCGGCGCGCCAGCGCCTCGTCGTCCTGGATGTGCTCCTTGTATTCGCTCAGCGTCGTCGCCGCAATCATCCGGACCTCGCCGCGCGCCAGTACCGACTTGAAGACATTGGCGGCGTCGGAGGGAGCGCCGAGTGCGGACCCGGCGCCCACCATCGTGTGTGCTTCATCGACGAACAGCACCAGGTTGGTGCGTTCCTTCAATTCGCGGATGACGTTCTGGATGCGGTCCTCGAACATTCCGCGCAGCATCGTCCCGGCCACCATCGTGTTCATCTGGAGGTTGACGATCTGGATGTCGCGGAGGCGCACCGGCACCTTGTCCGGCTCGAACTCGATGCGTCGCGCGAGTCCTTCGACAATGGCGGTCTTGCCCACGCCTGGCTCGCCCAGCAGCATCACCGAGTTCGCGCGCTCACGATGGCAGAGAACCTCGAGCACCTGGTCGATCTCGCGGTCGCGCCCGAAGACCGGCGGCACCTTGTCCTGCCGAGCCAGCAGGTTCAGGTTGGTGGCGAAGTGCTTGAGGAACGGCGGCAGCTCGAACTGTTTCTTGAGCCGCTCCTCCTGGGCCTCGAGATCGCGGATGCGCGTGTTCAGGCGGTTCACCAACACGTCGGGTTCAACGCCGTGCCGGCGAAGGATGGTGACCGGCACCCCCTGCGTCTCCTCGAAGACGGACACGAACAGGTCCACCGCGTCGAGGGTCTGCCGACCATTACGAGAGGCATTGTGCAGCGCGAGCTTGAAGACAAGCTTCGTCGATGGCGAAACACGCAGGGTTCGTCCCGAATACGACGCTATCAGGTGCAGGTGCTCGTCGACGGCCTGGAGGATGGTGTGCGGATTGACATCGACGTCGCGCATGACCTCGGCGAACGTGTCCCACTCGACCTGCGCGAAGGCAAGAAAGAGATGTTCGTTCGTGAGCAGCGCGTGCTCGCGTCGGCGCGCTTCTTCCGCAGCGCGGTCGATGATGCGCTGAGCGGTGTCAGCGATCTTGCTGGGTGAGATGTCGAGATCGTCCACGTGCACGACTGCCCTCCGGAGGCGTCCGGAGCAAACGGCGGGCCAGTCGAGACGACATGAAGCCGGACTCCGGAGAACCTTAGTCCGGCAGGACGCGGCTCAGCCGCGCGATTCGAGGAGCGCGGCGACGCGCTGTTCGGTCGGCGGATGCGTGCTGAAGAGCGATCCGATGCCGCCCATCGAGAACGGCTTGATGATGAACATGTGCGCGGTGGCCGGGCTGGCGTCCATCGGGATGGCGCGCGATGCACTCTCGATCTTGCGCAGGGCGCTGACCAATCCCATCGGGCTGCCGGCGATAGCCGCGCCGCCAGCGTCGGCGGCGAACTCGCGCGAGCGTGAGATAGCGGCCTGAATCAGCATGGCCGCAATCGGCGCCAGAATCATGGTCGCAATGGCGGCAATCGGGTTGCCGCCTTCGCGGTCGTCGTTGCGGCTGCCGCCAAAGAACATCGCGAACCGCGCCACCATCATGATGGCAGCGGCCAGGGTGGCGGCGACGGAACTGGTGAGGATGTCGCGATGCTTGACGTGCGCCAGCTCGTGCGCAATCACCCCTTCGAGTTCGTCGGTGGTGAGAATCCGCAGGATCCCCTCGGTGGCGGCCACCGCAGCATGGCTGTGGTTTCGGCCGGTCGCGAACGCATTCGGCGAGGCGTCAGGAATGATGTACACCTTGGGCATCGGCAGCCCGGCGCGCTGCGAGAGCCGCTGCACCAGGTGATACAGCTCAGACTCCGGCCCGACCTGCTTCGCCCGGTACATCGCCAGCACCATCTTGTCGGAGAACCAGTATGAGAAGGCGTTGGTGGCCACGGCCACGATGAAGCCCATCATCAGCCCCTGCGGGCCGCCAAGCGTTTCTCCGAGAAACAGGAACAGCGCGCTCATCGCACCGAGGAGCAACGCGGTTTTCATTGCGTTAGGCATGGTCTAGTCAGTATGACGCAGCGGGTTTTGCTCCGGTTGCACAACGTATAATCCAGACATGTTTGCCGTGACCCTGCTGCTGGCCGTCGCGCTGACGCAGCAGCCGCCAGCCCCACAGCCATTTCCGCGCGCGGGGGTGCCCCGACCGCCAGCTCGCCCGTCCGAACCGGCACCCGCGGGCCAACCCCGGACGCCGCCGGCGCCAGCCACGACGGCACCGGCAGCGCAGGCAGTCACCGAGTCGGGCCCGGCCGAGGGCCAGCTCGGTGTGCAGATCTATCCGGGGGCGCAGTTCCTAGCCTCATACGACGCCGGTCGCGGGCAGCGCTACTACCTGTTCGGCACCACCGGATCGTTCGTGGACGTCGTGACGTTCTACAGAAGCGCGCTGAAGCAGCGTGGTGAGCTGGTGTTCGATGCGCCGGCCACGCACCAGTTCGACATCGGGCGGTTTCGCGAAGAGACGATGGCGTTTCCGCCGAGCGTCACGGTGAAGGAATTCCAGTCGCAGGTGTCGCAGGGCTATCCCAACCCGCGTCCCAATGGTCAGCCGGCACGCTTCCCTACCGTGATCCAGATCGTGCCGTCCACCACGCCCTAGACATGCGAATTGCGGATGGGCAATTCCGCTACCCCTTGACCGGGATGTAGATCTCCCGCGCCTTCCGGAACTCGAGCGACTTCTCTTCCATCCCCGCGTTCACCGCGGCGGTCTCGTCGACGCCCTTGCTCTTCGCGTACTCCCGTACCTGCTGCGTCAGTTCCATGCTGCAGAACTTGGGACCGCACATCGAGCAGAAGTGCGCCACCTTGGCACCGTCGGCCGGCATCGTCTCGTCGTGGTACGCACGAGCGGTCACCGGGTCCAGCGCCAGGTTGAACTGATCCTCCCAGCGGAAGTCGAAACGCGCCTTCGACAGCGCATCGTCCCACTCCCTGGCGCGAGGGTGCCCCTTGGCCAGGTCGGCCGCGTGCGAGGCAATCTTGTAGGCGATCACACCCGCCTTCACGTCGTCGCGATTGGGCAGGCCGAGGTGTTCCTTCGGCGTGACGTAACAGAGCATCGCCGTTCCGTACCAGCCGATCATCGCGGCGCCGATTGCCGACGTGATGTGGTCGTAGCCAGGTGCGATGTCGGTGGTGAGCGGGCCGAGCGTGTAGAACGGCGCTTCCGCACACCACTCGAGCTGCTTCTCCATGTTCTCCTTGATGAGGTTCATGGGCACGTGGCCGGGGCCTTCGTTCATCACCTGGACGCCGTACTCCCAGGCGATCCTGGTGAGTTCGCCCTGCGTCTTCAATTCCGCGAACTGCGGCTCGTCGTTGGCGTCCGCAATCGACCCTGGGCGCAACCCATCGCCGAGCGAGAAGGACACGTCGTAGGCACGCATGATTTCGCAGATCTCGCGAAAGTGCGTGTAGGTGAAGTTCTCCTGGTGATGCGCCAGGCACCACTTGGCCATGATCGAGCCGCCGCGCGACACGATGCCGGTGAGGCGACGGGCGGTCATCGGGATGTAGCGCAGGAGCACACCGGCATGCACCGTGAAGTAGTCGACGCCCTGCTCGCACTGTTCGATCAGCGTGTCGCGGTATACCTCCCAGGTGAGGTCTTCGGGCCGGCCACCAACCTTCTCGAGCGCCTGATAGATCGGCACCGTGCCGATCGGCACAGGGGAGTTGCGCACGATCCACTCGCGGGTTTCGTGAATCTTCTTGCCGGTCGACAGGTCCATCACCGTGTCGGCGCCCCAGAGGGTGGACCACTGCAGCTTCGCCACCTCTTCCTCGACAGACGAGGACACGGCGGAGTTGCCGATGTTGGCGTTGATCTTCACGAGGAAGTTGCGGCCGATGATCATCGGCTCGAGCTCGAGGTGGTTGATGTTGGCCGGGATGATGGCGCGGCCGCGCGCCACTTCGTCACGAACGAAGTCGGCCGGCAGCCCTTCGCGGACGGCGATGAACTCCATCTCCTCGGTGATCTCGCCGCGGCGGGCGAACTCGATCTGCGTCACCGGTCCGCCGTTCGCGGCCGACGCGCGGCGGGGCGCCACCCACGATTCGCGCAGCTTCGGAAGCCCGCTCGCCACGCCGTAGTCCTGCGGCCCGCTCGTGTCATAGACGCGGATCGGCGCCTCGCCGCCAGACAGCGCGATCTCGCGCATCGGCACTCGCACACCCCGTGCGCCATCGACCAGCACCTTGCGCGAGTTGGGATAGGCCTTCGCGAACTCTGACATTGCGGAAACTCCTCGGAGGGCGATGGGGCGGGGAATTCCCGCGCTCCCTTCGCCGGTGTTAACCGGTCTCCGCCCTCGCGTTTTCGCGCGTCGGCGCAGCTGGCCGTCTTGCGCGGGGCGAAAAGGCGGAAGCCCCGCTGAAGCGCCGAAGGCGCGCAGGCGGGTTCAGGTTCCAAGGGTTTGTTCTCAATCCCGTCGTGTGGGATACCCCCGGCGGATATTCAAATCTTACCGAAAGACGCGACGTTTCGCCGCGCGAACCGCCGAACGGGGCCGAGTGGCGTCCAGCCCCGCTGCTGCGCGCGTGGGTGCTAACCGGCACAGGTCGTGCTGCGACCCGGTCGTGGCTGACCTGCCGGGGCGAGTCGTCGACATCCGCTTTCGCGCGCTGCTCAAAATCCTCGCCGCTGCGGCGCTGGTCTGGCTGTGGCTTACCGTCTACCCCATCGTGCTGCTGGTGGTCGTCGCCGTACTCATGGCGGTGACCATCAACCCTATCGTGCGCTGGCTGGAGAGGCGCCGATGGCCGAGATGGGTGGCGTCACTCGCGGTCAGCGGACTGCTACTCGCGCTCACCGTCGGCTTTCTGTGGATGACCTGGTCGTCGCTCAGCGAGCAGACCACGCTGCTGCTCGCGCGACTCGATGCGTCGGGTCAGCAACTGGACACGCTGCTCCCGCCGTGGCTACGGGACCTAATTGTGCCAAACACCGGCCGCGCAGGATCGTATGTGGCGTCCTACGCCGTCCGCATCGCGCAGTCGGCGGTGACGGCCGTCGGGGTGGTCTTCCTCGGCGTCATCCTGATGATCTACTTCCTCGTCGAAGGGCGTACGACCTGCGAGTGGCTGGTCGCCTTCGTTCCGCTCGAGTACCGGCGCCGGGTCGAAGAGACGCTCACCGAAAGTGAGCGGGTGGTCGTTGCCTACGCTGTAGGCAACGGCATCACTTCCATCGTGGCGTTCGCGTTCACCTGGGTGGTGCTGTGGTGGCTGAACGTTCCAGCGGCGCTGCTGCTGGCGGTGATCGCCGGGCTATCTGACTTCGTCCCGGTGATCGGATTCGTGACCTCGGCAGTGCCAGCGATTCTCCTCGCGCTGACCGTGTCGGGCACGACCGCGCTGTTCGTGATCGCGGCCTACATCCTCTACAACACCATCGAGGCCTATGTTCTATCGCCATGGGCGTACGGCAACCGGCTCAATTTGTCGAACCTCGCCATCATCATCGCCTTTGCGGTGGGTGCACAAATCGCCGGTGTCATCGGCGCCCTGATCGCGCTGCCGATCGCCGCCCTCTATCCCACCATCGAGCGGCTCTGGCTTCGGCGTCAACTGGGCGAACAGACCGTCATCGAACATAACGCGCTCGAAGACGGCGAGTGATGAGCGCCCACCGGGCGGCGGAGCTGACGAGGGCAACAGCCCGGCGGTATCAGATGGCATCAAGAATGCTTTCAAGAGGGGCAAGACCGCGCTCGATTCCCACTCTGGCGAATCGACAAGCCACCTTCCTCACCGACGGGGACCTCGTGTCCCCGCTCGCCATGTACAGCCTCTTGCGCGAACACGACCTGTTCACCGTCCACAGGCAGTAGTGAGCAGCCGCTTCCCCATCGCCCCTCCGATTGCCCCGATGCTGGCCAAGCGTGCGTCCGATCTGCCAGACACTGACACGTCCTCTTCGAACCGGAGTGGGACGGGTTCAGGGCGAAGCGGCCGGACACGCCGCCGGCCGACTGCCAGTACGACCAGCTCGAGGTGACCGCGCCTTCCGCCCTCGCGAAGGTGTTCCGGGCGAAGGCCGACCGAAAGGGGCCACCGAATCGGTAAGCCTGTGGCAGCGCCCTTGCGATCCTGCGCGCCGGAGGGACACATGGCGAAGAAGGCGACCACGTCGCGGCCCGCATCGGCTGTCGACGCCAGCGGGCGGAGAGCAACGCGCGGCAGCAGTGCCGGACGACCACCGGCACGACAAGCGGCGGCGGCCAGGTCTGCCGCTACCGTCTCGGACCACCCGGCGGACCCCGAAGGACCCGGCCCGGGTGGCGGCGTCGCCACCGGGCGACTGGACGCGACTGTCGGCGCCATCGGCCGAACCCTGGGGCGCACTGCCGCGGTGATGGCCGACCACCTCCCGTGGATCCACGAGAGCGATGGCCTCGACCTGCTCGAACGTGACCATCGTCGTCTCGAGGCACTCCTCAAGCAGGGGGTCGAGACCGATCCGGCGTCGCTCGCAGACAGGAAGGCGATCCTGAAGGTCATTGCACGTGAACTGCTCGCGCACGAGCAAATCGAAGAGAAGGTGCTCTACCCGGTCCTGAAGTCGCACGCCGAGGGAAAGGACATCGTGCTCGAGGGCTACCAGGAGCACCACGTCGCCGACGTGCTGCTCAAGGAGCTGCAGGAGTTGCCGCCGTCGGACGAGCGCTGGGGCGCGAAGCTGAAGGTGCTCAAGGAAAGCCTCGACCACCACATCGAGGAGGAGGAGGGCGAGATGTTCAAGACCGCGCGAACGGTGCTGAGCCGGGAGCAACTCGAGGAAATCGGCACCCGGATGGAAACGATGAAGGAGGAACTGCAGCGCGGCGAATGACCTGAGCACTTCAGCGCTTGACGACGGCAACGATCAGCTCTATTACACTGCATGACATGCCACATGCATCCCAGACCCAGGTGCGGGAAAAGCCGACGACGTTCCTGACGCCGCGTTCATTCGTGGCCACCACGCTGGTGGCCGCCGCGCTGATTGCCACGCCACTCGGTGCCGGCTTGGGCCTCCCCGCCGCGGCGAAGCCCGAGGATGTCGGCATTGCTTCATCGCGCCTGCCCCGCATTCACGAGACGGTGCAGCGCTACCTGGACACGGGGCAGCTCGCGGGTGCGGTGACGCTGGTCGCCCGCCGCGGACGCTTGGCGCACTTCGAGAGCCACGGTGTGATGGACCTCGATTCGAAGACGCCGATGCGGAAGGACGCCATCTTCCGTATCGCCTCGATGTCGAAGCCCGTGACCGGAGTGGCCATCGCCATCCTCATGGAGGAGGGCAAGGTGCGGCTAACCGATCCGGTCTCCCGCTTCATCCCGTCCTTCAAAGACATGCAGGTGGCGGTGGTCAAGCCTGGGTATGTCGCGCCTGCGGTGCCGGCCGGGCAGCCCGCTCCCGTGCCGGACTACTACACGGTGCCCGCCACGCGTGAGATCACGGTGAAGGATCTGCTCACCCATACCTCTGGCCTCGAGAGCGGAAATCTGGGCAACCGGGTTGGCGGACGCATCGCACCGCGCGACGTCTCGAAGACCCTTGCCGATCAGGTGCCGAACTTCGCGAAAGTTCCGCTCGACTTCCAGCCGGGCTCGCAGTGGACCTACAGCCTGCTCGCCGGCATGGACACCCTGTCGCGGATTGTCGAGGTCGCCTCGGGGCAGACCTACGAGCACTTCCTCGAGCAGCGCCTGTTCGCGCCGCTTGGAATGAAGGACACGGGCTTTTTCGTTCCGGCGGACAAGGCGTCGCGCATCGCCGGACTCTACAACAGGATTCCGGGAGGCATCGAGAAAGCCGACACGCCGGCGTGGCTGGCCACCACGACGTTCTTCTCGGGAGGCGGCGGCCTGTGGTCGACCGCCGAAGACTACGCGCAGTTCGCGCAGATGCTTGTCAACGGCGGTGAACTGAACGGCACGCGCATCCTGGGCCCGCGCACCATCGAGTACATGGCGACGAACCAGGTGGGCGCGCTCTACACCGCTGCCGGCGCAGGCGGACGCGCCGAGGGCCTGGGCTTTGGCCTCTCCATAGAGGTCGTGCTCGACAACGTGCGCGCCAATCGCCGCACGTCGAACGGCAGTTTCGGCTGGGATGGGGCTTTCGGCACGCACTTCTGGGTTGACCAGAAGGAAAAGCTCATCGGCATACTGATGGTGCAGACCCCCGGCACGGGCATCACGCGCGACTTCGAGAACGCCGTGATGCAGGCGATCGTCGACTGAGGCAGGGCGCGCGATGAGGCAGTGCGCTATTGGCCGGGAACGCCGCGTCGACTGGTTCGCCACCGCACCTGCGCGCTGCCACGCCGAAGCAGCCACCCAGCGACCTTCACAGGGTGCCTGACGCGGCGATACCACGCCAGTGGCGCCCGGTCGTCCAGCCCGTAGTAGAGGCGCAGCCACCAATCCGACGGATCGAAGACGTCCCGCCAGATCTCCCGTGCGCGGCGACCGCGCGCGAAGATCTCGTTGAGCGGTTTGGCCGCCACACCCACCCCACGAAGTCCCGGGCGCGCCGGGGTGGCGTGCGCGAGAAGGTCCGGAGGCAGCGCCGTGACCAGGTGCAGCAACGACAGGGCATTCAGGACCATGGGATATCGCTGTTGGAGGTCCTGCCACTGGATGTCATCGCGATAACGCGTCGCGTAACCCACGATGTCGGCGACCCAGACGAGGCGAAGCCGTGGGGCGCACTCGGCAAGGTGCCGGCACAGGTGATACAGCATGTCGGCGTGTCCCAAGGCGTAGGCGGTTCGGCCCTCCACCACAAATGCTCGGGGAGCCGTCGGCAGCCGACCCATCACAAGCGAACCGGTGGCGTCACGCGTGAGCGCATCGACATGGATCTCCACCACCACACTCTGTCCGTCGCAGCTCTTCACGGCGCCGGGAAGGTGATGATGTCCGGTAAGCTCGCGTGTCACTGACTGCGCCGGCGCGTGGAACCCCAGTGTTGCGAGCACGGCCTGAGCGCGTGCGGCGGCCGCGGGGTGGACCAGAAGGTCCAGGTCACTCAGGGGACGGAGGTCGGGCGAGGCGTAGAGCAGATGCGCCAGCGCCGCCCCCTTGAGCACAATGACCGGTATCGCGCTGCGATCCAGGGCTTCGAGAATCTCACCGAGCACGCGGAAGCGAACGCGGTTTGCATGGCGATGCTGAAGCACGAGGCCGGCGAGGCGGAGCCTGGCCTCGGACGGCATGGTGACTGCTGCGCGCGTCAGTTGTGCGTACAGCAGAGGAGCCAGCCCGTGCGCGTCTGCGTCATCCGGCACATCCCGCCAGTCGGTGACATCCGCGGCGGCGCGGGCAAGGCCCTGCAGGTCTGCGGGGCTTGGGTCCACTCTGGCCGCGAATCGAAGTAGCTGCACCTGCGCCGACCGGCTCGGCTCGTTGCGAACTACAGGGTCCATCCGAGAGCCTGCGGAACCCGAATCGCGGCCATGCGAGCGACGCTCAGACCAGGACCCCGGCCACGGCGTCGGCCGTCTCCCGGAGATCTCCCGTCACCAGCTCGTAGCCGCGCGCCTGGTTTGACAGACCGGCCGCCACGGCAAGGGCCAGCCGCGGATCACGCTCGAGCGTGAGGCTGTATGAGAGGAGCGCGACCGCCGTCTCGGCCGCCGATAGCGGCCGCACCGACGGCAGGGCTCCGGAACTCCGAACGGGAAAGAAGATCGCCTGCACGGGAGCCACTCCGGACGCCCACGCGTCGGGCACAAAGTAACCGGCGGGAAACCGGTCGAACGGCCAGGTGGCGGCGCCGTCCAGACTGGCGACGAGCGCCTTCGTCGAGGCGTCCACATGAAACGCACGCCCGAAGACTCGAGGTGCAAGCGTCTCAGGATCGATGAACACGACATCGTCAGCGAACGGGGCACACCCACGCGCCATCAGTGCCAGGCCCAATGTCGTCTTGCCCGACCCAGAGGCGCCGAGCAGCAGCAGACTGCCGGTACCTGAGGGAGTGAGATACGCCCCCCCATGCAAGTGGAAGTGTGTGAGCGGTGACGAAAGCACACCGGCGACCACCTCCGACTCGATGCCGAGCAAGGCGTCGCCGAACGACACGTCGATGAAGACAGGAGTGCCGCGGGCGTCCACCTGCCACTGCCCGCTATCGGTCAGAGTCATGCCGTAGCGCGCGGCGCGCTCATCAGCCGGCGCGGAAGGAAAACCGCCAAGGATGCTCGACAGCGCCGCTCGTGCGCCAGGGTGTGGCGCAGCAATCGTGACGACTTCCGTCATGAGCCTGTAGGACAGCGTCGCGCCGTCGTCCTGGCTCATGCCGCCGGATCACCGGGATTTGCCAGCAGGCACTCGGCTCGCAAATGCGCAAGGACCGCCGTGACATCGCTGGCGATCGTCGGGACATGGGGAAAGACGCCCTGGACCTCGTTGACGATGTCGGCTTCGGTATGGGAGCCGTCACAGCAGTCCCAGACCAGCGCCGCAGTCGGATTCAGGGTGATCAGCTTGCGGGAGGTGCTGTGAAACAGCACCATGCTGCAGTCGGCCAGTAGTTCGTCGAGGACACGCCCATCCTTGCGAGGGTATGCGTCAAGAGACATAGAAAGAATGGCGGAACACGGAGCTCCCAGCACTCGGCACAACCAGAGATAGCTGAGGGCCGCAACCCTCGGCTATCCCGGCTGGCCAGCCGACCTCGACGATAGGAGCATCAGCCCTTCGGCGGAAGGGGAGACGCGTCGCGCGCAGGCGCGATATTGGTGAACAACTGATCCGTCGTAATCGCGATCGCACCTGTGGGCGTGGCCGTAAGGGTGAAGCTGAAGACCGTCCAGTACTGCGACGACGCTGTTCCCGAGGCCGCGCTCACGAGGAACTGACCGATCTGGAGGCCACCCTGGAAGACGGTGACCACGGCGCCGGAGCCAGCGAACGTGCCTCCACTGTAGTTGTGGACGTAGAAGCTGTAGCTGCCCGGCACGAAATTACCGGACGCCGTCGTGATGCTGGTGGTTTCGGGGCCAAAGCCGCTGGTGTCATCGATGTCCAGCGACGCGTACGCGACCGGCGCCGAACTACCGTAGTAACAGTGGAATCGCCCGCTCGGCAGCACGGGGCCGACCAGGTGGGAGTCGAGGTCGCTTGGCGATGCGCCCCACGTCAGCACGATAGTGACCGCGCCCGAGGCGGAACTCGGCACCAGTGCGGTCGAGAACAGGGTCGAGCCACCCGCGGCGATGTTCACCGAGTCAGTGCGAGTGCTGAAGCCTGGCGCGCTCGTCGAGACACTGCGCAACCCGGACGGGGCGTTGGGGATAGTGTAGACACCGGACCCGTTCGTCAGCGCCGAGGCCGAGCCGACCGTGACGGTGGCACCAGCGATGGGGGCTGCATTCGCAGCGCTCGAGACGGTGCCCGTCAGCGCGCCCGTTGGTCCGGACGCCTGAGCCGCGACGGGGGCGGGCACTGCGGCGGACAGAATGAGCGGAGCGGCGTACGTCCCAACCGTCAAGGCGGTCTTGATGGCCTGGCGCCTGGAGACGCCCTGACCTGACACCTGGCCGCTGCTGTCCGAGTCCATCTTGTCGTTTGCCACGCGTAACTCCGATCGGGATCTGAATTGGGAGGGATATTGCCGCTGAGTATCATCCCGTCACCTGAGCTTGTCAATTCCTACGCGTCGCGACGCGAGAGCCGGGGCGCAGGAGGCCCAGAGCGACGCGCGGAGGACCTGAGGCTAGCCGAGCTTCCGCAGGATGAAGCACTTCAGGTAGATACGTCTCCGGCACGCCAAGCAGCACGGGGTGATCGCGTCCCTGCATCCGCTTCTCGACCGTCGTGACATGCGTTTCCGCGTCGACGGCGGCGTCGACTGAGCACAGGCGATCACCCAACCATGATTCTTCGGCGCAGGAGGAACCCCAACCTGCAGAATGCCGTCAAACGTGCCGAAGGAGTGCACATGACGGCTTTTCCCAGAAGTTGGTTCGCAGCGGTGGCCACGTTGGCAATGGTGAGCAGCACCGGGCTCGGGGCTGCGGCGCCGGCCCCCGTGGTCGGCGATGTCACGTTCAGCAGGGATATCGCACCGATCCTGCAGCGCAGCTGCCAGAACTGCCATCACGCTGATGGCGTCGCCCCGATGTCACTCGTCACCTATACCGAGGTTCGCCCGTGGGCGCGTGCCATCAAGCAGCGCACCTCAATCGGACCCCACGCCGGCGTCATGCCGCCCTGGTATGTCGAAAAGAACGTCGGCCTGCAGAAATACAAGAACGACCCCTCTTTGACCGAACTCGAGCTGGCAAAAGTTGCCAAGTGGGCCGACTCCGGCGCCGTCGAGGGCAACCCGGGCGACCTGCCGCCCGCCCGTTCCTTCGACGACGGGAGCACCTGGGCGATCGGCACGCCAGACCTCGTCGTTCGCACCAAGGACATCGTCGTGAAGGGGAACGCCCCCGACTGGTGGGGCGAAATCGAGGCCGTGCCGCTCGGGCTGCCGGCGGATCGCTACGTGGCGGCGCTGCAGGTTCGCGAGGTGAACGATTCGCCGAGCGCCAAGGACACCGGACGCGCCACGGTCGGCGGCCGTTACGTCGTGCACCATATGATCTGGGCCACCGACAAGGGCGGTGGCGGCGGCACGAACACGCCGTGGCCGGTACACGAGGTCGGGCGCGGCGCGGACTTCTTCCCACCCGAGGCCGGCCGCCTGCTCAAGGCCGGTGAGAGTCTGGTCTCCAACTCCGTGCACCTCCACTCGAACGGACGCGACACCACGGCCCATCTCGAGATCGGCTTCAAGTTCCACCCGGTCGGCTACACCCCGACGCTCAAGGCATCGCAGAGCCGCGGCCTGGGCAACGGCCTCGACATCTCGATCCGGCCGAACGAGGCTAACCAGCAGCTGCATGCCTATACGGTGCTGCAGGAGAACACGAAGGTCACGTCGTTCGAGCCGCACCTGCATGCGCCGGGCGCCCGCATGTGCCTCGAAGCGATCTGGGGCATCAACATCGAGACGCTGACCTGCTCGGGCTACGACCACAACTGGGTTCGTGGCTACGACTATGCCGACGACGTGGCGCCGCTCCTGCCAAAGGGGACCATCCTCCACATCACCGGCTACATGGACAACTCGCCGTCGAACAAGAACGTGCCCGACCCGCGCAACTGGCAGGGCTCTGGCAACCGGTCAGTGGCGAACATGTTCATCGACCTCGGGCAGGGTGTCGCGCTGAGCGACGAGCAGTTCGAGCAGGAGATGATCAAGCGACGTCGCGGGTCGAAGGACGACATCATCATCGGCTGCCCCCTCTGTAACACGGTGCAGGTCTCCCGCGGCACCAGCAACAACAACCAGCAGCAGTAGGCATCATGAGCAACCGACTGATCCGGCATGCCGGACGCGTTCTTCTCTGCGTGGTGTTCGTCCTGGGGGGCTGGCTCATGCCTGCCGCGGTTGACGCGCAGTCGTATGCGAGTGGCCAGCCGGTCTGGCCCGCGTTCGAGGGATGGGAGAAGAACGACGACGGCACGTTCAACCTCGTGTTCGGCTACATGAACGACAATTGGGCCGAGGAACTCGACGTGGCGGTCGGCCCCGAGAACAACCTGTCTCCTGGACCGGCCGACCAGGGGCAGCCGACGCACTTCCTGCCTCGCCGCAACCGCTTCATCTTCCGCGTGCAGGTGCCGAAGGATTTCGGCACCAAGGAACTCGTGTGGACGCTGAACACACGCGGCAAGGTCCAGAAAGCGTACGGTTCGCTCCGCCTCGATCTCCTGATCGAGAACGTCGACATCATGTCGGAAACCGGCGCTCTCGGTGCGGGCTCCAGCAACCCGGAGTTGCGCGCGGACAAGGCGCCGGTCGTGAAGATCGAAGGCAGCAAGACGCGCACGGTGAAAGTCGGGCAGCCGCTCCAGCTCGCCACCGTCGTCACCGACGACGATGTGCCAAAGATCAGGCCGATTCCGCCTGACCGTGTGAAGCAGGCCTCGCGTGTGCCTCCCTACCGGCCGACCGTGAACAAGAACCTGGGGCTCCACCTCGCGTGGCTGGTCTACAGGGGAGCGGGCCAGGTGGAGTTCGAGCCGGCTCAGACGAAGACATGGGAAGACACGCGCTCCGGTGCCAATTCACCGTGGGCCCCGATCTGGGTCGCACCGCCGATTCCGTCCGACGGCCGCTACAACTCACAGGTCGTGTTCAGCGAACCTGGTACTTACACGCTGCGCGCACGCGCGGACGATGGCGCGCTGACCGGCGACGATGAGCTGACGGTTACGGTGACACGCTAGGAGCAGACAGGGGCGCGTCCTCGCGAAAGGCGCGCCTCCCTCTCGAGTCTCTCGAACCTCTTTCCCCGCTACGACGCGACCGCGAGCGCAGCTTACGCCCGACCCGAAATCACTTACGGGGCACCGACCTGCGCCGCAAGGGCGTCGACACGATTGCTCAGGTCGGCGAGGGCAGAGCGCAGATCCCGCCAGTGGGTCTCCTCGGTGCGAACGAAGCGGCCGTACGGCGCCACAGCCTCCGCAAGCCGCGCGGCCGTTCGCGCCTGCGCCTGTTCGAATTCGGTGCGCAGGGCCGTGGAGAGCCGGGCAGCAAGGGAGGCCACCCGTTCCGCCAGTACGCGCTTGGCCGTTCGCCGCCGCGCCGGAATGATCAGGAACCCGACGCCGAGCAGCGCGCTCGCAAGCAGAATCCCTGTCACGTCCGCCGCCATCGTCGACGCCGCCACGGTGACCAGGGTGCCGAGGCCCAGGGCGGCGCCGCCCGCCGCCGCGGCAGCCGCCACCGACACGCGGGCCTGGTCGGCGATGAGGCTCGCTTCGCGCTGCTTGTCGTATGTCTCTACGGCCCGCTGCGCCTCTCGACCGACCGATTCCATGAGCCGGGTACGGTCGCTGTGGAACGAGCCGGTGTCTGGCGACCCGAGCACCACCTGTTCGCTCTGACGCATGCGGCCGGTCAGAGCTCCGGTCACCGACTGCCACTCGCGAAACTCCTGATCGACGAGCCAGTCAATCAGATCGTTCACGCGCCGTTCGATCTGCAGTGGTGCATCGGCGACGACGACCTCGGTGAACTCCTTCTGCATCCGCGCACGGTTCAAGAGGTCCACCACGCGGCCGATGCGGAGCGTGTCGTCGAAGTAGCGATTGCCCCGGGCCTCCATCGCGGTCAGCACCGCCTCGATCGATTCCATGCGCAGGCTGAAGCCGCGCAGGACATCGTCGCGGAACGCTGCCACCTGCCGCTCGAGACTTCCAAGTAGTTCCACGTCACCGGCTAACAGCGCGAGCCGCTCGTCCGCCACCTTCTGGTAGCGATGCGCCAGGGCGCGCCCGACGCCGAGCGGGTTGGCCATCTTGAGCCGGAACTTTGTCTCGGAGTCGAGTGTCCGCTCGATGAAGGCCTCGAGCTGGTCGAAACCGCTGGCACCCCACAACGCCGGCTCGCCGCGCTTGGCGCGCATCGCCAATCGCCCGCTCACGGGGATCACCGTCGGGTCGGACCCGAGCTCTTGTCGCGCCGCATCGCGAACGAAGACGAGCACCCGCTCGCGATCGGCTGGCGAGGTGAGGATATCGATCTTGTTCACCAACACGACCACCTTCTTACCCCACTGGCGCAACACGCCGAGTAGCGCCCTCTCGGTTTCGGTGAACGGTCGATCGGCCGACGTCAGGAACAGCACGAGGTCGGAGCGCGGCACGAAGTCGGTGGTCAGCCGCTCGTGCTCACGGATGATGGCGTTTGTTCCCGGGGTGTCCACAATGTGGACAGCCTTCAGCAGTTCCAAGGGCGCGGCAACGAACGCGGTGCCTCCCGGGTCGGTGCCACGCTCCACGTGCTCGCCGTGCTTGATTAGCGTGATGCGGGCCGTCGTCGGCGTGACGCCCTCTTCGAGCAGCACGTCGCCGAGCAGGGCGTTGATAAGGGCGCTCTTTCCGGCGTTGAACTCGCCGACAACCACGAGCAGGAAGAAATCGTCGAGCTGGCGGCTCGAAGTGGCAAGGGTCCGCTGATCCTCGTCGGCTGCGCCGAAGGTCCGCAGGGTGTCGCTCAGTTTGACGAGCAGGTCGCGCCCGGTCGCCATCTGCGACTCGAGCGCGGAATCGAGCACGCGCATGACAGCTGGCACAGCAAGAAGAGCACCGACGGGGTCCTGGGTCTTGAAGCCGACCGCGAAGCTCGACTGTTGAAAAGGTCCGCGACTTGCAGCAGAGCATGCTGGATGGGTTACGAAGCAGGAGGCAGATGATGCGTCTGGACAGAACAACTTTTCTGATGGGCTTGTGCCTCTGCGCGCTGCCTGGGACGATGGCGGCCCAGCAGGGGCGCGACACCGCTCGCGTCGCGACAATGGACCGGAATGGCGACGGCGTGGTGACACGGCAGGAATGGACCGGCACGGCTGACGCGTTCGACGCACGCGACTGGAATCGCGACGGCATCCTGTCCGGGTCGGAGCTGCGGTCTGGTGCCAGGCGCGGTCAGGAGCGCCGCGCCCGCGACGGGAATGTTAACCGCGGCACTGACCAGTTCGAGGACTGGACTCCCGAGGGATTTGCCGATCTGGACCGCAACCGCGACGGCCGGATCACCGAGAGCGAGTGGACGTTCGATAGCGACGCGTTCGACCGCGCCGATCACAACGGTGATGGAATCGTCACGCGCGCCGAGTTCCTGAACGAGGACACATCGTCCGAACGGGAGCACAGTGTCATGTTGTCCATGGACTCGAACCGAGATGGTCAGCTTACGCAGCAGGAATGGCGCGGAGCGTCAGAGGAGTTCAAAAGAAGAGACGGCAACCAGGACGGTGTCCTCTCGGGAACTGAATTGAACAACCTCGAGGGCAACCGCGAGGGCAGCCGATCGCGAAGCCAATCAGGTGCCGCGTCACAGAACCGCAGCCGCGCCTATCAGGCCGGGCACGAACGCGGCCGCGTCGAGGGCCTGGAAGCTGGACGGCAGGACCGCGAGCGCAATCAGGGATGGGACCTCGAGGGTCAGCGCGAACTCGAGACCGCCGACTCGGGCTACACGTCCTCACTTGGCGGACGCGCCGAATACCAGGCGGGCTACCGCGAGGCATTCAGGGCGGCGTACCGGGAGGGTTACGGGCGGTAGCTGATGAGGTGAGCTAGCGCGACTAGAACAGACCCGGGATCAGCCGGAACCGCGTCTGCGTGCGATAGCTCGCATAGCCCGGAAGTTCAGCGACGAGCATCCGTTCCTCGTCGAGCAGGCGGCAGACAATTGTGCCCATCAGCAGCGGCACAGGGATCAGGCCCCACCACGATCCCAGCGCCAGCGGAACTCCGGCGATCAGTGGGATGGCGGAAGCGTACATTGGATGGCGCACAACAGCGTACGGCCCCGTCGAGATCACCGTCTGCCCCGTGTCCACCTTCACCGTCGAAGCCGCGAAGGAGTTGGCCCGGTATACCTGAAAGATTCCCACGAACCCCAGCGCGACCATCACGTCGCCCAGCAGAGCAGTCCCAGTGGGTGTGGCGGACCAGCCGAACCGGTGATCCAGCGCGGGGACCAGCAATAGGGCGACGAAGAACAGCCCGTTGAACGACTGGAGCACGCGCTGCATCGAACGTTGCTCGGTCGTCGGGGACGCCATGCGTCGCTCCACCAACCCGCTGTCCCGCCTCAGCAGATCGACGGTCGTCCAGGCGCTGGCGCCCAGGAACACGGCCAGAAACGCCCACGCCTGCGGCCATGCCCATGTGCCCGCGCCCAGGAACAGAATCAGCGTCAGTACAGCGGCGAACAGTGCGAGCGAGACGCACGCGCGCAGGGTGAGCGATGTGTCGGTCACGGCCACACGCTACACCATGAGGGCGCTGGTTGGTCTCCGCGTCGACGGCGGCGTTGCACAGCCTCGGTGTTTCCTAAATCAGCGGGGTAACTACCACTCGGAACCGCTCGAAAGCCTGGAGGTCGTTGCGCAGGACACTGATCACTCTTTCTGAATCGATGCGCGTGTAGTCGTGCACGAGGATGTTGCGGAAGCCGACCGCCCCGATAAGGAAATCGGGGCAGTGTTGAGGAGGACGACATCGACGGCATCCGTGCCCAGGTGTCTGGCCGCGGCACGGGCAACCGCCAATCGCACCGCCTGCCGGTCCGCCCGAGGCACCACATGGATCGCGACACGAGAAGAGTCTCTCCAGGTGCGACATTTCCCAGACACGTCCATGACCAGGAAGGAACTGCTGCCCGGTATGACGACCGACATGCCGCCTCGGCCGCATGCTGTATTCCCGCACCCAAGTGCAGACTGGTTTTCCCCGCTCCATCGCCGACGTGCAGCGCCGGCTCGCCGCACAGCACTACGTGGCCGACTACGGCCTTGCTGTCTCGGTGTTTTTGGCGCTTCGGCTCAATCGGCCGCTGTTCCTTGGAGGGGGAAGCCGGTGTCTGCAGTGTTACGAAGGATTCGATGTAACCCATGCGGTCTACGAGTGGGACTACGCCCGCCAGCTCGTGGAGCTGGGGATTCTCGAGGCATCGGGTGAGATCGATCGGCGCGGTACACGCAGCGAGCTGTACAGCGACACCTTCCTGATCAAGCGTCCGTTGTTGCAGGCGATCCACCCTGCGCGCACGCGTCCCGCGGTCTTGCCGATGGACGAGATCGACCGTAGTGACGAGGAGTTCGAGCGGTATCTGTTCGGCACAAGTCGATTGCAGAAGCGCGTACTCGTCAAAGAACGCGCAGCCCGTGCCGGTAGCTACGCGCCTACCCGAGCTTCCGCAGGATGAAGCACTTCAGGTAGTACGTCTCCGGCACGCCCAGCAGCACGGGGTGATCGCGTCCCTGCATCCGCTTCTCGACCATCGTGACATGCGTTTCCGCATCGACCGCGGCGTCGTACACGATCTGCGCGAACATGCCTTCGCTGATGTTGTACGAGCAACTGCAGGTGACCAGGAAGCCGCCGGGGTTCAGCAGCCGGAGGGCACGGAGGTTGATCTCCTTGTAGCCCGTGATCGCCTTCTCGACGGCGCTCTTCGTCTTCGCGAACGCCGGCGGGTCGAGCACGATGGTGTCGAACCTCTCCTTCACCCGGTCGAGCCCGCGCAACTCATCGAACACGTTGCCGACCCGCGCATCTACCGTCACGCCGTTGCGCGCGGCGTTCGCGCGAACGCGGGCGACCGCATCGTCCGAAATATCGAAGGCGATCGTTTCGGTGGCTCGCGCCGCCAGCTTCATGGCGAAGCCGCCGTTGTAGCTGAAGCAGTCGAGCACGCGTCCGCGGGCATAGCGCGCCGCCGCCTCACGGTTCTCGCGCTGGTCGAGGAACAGGCCAGTCTTCTGTCCGTGGCGAAGGTCTACTTCGTACTCGAGGCCGCACTCCTGCACCGTGACCGTATCGGGCACCTCGCCCTGCAGTACGGCAACCTCCTGTGGCAGGCCGTCGAGCACGCGCGTCTTCGGATCGTTCCTGGCCAGGATTCCCTTCGGGTTCAGGCGAGCCGAGAGGGTGTCGACCACCGTCGGCAGCAGCCGGTCCATGCCCTGCGACAGCGCCTGCACAACCAGATGGTCGCCGTAGCGGTCCACCACCAGCGACGGCAGTAGGTCGGCTTCGCCGTGCACCAGCCGGTACGCCGTCGCGTCGATGGCCAGCGATTCGCGGAAGGCGATGGCCGACTGGATGCGCGAGGCGATCAGGGCCGCGTCTGCCATCCGTTCACCGTAGGTGAGCATGCGGATGGCGATCTGCGACCGGTCGCTGTAGAGCGCCGACCCGAGCACGCGCCCCTTCACGTTCCGGACGGCCACGATGTCCCCGGGGCCGGCGGTGACCTCGTTGATATCGCTGCGATAAATCCAGGGGTGCCCGCCGCGCAGGCGCTGCTCGCCGCGGACGGAGATGGTGACGGTGGACGGCATGGACGGCTCTGGGCTTCGGGCTGTGGGCTTCAGGTTTGGACGCCGGGGCTACGAGCTCTAAGGCTATCATTTCGGCTTAGAGCGCCGCGCAGCGGGTCGGCTGAACTTGGAGCCGAGAGCCTGAAGCCTGAAGCCCTTCAAGCGCGGCCTGTCTCCGAACCGCGCATAGTAGAATGTCCGGATGCGCGTGGCGATTGGGGCCGATCACGCCGGATTCCTCCTCAAAGAGCACCTCAAGCAGACACTGCAGCGGCTCGGGCACAGCGTCGAGGATTTCGGCACCGACAGTGAAGCATCCGTGGACTACCCCCCGATCTGCATGGCCGTCGGCCGTGCGGTCGTGGCTGGCCGTGCCGACCGAGGCATCGTGCTGGGTGGGAGCGGACAGGGTGAACAGATTGCCGCGAACAAGGTCGCGGGCGTGCGTGCGGCGCTCTGCAACGACCTGTTCACGGCGAAACTGTCGCGCGAACACAACGACGCGAACGTCCTGTCGATGGGTGGCCGCATCGTCGCCTTCGGCCTGGCCGATGAAATCGTCGACGTGTGGCTGACCACCGCGTTCGCCGGGGGCCGTCACCAGCGGCGGATCGATCAGATTACAGAGGCCGAGACCGCCACCAAGCAGGCCTAGCGCCCGCAACCCACGCACCTTCGCCCGGCCAGGCCCGGGACGTTCGACGAACCGCAAGCGTCACAGGATTACGATGGCAACCGACCCGACCAAGCTCCCGATGTGGCGCACCCTCGCCGAAACCGACCCTGACGTGTTCGATGCCGTGCAGCACGAGCTGCACCGGCAGAACACCGGACTCGAACTGATCGCGTCCGAGAACTTTGTCAGCATGGCCGTCCTCGAGGCGGTCGGCTCGGTGCTCACGAACAAGTACGCCGAGGGTTATCCGGGCAAGCGCTACTACGGCGGCTGCGAGTATGTGGACGTGGTGGAACGTGCGGCTATCGCGCGCGCCAAGGCGCTGTTCGGTGCCGAGCATGCCAACGTGCAGCCGCATTCGGGCGCGCAGGCCAACATGGCGGTCTGCCTCGCCGTGCTGAAGCCGGGTGACACCATCCTCGGCATGAACCTCGCACACGGCGGTCATCTCACGCACGGCCACCCGCTCAATTTCTCTGGACAGCTCTATACGATCGTGCCCTACGGTGTCCGAAAAGACGATGAGCGGATCGATTACGAGGAGCTCGAGCGGCTGGCACACGAGCGCAAGCCGAAGCTCATCATCGTCGGCGCCAGCGCCTATTCGCGCGTCATCGACTTCGCGCGCATCCGCGCCGCAGCCGATGCGGTCGGCGCGCTGGTGATGACCGACATGGCCCACATCGCTGGCCTGGTGGCCGGCGGCGTCCACCCGAGTCCCGTGCCGCACTCCGACTTCGTGACGACCACCACGCACAAGACGCTGCGCGGCCCGCGCGGCGGCATGATTCTCTGCCGCCAGCCGTTCCAGAAGGACATCGATCGCAGCGTGTTCCCGGGTGTGCAGGGCGGTCCGCTCATGCACGTCATCGCGGGCAAGGCCGTCT
The DNA here is from genome assembly GCA_043743165.1 of Acidobacteriota bacterium. GTDB lineage: Bacteria > Acidobacteriota > Vicinamibacteria > Vicinamibacterales > CAVVIG01 > CAVVIG01. The sequence goes on from JAYTXA010000007.1 coordinate 42,135, forward strand.
GTTACAAGGAAGCGGCCGAACCCGCGTTCGCCGACTACCAGCGCCAGATTGCGAAGAACGCCGCACGGCTCGCGCAGGTGCTGAGCGACGCCGGCTTCCGCCTCGTCAGCGGCGGCACCGACAACCACCTGATGCTCGTCGACGTCTTCTCGCGCGGCGTCACCGGCAAGGTGGCGGAAGCGGCGCTCGGCAAGGCCGGCATCACAGTGAACAAGAACGCCATCCCGTTCGATCAGAACCCGCCGATGACCGCCAGTGGCATCCGCATCGGCACACCGGCCATCACGTCGCGCGGCCTCAAGGAGGCCGACATGGACGCGGTGGGTGCCCTCATCGCCCGCGCGCTCAAGACGCCGGAGGATGACGCCGCGCTCGCCATGGTGCGAGAGGAAGTCGAAGCGCTGTGCCGGAAGTTCCCGCTCTACCCGGACTCGCGGGGCTAACCGCCCACGTGTTTCGTGCCGGTGGCGCGCTGTCGCAGGCGCTGCCGGACTACGAACCACGCGCCGGCCAGGCTGAGATGGCCGCCCGCGTGGCGGACGTGTTCGAGCACGGCGGCGTCCTGCTCGCCGAGGCAGGCACGGGCACCGGCAAGACGCTCGCCTATCTCGTCCCGGCGATCCTCAGCCGCCAGCGGGTGCTCGTCTCCACTGGCACCAAGAACCTCCAGGAACAGATCTACTTCAAGGACATTCCCACGCTGCGCGCGGCGCTGGACGTACCGTTCACGGCCACCTACATGAAGGGGCGCGCGAACTACGTCTGCCTGCATCGCCTCGACCTGCTGAGCGAGGGCAACAGCCCGGCGGCGCGCGACGTCTTCCTGCCGATCATCCGCGAATGGTCGAAGACCACTGACACCGGCGACCGCGCCGAACTCGAGGATCTGCCCGAAGACCTGCCGTTCTGGAGTGAGGTGGCCGCCACGGCCGAGGCCTGCATCGGGAACGACTGCCCGCGCTACTCCGAGTGCTTCGTGACGCGGATGCGCCAGCGCGCCGCCGAGTCGGACGTGGTCATCGTGAACCACCACCTGCTGTGCGCCGATGCCGCCGTCCGGCAGAACGCCTTCGGCGAGGTGAT
>JAYTXA010000008.1:0-17758 GCA_043743165.1 Acidobacteriota bacterium
GCCCAGGGGGTCACGCGCATGCTCGACGCCATTCGCCGCGTCGATCCGAGCATCCGCTTCTACCAGGCATCGTCGAGCGAGATGTACGGCAAGGTGCGCGAGGTGCCGCAAACGGAGTTGACGCCGTTCTATCCGCGCAGCCCCTACGGCGTCTCGAAGGTCTACGGTCACTACATCACCGTGAACTACCGCGAGAGCTACAACCTCTTCGCGGTATCCGGCATCCTCTTCAATCACGAATCGCCGCGGCGCGGCCTCGAGTTCGTCACCCGCAAGGTGACCGACGGTGTCGCGCGCATCAAGCTCGGCCTGAAGGACACGCTGGGGCTTGGCAACCTCGACGCGCAGCGCGACTGGGGCTTCTCGGGCGACTACGTCTACGCGATGTGGCTCATGCTGCAGCAGGACCAGCCGGACGACTACGTCATCTCCACGGGCATCAGCCACTCGGTGAAGGAGCTGGTGCAGATTGCCTTCGAACGGGTTGGGCTCGACTGGGAGAAGCACGTCAAGCTCGACCCCGCGTTCCTGCGGCCGGCCGAGGTCGATCACCTGCTCGGCGACTGCTCGAAGGCGAAGACGGAGCTTGGTTGGGAACCCAAAGTCGACTTCCGTGCCCTGGTCGAGATGATGGTCGATGCGGACATGGCGCGTCTGACTGGTGCCGCACCGATCACGGGTGCCCGATGACTCCGGCCGCTCGCCTGCTGGAGCGGATTCGCACCACGGAAGCGCGAATCGGCATCATCGGACTCGGCTACGTCGGGCTGCCGCTGGCCGTCGAGTTCGCCAAGGCGGGCTTCGACGTCACCGGGTTCGACGTCGACGAGTCGAAGAACTCTGCCATCAACGCGGGGACGAGTTATATCCCGGACGTGCCCGCGGCGGAACTGGCCGAGGTCGTTCACGCCGGCCGCCTGCGCGCGACGAGCGACATGTCGAAGCTCGGCGATATGGACGTCATCGATATCTGCGTTCCGACGCCGCTGCGCAAGACCAAGGACCCCGACCTCTCCTACGTCGTCAAGGCGGTGGAAGCCGCGGCGAAGGTGCTGAAGCGCGGGCAGTTGGTCATTCTCGAGTCGACCACCTACCCGGGCACGACGGATGAAGTGGTGCAGCCGATGCTCGAGGCCGGTGGCTTCAAGGCTGGCGAAGACTTCCTGCTGGCCTTCTCGCCCGAACGCGTCGATCCGGGCAACGCGCAGTACACGACGAAGCAGATCCCCAAGGTGGTGGGCGGCCACGGCGCCGCGAGCACCGAGGTGGCGGCGGCGCTGTACGGCCGCGTGGTATCGAGCGTGGTGCAGGTCAGCTCGACGCGTGTCGCCGAGATGGTCAAGTTGCTGGAGAACACCTTCCGGGCCGTGAACATCGGGCTGGTCAACGAGATCGCGTTGATGAGCCGCAAGATGGACATCGATGTCTGGGAAGTGATCGACGCGGCGAAGACGAAGCCGTTCGGCTTCATGCCGTTCTATCCCGGTCCCGGACTCGGTGGTCACTGCATTCCGATCGATCCGTTCTACCTGTCGTGGAAGGCTCGTCAGAGTGGCTTCGAATGCCGCTTCATCGAGCTGGCCGGCCAGGTGAACGGCTCCATGCCCGAATACGTCGTCCAGCGCGTGTCCGACGCGCTGAACGCGGTGAAGAAACCGATGAACGGTTCGCGCATCCACCTGTTCGGTATGGCCTACAAGCGCGACGTGAATGACATGCGCGAATCGCCGGCGCTCGACGTGCTCGAACTGCTCATTCGCCGTGGCGCCATCGTCACCTACACCGACCCGTGGGTGCCGCGCGTCGCCGAGGGGCACCACACGCTGACGTCGGTCGACACCGACACCGCCATCGCGGACGGATTCGACTGCGCGGTGATCACCACGGACCACACGGCGTTCGATTATGCGCGGCTCGCCACGCTGCCGCTGGTCGTCGACACCAGGAACGCGCTGAAGGGCGCGTCCGGTCCGAACATCCACCGGCTCTGACCGGCGGCTCCGTGCACGGCAGACCCTGACCGTGGACCGCATATCCAAGTCTCTCGTCACCGGCTGGGCCCTCGTGGCCCTGCTGGTCGAATGCTGGTTTGTTTCCGGGTCCTGGCCGGCCGTGGCGTGGCTCGGACCGCTCGTTGTGCTGGTTGCTGCCCTGACGGCAACGATCGACCGCCGCGTGGCCGCGCCCGTCGTCGCGGTGTCCTACCTCGTCCCGATCCTGATCTTCGAGCTGAACGGGCGCTATCACGTGAACTTCAGCGTGGTGTGGCTGGCCGGCCTGCTCGGTGTGGCGCTGCCGGATGCGCTGCGACGCGGATGGCAGGTGCCCCAGCAGTGGCGGCTGCCGCTCGTCTGCTGGGTGGCCGGCGTCTGCGCCACCGCTCCGATCATCGTGCTGCGGGCGGTCGACTTCCGCGCCGAACTGCTGTTCCGCGGACGCCTGCCGATGGAGGCGCTCGGCGGGCTGCCGCTGCTCACCGTTGCGTGGGTGCTCCACGTTGCGCTGCTGCTCGTCGTCGGCGTGCTCTGGTTCGACTGGCTGTGCGGACAGGACGGGCTGTTCGTTCGCCGGTGGGTCACGATGCCGCTCGCGGCGAGCGGGCTGCTGCTCGCGGCCGTTTGTATCTATCAGCTGTTCGTCGATGTCACGTTCCTCAACTACAGCGTCTACGCGATGTTCAGCCGGGCGTCAGGCACGCTCCTCGACGGCAATGCCGCCGGCGCCATCTCGGCGTGCTGGATTGGCGGGTGGACCGTCTACGCGCTAGGTATACGCGGTCTGCGCCGCGCGGTCGCGTTCGGTCTCGCGGCGCTGATGTGGCTGCCGGTGTGGGCCAGCGGCTCGCGCACGGCGCTGGCGTCGGCACTGGTGATTACGCTGGCCTGCCTGGCTCCGCTCGCGCGCGGCCTCGTCACGCGCCGGCGCGTGCTGCTGGCCGGGGCGTTCGCCGTCGTGGGTCTCGTCGCCGTGGCCGGCATCGTGTCGCGGTCGCCAGCCGGGGCGGCTGGTCCGATGAGCCGCATCCAGCGCATCATGCCGGCGCCGACGGCCGCCGGCCTGCGCGCCTTCGCCACCGAAATGTGGAATCGCAACGGCTACGGTGTCGCGGCGGCGCGGATGATCGAGCGCCATCCGATGGCTGGCATCGGCGTCGGCTCCTTCCACGAGATGGCCGTCGAGTTCTACGGGCACAACCTCACGCCCGACAATGCCCAGAACTGGTACCGGCACCAACTGGCCGAGCTCGGTCTTGTCGGCAGTCTCGGCTGGATCGTCTTCCTCGGGTTCTTCGGCTGGTGGGTCGTACGTCCCCATGCGGGTGAAGCGGCGGCGGCGTGGGCGACGCGCGGCGTGCTCGTGGCCGTGGCGCTCGTCAGCTTTCTCGGCATGCCCGGGCAGGATCCGTTCGTGGCGATCACGGTCTGGACCTTCGCCGCGTGGCATCTGGCCGTGGCCGGACGGCCCGCCGACGTCGCGCCGCCGCGGCCGTGGGTGTGGGCGGCCGTTGCGCTCGTTGTCGTGGTGTTCACCGCCAGCACGGCACAACTCGCGGCTGGACGCCTGCGCGTGCCGATGCGCATGGCGCAGACCCATGGCGCCTATTCGTACGGATTCTGGTGGCCCGAGCCGGACGGGGAAGGGGGCGAACTCCGCTGGGCGAGGCGCGAGGCGACGGCCGTGATACCGGTGACCGGTCGCGTGCTCGAGCTGACGCTGCGTGCGAACGCCGACATGCTGGGTACGCCGCTGCATGTGCGGGCGATGGTCGAGGGCCAGCCCCTGATCGACGCGACGCTGAGCGCGGACACACCGGAGGTGCGCGCGCAGCGCCTGCTGCCCGACGGCACGGCTGCGGTCGTCATCGATACATGGGCTGAACGCGCCACCACGCTGCCACCACCCGATGGGCGGGAACTGGCGATGATGGTGCGCTGGCACTTCACCGCCGCGCTCCGCTAGCCTCGCCAATTCGCGAGCCTCTCTCTAGTGCTTGCGGTCTATGCCTTTGCTCCTATATTGAAGAGCCGGCCTTGAATGGTAGGGTCACCACACTTGTGGTAACCGCATTCTGGCGCCGCGTACGAGTGTCAAAACTGAACGGCTTGCTCGCCTGGGCAACCGTGATCTGGGTGGTGGTCTTCTGGCGGCTCGGATACCTCAGCCTGCTTGACCCGGACGAGGCCCACTACGCGGAGATCACGCGGGAGATGATTCGCGCGCGCCAGTGGCTGGTCCCGACACTTGACGGCCTCCCCTTCATCGACAAACCCGTGCTGTATCACTGGCTGCAAGCCTCAGCGCAATCGCTGCTTGGGGAGAACGAGTTCGCGCTCCGCCTGCCGAGTGCTTTCGCCGCCGTCGTGCTCATATGGGCGGTCGGATGGATGGGCCGCCACATCTCGAACCGATCAGCAGGCAACAGGGCCGCGCTTTTCTTCGCGACGACGCCGCTGACGTTCGCCCTTGCCAGTATCGGCGTGTTCGACATGGTCTACACCGCCTTCCTCTTCGGAGCGATCGCGAGCCTGCTCCTAGCATCCGCCACGAGGCGGCCTCGACTCGAATATGCGGGATGGCCGCTTCTGGCGCTCGCGGTGATGACCAAAGGCCCTGTGGCTGTCCTCCTCGTCGGGCTGTTCGGTGTCGCACTGAGTGCGCGAGCCGAGACCCGCCCCCTGATCAGCCGACTCCACTGGGCCTATGGACTCTTGTTCGTCGGACTCGTCTCGGCCCCGTGGTTCATCTACATGGTGGTTACGTTCGGGGACCGATTCGTTCAGGACTACCTGCTCGCAGGAAACGTGTACTACTTCACGAAGCCTGAAGCCTTCTCGTCGCGGAACAGCGATGGCTTCTTTTACCTTCGAACCTATTTAGGAGGCTGCTTTCCGTGGTCCATCCTGGCACTCGCGGCTGGGATCGATGCACGCCTGACGCAGCGCCACCTCCCCCCGATCGAACAGGCGCTCTGGACGTGGATCGCGCTGGTCCTCGTGTTCTTTTCCGTAGCCGGGTTCAAGCTCGACACCTACATTTTTCCGGCAGCGCCTGCCACCTGTCTGGTCCTGGCGCTCGCATGGCGGACTGACACCGGCCAGTTGCCGGAGGCATTTACACGAGTGACCACGGCAATGCTCTGGCTCATCGCGGGCGTGTTCGCACTCGCGGGAGCGATCCTCGCCGTGACGATGTTCCGAATCGACCTCGGACTGTCGCCACTGGCGTTGCTGCTCCCGGCTGTCCTGGTTGCAGGCGGGATGACGGTTGGTGCACGCCTCCAGAGACGCACAACCGGTGCGGTGGCTGCGATAATTGCCGGCACCTTGGTGGCTGCATACGCCGTGGTCGTGGTCGAGGGACTGCCCGTGCTCGAGCGTTCCCGCCCGACGGCGTTGTTGGGACGGTGGATTGACCGCCACTCACCAACCGAGGCGCCCGTCGGCGTGTTCGGACTGGACGACTGGCGCGGCAGTATCCGGTTCTACAGCCGCCGGAATCTTGTCGTCCTGCACGACGCATCGGAAGTGCGCGCGTTCACGGTTCGTCAGCCTGAGTCGTTCACGCTGATGCTGGAGCGAGACTACCGGAGGCTGCAAGGGTTCGGCGTCCCCCTACGCGCACACGGTGGCCGTCGGGCAATCGTTGGACGGTCGGGCAAGTTCATCCGGAAGCAGTTGTGGGGCCGAATTGTGGTCGCGTCCGCATGGGCCGCTGATGACGGCAGTCTGGCCCAGGCAGTACCGGACCTGGACCTGCCCGAGCACTGACGCTCGCGCGGGCCGAAACACCAGCGGACCGCGATTCTCTTCACCCGCCACCCTCTGGCGGCTACGTCGAGGTCCGCAGTTCCTGCAGCCCCCGCTCGTACAGCGCCTCGATCTCGGTGACGAGCCGCAGGTGCGAGTAGCGCTCGCGCACGCGCGCACGCCCTGCCGCGCCCATGGCACGACGCAGGGATGGGTCCCCTGCGAGGCGCACGAACGCGGCGGCCATGGCGTTGGCCGACCGGGCTGGCACGAGCAGGCCGCAGACGCCTGGCTCCACGACGTCCGGCACACCGCCCACCTCGGTCGACACCACCGGCCGCGCGGCCGCCATCGCCTCGATTGCGGCGACCGGCGTGCCTTCGTTCAGCGACGACAGCGCAAAGATATCGAGCGTGGCGTAGAAGCGCGGCAGGTCGTCGACCCAGCCCAGGAAGTGCAGCCGATCGACGATGCCGTGCTCGCGCGCCAGCGCCTCCGCCTGCAGCCGTTCCGGGCCGTCACCCGCCAGCACCAGCCGCAGCGCAGGCACCGCGGTGTGCGCCTGTGCAAAGGCGCGAATCAGCGTCGGCAGATCCTTCACTGGCACCATCCGTCCCGCATAGCCGACGATGACGTCATTGGGAGATGCGCCGATGGCGGCGCGCAGGTCAGCCGCATCCGCGGGCATGTCGAGCAGCCGATCGAGGTCGAGGCCAAGTGGCACCACCACCGTCTTCGCCGCTGGCGCCACGGCGAACCGCGTCACGACATCGTGCTGCTGCCGCGGCGAGATCGTGACGATGACGTCGGAGAGGCGTGCCAGTGTCCGCTCGGTCAGCCGCACCAGCCGGTTCACGAACGGGGAAAAGTAGCCTTCGAAGACGTGGCCGTGGAAGGTGTGGACCACCAGTGCGCGATTGCCGCGCCCGCGTGTCGAGTTGTAGACCGTGGCCGCGAGGCGGCCGAGTGTGCCGGCTTTGGCCGTGTGGGTATGCACCACGTCCGGGCGCTCGCGGAAGATCAGCCGCAGCAAAGCGACGAACGCGCGCAGGTCGCTGGTGGCCCGCACGTGACGGCCGAGATCCTCGACGCGCACCAGCGGGATGCCGCTCTCGACGGCCGGTCCTTCGAGTGAGGCCTCGCCCGTGTCGAGTGCGCCGTAGACAAGCAGCGTCCGGTGCCCGCGCGACTCGAGGCCGGCGTTCAAGAGGGCCACGTGGCGTGCAGGGCCGCCAACGTTCAGCCTGGCGATGATGCGGAGGATCGTCACGGGTGAGTGGCGCGGCCGCGCGAGTCGGCCCGATCGCCTGAACAGTCTACCGCTGCCGGCCGCGGACAGCGCAACCTCGTTCGTGGCTCGCTTTGGCGTGGAAGGCGCGTCAGCCGGCGCACTATAGTCATCACACGCCTGTCGATGCCCACTCCCGCCCCTGCCGGGGCCGAACTGCCAACCACCGAATCCGCCGGCCGCTCGCGCGTGAGGGTGAACCTTGTCGCGAACGGCGCTGGGTCGATTGCGACCAGCCTCATCCAGTTCGCGATCATTCCGGTCTATATCCGCCTGCTCGGACCCGAGTCGTACGGTCTCGTCGGCGTCCAGACCACGCTGCAGGCCCTGGCGCAGTTGCTCGATTTCGGCGTAAGCGCCTCCATTAACCTGGAACTGGCGAGGCGCACCGCACTCGGCACTGACGCCTCATCCGTGCGCGACATGGTGCGCACGCTCGAGTTCGGCTACGGCGCCATCGGGGTGGGGCTTGGCGCCCTTGTCTTTCTTGCCGCACCGCTGGCCGAGGGCTGGCTCCAGCATGCACAGCTGTCGTCGCTGACGATCCGGCACTCGATTCAGGTGATGGCGCTGCTGCTCGCCGCGCAGTGGCCGCTGACCTTCTACCAGGGGGCGCTGCTCGGACTGCAGCGGCACGGGCTCTACAACAGCGTGCGCGTCGGCTGCACGGCCGCGACCGCCGTCGGGGCGTACGTCATCCTCACCTACGTCGAGCGGACGCCGGTGGCGCTCTTCGCGTGGCAGGCGTTCATGGCCCTGGTGCAGGTGACCCTGCTTGCCGCGGCCACCTGGTGGTGCCTGCCGCGAGCGGCGGGCCGCCCGCGCATCCGTCGCGCGTCAGTGGCCGGGCTCGGCTCATTTGCGCTGGGGATGACGGGTGTCACCGCCACGGCGCTGCTGCTTTCCCAGAGCGACCGCATCGTGACCAGCCGCGTGCTGCCGCTCGAGACCTTCGGCTACTACATGCTCGCAGCGACACTGGCGAACGCGCTGCTGTACACGTTCGTGAGCCCGGTGTACGCCTCTGTGTTTCCGCGGTTGTCCTCGCTGGTGGCGGTGGGCGACACGGCGACACTCCAGGCGTCGTACCGGCGAGCCTGGGGGGTGATGGCGGTGCTGACGGTTCCCGCCGCGGCGGTCCTCTGCGTGTTCGCACACCCGCTCATCCTGGTCTGGACGCGCGACCCGGTCGCCGCCACGGCCACGGCGCCGATCGCCGCGCTGCTCGTGGCCGGCATGGCGCTGCACGGGCTGCTGCTGATTCCGTTCGGGCTGCAGTTAGCGCACGGGTGGACGCGCGTGGCGCTGACCATCAACGCGTCGCTCTGCTGCGTTGCCCTGCCGCTGGTCCTGTTACTGGCGAGCCGCTACGGCGCGATTGGCGCCGCCGCCACCTGGCCCATCGTCAACGTGCTGTTCGCGGCAGCAACGATCACGGTCACACATCGACGACTCGGCGCTGAGACCGGCCGGCGCCGGCTCGTCGCCGATATTGCGTGGCCCGTCTGTGCCGCCGTCGCCGTTACCGCGCTCTGCCGCCTCGCGATGCCGGTTCCGGCGTCGTTCCTCGGCGTGCTCGCGGTCGCCGGCGTGGCGTGGGCCGGCACCACCGCGGCGCTGGTGGTGGCTAGCCCGCTGCTGCGACGCAACGCGGCCGGCTTGCTGGCCGGCGCGCGCAGCCGGGGGAGCGCGTCGTGAGCACCCCGCACGAAGCCGTCCAGCCGGACCTCTCGGAACTGGTGCCCGACTGGACCTTCGTGCGCTCGACGCCGGCGATCGCCGGCAGGCTCGCCAGGGCGACATCGCTGCTCACCGGCCTGCGCCGCGCGCCGCAGTCGGCGGTTGTCCGGGCGGTGACACCGCACGAACGATGGACGGCCTATTTTCTCTACGCGGCTGACGGCCAACTGACCCCGGCCCACCGCTACACGCTCGAGCGACTGCGCGCATTGGTGCGAGGGCTGCTGGTGGTGTGCGCCGTGCCGTCGCCGGCGATGATTCCCTCGCATGTGCTGGACCTGGCCGATGCCGTGGTGTGGAAGGCGCTCGACGGCTTCGACTTCTCGGCTTACGGGCTGGCGCTTCGCGAGGTGGCGGCGCGTTCTCCTGGGGCCGACCTCTTTGTCATGAACGACTCGGTGCTCGGTCCGTTCGTCGACCTGACGCCGGTGTTCGCCCGCCGCAGTTGGGCGTTCACCGGCTTCACGGCCTGGTCGGCGTTCGAACCCCACGTGCAGTCGTACGCCTGGCACGTGGACGACGTGGGCCCCCACACCGTGCGCGCGCTGCGCACGGTGCTTCCCGCACACGCGGCGTTCGATCGCTTTCAGGACGTCGTGAACTGCCAAGAAACGCGCCTGGCGCGCGTGGCCGCGGGCGCGATGCGCGTGGGAGCGCTCTGGTATGCGCCGCGGCAGGAGTCTGGCGACCCGTCGTTGCGTTACGCGCTGCCGCTGGTCCGCGCCGGGTTTCCGTTCCTGAAGCGCTCGCTGGCCGGAGGCAAGCTGGTGGAGCGCGCGGACCAGCAGATGGTACGGCGCCTGCTCGACCAGCGCGGCCACCCGATGCCCTGACGCTCAGCGCGCGCGGTGCCCGTGAACGTTCATCTGGGAAATGGACAGGTGCGCGAAGCGTGGGCCGAGCAGGTCGAAGAGGAACTGCTTTGGTTTCGAAACGGCGACGTACGGACCGAGCGAATCGACCGTCACCCCGGCCGCCTCGAACATCCTGCGGAACGACGTCGGGGTGAACCACCGCAGGTGCGTCCGGTCCATCAGCCCCTTGTCCTGGTAGTCGAAGCGGCCATGGATCAGGTCCCAGATCGGACGCCAGTGGGCGATGCTGGGTGAACTGGCGAAGACGCGGCCGCCCGGCTTCAGCAGTGGCACCAGCCTGGCCAGCACGGCCTCGGGCTCCATCAGGTGCTCGAGCACCTCGCTCATGATGAGGGCATCGAATGTGCCTGTCTCGTAAGGCAGGGTGAGCGTTTCGATGTTGCCGACGTGCACGGCGGTCAGCACCTCTTCCGCCCTGCGGGCCATTGGCTCGAACATCTCGATGCCAACGTAGCGGCCGCACTTGCCCTCGCGCAGCGCCAGCAGGCCCGTGGCGCCGTTGCCGCACCCCAGTTCCAGGATCGCCGCATCGCGGTTTGCGGGCAGCGCGGCGATATAGTCGCGCCGGGGATTGCCGTAGTAGGACGGATCCTTGGCGGCATAACTTTCGATGAGGTACATGCCGCTCTGTTTTTCGATAGTCTCGGCCATCATGCTCCTGCAGGCGCCACCGCCGCGCCGTTCGGCCCGCCCGCGTTCGAACGAGGGCACGTACAATACGTGCGGATGACCGGCCACCCGCCCCGTTCCGTCGGGATCGCGATCGTGAACTGGAACGCCGGTACCCAGTTGATCGACTGTCTGCGGTCGATCTCCGCCACGGCGTGGGATACCGTTACATTGTCGACTGTTGTGATTGTGGACAACGCGTCCACCGACGGCTCGGCTGACGATCTCTCTGCTGTGGCCGCACTGCCACTGCACATTATCCGCAATAGTACCAACCGGGGCTTCGCCGCAGCCTGCAATCAGGCCGCCGCCACCATCGACGCCGACTACTTCCTGTTTCTCAACCCTGACACGCTCGTCGAACCTCCCGCTATCCCGGCCGCAGTCGCCTGGCTCGACCAGGCTGCCCACGCGTCGTACGGCATTGCCGGGATTCAGTTGCTGGAGGAACAGGGCCGTATCAGTCGCAGCTGCGCGCGCTTCCCGACGGTGGGCAGCACGGTGGCCAAGACGCTCGGACTCGACCGCCTCCTGCCGTCGGTCTTCACCGGCTACGTCATGGCCGAGTGGGACCATGCGGAGTCGCGCGACGTGGATCACGTCATCGGCGCCTTCTACCTGGTGCGACGCGAGCTGTTCCGTGCCCTGCGCGGCTTCGACGAGGCCTTCTTCGTCTACTTCGAAGACCTCGACTTCTCGCGGCGGGCGGCGAACGCCGGCTGGCGGTCGCGCTATCTCACCGAGACGCGAGCGTTCCACAAGGGCGGCGGCACCTCCGATCAGATCAAGAGCCGTCGGCTGTTCTACTCGCTGCAGAGTCGTTTGATCTACGCCCGCAAGCACTTCACGCCGCCGGCTGCCGCGTTGGTGGCACTGGCCACGCTCGCCGTCGAGCCGTTCATTCGCGTCGCTGCCTGCGCCATCGGCAGCTCGCCGACCGGCCTGCGCGAAACGCTCGCTGCCTACGGCTTGCTGTGGACCGCCTCGCGAGGCCAGTCGTGAGCGTGAAAGTCCTCATCCTGCCGCGGCACGCCGCGCAGGCGGCGAGCTGCCGCCATCGCTTCGTGCAGTACCTGCCGTACCTGCACGATCACGGCTTCACCTGCGACGTCGTGCCGTTCTTCGACGATCGCTACACCGCGGCGGTGCTCGGCGGCGGCGAGAAACTCTGGTGGCGCTTCGGGCAGGCGGCGGTGACGCGTCTCGCGGCGCTGCTGAAAGCGCGGCGCTACGACCTGGTGGTCGTGCACGCCGAGTTCATTCCGTTTCTGCCGCATGCGTTCGAGCACTGGCTCGGCCGCCTCGCCATGCCGTTCGTCGTCGACTTCGACGATGCGTTCTTCCACGCCTACGATCAGCACCCCTCCGGTCTCGTGCGCCGGCTGCTCGGGAACAAGCTCGGGCGACTGATGGCCGAAGCGGAACTGAACTGCGCCGGCAGCGACTACCTCTGCGCCTACGCACGCCGCTTCAGCAGCAAGGTGGCGCTGGTGCCGACGGTGGTCGATCTTGCACGATACCCGGCCGCACCCACGGCTCCCGATCCCGATCGCTTCTCGATCGGCTGGATCGGGTCGCCGGCTACGACACCGCACCTGCAGTCGGTGATGCCCGAGCTGCTTGCGTTCGCCCGCGAGCGTAACGTGGAAATCTTCGCCATCGGCGCGCGCCGCTTCGACGTCGGCGCCGGGCCGGTGCGCTGGGTCGAGTGGTCGGAGCAGACCGAGGTGGCGAAGCTATCGAAGGCGCATGTCGGCATCATGCCGCTGCCCGAGTCGATGTGGACCGAAGGCAAGTGCGGCTTCAAGTTGATCCAGGCCATGGCCTGCTGGCGTCCAGTCGTGGCCTCTCCCGTTGGTGCGAACCTCCGCATCGTCGAGCCTGACGTGTCGGGCCTGTTCGCCAGGCCCGGCGAGTGGGGCGCGGCCTTGACGCGGCTCTACGAGAACCCGCAGCTGGCCGCAAGGCTCGGTGTGGGCGGTCGCCGGACGATCGAGCGCGAGTACTCGCTCGAGGTGTGGGCGCCGCGCCTGGCCGCGCTCTGGGCGGAGGCGGCTGGACACACGGCGGCGGTGACGCTCGAGGTGGGAGAGCCGCGCTCGTGTGTGGAATAGCCGGCCTCGCCGCGCTCACGACGCAGGCGGGCCACGTGCCGCTGGTGGAGCGGGCGCGCGTCATGGCTGCCTGCCTCGCCCACCGCGGCCCCGATGATGCGGGGGCGTGGGAGTCGGCTGATGGCCGCGTTGCCCTCGCCCATCGACGCCTCGCCATCGTCGATCTGTCGCCGCTCGGCCATAACCCCATGCCGTGGGACAACGGCCGTCTCCAGATCACCTTCAACGGCGAGATCTACAACTTCCTCGAGCTGCGCGCCGAGCTGGAGGCCGCCGGTCACCGCTTCCGCTCGCACACCGACACCGAGGTCATCCTGGCCGCCTACGATGAGTGGGGACTCGACTGCGTCGAGCGGTTCGTCGGCATGTTCGCGTTCGCGCTCTGGGACGAGCCCCGCCGGCGACTGTGGCTGGTGCGCGATCGGCTCGGCAAGAAGCCGGTCTACTACTCTGAGCACGGCGGGCTGCTGCGCTTCGCGTCGGAGCTGAAGTCCATCGTCGCCGACGATGCGTTTCCGCGCGAGCTGGACCGCGAGAGCGTCCGGCTCTACCTGCGGTATGGCTACGTGCCGTCGCCACGCACCATCTACGTGCATGCGCGCAAGCTGCCGCCCGCGCACCAGCTGGTGTGGGAGCACGGGTCGGTGCATGTGTCCCGTTACTGGGATCCGCTGGCGTACGCCGCACGGGCCGACCGCCGTCCGGCTGACGCCATTGCACGCGACCTCGAGGAGCGGCTGTCGCTCGCGGTGCGCCAGCGCATGATTGCCGACGTGCCGCTCGGGGCGTTCCTCTCGGGCGGCATCGACTCGTCGCTGATCGTTGCGCTGATGCAAGAGCAGAGTCGCGCGGCCGTCCGCACCTTCACCATCCGCTTCGACGACCCGGCGTACAACGAAGCCGATCATGCGGCGGCGGTCGCCGCGCACCTGCGGACCGAGCATCATGAACAGCGGTGCGGCGAGGAGGAACTGCTCGACGTCGTGCACCAGTTGCCCGCGATGTTCGACGAGCCGTTCGCCGATTCATCGGCGGTGCCCACCTATCTCGTGTCGAAGGCGGCGCGCACGCAGGTGACTGTGGCGCTGTCAGGCGACGGCGGCGACGAACTCTTCTTCGGCTATCCCCGCTATCGCCATCATGCCGACAGCCAGTGGCTGCTCGCGCAGCCGCGCGTCGTGCGCCGCGCGCTTGCGGTGGTTGCGGGCCGGCTGCCGGTGCGGCGACTGCGCCGGATTGCCGACGTGCTGCGGCAGGACAGTGACGACACCTACGCCCGTTTCGTCAGCTGGATGCCAGCGGACGAAGTCGAGGAGATGACGGGCGATGTGCCCGAGTCGGCGCAGCTCTACGCGGACATCCTTGCCCGGGCGACCGGAATCTCGCGCCGCGAGATGGCGCCGCTGCTCGACCTGGTGTCGTACCTGCCGGAGGACATCCTCACGAAGGTGGACCGCGCCTCGATGGCCGTGAGCCTCGAGGTGCGAGCGCCGCTGCTCGACCACCGCGTGGTGGAACTGGCGCTTGCGATGCCGCTGGCGCTGAAGCGTCAGGGCTCGACGCAGAAGGTCTGCCTGCGCTCGATGCTGTATGCGCGCGTGCCGCGCACGCTGGTCGATCGGCCCAAGATGGGGTTCGGTGTACCGCTGGAGCGCTGGCTGCGCGGGCCGCTGCGCGACGAGATGGACCGGCTGTGTGCCGGCGACACCATCGCCAGCCTGGGGATGAATCCGGCACCGGTGCGTCGCCGGTGGCAGGCGTTCCGCGACGGGCGGACGCGCGAGGCCGATCAGGCGTGGCAGTTGTTCAGTCTGCTGGCATGGGCACGGCAGCGCTGAGCGGCGGTGCCGCGGTGCCGTCTTCTCCCAGATATTGCGGCAGACGCGAGAAGGCGAGCGGCATCGTGACAAGCGGCACGAGCACCATCAGCCGGAGCCGGATAAGCGTGCCGACGTTCGTCACGGTGTAGCCCATCAGCACACACAGCAGCAGCACGAGGCCGACCGCGAAGGTGAGAAAGGCGATGTTCGGCCGCAGCTCGCGGCCCATGCGCCAGGTCAGCACCACGATCGCCAGGAACACCGCATCGAAGAACAGCGTATCCACGTCGGCGAGCGCCACCATGGCCGCACCGCCCGACCCGGCAACCAGGCCGAAGGTGCGCAGCACGACGAGCGGCACGAACATGGTGGCCAGCCCCATGGCGACCCCGCGCAACCGGCTGGTTATGCCGGGCGCGCTAATCGGCGCCTCGGCGATGTTCGTCGAGCCGCCGGTGGCGATGAATCCGGCACGTGCGCCGTCGACCATGCTGACGGCGTCGCCGGCCGAACGCGCGCCGCCGATCACATCGAGGTAGTTCCGCCCTTCCTCCGAACCGAAGGTGAGCGCCGTTCCCGCCATGACAATCGTCAGGGCGGCGCAGCCGACGATGAGCGCCCACGACACCCGGCGCCGGCCGAGCAGCGCGACAATGAACGTCAGGCCGAAACAGAGGCTGGCGATGGCCGGATAGTAGACGCGCACGCCCGCCGTCACGAACACGCCAACCGACACGGCGAGCAGGCCTGGCACCAGGCGTCGCCACGATGCGAGCGACGGCGCCGCGAGCATCAGCGCAATCCACCAGACGCCGGTACTGAGCGTGGCCGAGAAGAGCAGGAAGAAGTCGTCCTTCAGCACCTGCGTGCTCACGAACAGCAGCATCGGCGACGCCGAGAGCGCCAGCAGTGTGACGCGGCGCACCAGATCGGCCTGGCGAGACGCCAGGCCTCGCAACGCTCCCACCAGCAGGGCGCAGGTCGTGACGTAACACGTCAGGTTCAGCAGCACCGCGCTGAACGGGCTGGTGCCGGTCAGCCGCATCCACAGGGCGAGTGCCTGGACGTAGGCCGGCGACGGGGTTCCTTCCGCAATGGACGCGAGCGTACCCTCGGCCGCAAAGAGTCCACCGAGGTGATAGCCGGGCGCGTCGAGCGCCATGCGCCAGAAGCCGCCGCCCAGTTGCATCGACGACAACAGGGGGAGGTGCAGGTACGACGTCCAGAAGAGCGCCGTCGCGGCGGCGATACGCACCGCCATGCCGGCGGCCACGATGTACCCGAGCGGACGCGACGTTCGCCAGATCCACCGGCATGCCAGCACCAGCAGCACCAGAATCACCGCCGCGGCCACGGACGGCAGCACGACCCAGCGGATCATCGTCATCGGTGGGTAGAGCGGAATGCAGCCATCGGTCGACGTATTGTACTGGCTCCGAAAGCCTGTACCATGAGACCGCACGACCATGCTTCAGCTCGTCCTCGTTGCGCTTCTCGCCTTCGGCCTCTCGCTGCTGCTCGTGCCGCTCTGCCGCATGGCCGCGCGGCGGTACGGTTTCGTGGCGAAGCCGCGCGCCGATCGCTGGCACGGGCGTCCCACGGCGTTGATGGGCGGGGTGGCGATCGCGGTGACGGTGCTCACGCTGCATGCCGTTGTGATCGGGGTGACACCGCTGCCGGCCGTGCTGCTGGCGGGCGCCGCGATGTTTGCCATCGGGTTCGTGGACGACGTGGTGTCGTTGCGTCCGGCGACGAAGCTCGTCTTCGAAATCGGCGTCGCCTCGTTCCTGGTCTTCTTCAACTACCGGCTCGGGTGGTCGTCGTCGCTTACGCTCGACACCCTGCTGACGCTGTTCTGGATTGTCGGGCTGACCAACGCCTTCAACCTGCTCGACAACATGGACGGCCTCTGCGCCGGACTCAGCGTGCTGGCCGGCACCGGCGTGCTCGCGGCGCTGGTGTTGAGCGGGGTGAACCCGGCCGAGCAGCTGCACCTGGCGCTGCTGATTGGGGCCGCCGCCGGGTTCCTCGTCTACAACGTCAATCCGGCGTCGATCTTCATGGGCGACAGCGGCAGTCTCTTCCTCGGGTTGAACCTGTCGGTGCTGACGCTGGCGTCGCCAGGGCAGACGCACGCGCCGGCGAGCATGCTGTCGATCATGGCCGGCCCGGCGCTCATCTTGATGGTGCCGATCCTCGACACCACGCTGGTGACCGTGTCGCGCATCCTCTCCGGCCGTAGCGCCGCGCAGGGCGGCCGCGACCACTCGTCGCACCGGCTCGTGGCCATCGGGCTGTCCGAGCGGGGCGCGGTGCTGGCGTTGTGGGCGCTGGCGGGGCTCGGCGGGCTGCTCGGTGTCTCGCTCCAGCACTATCGCGGCGACCTGCCGAGCCTGGCCGCGGCGGTGTTCGTCATCGCGAGCATCATTTTCGCGGTCTATCTCTCGCACGTGCGCGTCTACGGGGAAGACGACGCGGCGCTCGAGCGGTCGGCCCGCATCACGCCGTTCGTCGTGAACTTTGTCTACCGGCGGCGCATCGCCGAGGTGTTCCTCGACCTGTGTCTGACGGCGATCGCCTACTACAGCGCGTACCGCCTCCGCTTCGACAGCGCCGTCGAGTTCCGTGAGTACTTCCCGCAGTTCCTGCAGTCGCTGCCGCTCGTCATGGGCGTGCAGTTGATCAGCCTGTTCATGGCTGGGGGCTACCGCGGCGTGTGGCAGTACTTCGGGCTGATGGACGGCGTGACGTTCGCGAAGGGCGTGGGTGTGGGCACGCTGCTGAACATCGCGATTCTGACGTTCGCCTACCGCTTCGAGGCCTATTCACGCGGGGTGTTCATCATCTACGCGGCGCTGCTGCTGCTGTTGCTGGCGGGCTCGCGGGCGTCGTTCCGCCTGATCAGCGAGTTCGCGCATCGGCGCAACCAGAGTGGGTTGCGGGTGGCGATCTACGGGGCAGGCGATGTCGGCGCCAGTGTCGTGCGCGACATCCTCACCCGGCGCGAAGGCGCCTACCGCATGCTCGGCTTCATCGTTGAAGACCCGTCGATGGAACGGGCGCAGATGCAGGGCTACCCGGTGCTGGGCACCTACGACCAGTTGCTGCGACTGATCGATAGCGATGGCGTCGACCTGGTGGTGATCACGCAGCTCATCGACGTCGAGCGGCTCGAGGTGCTGCGGCTGCGGTGTGCCGAGCGCGGCGTGTCGCTGGAGCGGCTGCACTTCGCGCTCGACCAGCTCGTCGCGGCGTCCTGACGTGAGGCGTATGTAGCTGCCGACCGTCAGGTCGGCCTCGAGTCGGTGCGCGGCTACGGCAGGCCGAGCCTCAGCGGCCGATGCGGCCGTCGACCGGGCTGCTGGCGGTCGCGTAGGCCTTGCGCGTGATGCGGCCAGACGTGAACGCGAGGCGGCCGGCGCGCACGGCGTACTTCATCGCTTCCGCCATCGCCACCGGATCGTGCGCGCCCGCGATCGCGGTATTCATCAGCACTCCGTCGGCG
>JAYTXA010000009.1:0-225344 GCA_043743165.1 Acidobacteriota bacterium
GCGCCGGATGCGGTCGATCCTCAGGTTACGCGCAATGGTGAAGATCCAGGTGCTCGCACTGCCCTTTTCGGATGTGTACAGCCCGGCTTTGCGCCACACCGTGACCAGCGTCTCCTGGGTCAAATCGTCGGCCAGGGCGGAATCGGCGCCTTGCTTCAACATGAAATTTCTGATTCGCGGGCCGAATTCCCGGAACAGCTGGCGGAACGCTTCGTCGCTGCGATCCTTGGCAATGCGAGACAGCAACTCGGACATTGAGCCCCTGTGGTTAACACGTGCGCGCCGAGCGGGCGGCCACTTGAGGTAGTCAGGGCTCAACATAGGACCTCTCTGCCATAGCACAATAGCTACGTGGCATGGAGGTGTCCGGATCACCTGCGAGCTTGCCGCGGCATCACAGCGCGAGCCAAAAGGCGATGGTGATCCAGAGCTGGCGCCGGGCCGTTACCGAACATAGTGCGCAAGATAGACTGCACGGGCACCACTCACCTGCCGCGACAGATACCTGACCTGAGCCAAATCTGCGACGTGATGCGAGGCTGAATTGAATGGCGCACGCGCCCGTTATCGTATGGTTGCGGCAAGATTTGCGGCTCAGCGACAATGCAGCGCTCTCCGCTGCGGCCGCCTGCGGCCAGCCCGTGCTGCCGGTTTATGTGATGGATGACGCAGCGGCAGGCACCTGGACCGCCGGTGGTGCCAGCCGCTGGTGGCTCGGCGCAAGTCTCGCGGCGCTGGAATCAAGCCTCGCACGCATCGGTTCGGGACTGATCCTTCGCCGTAGCGATACCGTTGCCGCGCTATTGAACCTCGCATCCCAAACCGGAGCACGCGCGATCCACTTCACCCGCGCCTACGAGCCCCACGCCGCGCGCCTCGAGAAAGAGCTGAAGTCGGCATGTGACGCGGTCGGAATTGGCCTGCATCGCTATGGCGGCGGACTGCTGCAAGAACCCGAGACGATGCACACGCAAGCCGGGCAGCCCTTCAAGGTTTTCACCCCGTTCTGGCGCGCGCTGCTGGACGCGCCAGGGCCACGGTTCCCCCACCCTGCGCCGCAGCGATTGCGGCGCCCGAAGCAGTGGCCTGACGGCGACTCACTGGACAACTGGCAGTTGACACCCGTCAAGCCCGACTGGGCAGGTGGGTTGCGCGCGACCTGGACCCCAGGCGAGGCCGGCGCACGCCAACGGCTCACGACGCTCGTCGATCAGGCCTTGCACGACTATGCCGACGGCCGCGACCGGCCCGATCGGACGGCCACATCGATGCTGTCGCCGCATCTGCATTTCGGCGAGGTCAGTCCGCGCCAGATCTGGGCGGAGGTGTGGTCGGCGTCGCGCGACGCCGGCCTGTTGTCACCGTCGAAAGCGGCGACGGTCTTCCTCAGCGAGGTCGGGTGGCGGGAGTTTGCCCATCACCTGTTGTTTCACTTCAGCCACACGCCTGAGCAACCACTGCGCGGGGATTTCGCGCGTTTTCC
Source organism: Acidobacteriota bacterium (assembly GCA_043743165.1). Lineage (GTDB taxonomy): Bacteria > Acidobacteriota > Vicinamibacteria > Vicinamibacterales > CAVVIG01 > CAVVIG01. The sequence goes on from JAYTXA010000009.1 coordinate 1,484, forward strand.
GTGGCGGTCCGACCGGACGGGCAAACTGCTGCGCGCCTGGCAACAGGGTCGCACCGGCTATCCGATTGTCGACGCCGGCATGCGGCAGTTGTGGCGCACCGGCTGGATGCACAATCGCGTGCGCATGGTGGCCGGGTCATTTCTGGTGAAGCATCTCCGGTTGCCCTGGAATGCGGGCGCGGACTGGTTCTGGGACACCCTCGTTGACGCCGATTTGGCGAGCAACACGCTCGGATGGCAGTGGACGGCCGGCTGCGGTGCGGACGCGGCGCCCTACTTCCGGGTGTTTGCGCCGGTGCTGCAGGGCCAGCGCTTCGATCCGGCGGGCGACTACGTACGGCGGTGGGTGCCCGAACTCGCACGACTCCCGGCCGAGCATCTGCACGCGCCGTGGGAGGCGCCGCGCGCGGTGCTGGACGCCGCAGGCGTGCGACTCGGTGATACCTACCCGCGGCCCATCGTCGACCACGCGACCGCTCGAGCGGAGGCATTGGCCGCCTTCCAGAGCATCCGGGGAAAGGGTGTGATCGAGCGGTGACGGCGGGCCGGCGCTACAACGCGGCGATGACGATGTAGAGATTCAGCACACAGAATGCGAACGCCGGGAGCGCCGCCACCAGGGGATCGCGGATCCTGAAACGGACGAGCACCCCGAGCAACATCATCGCCGACAAACCTCCGGCGGATAACAGCAGCAGCGGCCGGGAATAGTAGCCCGCGAGCAATCCGAGGGACCCGGCCACCTGCAACGCGCCGGTCAGTGTGCGAAAGCGCGCGAGGCGGTAGCGATCGAATTCCGCCACCATGTGGGCTGACACGAAGCAGCCCATGCCATACCAGGCAAACGCTGCGATCGAGAGGGCCTGAGCGATTCCGGCGGGCGTCAGCATGTGTCATCAACGGTGACACACTTCAATGCCGTCCGCGTCGATCTACTGACGCGACGTGTTGCGGGCGGCGCCCCCGGCAAGCACCTGGCTGTCCACGGTGTACTCGGTGAACGCCTGGTACATCTCGTCCCAGCTCTGCTCCGACCAGTACACCGGCAGGTGCGGCGCGGGGTTCCAGCGGTTCTTCACCGAGTTGTCGTAGACGCCAAGCCCCAGGATCTTGCTGCCGGCCGGGATCTTGAGCGGCTCCTTCAACTCGTAGTTGAACTGCCAGTTGAAGTCGAAGTTCGGCACGTCGAGGATCGTCTGCTCGCGGCCGTCCGGATACACGATGATCCAGCGGAGGCTCTTGCCGCGCAGGTGCATGTGCGGCGACATCGCATAGAGCGTGATCGGCTCGGTCACGGGCGTGATGCCGATGATCGACCAGTTCTCGACGTAGGGCGGAATGTTCGGCGTGGTGCGGCTCCGGCGCGTGCTGCCAGGGTCGGCCTTGTATTCCACTTCCTTGCCCTCGACCCGGTAGAGCGACAACCCGTTCGTGTCGGTGGCCATCGGGTCGCCAGCCTGGCGAATCAGCAGTTCGTGCGTGACCGGCACCTTGTTGAACCAGATGCCCAGACGCGACCGGTCTTTCTCGGGCTTGCCGGTCGGGTTGTAGTGCATCTGCCAGTTGAGGTACTTGCCGGCCGGGATCCGCTTGCCCACGTCGGGGCGGTGCACGTCGACGCCGCGGCCCGGCACCCACGACAGCAGCTTCGAGGCACCGGAGAGAGTGCCTGACTCCGTTCTCGGCAGGCCTGATTCCGTGCGCTCGATGAACGGCTTGCCGTTCGGCCCGACCAGGCGTCCGTCGACGATTCGCGCCCCTTCCGGAATGTCGACGACGAAGACGCCCGAGTGGTGAACCACCGACCGGTTGCTCGGTCGAAGCTCCAGCACCTCGGCGAACTTGTCTTCGGTGAACGGAATCTTCGAGAAGAAGGTCTGCACGCCGAGTTCGCCCTCGGCCGGAATGTCGAACTCGACCGGCATCTCGAGCACGACGTCCGGTTCCTTGCCGTACGACCATCCCTCGGCGAACGCCGGCGCCGGCGGCATGTCGGCGTCGCTACCGCGCGGCGCTCCGGCGTCGACCCACGCCGCCAACGTTTGAATCTCCTTGTCGGAGAGGCTGACGTCGTTGCGCATCGGCAGACTGAGCTGCGGATTCGCGCCCCACGGCGGCATCTCGCGTTTCGTGACCTTGTTCTTGATCGCCTTGGCCCACGGCCGTGCGTCCTGGTACGAGAGCAGCGACATCGGCGCTACCTCGCCGGGTCGGTGGCACTTCGCGCACTTGGCGAGGAGGATGGGCGCCACGTCCTTCGCGTAGGTCGGCCCGGCAGCAGACGTCTGCGGCGTCTGGGACTGGGCACCGATCGACGCGGCGAACAGCAGGGTTCCGGAGAGGACGGACAACAGGCGACGCATGATGGATGTCTCCTTCAGATGGCGGGACGCTCACTGCGGCGCGTCAGTGTAGCCCGGTTGCGCGGGCGGTGCGGCAGAATTACTTCGCCGCTCCACAGCTCGGAGCGACCCGGGTGACCGACGTGATGTTGAGCCGGCTCACTGGGGTGGCGGGGATGAGCAGCCCCTTCAGCACGACTGTTTGATCCTTGTAGCTCGGGAGATCGAACACCGACACCCCGATCAGCTGGAACTGCTTCGTTCCAGCGACAGGTGGTGACGGCATCTCGTTCTGTGGCGGCGCCCCGACGTTGCTTGGCTTCGGGTCGGTCGCGTTCACGACGCGCCATGTCCCGGCCGGTTGTTCGCGCAGGCAGCCTGCCACCATGACGACGTCCGCCTTGCGGGGCGGCGCCTGTGCATACGGGCTTGCACTGGCCACGATGAAAAGCACGGACACGAAGCCGTTCCGAATCTGCATGTTCGCCTCTCTGTGCAGGGCGCAACCGGGCATGAGCCCGCCGCGACCGGCAGCGTATGATACCCGCGATGGCTGTGCGCCGGAACATTCGCGGGTGGCGCGCGCTGCTGCTCACGCTGGTGCTCACCGTGATCGCCTCCGCCGCCATCCAGGGGCACGACCTCGAGCGGACCACTGTTCACCTGCAGGTGGCGGCTGACGGCACCTTCACCCTGCGGCTCGCGCACGACCCATCCTGGCTGCTACTGCGCATGGAATCGTTTGCCGGCGGCGCGTCCACCAGCACCTCGGACACCATCGCCCGCGACGGGCGCCTGCGCGAGCTGGCGCCGCAGATCATCGACCGGGTCGTTCTCTTCGTCGATGGTCGCGAGGTGCGGCCGGTCTCGGCTGAGTACTCGCCGCCGCCGTCGCAGGTGCCGACCGGCGAGTTCGCGCTCGCCGCCTACACCCTGCACGGCCAGCTGCCCGCGTCGGCACGAACCCTCCGCTGGTATTACGGGCTCGTCGGCGACCCGTATCCGCTCACCATCGATGTGGCCGGCGGCTCGTCAACGACCGAGTGGGTGCAGGGCGACGCGTGGAGCACGTCACGGCCGCTCAGCGGGCCATCTGCACCGCCGACGGTCGCCATGCGGCTGCGTCAGTACCTGGTGCTCGGCTACACCCACATTCTTCCCCGCGGGCTCGACCACATCCTCTTCGTGATCGGCCTGTTCCTGCTCCGGGCGAGGATGCGGCCGGTGCTGGCGCAGGTCACGACTTTCACCGTGGCCCACTCGCTCACGCTCGGCCTCTCGCTCTACGGCGTCGTCTCACTCCCTGCCAGGATCGTCGAACCGCTGATCGCCCTGTCGATCGCCTATGTTGCGGTCGAGAACCTCCGCACCGAGCGGCTCACCGCCGGGAGAGTGGCGATGGTCTTCATGTTCGGCCTGCTGCACGGACTGGGGTTCGCGGGTGTGTTGACCAACCTGCACCTGGCGCCAGCCGAACTCGTTACGGCGCTGCTGGGGTTCAACCTTGGCGTCGAAGCCGGCCAGCTCACGGTGATTGCCGGCGTGGCACTGCTGATCGGGTGGTGGCGGAGCCGCTCCTGGTACAGAGCGCGGGTCGTCGTTCCCGCCTCGCTGGCGATCGCGACGGTCGGCCTCTACTGGACGGTCACCCGCGTGATTGGCTCGTGACCGCTGGCGCTAGTGCGTGCCGCCGGCCGGGACGAACTTCTGGAGGCGCTGACCGTAGGTATCGGCGGCGTAGACGGCACCCTTCGAGTCGACCACGATGCCGTGCACCCAGTCGAACTGGTTCGGCCCGAGCCCCTGCGAGCCCCACGTCGCCAGCAGCTTGCCGTCCTTCAGCGAGAACTTGTGCACGCGTTCGAGCATGTGGTCAGCGATGAACCCCACGCCGTCGGTCCCCTTGCGTGAGATGTTCACGTCCCACGGGTTCCACTCGTTCCTGATCTCGCGGATGTAGTTCAGGTTCTTGTCGAACACCTGCAGGCGGTGCCCCTCGCGGTCGATCACGTAGAGGTTCTCCTGTGCGTCCACCGCCAGCTTGTGCGGGAGGTTCCACTCGCCCGGACCCGTGCCCTTGTCTTCAGGGCCGCCGGCCCCCTTGGCGACCTGCTTGATGAACTTGCCGTTCTTGTCGAACAGAATCACCCGGTTGTTCCCGTACCCGTCGGTCACGACCATGTTGCCACTGTGCAGGACGGCGATGCCGGACGGCAGGTTCAGGTGCGTCGCGTCATTGCCCTTTTGCCCCGTCGTGCCGAGCTGCAGCAGGAACGTGTCCATCTTCGGGTTGAGCTTGACGATGCGGTGGGCGTCGCGCTCGATGATGTAGACGTTGCCGTCCCAGTCGACGCCACCCGAGTGCTCCCAGTCGGGATTGATCTTCTTGCCGTTGTACTCGCCGTCGGCGCCGGATTGAATGAGCTTCCCCGCGGTGTCGAACACCATCACCGGCTTGGGTCCGCGGTTGAACACGAAGATCCGATCGTGCTGATCGATCGCCAGGCCGGAGATGCCGGGCTGGTTGGTCGGCAGGCCACCGCCGCCAGCAGCCGGGCCGCCGCGCGCGCGCCGTGCCGCAGCCTGTGCCTCGCGTTCGGCCGGAGGCGGAGGCGCTTCCTTGAGTCCGAACCACATGCCGGCCGGAAGTGTGGGCCAGTTGGGAACCAGCCGGTAGGCTTCGCCCTGCGCGTGCACTCCTGACGAACCGGCGAGCGTCACCGTCGCCGCCACTGTCACCGCCATCATCAGACGTCGCATCGAGTTCTCCAACCGTGTGTGCCGGTACCGGGCAGCACTGCGTGATGTCGAGGTGAGCGTTATACCGAGGTTAGCGGGGTCCGGGCGCGTCGGCCACCGGCTTCCGCCACCACGGCGTGCCGTAGTTCGCAAATGGACCGTCGTCGATCGAGACCGAGGTGGACACGCGATAGGCGAGAGGTGCATTCAGCCGCATCGTGTGACGCATCCGCAGCGTGTGCCCGCCCGCGGTGAAGGGTGCACTCTCGAAGAGGATGTTGTAGAACCCGCCGAGGTCGGCCGCGACGTTGGCGATTTCGTCGAAGGCGAAACCGCGGCTGTCGGTCACGTGGCGCGAGAGGACCTTGTTCTCCTTGTGGTAGCTGAACACCTCGACCACCGTGAACTTTCCGTCCGGTCCTTCGGCGTCGGTCTTCGCCTCGTAGAACCGGCCGCCCAGTGCCTTGTAGGTGGTCGTGCCTGTGATGCGGCCGGCGCCGCCGAGTGGACCTTCCGGCACGTCCCATTCGAACGCCCATGGCGCGCCGAGGAAATAGCGGTCGAAGTCGAGGGGCGGTTGCTCATCGTCGTGCCGGGTCGGTCGACCCCGGTCCGGAGACTGGCCGCTGATCTGGCCGGCGGAAGGATCGGTCGGCTGCGCGGATGCGGCGGATCCGCAGGCGAGCATGGCGGCAACAAGCAGCAGGAACCTCGCGTTCATGAGGCGTTGTTGTATACCCCTGGCGTTGCCGGCGTCAACGGCGGAATGAAGCGCTATCGAGGTTGGAGGTTGGAGGTGAGAGGTGCATGATCAGCCGATGAGAGTGTTGTCCGTGAATGTTGGTCTGCCACGCGAGGTCGCGTTGGACAACGGTCGTCTCCTCACGTCCATCTTCAAGGCGCCGGTCAGCGGGCGTGTCGCGGTCCGGGAGCACAACCTCGCTGGCGACCAGCAGTCGGACCTGACCGTGCACGGTGGCCGTGCCAAGGCGGTGTATGCGTATCCGCACGAACACTACGCGTTCTGGCAGGAGCAGTTGCCGGACGTCGAGCTGAAGCCCGGTCACTTCGGTGAGAACCTCACCATCGACGGGCTGCTCGAGGACCATGTGCACGTCGGCGATCGGCTGAAGGTGGGAACGGCAGAACTGGTGGTGACGCAGCCGCGGCTGCCGTGTTTCAAGCTGGCGCTCCGGTTCAGTCGCGCCGACATGCTGCGGCGGTTCCAGAAGAGCGGCCGCTCTGGCTTCTACGTCGCGGTGCATGCTGAAGGGGACGTGGCTGCCGGCGACGCGATCGAGATTCTCGAGCGGCACCCGGCGGCGGTGAGCATCACCGAACTGCTACACGTCTACTTCGACGATGGTGTTGACCCGGCGCGACTGCGCGAGATCATGGCCATCCCGGCACTGTCGGATGCGTGGCGGGCGGAGTTCCAGGAACGGCTCCACCGTTCCTGAGTTCCGCGCCGCCTGGCGTCGGCATCGAACGCCCGCCGAATGTCCTGCGCCTCAGGGTCGGGCCGGGGCGGACGGGCTGTAAGCCGGAGTGGGGTGCCCGTCCCTATGCGCCAGCTCTGAACGTCAGGATCTCCCCGCTGTAGCCCGGGCCCGAGATCGAGACCGAGATGTACTGTCTGCCGTTCACCGTGTACGTCATCGGTGTCCCCGTCTGCGGAGCCGGCATGTAGACCGCGCCCACTTCCTTCCCAGTGGCCTTGTCGTAGGCGCGCAGCATCGCGCCTCGCTGTCCGTTCGGCGTCGTGAAGAAGCCCCCTTCGCCGGCGATCACGAGCGACTTGGTCACCAGCACGCCGATTCGACCTTGTCGTCCGGTCCTGGGAATGGTCAGACCCTTCAGTGCAGGATGATTCCTGATGTTGTCCGGCGTCTCACCGTGCGCGATCTGCCAGACAAGCTCACCCTTGTTCAGGTCCAGGGCCGTGATGCGGCCGTATGGCGGTTTCACGATCGGCAGCCCTTGAATGGTCAGGCCACCGCCGCCTTCGCCACCGCCTCCTCCCGCGCCACGACCGCCTGCCGGCGCGGCGTTCGGGTCGCGCGCCACACCCTGAATCCAGCCGAAGTCGTTCTTGGACATGTCGGTCGGTACCAGGCCAAGCGCCGTCGGCGCGGTGTTGGTGAAGATGTACATGAAGTTGCTGGCCGGGTCGAGCGATCCGCCCTGCCAGTTCGCACCACCAGTCGCCGCCGGGAGCATGAGCGTGCCGAGCGGTCCCGGCCACGTGCTTACGACAGGCGGGGTGAAGATGGGACCGATCTTGTAGTTGGACACGACCTTCACTGCTTCGGCGCGCAGCTCCGGCGTGAAGTCGATCAGGTCATCGATGGCGACGCCCTGACGATCGTACGCCGGCGGTTTCGTGACGAAGGGTTGCGTCGGCGAATACCACTCGCCCGGCACGGTGCCTTTTTCGACCGGCCGTTCCTCGATCGGGAACACCGGCTGGCCTGTCGCGCGGTCGAAGATGTACACCCACGCCTGCTTGGTGGGCTGCGCGACCGCCTTGATCACGCGGCCGTTGACATTCAGGTCCAGGATGATCGGCGCGCACGGGATGTCCATATCCCAGATGCCGTGGTGCACCAGTTGGTAGTGCCACTTGCGCTTGCCGGTCTTGACATCGAGCGCCACCAGGCTCTCGCCGAACAGACCGTTGCCGGGCCGGTTGCCACCGTAGTAGTCCCCGGTGGGCAGTTCGACTGGCAGATAGACGAGCCCCAGTTCCGGGTCGGCGCTCATCTGTGCCCAGACACCCGCGTTGCCGGTATAGGACCACGAGTCTTTCTCCCACGTGTCGTTCCCGAATTCACCAGGTCGTGGAATCGTGTGGAAGATCCACAGGCGCTTGCCCGTCCTGGCATCGTAGCCGCGCACGTAGCCTTTCTCGTTCGTCCGGGCCTTCGGTACGCCGCCAGGCAGATGCGCGGCGCCGACCACGATCACGTCACCCACGACCAGTGGCGTGGCGTGGAGACCGACTTCGCCGGTCACGGGGTCCATGGCCTGGTCGTCCTCGGTCTTCAGGTCGACAACACCGTCCTTGCCGAAGCCGCGAACCGGCTCGCCGGTCTTCGCGTTGAGCGACACCAGGTGGTAGCCGGGGGTCACGTAGACGATGCGCTCGTCGCCTTTGCCGTCGGTGTAGTACGAGAGCCCTCGCCCGGACAGCTGACGCGGAGCAGAGTCCCCACGCGGGCCTTCATCCATCCCGTGCATCCACCGCATCTCGCCGGTGACCGCGTCGAGCGCCACAACCGCGCGCCGGGTCCCGCCGACGGTGTACATTACGCCCTTCACCATGAGCGGCGTTGCTTGCAGGTTGAATTCGGCGCGCGGGCCGAGCGCGTCGGTCTTGAATCGCCACGCGACTTCGAGCGTGTTGAAGTTGGCGGCGTTGATCTGGTCGGCAGGCGAATAATGCGTGCTCTTCAGGTCGCCCCCGTAGGTGGGCCATTCGCCGTTCTGTGTCGTCAGAGCCTGTCCCTGCCCGGCGGTCGGCAGCGTCGTCCAGAGAACGAGCAGCGCCACCGGACACAAGCCAACGACCGCACGCCTGATGTTTCGCGTCATCTCTGGAATCCTTTGTTCGGACAGGGTCAGATCATGGAAATCGAGCGCATTGTATCGATGCTGGCCGTGCAAGAGAAGCACTCGGCGCGAATGCCAACCATATGACCACCATCGATCGCCGCACGTTCCTGGCTGCCGCGCTCGGAGTGGTCGCAGCGCCTGGACCGCTCCTGCGCGGCGAGGCCGCGCCGGCACAGGCGCCGGGAGGGGCCTGGATCGACATGCACCACCATTTCGCGCCCCCGGCCTGGGTGTCGGAGGTGCGAGGGCGTCCGTTGCTGCAACCTGCCAACACGCGGTGGACGCCGGAGCAATCGATCGAGGATATGGACCGTGGCGGCGTGGCGGCTGCGGTCGTGTCGATTACCAATCCGGGTCTCTGGTTTGGCGATGCGGCCCAGGCTCGCCGTCTTGCCCGCGCCTGCAACGACTACGGTGCGAGGCTGGTGCAGGATCATCCCCGGCGTTTCGGCCTGTTCGCGGCGCTGCCGCTGCCCGACGTCGAGGCGTCGCTGCAGGAGATGGCATACGCGTACGACACGTTGAAGGTGGACGGCATCGGCCTCTACACCAGCTACGGCGGCGTCTGGCTCGGGAACCCGGCGTTCCGACCGGTGATGGAGGAACTCAACCGGCGCAAGGCGCTCGTCACCGTCCATCCCACCGCGGCCGACTGCTGCAGGAACCTGTCGTACGCACCGGGGATTGGACCCGGCCCCATCGAATACGGGACCGATACGACGCGGGCGATCATCGGCGTGACGTTCAGCGGCGATGCGACGAGGTATCCGGACATTCGCTTCATCTGGTCGCACGCGGGCGGCAGCGCGCCATTTCTGGCGGGGCGCATCGACGGTGCGTCAGGCAGCGCGCGCGACTCGCTGCCCAACGGGTTCATCACGGCGGCGAAACGCTTCCACTACGACATTGCCGGTGCGGCCAATCGCGGCGCGCTGGCATCGTTGAATCAGCTCGTCCCAGCGTCGCAGATCGTCTTCGGCACCGACTTCCCGCCGGGCGGTACGAGCGCGGCACAGAGGCAGGCGCTGTCATCGACCGCGCTGTTCAACGATCGCGAACTGCAGGCCATCGGGCGCGACAACGCAGTCGGCCTGCTGCCGCGTCTTGCTGGCTGACGCGACCATGGCGGCTCACCAGGGCGTTTCAGACGACGGCCTCTCGTCCGCGACCAGGGAATTCGCGTAGACTTCGGCGCGATGGACCCGTGTGGAATGCCTCGCTCGGCCACGACTGAGTTCCGCTCAATTCGATATCGGAGGCCTACGTGATCCCTCGCGCACTCCGGGCAGCCAGCGTCATCGTTCTTCTCTCGGGGGTTGTGAATGCACAGCAGCCGGGCGGCGTCGCGGCACTTCCACCCGCATGGGTCCCGCCGCCGGCACCACAGTACACGCCGCCGCCGCTCACGGTCGTCCGCGCCGGCCGGCTCTTCGATCCGCGCACCGGCACTCTGCTCACCAACCAGACCATCATCATTCGCGGCGACCGCATCGTTGACGTCAGCTCGAACCCTCAGGTTCCTGCAGGCGCTCGCGTCATCGACCTCGGACGAATGACGGTGCTGCCGGGCCTCATCGATACGCATCTCCACACCATGACCGGGAGCCCGCTGGTCGGACCGGGCGGCGCTGGCATCGGCCCGAATGGCCCCGGACCTGTCGGCCTGATGCAGCCACTGCAGTACCACGTGCTTGCAGCCTCAGTGAACGCGCGGCGCGACCTGGACGCGGGCTTCACCTCCGTCGTGGACCTCATGTCGCACGGTGGCTGGTACGGCACCGTCGACCTGAAGAACGCCATCAACAACGGTGTCCTCATTGGGCCGCGCATGCAGGTGGCCGGGCCAGGCCTGGTCAGCACCAACAGGGCGGCGGTCCCCTTCCCCCTGCTCGAAGCCGAGGCTGGCCGAGTGTCCAACCTGGGGGCACTGATTGCCAATGGCGTCGACGGGGTGCGCGCAGCGGTGCGCGAGCAGGCGCACTACGGCGTGGACTGGATCAAGATCTACAGCACCGAACAGTACACGCTGAAGCCGGATGGAACGATGACGCACGTGCCGACGTTCACGCTGGCCGAGACGCAGGCCATCGTCGACGAAGCGCACCGCAAGGGCTTGAGGGTCGCGTGCCACGCGTACGGTGGTGAAGGTCTTCGCAACTGTGTCACCGCAGGCGTCGACGTGCCCACCCACGCCATCGATTTGGACGACGGGACGCTGAAGTTGCTCGTCGACAAACATCTGCCGCTGACCGTCACGATGTTCGACTTGAGCATGGACGACGCGCAGGAGTTCACGCGGTACGGCAACAGCCGCTGGCGCATGATGGAAAGGAGTTTCAGGAAGGCGCATGCGGCGGGGATCACGCTGCCGTTCGGCAGCGGTGCCGGACCATTCCCGCATGGCACTCAGGGCGATCAGTTCGCCTACCTGGTGAAGTGGGGGCTGTCACCCGTGGAGGCGTTGCGGGCCGCCACGAGCATCGCGGCCGACCTGATCGGGTGGAGCGCCGAGGTCGGCTCGGTGGAAGAGGGGAAGTTCGCCGATCTGATTGCCGTGAACGGCGATCCGCTGGCCGACATCACCGAGATGTCGCGAGTGGTGTTCGTGATGAAAGGCGGACAGGTGATTCCGCACGCGGGGCGCTAACGGCAGAGCTCTGGTGCTTGCCTGGACATAATGGCCTCGCCCGAGTGGCCTTCCGGTAGGATGCACGCATGCCAACCACCTTTACGACGCGGACGATTACGGCCATCACGTGCGCGGGGGCGCTGGCCGTCACGCTGACGGCTGCTTCCGGGAACTTCTTCACGCGCGAGAAATCCGCGCACGCGCCGTCAGGAGAGGAGGGGCTCGAGGCCCTGGTCTCCGCTGAAGAGTATGCCGAGGCGCGGACCGCGCCGGGGATTGTGTTGCCCGGTGCATACGGCGCCGCCTACAACTCCCTCATGGCGCTCCCGGTGACGAACGCCACGTGGACGGAAGTGACCAACCGGCCCTATGACGCTGACGACCCGCGCTACCGCGACCCGGAGTTCTCCAATTCGAGCGGCGGCGCAGGGCTGGTCTCAGGGCGCGTCACAGGCCTGGCTGTGGGCGGTGGCGTACTCTACGCCGGCGGTGCCGACGGTGGCGTGTTCCGGTCGGCCAACGGCGGGAGCACCTGGACACCTGTCGCGGACGCGCTGCCGACGCTCTCGGTTGGCGATCTGCGCGTCGCTCCGGACGGTGCGCTGTGGCTGGCCACCGGTGAAGGCAACACCGGCGCAACCTCCTACGTCGGCTCCGGCGTGTATCGGCTCGCCACTCCCGCGAGCGGCACCTTCACGCCGGGCAACCGCGTCGGCGGCAGCGAACTCGAGAGCATGTTCGTCCATCGCCTCCGCTTCGACGATGCAGGCTCGGTCTACGCGGCCACGTCGCGTGGTGTCTGGAAACACGCGGCAACGACCGCGGCAGGCTCGTGGACACGCGTGCTCTATCCTGTGGCGGACCCTGTTGTCGGCGGTGTCCCGCATCCTGAGCTTCAGTCCCCCTACAACAACATCTGCAACGACCTGGCAATACAACCGGGCACCGCAGGAGCAGTCATCATCGCGAACTGCGCGTGGCGTGGCGGCGCCGCCTACAACGGCTTCTACCTGTCGACCAACGGCGGTGCCACTTTCGCGCTCGTGAATCCCACCGGCGCGCTCAATCCGCAGGATGTCGGTCGATCGCAGTTCGCCTACTCGGCCGACGGGACGCGGCTCTATGCCACAGTCGAGTCGATCACCCGCTACACCAACACGCAGAACACCACCCTGGCCGGCGTCTACGCGTCGCCCTCCGGCAACGTGATCGGCCCGTGGAACAAGATCGCCGACTCGCAGAAGCTGGCGTCCTCCGGTTCGGCCCTGAAGCTCTACACAGGCTACCGCCCCGGGGTACAGGCCTGGTACAACCAGTACGTTGCGGTCGACCCCTCGAACGCGAACCACGTCTACGTCGGGCTCGAGGAGATCTTCGAGACCTTCGACGGCGGCACGAGCTGGCAGGCCACCGGCCCCTATTGGAACTTTCCCTTTGGCTGCTGGTCGATCTACGACGCGCAGAACAGCTGCCCGTCCACCGTGCACGCCGACCAGCACTCGATTGCATTCGACTCGACGAACGTCTACGTGGGCAATGACGGCGGGGTCTACACCAGACCGATCAATGGCCAGGTGAACAGGGACGGTCACGCGACCGACTGGCGCAGCCTGAACGCGAACCTGCGCACGCTGCAGTACTACTCGGTCGGGGTCGGCAAGGTGCCGGGGGGCTACGCCGTCGCCGGCGGCCTGCAGGATAACGGCGGTTCGCTCCTTCTTCCCGAGGACCGTACCGGCAGCGGCAGGATGGGGTCGCCCTTTGGTGGGGACGGCGGCGACATCATCGTCGACCCGGACAACGGCTGCAACATCCTCGACGAGTACGTGTACCTCGAACTGTGGCTCACGACCAACTGCGGCCGCAGCAACGGTTCAGTCGGTGCGATCCGCGATGTCTCGATTTCCGATCCGAGCCCGCGCTTCACCGCTCCGTTCGAGGCAGACAGCACCAACAAGAATCTCTGGATTGCTGGCGGACGCTATCTGTGGCGGAACGATCGCGGCTTCGCCATACAGAGCGGCAGCGAGTGGACGCAGCTGTTCGACAACGGCAGCGGACACTCGACGACGGCGATTGCCGTGCGCGGCGGCATCGTCTACTCGGCCTGGTGCGGTCCCTGTAACAGCAACGGCTTCACGCGGGGCCTGTCGGCAAATACCGGCGGCGTCTTCCACGCCCTCACGCTTCCGGCGAACTTCCCGAACCGTTATGTGCCGGCGCTTGCCATCGATCCGGCAGACGCGACGGGGAACACGGCGTACGTGGGCTTGAACGGATTCTCGCGGACCTGGACCGAGGGGCCAGGGGCGGGCGTTGGTCACATCTGGAAGACGACAGACGGCGGCGGCTCGTGGAGCGACCTGAGCGGTGCATTCCCGGATATCCCGGTGAACGACATCGTGTTCAGCGGCGGCAAGCTGGTGGTGGGCACCGACCTCGGCACCGCGCTTGGCAGCGTCGGAGCGTCAGGGGCAATCACGTGGTCGCGCCTCGGCTCGAACCTGCCGCTGACCACCGTCATGGATTTACATGTCGGCCCAGACGGTCTGGTCTACGCGGCGACTCACGGGCGGGGGATCTGGTCTGTGCGCCAGCCAGAGTAGGAATTCGTAGAGCGGTCGGACATAGGTGTGGGAAGAAGTGTTCCCACACCTACTCCGTCTGTTCAGCCGGAAGGTGGTCGTGAAGCGGAACGTCAGCTTTAGCGGCGGCCCCGGAAGTAGAACCCGCCGCCACCGAAAAGCAGCACCAAGACGACGATGATGAGCAGTGTGTTGGTGTTCATCTAGTGCTTCGCAACCCCGCCATGAGAGGCGCAACCGGTGGCTGCCGCCGCCGCCGTCTTGCCCGCCTGGATTGAGCCGTCTACACAGGTTGCATGCGCGTCTCCCGTGACCGCCTTCTTCACTGCGTGAGCGCCCTTCTTCGTGCCCTTTGCGGTCGCTTTGCCGGCATGCTTGGCCGCATCCGCTACGTCCTCTCCGGCGTCCTTCGTTGCTTCGCCGGCCTTCTTGGCTTCCGTCTTTGCCCCGGTCTGCGCCTGCGCCAGCGGCAGGCCGACACCGAATGACGACACGATCAGCGCTGTCACAATAAAAGCCTTCATTCACATTCCTCCAGGCGAACTGGTCTGCAGGAATCGGTCCACAGAGCGATACGCCGTCAGGGAGAGCTCAGTGGGCGCTTTACTGTGTGGGCGGCAGCGGTTCCGGAACGTGGTTTGACACCGGGGGGATTGAGCCCGGCTGGCCCTATCCGCTTGGGCGTGTGGCAGTCGTGGCACCCGCAGCGCGGCCGAGTGTGTTCAGGGGACGGTTGGCGGGCAAGACCGACCATCCTGGATCGGCGGACATCGCTTGTCCGCGTACGAACAGTAGACGCAGCAGTCGCCAGCCTGCGGCCGGCTAACGGTATGACAGGAGGGGCATTCCCAGAAGAAGATGCAGCGGTCGAGCGGCATGATCTCCGCGGCTTCCGCCCGACACGCCGGGCATGTCACGCGCACATTCAGGTCAGCCATATCTCATCTACGATTGACGCGACTTGCCCGGGCCACGGCGTGCGTTCAGGCGCATCGGCAGGCGAGCAGGTCGGCAAATGAGCAGAGACCTCCCTGCGTGAAACGCTGTTGTATACCCGGGAGTTGCGGGCGTCAATACCGGACTCCTGTTCATGGGGCCGGTGCGTGAACACCGCGTGGAAGGCGGGGGATCTGGTCTGTGCGCCAGCCCTGACGGAAGGTGCTGCGTGCGGAGGGCACACGCATGTGCCCTCCGCGCTGTTCTAGCGGCCTGCGGGACCGCCCTTCGGCCCGCCTCGAGGCTTGCCACCGCCGGGCTTTCCACCACGCGGTCCCTCTCCATCGTCCGGCCTCTTTGTGCCGTCCGGTCGTCCGCGCCCCTCCGGGGGAGCACCGGCGCCGTCTGGGCGCCCCTGCCCGCTCGGCGGACCCCCTGGCCGGCCGCCGCGTGTCTGTCCTGCCTCCGCTGAGGCGATCGTCAACGCCAGCAGGCACATCCCGGTAGCGAGCGCGAGCTTCATAATTCCACGCATCATCCATCCTCCTGAACGGGCCGGAGCGACCCGTATATTCCATCAGAACGATAACGCCCATTCACGGCAGCGATGTGAGCGGACTGTGACACGTGTGTGAAACCAGCAGCGCCGTGCAGTTCGATGGCACGAGTTCGACGAGCAGCCGGATCGTCGAATCTGCTATCAGCAGAACCTTCGCGCCCGCCGAATCGCTCTGGTCGTATTGACGGGCAGCACGAAGTGGTCTCTGCTACGCGAGCCCACCGCTCGCATCGCCGCCGCCGTCGGGTTCGGTTCGATTCAAGCGTGGGATGCCGCGCAAGAATGCCTGTATGTCGTTGACTGGTACGGGAAGCGTTTAAGTGGTGAGCCAGGAAGGAATCGAACCTTCAACCCGCAGATTAAGAGTCTGCTGCTCTGCCAATTGAGCTACTGGCCCACATGAAGTGGAGGTGGCAGTTGCGGCGGCGCTTGGGGCACCGATGCAAGACCCCGATAATATCACGGCGGAGCGGCCCGGCAACCGGCCGGACCGCCGCGCGCCAGATTATTTTGTCCCACGGCCTTCCGCCAGCGTTCGCTACTGCTTCACCATCCGGAACCTGTTGGTCGAGTTCGAACTCTGCGACCGTGTCGTGCCGGTGATCACGCGACCAGCGCCGGTTCATATTGCCAATCGTGACGTCGCGCGCGTCGGCGGCCGACCCGCCGCGGCCATCGGTGACGCGGAGCCGTACTGTCACCCCGCCGTCGCCCGAGATGTTCGCATTCGCCGTCGGCCCCGACGCCGTGCTGCCCGCGAACGTTGGCGATGGCCGGGTTGCGGTTGGACGATGGCGCGAGGGGCGTGCCCGGCGCCGCTCCAGCACGACGCGGTTCGATGCGCCGGTCTTGATGAAGCCGGTGGCGACCGTGTTGCGGACGGTGTGCGCGCTGATGCCGAGCAACAGCGCGATCTCGCGGTTCGTGTCGCCCTCGGCCACGCACTGCACGACCTCGCGCTCGCGCGGCGCCAGCGAATGGACGGCGGGACCCTTCGGGAGAAACGTGGCATGACGCCACGGTAGCGGGCGGCTCGGTCAGGTCCGGTCAAACGCTAAACCTTCGACTGCGCCGTCGCGCATCAGGATTGGGGACGCGACTCGCGCGACACGCGGTTGTCCCGTACGGTGCTAGGCTTCGACCATGACGCGCATGCATGCCGCGGCACTGCTTGGGTTGTTCGTCGCGTCGTGCGCAGCGCCGGTCGCGCAGCGCTCTGGGGCAGCAGGCGCCGACTCCGCCCGCCAGCGTCCGCCCGCCACCTTCTCGTGCCCCGCGAACAACCTCACGAGTTTCACCGGCGTGGTGATGCGCTACACCCGCGCGGTGGGCAAGACGACGCTCCGCATCCGCACCGACTGGGACACGACCGAAGACGTGTCGCTCACGCACGCGGGTACGGACGATCCGTCGCCGTTGTTCAAGATGAACGGTGCGCCGTTCACGCCGGCCGACTGGGTCCGCATCGAACAGCGCACAGGCGTGCTGCGCGACGGCGTGCGCGCCGCGGCCTGGGTGTGTGCGGATGGACAGGTGATGGTCGACTGGAACGTACGGCGGGAATAGCGCGATGATACGACCCTGACGGTCGCCACGCAGGGCAGCCTCAGTTCACGGTCGGCGTCAGCGGCCCCAGTTCGTCGGACGCGTCGCGCAGCCTGGCGCCGCTCGACGGATCGTTGTCGGGATCGGTGTTGCCGCGCGGGCGCGAGTAGGCGACGGCGGCGTGGAAGCGCTCGTTCGCTGATGGTTCGCCGACCGGGCAATTTCCAGGGAGTGTCGGGTACATCACACTGCTGCGATCGCTCACGTGGAAGAAGCCCATCGCGTGCCCCACCTCGTGCAGGACGACCGCGCCAGGGATCTTCACGCTGCCGCACGAACACACATCGTCGTAGAGCGTGATCTCGCCGGGGTTCGCACCGATGCGGGACGATCCGCAGATCGTCCGCTGCGACGCGTCGCGCAGGATAGTCACGTTCACCCAGTTGGCGGCCCCGGCGCGGTCTGCCGTGCCGCTCTCGATGGCGCCCGCCGTGTAGACGCCGCCGGTATAGATGGGCACGGCCCTGGCGAGCGACGAGAGCACCACAGCGAGGACTTCGGGTTCGATGGCACGGCCGGTCTGGTCCACCGTCTTCACATAGAAGTTCGGCGCCGCAGTCCAGCGGAGCACCGGCCACGGGGCCCCCGACTGGTCGAAGCCGCCGCGCACGAACTGCCCGTAGAAATCGAGCGAGAAGGGCGACACGTTGCGAATCAGGTCGAGCGTCACGCCGCTGCGCGCACCGGCCTGCCAGGTGATCCACTGCTTGCGCGTGAGATAGCCGTTCGCTGCGATGCTGACATCGTAAGGGGTGGTTGGCGGGTTCGCGGTGGCGGAACTGAGTGAGAAGTCGCCACCCGCGCTGGTCGTCACCGCGGGCAAACTCCAACTCGGGGTGATCGTGGCGCCGCCAACCGCGGCGCGCGACACGGTGTCGACCACCGTGCCGGCGGCGGACCAGAGGACTGTTTGTGGCGCTGGTGTCGGCGACGTGGGTGTGGTGGTTCCGCCCGAGGTGCTCGTGCCGGAGCTGGAGGTCTTGCCACCGCTGCAGGCCGTGGCCACCAACGCCATCACCACCACCACCGACCACGACGACCGCAGACGCATAGACGTTCCTTCGAGAAAGCGCTCAGAGGCGGGGCAGCCCGGGCGTGCCACAGTGGCGCGTCCCGGGCCGATATCCCAGGTGTTGGAGCCTACCGGTAGGTTGTCCACTGGTTGTTCATGCGCGTGTTCTGCCCGGCGCTGAACTGGTCCATGCACGAGTCGTCGGTGTAGTCCATGAAGTTCTGGATCGGGTCGATCCCAGCGTAGCGGGAGCCGGCGCACGAGTCTCGCCCAACCGGGCAGCCGTAGGCCGGCGACTTCTCGGCTGGCGTGTCGATGACGCTGTCGTTGGTCTTGGTGCAGCCGCCCTGGAACGTGTGGTACAGCCCCATCCAGTGACCGACTTCATGGGTGGCCGTGTCACCCAGGTTGTAGGGCGCCGCGCTGCCGCCGGGCACGCTGGAGAAGAGGATGACGACGCCGTCCATCTTGGGCTGCGACGCATAGCTCGAGGGGAACGTGGCCCAGCCAAGCAGCCCCTGGCCCATGTTGTTCGAGTAGAGGTTCAGCGCGTTCGAGCCGCCGGCATGCAGCGCGGTCTTCATCTGCGTTTCGCACGTGCCGCCGCTGCAGGTGTACCAACTGTCGTTGTTGGTGTCGTCGGTTGTTGCCAGCGAGAACGTGAACGTCGAGGCGCCGTAGGCGGCGTTCAGCACGTCGATCTGCTGGGTGACCTGGGTGCTGCTCACGCTGCCGCCGCTGCCGTTCGAGGCGTGGATGCGGTGCCAGTACACCGGGATGACATGGCTGGCGGTCGTGTTCGGATCGATGCGCGCGGCCATGCTGGTCGAGTAGTCCTCGATGAGCCGCTGCACTTCAGGGTCGAGGTCCTTCGTGCCGCAGACCAACTGCGGCCCGAGGCCGTCCGGACGCATCTGCAGCGCCCGCTCGGACGGTCCCTGGCCCTGGCTTGGGCTCTGGGCGTGCATGACGCTTCCGCTGGTGGACAGGCTGACGGCCAGCGTGCCGACGGCGAGCCACAACGATCGAAGGTGCATAGATACCTCGTGGATGAACCCGGCGGTCCGGTTGACATGGCGGTGCTGACACGGTAACGCGGCGCGTCGAGATACCGAACACTACCAGATTCGCAGCGTCCGCTTTGCTCGTGCAGCGTTCGAGCCGCCCTGGTGCAGCGCGTCCTTCATCTGCGGTATGGCCAGCGCTGCCATCACTGCGGATGTTCCCGACGCCAGCATCACGCTCTTCATGACTGCTGCTTCGGTCCGCGCTGTGCGAAGCGCTGGTTGCGACCGCGTTTGCCACGCGCGTGCCCGTCCGCTACACTCGTCGCGCACGCCTCAGAATGCGCCCGTAGCTCAGCTGGATAGAGCGGCAGGCTTCGAACCTGTAGGCCGGGGGTTCGAGTCCCTCCGGGCGCACCAACTTAACCACACGTCTTCATCAACATGTCATCGGTCGCGGTGACGTCCGGGTCCGCCAGACGGCCGGAAGAGTGTACGCATGGCAGAACCGATCGCGCAGAACCGAAGTCACGTGCTGGCGGCGAAACGCTGGATGGACGACGAGCAGGGCATGGAGCGGGCAAGCCTCAGCCCCGCCGAGTACGTCGCCTATCGAATGCGGGTCTCGCAAGCCGACGCCGAGGCGCTGGTGGCCGCGGTGTACGCCCTCGACGCAGACGCGAACTAGCCCCCAGCACGCAGGTTCTGTCGCACGCGCCAGGAGCAGCGCGACCACGCGGGCGGCTCGATCGGCTTCCGGCATAGAATGACCCACCCGGCATGGACTTCGAAGGCGATGCATTCATCAGCTATGCCCACCTCGACGACCTCGAACTGGTCGAGGGGCACAAGGGCTGGGTGGCGAATTTCCACCGCGCCCTCGAAGTGCGTGTGGCCCAACTGCTGGGCAAACAGCCCCACATCTGGCGCGATCCCAAACTGTCCGGCAACGACCTGTTCGCGGACACGCTCGTCGATCGGCTGAACCGCGTCGCGGTGCTCGTCTCGGTGGTGACCCCGCGCTACCTGAAAAGCGAATGGACGCTGCGTGAGCTGACCGAGTTCTTCAAGGCCGCCGAGCAGCAGGGCGGCCTGAAGGTGCGCGACAAGGCGCGCGTGTTCAAGGTGCTGAAGCAGCCGGTGCCGCTCGACAAGACACCGCAGGAACTGCGCGCCATCCTCGGCTACGAATTCTTCAAGACCGACCCCGACACCGGCAAGGTGCGCGAACTGGACGAAGTGTTCGGTCCTGAGGCCCAGCGCGATTTCTGGATTCGACTCGACGACCTGGCGCACGATCTTGTGGCGCTGCTCGAGGCACTGGAGGAGGACGCGCAGCTCACGCCCTTCGTACCCGATCAGATGCAGCAGGCCGCGTCAGCCGGTGCTGCGGCCACGAAGCCCGCGTCCCTTGCCGCGGCACCCTCACACGCCGAGCCTGCGCCTTCGCTGCCCGTACCCGCCGTGGCGCCGCCCACGGCTACCCGCGCCACGGTCTACCTCGCCGAGTCGACCAGCGACGTGCGCGAGCAGCGCGAGTCGCTGCGCCGCGACCTGCAGCAGCACGGCTTCCGCGTCCTGCCCGAACGCCCGATCCCGCACGAGTCGGACGAGGCGATGGCGGCGGTGCAGGACGACCTCGCGCAGTCGCGCCTGGCCATCCACCTGCTCGGCAAGCACTACGGCCTGGTACCGGAAGGGGCGACACAATCGCTTGCCGAACTGCAGTACGAACTCGCCACGCTGCGCTCGAGGCAGGGGCGCTTCTCGCGTTTGCTGTGGATTGCGCCCAACCTGCAGGTCGATGATGCCCGCCAGCGCGCGTTGCTGGACCGGGTGCGTCTCGACCCACGCATCGGCACGCATGCCGACCTGCTCGAGACGTCGTTCGAAGAGTTGCGCACGGCCGCGCAGGACTGGCTCGAGCGCGATCTCGCGCCAGCCGCGGCGGCTGCCGCGCCCGACACCGGCGCTGCGCCGCAGGTGTACTTCATCGCCGACCAGCGCGACGCCGAGCGCATCGTCCCCTGGTGCGACGCGCTCTTCGACGAGCGCCTCGAAGTGATTCAACCGATCTTCGACGGTGACGAAGCCGACCTCCGCGCCTTCCACGAAGACACGCTCTCGTCGTGCGACGCGTGCCTCATCTTCTACGGCGCCGGCAACGAACTCTGGCTGCGACGCAAGCTACGCGAAATCCAGAAGAGCCCGGGCTACGGACGGACGAAACCGGCCCCGCTGGTGTGGATTGCGCAGATCGGTCCGCACACACCAGAGAAGGATCGCTTCCGCACGCACGACGCGACGGTGGTGCCGCAGTGGGACGGTGTAGCGCTCGAGGCGCTGCGGCCGTTCATTGCCCGGGTGAAGACGGCGCGTGGTTAACCCGTTCCCAGGCCTGCGGCCGTTCGAGGCCGACGAAGAGCACCTGTTCTTCGGACGCGAGCCCGACATCGACGACCTACTGCGCAAGCTGCGCACGTCGCGCTTCGTCGCGGTGGTCGGCACGTCGGGCAGCGGCAAGTCGTCGCTTGTCCGCTCGGGGCTGATGCCGTCGCTGCAGGGCGGCTTCATGGCCGGCGCCGGGTCGAGCTGGCGCATCGCGACGATGCGGCCGGGCGAAGATCCGATCAGCAACCTCGCGCGTGCGCTCGATGCTCCGGCTGTGCTCGGCGTAGACGGCGAGTTCGCCAGCACGAACGCAATCGTGCTCGATGCCACACTGCGCCGCAGCACGCTCGGCCTGGTCGAAGCCGTCAGGCAGGCGCGCATTCCGGCGGACGAGAACGTCCTGGTGCTGGTCGATCAGTTCGAGGAGCTGTTCCGCTTCCGCCGCAGCCGGCAGCACGCGCACTCCAGCGACGAGGCGGTAGCGTTCGTGAAGTTGCTGCTCGAGGCGACGACACAGCAGGCACTGCCGATTTACGTCGTCATCACCATGCGGTCCGACTTCATCGGCGACTGCATGGACTTCCGCGGGCTGCCCGAGGCGGTGAACGCCGGCCTCTACCTTGTTGGCCGTATGACGCGCGACGGTTTGCGGGCGGCGGTCGCTGGCCCGGTGGCGGTGGCGGGTGTGTCGGTGACGCCGCGGCTGGCGAACCGCATCCTCAACGACCTCGGCGACGACCACGACCAACTGCCGATCGTGCAGCACGCACTGATGCGCATGTGGGAGTTCTGGTCGGCGGCACGCGACGGCGAACCGATCGACATCGACGACTACGAAGCGGTGGGCACCACCACCCACGCCCTCTCGCTGCACGCTGAAGAAGCCTTCCTCGACTGCGACGCGGCGGGGCATGTGCTTGTGGTCGAACGCGTGCTGAAGGCCCTGACCGACACCTTCACCGACCCGCGTGGCATTCGTCGGCCGACCACCATCGGCGAACTAGCCGCCATTGCCGACGCACCCGAAGCCGACGTCGTGCAGGTGGTGGAGTGCTTCCGCAAGGCAGGCCGCAGCTTCCTGATGCCCCCCTCGTCGGTGGCGCTGACGTCTGCGACCATCGTCGACCTCGCACACGAGAGCCTCATGCGCTGCTGGGACCGGCTGATCGGGTGGGCCGACGAAGAGCGCGCCGCGGCCGGGTTCTACGCACGCCTTTCGCAAGCGGCACAGTGGCACGCGCAGGGAGCGGCCGGGCTGTGGCGGAACCCCGAGCTGCAACTCGCGCTGCAGTGGCGCGAGGACAACCGCCCGACCGCAGCCTGGGCCGCGCGCTACGACGCTCGCTTCGAGCTGGCGATGCGCTTTCTCGACGACAGCCACAGTGCGTGGGACGCGGCACGCCAGGCTGAGGAACGCGCGCGCCGGCAGACGCTGCGGCGCACGCAGTACGCCGCCGGCGTGCTGGCGACGATGCTGGTGGCGGCGCTGGCGCTGGCCGTAGTGGCGCGGCGCGAGGGCCGGCGTGCGGAAGCGAACCTGCAACTGGCGCGTACGGCTGTCGACGAGTCGCTCTCGTCGGCCGATCGCAGTAGCGCCCGCGTCGGTGCCGACACGCCCGACGTGGAGGAACTGCGTCGCGAACTGCTCGACAAGGCCGAGCACTTCTACGAAGCGTTCATGTATCAATCGCCGCGCAGCGAGGCGTCGCGGCGCGACCTGGCGCTGGCGCACCTGCGGCTGGGGCACATCCATCGGCTCGTCGCCAAGCCTGATGATGCCGAGCGCGAATACAAGGATGCGATTGGGCGGATGGCGCCACTCGCCGACGAGTTCCCGAAGGCCGAGTATCGCTCTGCGCTCGGCAATGCGTGGAACTGGCTGGGCGAAGTGCTGCGCACGCAGCCCGGACGCGAGCGGGATGCCGAGCAGGCCTACAACGCCGCGTTCGGCATCCAGCAGGCACTGATGCAGGGGGCGGACGCACGGGCGCAGTACGCAGAGGAACTCGCCCGCACACTCTACAATCGCGGCATCCTGTTGTCGGCGCGCGGCGACACCGCGTCGCGCGCCCAGGCCGACTTCCGCGCCGCTATCGCCATTCTCGAACCGGCGTCCGCGCAGAACACGCAGGCCGCACAGGAACTGGCGCGGGCCTATAACAACCTGGGCAGCCTGCTGTCGCTCGACGCTGAGCGCGGCGGCGAGGTGCGCGCGCTGTGGGAGAAGGCCATCGCCATCGACGAGCGCCTGCTGGCGGCCCAGCCGGGCAGTCGCGAACTGTCGTTCGAGCTGGCGGCGTTCACGGGGAATCTGGCGGCGCTGCTCAACGAGCAGGGCGACCGCGAGGAGGCGGGGAAGCGTAGCGCGCAGGCGCTGCAGTTGATGGACGGTCTGGCGCGGAGTGCGCCGTCCATTGCCGTCGGTCGCGCCGATGCCTACACGCTGCACGGCGCGATCCTCGCGACGACCGATCGAGCCGCCGCGCTGCGGGAGTTCGCGCGTGCCCTCGATCAATTCGCGTCGATGGCGACAGACGCGTCGCTCGCGCAGAGTACCGACTACCACCTGCGGCTCGGCGACCTTCTGCTAAACTTGGCCTCCCTCGCGCGGGCGAACCCTGCGGATGACGAGGCCGCGCGCCTGCTGATGCGCGCGTCGTCGACCTATCTCGACGTGATCGAGAGCATGCGCTTGGCGCCGGGCAGCATGGATGCCCAGGCGCCGCTCGAGACCATTACCGGAGTCCTGTCTGCGGTGCGTGCGGCCGATCGTGCGCGCCTCGAGACGCGGCTCCGGGCACTGAACCCGGGCACTGGCAACGCGACACCTCGCGCCGTCCGGTGACACCCGAATCCGGAGGACCCGCATGAAGCACGTCATTCTCACAATGTTGGCCATCTGTGCGCCCGTTGCCGCGTACGCGCAGCAGGACACGCGCGTGCCGGCCGAAGGGCTGGTGGTGGCCACCGCGCAGACGGCGTTGGCCAGCGAGAGCAGCGCCGTGCAGGCGCGCGGCTCGTCGTCGGGGCCGCGGCGTCGCCCGAGCATGGTCGGCTATATCGAGAACGCGACCATCGGCAGCAAGGTGCGCATCCGATTCGACTCGGGCTCAGGGCTGCAGGGGGGCGACCGCGCCGAGTTCTTCTACGCCAAGTGCGGCTGCTACCGTGGGCTGCCGACGGGCAACGCCGCCTACGACCCGGATGCGCCGGGGCCTGGACCTGGCGTGCTGATCGACGCCAACTACTCGCAGTTCAACATCAACGCCGAGTACGCGCTGAACGGCCGAGTCTCGCTGGTGGCGGATCTGCCGATGCGCTCGCTCAAGCCGCAGGCGTTCGTGCCGGGCACGGGAAGCTTTGGCAACACGAGCGGTCTGTCGGACGTGAAAGGCGGCGTAAAGCTGAGCATGTCGTCGGACAGCAACAGCCAGATCACGTTCCAGGCGCTGGCCTCCGCGCCGTCGGGTGACGCGGGCAAGGGGCTGGGCACCGACCACTGGAGCCTGGAGCCAGCCATTCTTTATTCGACTAATTTGGGCGACCTACTCGGGTTCGAGGCCCAGTTCGGCAGTGTCATTCCGCTCGACGGGTCGAAGGGTGTGCCGACCGGCAGCCCCGACAAGTTCTCGGGCAGCGTCATCTATTACGGCTTCGGGCCGAGCCTCGACATCTACAGCAGCGGCGGCACGCGCCTGGCGCCGGTGGTGGAACTGGTTGGCTGGCACGTGGTGGACGGCTACTCCACGTTCGACGGCGGGCCCGCGAAGGGGACCGACATCATCAACCTCAAGCTCGGCGCGCGCTTGGCGTTCGGCTCGGGCTCGATCTACGCCGGCTGGGGCAAGGCGCTGACCGACGCCGCGTGG
Source organism: Acidobacteriota bacterium (assembly GCA_043743165.1). Taxonomy (GTDB): domain Bacteria; phylum Acidobacteriota; class Vicinamibacteria; order Vicinamibacterales; family CAVVIG01; genus CAVVIG01. The sequence continues at coordinate 26,770 of JAYTXA010000009.1, forward strand.
TACGACCAACTGCTGCGTGTCGAGTTCCGCTACGGCTTCTGACGATTGCTCGCCGACAGCGCCGCCGCGCGGCCGCTGTCCGCTCGCCTCGCCAGCGAAAGTGCGATAAAGTACCGGTCGTTGGGCTGGACGTTGGCCCGACGACGGACGCTCCCCAAGACGTCCCGTTTCATCCCGTGCGCGCTCGTAGCTCAGTTGGATTAGAGCGTTGGCCTCCGAAGCCAAAGGTCGCAGGTTCGAATCCTGCCGGGCGCACCATTAAAATCAGGCCTACTTTCGCGATTCAGCCTCTGAAGCCCGTGTGCGGATGGGCCTCGCGCGCATCGCAATTCCCTCGTAAAGTCCTGCCCTTTCGCCTCTGGTTCCTGACCGTCCATGGTAGTGCGTCGTGGTAGCGGCGTCATCCAGCCATGACCTTCGTGGCCACGCGGCGGGTCTTCCGACGCTGCTGCTTTTCGGTGAGCGGCACCGGTGCGTGCGTCCCGAACACGTCACCCGCGAAGCGCCCCTCGAGCGTCGCCGCGATCTGCGCCTGGCGCGCCGGCAGGGCATGGAGGTAGAACTCGCGCGCGGTCTCGATCGACGCGTGCCCCAGCTGGTCCTGCACGTCCTCGAGGTCGCCGCCGCCAGCGCGGATGGCCACCGCCGTCGAGTGCCGCAGGTTGTACGGGCGGACGCCGGCCGGCCACCCGTTGCGTTTCAGCGTCTTGCTGAAGCTGCGCGTGTCGTACTGGCCCCACGCGTCGGCGCCGATGAACAACTGCCAGGCGCCGAGCATCTCGTCGTTCAGGGCCATGGTGGTGTGGCGCCCGCCCTTCGCCGATCGCACGAACCAGAGCCGCCGCTCGACATCCACATCGCCCGGCGTCGCCCGCATGACCTCCGCCGGACGACGGCCCGTGCTCGCCAGGACCAGAAACCGCGCGCGCGTCTTACTGTCGCGCAGGCGGTTCACCTTCGGGTCTTCGCGCGCCTTCAGCCTCGCCCCGACCTCGGCGATCACGGCGTCGCTCACCGTGACTGCGCGGCCGCGGGGCTTCGGTGGCCGCTTGGCCGCGGCGACGGGACACGCGGCCCCGAGACCATCGAGCGTGCGCCAGATCGACTGGAGCAGCCGGCACCGGTGGCGGATCGTACCGGCCGACAGGCCCGCCTGGCGCCAATGCGCGATCGCGAGGTCGACGTCCTCGGTGGTGATCTGCCAGCGGCGCTTCGCTCGGCCGAAGTACTGCACCCAGGCCTTGAGGTGGCTCTTCGCCGCCTTGTACCCCTGTGTGCCCTTGAACCGCTTCAGGTAGCGCACGATGTCGCGGGAGAGAGAACCCCGAGGGTCGCGGGGGGCGAGGTCCTGCGCCTCGCCCTGCTTGCGCTTCCGCCAGCGCAGGAGGAACTCGACCGGTCGGTCCTTCTCGAAGCGTGTTTCGACGGGGCGGCCTTGGACCGAGTAGACGACCGACCGGCCGTACGCGTCTTCGTAGATACCGGTGGCGAGGCGTTTCCGTTTGGGCATGGTCGTGAAACCTTCGGGGTGCGGCGTGACAGGGCTGGGCCCTGCACGCCCTGACTACAAGCTGATCCGCGCGGTTGCTCTTTGGCTGACATTTGCCGATATACTTCTCGATGGAAGGTCACCGTCCGATGGTGTTCCTATGAGCCAAGCATTCATCCGCGTCTGGCGTATCGTGTCCGGCCCGCATCGGCGCGAGCTGCATCACGCGATGGCGTGCTCCGACTTCCTGTTCGCTCGGCCGTCGTTCTGGTCCGGGTTTGGACGGATCGTTGACATGGGTGCTACCTTCGACAGCTACAACGTCAGCCGCACACCTGAGGATGCCGACTCCCGCGCCCTGTGGGCCGACTGGCGCGTGATCGGTCAGGACCTGTTCGCTGCTGGGCGCGCGGTCTACCCGGACTTCCCGCCATCCGCCGACGCCCACCCGCCTCACCCTCGTGTCGCGTAGCTCGAACCGCCGAAAGGACGTCAGGCGACAGGCCGACCAGCGTGTCGTCCAGGTGTCGCAGATGACGGCCTTTCAGGGACCGCTGCCGTCTCCAGACGCCATCGAGCACTACGACCGGATTCTGCCAGGCGCGGCTGACCGTATCGTGGCGCAATGGGAGCAGCAAAGCGGCCACAGGCAAGCGCTCGAGCGTCACACCATCACATCCAACCTGACGGCGCAGACCCGCGGCCAGTACTTCGCCCTCTTCATCTGCCTGGCGATCCTCGGCGTGGCGGTGTGGCTCTTCTCGCGCGGGGCCGACGGGTGGGCCTTCGCTACCATCGTTGGTGAGCTCGCGGCCGTGCTGCTCGCGTTCATCTACGGACGGTCCAGACAGGACCGCGAGCGCCGCGACAAAGATAGCAACAACTGACGCGTCACGCGTCCGTCCACCCCTTCACACGCAGCGTCTCCTGCTTGAGGTTCGCCTCAGTCATCGCCCAGTCGCGCGCCGCGTGCACATGGCCGACGCGGAACTCATCGGCGTTTCCTTTGAATGGGGACGCAAAAGGGAAGCGGGTCCGGGGTCTCGGGGGGCGGCGCCGCGCTCGGCTCCGGTACCGGTGTCGCCGACGTACGGGTGATCGTGAACGTCAGGCCGGACGACCGTGAGACGACGCGCCCCTGCGGGCCGGCGGGCTGAATGTGGCCAGCGATCTTCTTCGCCATCAGCGGTGCGAGCTCGACATGATCATGTTCACGAGCCACGTCGGGAGCCAGTCGAACTCCACCGCGGCGAACGTGAGCCCGAGGGCCAGCATCGCAGCCACGAACACGATCGGTCCGCTGAGGTCCGAGGGTACGTTGGCATCCGCACGCGACGTCGTATACGAAGCGCCAGAGCCAGGCAGACCAACCGTGGCACGGGTCCCAGCCTCATTGACGTTGACGGTGGCGCCAGCCTGCCCAACGCTGACCGATGTCGCGCCGGTCTTGCCGATGTTCAGATGAACCCCGGGCGCAATGCGGAGGCGGCGGCGAAATCTGAAACCCATGGCGCTATTTCTCACCCTCTTGTGTCGTCACGGTCGTCTCCCTTCGCTACCTATCGCTTGCTCTTCTTGCACACGCCGCAGGTGCCGCCATCCTTCGCGCAGCGCTTGCAGGACGAGCAGCTCGTGCAGGCACGACAGGGGTCAGCTCCGACGCATGTGGCCGCGTGGAGGTCTGTGTCACCGCCGCAGACGCCGAGTACCACAATCGTGAAGATGGCGAGGACGAACCGAACGAGTGTCATGGTCACCGAAGTCTCCTTGTGGCTCAGTTATTTTGCGCCGCCCAAGCCAGATTTCCGCGCCTCGTCGTCCTGATACTCGATGGTCTTGCCTGACCGCACTTCGATGACCTTCAGCGTCGTGCGCACGATGTCTTTTCCGAGTTCCAGCACCGCCGCCTGGTCGGTGCCAGTGGCGTCCTTGAACTCGATCGTGAGGAAGTGGTTGCGCTTCTTCGAGAACAATGCGAGCGGTGACACCATCACGGCCATGCCGACGCGGCGCCCCGCCTTTTGCCCATACTCCAATCCGGTGATGTCCTTGTAGGCCACCACGAACTGGCCGTCCTTCTTCGCGTTGAAGGTGAGGGTATCCGCCCGGCTGGTGTCCAGCACGCCCTCCGCCTTTTCCTTCACGTTCTGCAGCGTGCCGCCGATGTAGGCCGCCTTCTTACCGTCCACAGCAAAGGCGGCGACAGGGCTGAGGAGTGCAGTGAGCGTGCAGATAGCGATCAGTCGTCTCATGGTCGTCTCCCTTCAAGGTCGTCGAGGATGTCGCTAACCAGCCCGCTTATCACGTCGATCATCGCGGGCCGTAGCGTGTCGAGGCGGACGAGATTCGCGAAGAGCGGCTGCAATGTCGAGCAGTCGCTTTGTGACGTCGTCGACGGCTGCGGCGTAGAGGGTTGGGTCGACGCGTTTTGGTTGCTTGACTGGATCAGACGCAGTGTCATGAGTGCCGTCTCCCTTGGGTTGAGGCGGCGACTGTAACGCACGGGACTGATCGCTGGGGTCATTCATCGACAGATGTAGGCCGTATGCAGAGGCCACGTACTTCGAAACCAAGTCGGAATACGCAAGGCCGTAAAGTTCCGCCAGCGCGTTCAGCACATCAGGTGTGATGTGGCGCGTCTGCCCGGTCTCCAGCCGGAACAATACCTGGTAGGTCAGCGCCGTCAGACCCTTTCGTTTCGCTAGAGACGCAGCTCCGCGAAGGCTCCACCGATCGCCTTCCGCCCGCTTGCGGTCTTCCCGCACCAATTCGAAGTAGTCGCCCAATTCCTTATGGAAGACGGGCCGATGTCGCACCACGTCTGCCGATGCTATCCGCTTGGGGTTGGCAAAGTGGAACGCGGTTGTATTTTGTTGTTGACAAGGCGGAACAGTCAGGTCGATACTCTGTTTCGCAATGTCAAACACATCGGGCCGACCTTCCTTCGACATCGAAAAGATGCGGGACGACATGGCGCTGAAAGGCTGGTTGCCGATCGACCTCGCCCGCGCCGCTGACGTCGCCGACATGACGGTCTATCGCTTCCTCGCGCGTGAGGCTCAGACGGCCAAAACCGCAAAGAAGCTGGCCGACGCGCTCGGCTACTCAGTGCGTCGCTATCTCATCTCCGCGAAGGCGGTGGCGTGATGGTCATCCGCACAGTTCCCGATCAGGTCGCGCAGCCGCACGAGCGCATCGAAGCGGGCTTTGGCGGCGCGCAGGTCTGCGGACTTGACGGCCAAATCGCGCAGCGCAGCGAAGACGGCGGCGTCGAGGGTGTTCTCCATGCCGTCCAGCCTACGGAGCCTGTCGCCCGGCGTGAACACGAGACCGGCGGCGAAGTTCGTGGCGAAGGAACCGTCGAGGTGCTCCGATGACGAACACCCCGCGCGTCTGTCGCTCCGGAGAGCGCTGCCAAGTGGCCACCATCGGGGAACTGATCTACTGCGTCGTCCACCACAGCGACATCCCGCCGAAGCAGATCGCGGACCTGCTCGACATGCGCGTCGGCTACCTACTGGACGCGGCGAACCCTGACCGCGACGACACGCAATTCCAACTGCGCAAGTTCCTGCCGCTCGTGAATGCGACCGGCCGGTACGACGCGATGGAGGCCCTCGCTGGGATGTTGGGGGGCGTGTTCTTCCGCCTGCCTCGGCTCTCGGTCGACAACGGCGACGTCGTCGCACAGGCGGGCCTGATGCTCCGCGAGTTCTCCGACGTCCTCGCGGCCACCGCGATGTGTGAGGACGTCACTCCACAGGCCGCCGCGAAGGTGGCGAAGGAAGGGCGCGAAGCCATCGCCGAGATCGCGCGGACGGTGCAGTTGATGGAATCGAAGGTTCAGGCCAGCGCGGGCCGGCGTGCGGCGCTGCAGGTGGTGACCCGTGGCTAAGACCGACGGCCGCGCGATCGAGAGCTACCCGATTCGCCTCTTCGCGCACCACATGGCGGAAATCTTCGACGTGTCCCTGAAGCGGTTCTACGCACTCGATGCCGAGGGCGCGTTCGACTTCGCAAAGACTCGCCCGACCATCGGACGGAAGTCGTGGTCGCGGGACCGCGTGAAAGCGTACTTCGACGGCACCCTGCTCGGCATGACCGGCTTACGAAAGGTTGGCTGATGACTGCGACACCCCTCGATGCCGTGGCCGCTATCGCCCTCGTCTTCTGCCTCTCCGTGATCGCCTTCCTGTTGCTCTACATCCGGGAGCAGAGCCAAGAGCAAGCCTTCATGGTGACGGTCTGGCGGGATGCCTACCACGGAGAAGTCGCGCAGCACGACGCTACGCGCGCCGCGTTGACCGCACAGACCATCGCCCATGAAGAACTACAGCGAGAGTTCTTGAAGCAGGGACGCGAACGCGTCGCCTGACTGTTCACGGCGTCACGGGGCCGCGGTCGTTGCAGTGACGCAGCGCGCGGCAGAGGGAAGGTCTGAAAACTACTCACTCACCCGTGACGCCCTGACACACGAACCAACTGGAACCCACATGGAACGAATCGCGCTGAACCTCATCGCCTTCGACGCTGGCACGCAAATCCGCGAAGCCATTAGCGAACCTGTCGTTGCTGAATACGCCGAACGCATGGCCGAAGGCGCGCAGTTCCCGCCGGTGGTCGTCTACGCGGACGGCTGCTGCCGACCTGACGGGTCGGTCATCTACTACCTAGCAGACGGGTTCCACCGGATGCAGGCGGCGACGCGCAACCAGTTCGTCGACATCGACGCAGAGGTCAGGCCGGGAACACGAGAGGACGCCCTGTGGTTCGCGATCGGCGCGAACAAAGAAAACGGGCACCGCATGACCGCTGGCGACAAGCGGCACGCGATCGTGTTGGCGCTGGCGACATGGCCGGATAGAAGCGGGCGTTTGATCGCTGAACAACTCGGATGCGGACTGAGTTATCTCCAGCGAGTTAAAGACGAGGTGACCCCTAGGGGTCAGGTCAGCTACGTGCGCGTCACCGGCAAGGACGGCAAGAGCTATCCAGCGTCGCGGCCATCTGCGCCGCTGTCACCGCCGCCTACGGTCGACCGTACATCCGCTCCGTCGTACGTAACTGAACGTCAACCGGCGCGCACCGCAAGTGCGCCAGCCAACGGCATGCAGTTCGCGCGCATCGCGATCATGAAACTGGAAGAGATCCGCGATGACGACTCCGAGCGCGAACAGGCATACCGCCATGTGAGGGCATGGCTCGATGCACGATAAACCGAAGCTCCAGATCACCAAGGATTACAGCCTCTTCGAGACGCACGAACACAACCGGCGCCAGCATGAAGATGCGGTGCTGCTCGCGTCGATGACTCAGTACGGATTCATGCCATCAGGCGCGATCCAGTGTGCCCGCGCTGACCGAGGCAAGCTCAAGATCATTCGCGGCCACCACCGCTTCGACTGCGCGAAGCGTCTCGGTCTCGGCGTGTGGTACATCGTCGACGAATCCAACGTGGACCTGTTCGCGCTGGAAGCCGGCAAGCAGGGATGGTCCGTCGAAGACTTCACGTTCGCCCATGCGGCAGCCGGCAACGAAGACTGCGTGATGGTGCTCGACTTCCAGCGTCGGCACCGCCTGCCACTCGGCGCGGCGGCGAGTCTCATCGGCGGCGAGAGCGCTGGCAGCTCCAATAAGGTGCGGGCCATCAAGAACGGCACGTTTCGAGCGGCCAGGGACCAATCGCATGCGTTGGCCGTCGTGGCAATCACGGATCGATGCCTTGACCTTGGCCTGAAGTGGGCAACGGCGTCCTGCTTCGTTGCCGCCGTGTCGGCTGCGCTGCGTGTCCCAGAGTTCCAGCCCAATACCTTCCTGCACCGTCTCGGCCTGCGTGGCGCGGCGATCATGCGCCGACGCACGACGAAGGATGGCTGCTTGGAAGAACTGGAGGCTGTCTACAACTACGGCGCCAAGGACACCCGTCTCGCGCTGGCGTTCCGTGCGCGCGAAGTAGGCCGCGAGCGACAGAAGCAGTTTGGCGACGGCAAGGTGTAGCAGACAAACGAAAGGCCCGGAGTGAGGGCTCCGGGCCTAGAGAGCACCACCAAGACGCGCACAAAGGGGGCGCGCACCGATGGAACCCGAGACCCACGTTACCACACCGCCGAACGACTGGACGCCGCAGCCGGCACCGGCCCATCTCATCATCCCGACCGACCCGCGCGATCTCCGCGAGTGGGAAGCGAACGAGATCGACGCGCCGCGCAATGAGCGGGTCACTCGCGCGGGGGGTCGGTCATGAGCCTTGACGATCTGTTGCTCTGGTGGGTCGAGAACCCCGGCATCTTCGTGCTCGTCTCGATGGTCCTCATCTGCGTCGCCTTCCGCTTCGCGTTCCTCGCACGGCTGAAGGTCACGATGCGCCGAGAGGCGGTAGGTGTCGACCGTGAGCGCGAATTGGAGCACCAGAAGAACGCCGCGCACCTCCGGCTGGTCGCCTCGCGCATGGCTAACGATGACGAGGCCGCGTAATGGTGGCCTACGGACATCGCGAACGTGTCGCCCTGCGGAAGTTGGGCATCACAGATGATCGGTTTCAGTTCTTCTCGTGGCAGTGCATCGGCACCGACGCGACGAAGTTGGACGGTTGCATCGTGACGCGGCTCGTGACGAAGGGACCGCGCAAGGGGCGCCCGGCCTATGACAAGCCGCACTTCACGGCGGTTGTGACCGAGCAAGAGGCCGCAGACGAGCTTCAGCGTTACGAAGCCGAAACCGGCGACTGCGGAAAGTGTATTGGCTCTGGCCGCGTGTTCAAAAGTTGGGACCACTTGACCGGAACCGAGTACCGACCCTGCGACAAGTGCGCCGGCACCGGGAAGGTGCAGTAATGGCGCCCCTCCTCTGCGCCGACTGCGGCACCGTGATCGACCGTGACGTCATCCCCGTGCTCGATGGCTACGTCTTCGGCTCGGTCTGCCGGGAGTGCCACACACGCACCGTGGAGTCGCGGACGTTCGCGTTTTACACGCATGCGCTCCTAGCGCTGTGGCAGCACGAACAGGCGGTGAACTGATGGTGCTGGCTTTCCGACCCGCCGCAACAGCGACGCCAACGACAGACGAACAGGCCGACCGGGCCGCGTGGGTGGCTCTGGAAGCCCTCGGCGCGCTCACACGACTGGCGAACGCGGCCACAACGCAGCACGAGGCGTATCGCATCCACGCGCAGGCGAACCATGTGATTTCAGTGGCGCTCGGGGTGGTGGGTGTAGCCCTCGACCGCGCCGCACGGATGGCAGACGGAGCAACCGCATGAAAACCAGCGAGACGACAACCAAGCTGTTCCCGGCGATGGCGAAGGCCTACGCCGAAGTGCGGCCAGCCGCGAAGGACAACACCAACCCCGCGTTCAAGTCGAAGTATGCCGACCTCGCGGGCTATGTCGAAGTGTTGCAGCCGGTGGCCGCGGCGCACGGCTTGTTCACGGTGCAGGAGTTGACCAGCGACGACAGCGGCGTGCATGTGTCGACGCGCATCTGCCACATCTCCGGGCAGTGGCTGGAAGTCGGCCCGCTGTTCATCCCGGCGAATAAGCACGACGCGCAGGGCTTTGGCAGCGCTGCGAGCTATGCCCGCCGCTACGCGCTCTCTGCCGCCTGGAACATGGTGGCCGACGACGACGACGGCAACGCGGCCGTCAAGTCCACACCGAAGAAAGCGCCCGCGTCGCTGGTGCCTGACGGCTACGACGACTGGCTCGATAATCTGCGGGCTTACGCGGCATCGGGCGTGACCAAAGACGACTTCCGGGCGACCTACGGCAAGTCGAAGCCGGAACACCGGAAGTATCTCGAAACCAACAACCGGCCGACGCTCGACGCGATGTTGGCGAAGGTCACGAAGGCGGCGGCGTAAATGCCGACGCGTGGGACGGCCTACAACAACGCGGCGTATTTGAAGGGTCGTTATGTCGACCTCCGGCGCGCGGGCCTGTGCATCGACTGCAAAGGTGACTCACTGGACGCCGCGCGGTGCAAGGCGTGCCGGGAGCGGTTCAACGCTGGTCAGCGCAAGGCGGCGGCGTGAACGCCGTCCCGGTGTTTCGCGGCGCAGTGACGACGGACGGCAAGCTCGAGTTGGACGGCTACGAGGCCCACAGCCGCCGTCGCTACCTGCAATCGCTCGCCGGTAAGACGGTGGAACTGACCGTGCGTGTCAGGCGCAGCAAGCGCAGCGTCGATCAGTTGCGATGGATTCGCGTGATTGCGATTCCGATCCTGGCGGAGCACCTTGGCTACATGGAGCACGAATACGACGCGCTCCACTATCAGTGCCTGATCGAGTGCTACGGCACGGATTACGACCCGCGTTTCGGCCGTGAGTTGCCACGCGTGCTGCATACGGGCGACCTGAACACGAAGGAAGCATCGCAGTACATGGAATGGTTCGTGACGTGGGCCGCAGTCGAGCACGGCTGCGTGATCCCCCTCCCGAATGAAAGCGAGGCGGCATGAGTTTCAGACACTTCGACGGCTACGGCGACACGGCGGCGCACGACGGCCCACCGCCAACCGTGGAAGAACGCGCGAAGGACGAGATGTACGCGAACGCGGTCAACGGCCTGGCGGCAGTGCTGCGCTTCGAGATCGCCCACCAGCAGACGCGCGGCGGCCATCCCAACGCGCAGATGGCCTACGTGCTGCGCGCAGTGGCGAACGACCTGATCGACGGCTGGAGCGTGTCAGCGCTGCCGTGTCGGGGGATGTTCGATGACTACGGGCCTGGCGGGGTGATGAGGGCGTTGATTCGCGCCTACGAGATGCCGCAACCTGATGCGCCGTTGGTGGGGGACTGATGCGCCCGAAGTATGCCGACGCCGCGAGACGATACGCCGCCGCGCACGCGAACCCGCAATGTATCCAGTGCGCAGGTGAGGGCATCGTGACGTTCACGGCACGCACCCCCAACGGGGATACGGAGGTGCAGTGTCCGTGTGTGGATGCGAGCCGTCCGATTGCTGCCCCGTGGGCCGATGAGTGCTCATTCGATGCGCGCGAACTGGCGCGGGATCGGTGGGCTGACTGATGGCGATCGGTTACGGCGACGCTTGCCCAAAGCCTGAACGCGGTGTGGACAGGACCACCCGCCGACGTGCGCGAGAGGCGCAGGCGCAGCGGTTTCGACAGGCTGTCTGGCTGCGGGCTGGCGGCTGTTGCGAAGTCTGCCATCGTCGCGTGATCCGCACGCTGGATGTGCTCCGAGACGATGCCGGGCACGTCGCGCACAACCGCGGTCGACGCGTGGCGCCTGCTGACCGTTACAACGCCGACGCGGCGCTACTCAAATGCCGGAATTGTCACCTGATCACACACGGCCAGAGGTGGGCATGACTCGCAGCGCAACGATTCCGACGCCTTGCCAAATATGTGGGCGCGTGTTCCAGGTGCGTGCTTGTCGCTTGAGAACCGGACGCGACAAGTTCTGTTCAAAGCCATGTGCGTCAGAGGCTAGCCGGCGCCGGCCCACGACGGCAGTTAAGACCACTCTGCGATCACTTCGAGACGACGAACCTATCCCGAGCGGGACGCCGCGACGCTATCGGTGCGGTCATGGCTATATCAAGGTGCGGTGGACTGTCGCGCCGCATCAACAAGTAGAGATGTACGAGCATCGCATGGTGGCAGGGCACGGGCCGTTCGAGATCCATCACATCAACGGCGATAAGGCCGACAACCGACCCGAGAACCTGAAAGCGGTCACCACGATCGAGCACGCGACTGAGCATCTAACGTGGGACGTCGCCCGCGCGGCGCAGTTGTACGCCGATGGCTTCTCCATCAACGACCTGTCTCGCATCTTCCACGTCGGCGCTGTTGGTATTTTGCGTGCGCTGAAGAACCGTGGCGTCAGGATGCGGACGCGCGAAGAAGCGTGGGTGTTTCGTAAGCAAAAGCCGAGTCACCTCGAGGGTGACCACTCAATGAGGTTTGCATGACACCGTCACAAGCTGCCCTCTGCGCCTTACTCGACACCCCGGTGGATGACGCCTTCGCGCGGGAATACCTGGAGCGCGGCGGGCACTACCAGACCTTCCACGGTGATCCGGCACGACAGGACCAGTGGCGACGGGAACTGCCCCTGCGATTCGTCACCTATCGCCAGCAGGCTCGAGAGGATGGGCAGGTATGAGCTATGCCGATTTCCTGACGCGGAAGAAGCGCGTGTTTGCCGGCTACGGCGTGTCGTCGCTGCCGACGTTGCCGAGCAAGCTCTACCCGTGGCAGACAGCGCTCGTGCGATGGGCGCTCCGAAAGGGCCGCGCTGCTATCTTCGCGGATTGCGGGCTCGGGAAGACGTTCATGCAGGTCGCATGGGCGAACGCGCTTGACGTGCCCGTGCTCCTGCTGGCGCCGCTCTGCGTGGCCGAACAAACTGTCGCTGAAGCGGCGAAGCTCGGGATCTCGGTGGTCTACGCCCGCGACATGGACGAAGCCCGCGGCCATCGGCTCGTGATCACGAACTACGAACGGATCGACCGCTTCGACGTGTCGGCCTTCGAGGGCGTGGTGCTCGACGAGTCCAGCATCCTCAAGGCGTTCGACGGTAAGACGCGCACGGCGCTCATTGAGGCATTCCAGCACACGCGCTATCGCCTCTGCTGCACGGCCACGCTAAGCCCAAACGACATCGCCGAACTGGCGAACCACGCGGAGTTCCTCGGGCTGATGACGCGGCCGGAGTTTCTGGCGACGTGGTTCATTCGGGTCGACAGCGGGCACCGCACGACCGACCATCACGGTTGGCGCATGAAGCGACACGCGGTCGAACCGTTCTACCGCTGGCTCGCGTCGTGGGCGGTGGCTATTCGCAGCCCGCGCGACATCGGCTACGACGACGCCGGGTTCACGCTGCCGAAACTGACCATCCGCGAAGAGGTGCTGAAGCTCGACGCGCCAGTCGGCGACATGCTGTTTCCCGAACTTGGCGTCAAGGGGCTCGCAGGTCGGCTAGTGGCACGGCGCACAGTACTGGCCGACCGGATCACAGTCGTGAAGCGCATGACTGAGACGGGGCGCACGGCGCATGGTGGCTGTCAGTGGCTGCTCTGGTGCGGGCTGAATGAGGAAAGCGACGCGCTCGCGAAGGCGATTCCAGACGCCGTGAACGTCGCCGGCTCTGACTCCTACGAGCACAAGGTCGACGCCGTGCAGCGGTTCTCGCGCGGGGAGATTCGCATCCTGATCAGCAAGCTCAAGATCCTCGGGTTCGGCATGAACTTCCAGAACTGCCACCACATGGCGTTCGTGGGCATCTCGGACAGCTACGAAGCCTACTACCAGGGTATCCGGCGCTGCTGGCGCTACGGGCAGCAGCAGCCCGTGACCGCACACATCATCGTGTCAGAAGCCGAGCAGATGATCGTCGAGAACGTGCGTCGCAAGGAAGCGGCCGCGGCCAATCTCGCCGACAACCTGCTCGCCAACATCCAAGCCTTCGAGCTTGAGGAAGTCGGGGCAGCATGACGGGACAGACCTACGAGGGCGCCGGGTGGCGTTTGACGAACACGGATTGCATCGACGGCGTGCAGGAGTTGGACGACGAGAGTATCGGCCTGTCGGTCTACTCGCCGCCGTTCCTCTCGCTCTACACCTACTCGGCGACCGAGCGCGATATGGGCAACTGCGCCACGAGCGCGGAGTTTTTTGAGCACTTCGGGTTCCTGATTCGTGACCTGCTGCGCGTGACCATGCCGGGCCGTCACACCTGCGTTCACGTCGCACAGGTGGCCGCGATGCTGGAGCGCGACGGCTACATCGGCCTGAAGGACTTCCGCGGCGACACGATCCGTGCCTACATCGACGCCGGCTGGATCTACCACGGCGAAGTGTGCATAGACAAAGACCCGCAGGCCCAGGCCATCCGCACAAAAGCAAAGGGGCTACTGTTCGTCCAGATGCGGAAGGATTCATCGTGGAGCCGGCCCGCGATGGCCGACTACATTCTCATCTTCAGGAAGCCGGGGCAGAATCTCGCGCCTATTCAGCCGGACATCACGAACGACCAGTGGATTCAGTGGGCGCGACCGATCTGGTACGGCATCAGAGAAAGCGACACGCTCCACGTCGCGGAAGCCCGCGGCGAAGATGACGAGCGGCACATCTGCCCGTTGCAGCTCGGGACCATCGAGCGGTGCATCCGCCTGTGGTCAAACGTCGGCGAAACCGTGCTGTCACCCTTCACCGGCATCGGGTCGGAAGGCTATGAGGCGGTGCGTCTCGGGCGGAAGTTCGTCGGCTTCGAGTTGAAGCCGCAGTATGCCGAAGTCGCCGCTAAGAATCTCCGCGCCGCTGAGCGCGCGAACGACCAGCAAAGCCTGTTCGCTGAAGAACCGAGCGAGGCGACCGCGTGAGCCCGTCACTCGCAATGCCCCTGTTCGGCCTCAGCGACGAAGCCTTCTATCGTGGCTCCACCGCCCGCAGTAAGGCCACCAGCGCGTCAGGGGCAGCAGCGGCACTCGTGGACCGTCACCGGAAGATCGACACGCTCAGGCGGCTGTGGGCGCGACCGTTGACCATTCAGGAGGCGAGCGCCATCTCCGGCTATCCCCTCGCCTCAGTGTGCAGCTTGAAGAAGTGCCTGGCGAACGAACTGGTGGAAGCCGGGGACGTGGAAAAGCTGTGGGCGAATGGCCGGATCACGCGGCGCATGCGCTGGCAGATTGGGACGCGGGGGAGTCGATGAGCGAAAAAGATCCGAATGACTACTCGAATTGTGGCGACTGCCAATTCAAGGAGGTCTGCGACCGCGAGCACAACTGCGCGATGGATGAGGCGTCAGTGTTCAACGCGCGACCAGCGAGCGAGGAGTACTTGCAGGGCCGCGCCGACGCGCTTAACGGTGTGATCGACCATTGGTTTTTGCAGGGCGGGAAGCACCAGTTCGGCGAACTCGATCACGGATGCACTGACGAGACGCTGAACGAGGACAACATCGTGGCGGCGATCCTCAGCGTCGTCCGCAAGCAGTTGCCTCCCCCCCTGTAATCCCCATGTGGATCACGACGGGGATCGTGCGCGCTGAAGGAGTGAACGGAGTTCACTTGACAGTGGGAATGGACTTGGAGTTGTGCTTGAAAACGCGGGGGAAGGGTGCTAGAGCGGGGAACAGATCGGCTGGTAACCGATCCCCACTTAACGGAGGTAGCCGTCTCGTGAGTTGTTCCCTACGCCAAGATAACACGTCCGAGCTTCGCTTTACCTGCGCTTCAGCCGTAGGTACTCGCTAATGGCGCGCGGACGCATGATCTCCCGCTCTCTCGGAAGTTCCCGGAAATTCCATGCTCTTCTCGGAGCCGGTGGAAAGCTCGGGGAGTTCTGCCAGTTGCTGTTCCCGCTGCTCGTTGCGAGCACCGACGACTTCGGCCGGATGCCGGGTGACGCCTTCACGGTCAAGAACGTCGTGTTGCCGTCCTCGCCCAGGCTGGAGCGCGACTTCGACGCCGCGCTGGACATCATGCACAAGGTGGGCCTGATCGTCCGCTATCAGGCGGAAGGCGCTATCTATGTGCAGGTCCACCAGTTCGACGAACACCAGAGCGGTCTGCATAAGCGCACGAAGTCGAAGTTCCCGGAGCCGACGGAAATTCCCGGAACTTCCGAAATTTACCGCTCCAACAGAACTGAACTTAACAGAACTGAAGGGAAGGGAACGGAACCTAACGCGCCTACAGCGCGGGTGGCCGATGTCCTCTTCGAAGAATTCTGGTCAGCCTATCCGAAGAAGAAGGCCAAGGAAGACGCTAGGCGCGCATGGGACAAGCGACGCCCCGATGCCTCGTTGCTTCGCGTGATGCTCGATGCCGTCGTTATTCAGAGCAGTTCGTCCGACTGGCAGAAGAATTCCGGCCAGTTCATCCCGAACGCGGCGACGTGGATCAACGGCGCTCGGTGGACCGACGTGCTCGACATCGACAGCACCGTCCCGATGATGTCAGACACGGCCCGTCACAACATGGCGTCGATGGCCGAAATGGAACGCATCCTGCGCGAACGCGAGGTGACTCGTGAACATTGAAGACAGCGGCGAATTCGGACGCCGGCTCACGGCGCTCGCCGAAATCTACGACGTGAAGCTCTCGCCGCCTAGGGCTGCGCTGTATTTCGAGGCGCTTCGCGATCTGCCGTTTGAGGCGCTGGCTATGGCGATGAACGCGGCGGCGAAGGGCTGCAAGTTCTTTCCGCGTCCGGTGGAACTGCGCGAACTCGCGGTGGGTGACTCCGAGGATGCAGCGGAGGCGGCGTGGATGGCCTTCAACGCGGCGGCGAAGCGTATCGGCTACATGGGCAGCGTGTCCGTGCAGGATGCCGCGCTCGCGGAAGCCATCGTGTCGGTGTTCGGTGGGTGGTCGCAAGCCTGCACACAGGAATACTCGCCCGAGATGTGGGCCAGTAAGCGCAAGGAATTCGGGCGTGCGTATCGCGTGCTCAGGCAGCGACGGCTGACGGGCGGGCGGTATCTCGCGGGCCACGCCGAGCGGTTGAACCAGGGCCGAGTTGATTGGTTCAAGTACGTGCCGGTCGGGAAGATTGGCGCGGATGGCTTCGTGCGGCTGTTGACGACCGAACAGGCCGAAGACGAGCGCGAAGCATTAGCGGTGGCGGCGCACGAGTGGTCACGCATCGAGTCGAACGCCATTCTGACGCGGATGCTCGCCGAGCATCAGGACGGTGCCGCATGAGTGAGCGAGCCGTCGAAGGTGTGCGCCTCCTCCGTGCCGTGTTCTACGCCCAACGCCAGTACGACGCGTGGCAGTCCAAACAGGATTGGCGCGACCCCTACATCGTGGAGCAGATGTACCGCGCGGAGGATGCCCTGAACGCAGCCAAAGCGGCCCTCAATGCCTTCATGGGCGCTGATCCGGCTGAGGATTTCAAGTTGAAGCAAGCGGGGGACCGATGACCATCGAGCCGTACGACACAGTCTGGAGCGGCCACTCGTGGCGAGCGGTGCCGCCGCCTGTGCTTGTTGAGACGCCGAGTGGCCGGAGTCCGGTGCTCCTGCCTTCGCCCTCGCGCGTCTCGGATGTGGCGCGCGCCCGTGTGCTCGCGATGCTGTCATCGGACATCTGGTGGTCGGCGATCGAGATCCAGATCGGGTGCGGCTACAGCGTCGGTCTGACATGGGCGGCCCTGCGGTCCCTGCTCGACGACGGGCTGATCGAGCGTCGGCCGCATCGGTGGGGGGCTGGTAGAGGCAGTGGGTGTCAGGGCTTCAGCTATCGGCGCGTCCTTGCACGGGAGCAGGCAGCATGACGCGGCTGTGCGAGGTGAACTGCGGTCGAGTGGTGGATCGTCCTCTTGCGCGCTTCTGCCCTGGCTGTAGAGCGGAGCGCCGCAGGAAATCCCCGAAGTATCCGCTGAGTCCAGAGCGTGAGACCTACCTACGGGCGCACTACCGGCCAACGGTCCACGGTATCTCGCACCGCATTGCGCGCGTGCTTGGTGTGCCGAAATGGCGGGTATGTCGATGGGCGGCCGAACTCGGCCTCAGCGGACCAGACACGCGCGGGCCGAAGTGGACGACGTCCGACGACGCGTTCCTTGAGGCACACATCGGCGCGCGTCGCCCTGGTTGGATCGCGAAGCAGTTGGGGCGCTCAGTGACGGCGGTGACGGTGCGCGCGAAGCGGATCGGCCTGAGTCGGCGCGATGCGCGGACGTGGTACACCGCGCGACAAGTGGCCGACGGGTTCGGTGTGGACCCGAGCACCGTGGTCCGCTGGATTGATCGGGCATGGTTGGCGGCGACACGCGAGGGGCAGGACTATCCCGATGGGAGAGCGGCGGCGTGGCGCGTCGAATACGTGGCCCTGCGTCGGTTCGTGCGAGAGCATCACACCGCCTATCTGCTCGCGAAAGTCGATCAGGTGTGGTTCCTCGATCTGGTGTTCGGCGGGCTGGTGGAAGCCGAAGAAGGCGTGAGGGCGGCATGAAGCGCGACCGTGGATCGACGGACCACGCGGCAGATACAGACGGCGGAGTCGAAATCACGCTCGTTGTCAGCGGGGAGCACCTTCACAGCCTTATGCTCGGCACGGTGACACCAGAAGTCCAGAACGCGTGCATCAGCGGCGTGATCGCGCTTAACACGCCTATCGCGGCGTCGGTGACACGGAAGCGACGGGCGGCATGACCACCTCCCAACTCACCCTCCCCTCTGAGCGCGAGATCAAGCGTGAGGACTTCGAAGAAAGGGCCAGCATCGTGGAGGAAGGCAATCCCGGCATGACCCGGACGGAAGCCGAGCGGCTGGCGTGGATCTTTGTCTACGGAGAGGCCGGTAAAGCGTGAGGCAGAGCAAGTACCGCGCGGTGCCGACCGTGGTTCACGGCTTCCGCTTTGACAGCAAGAAGGAAGCGGCCCGCTACCAGGAACTGCTGCTGCTCGGTGCGGCCGGCGCATTGCGGAACCTGGAGCTGCAACCGCGCTTCCCGCTCAAGGTGGACGGCGTCACCGTGGCGACCTACGTGGCCGACTTCCGCTATGACGAGGCGATGCAGACCCTCGGGCCAGCGCCGGAGTATGCCGATCGCGGCGTCGTGTGGCGCGACGTCGTTGAGGACGTCAAGGGTATGAAAACCCCGATGTATCGCCTGAAGAAGAAGCTGGCTGAAGCCCTACACGGCATTCAGATTCGGGAAGTGTGATCGGGCTGCGATAGGGACACACAGCAGGAGAGACGGACCAGCGATGAGTGAAGCGAACCGCGCACGTCGCCGGCACGACCGCTGGCGCATGGTGGAGAAGGCGAAGCGCCTAATCCGGCTGTGGGACGGTGGCCTAGCCACGAAGCGCCGGGCGAATGAAGCCGCGCGGATTGCCGACAACATGGCCTACTGCTCGTGCTTAGCCTGCCGTCAGCATCGCCGGGAGTTCGCCGGTCCGACGATGCGGGAACGCCGTCATATCGAGTCTGAGGGGAAGTGAGCGACCACGATGCAGGAGCCGCAGAGGATCAGTGAGGACACCATGAACGAGCGAGAGACGAAGGATGCGAACAATGGGCGATAGAAAGCAGCCGACGCCGTGCCCGCATGGCGCCGTGAAGCCACCGCCTCCACCAGCGCCGCCGGCGCAGCGCATCGACCGACGAAGCGGCAAGCCGAGTTGGGCCGATCTGGACGCGATGTATACCGAGTATACCGACGCGGTGCGGATCATCGCCGGCGAGCGGGCTGAACTCGACGCCGTGACGTCGGCTAGGACCGCTCGCCGGCGCGATGAAGCTGCCACGACGGCGCTGCGCGAGGCGTTGAAGCGCGCCTTTCTAGCACTCGGCGACGGAGCCGACCACACGATCTGTCGTGCGCTGGAAGCCGCGGAAGCGCGCATCGTGGAGTTGGAAGCCGAGCGAGACACCCTCCGCGCCCGTCTGGAGCTGGAGCCTGACGCATGAGTAACCCCAGCCCGCCCTTGGTCGCCGCGATCCAACAGGAGGCCGCGAAGAGCCTGGCTTCTGCCGACGCGGTGTTCACGGATCGTCGCCAGATTCGACGAAGCGGGCGATCCCGAGGAGGGCGCCGCGCGATCGATCAACCCGTGAATGCCTGGTCGACCGGACAGCTCGCGTACTGGATCGGCATGTCTGGGCGATTCGTCTACACCGAGATCCAGTGCGGCGAGATCAAAGCCTCGCGCTTCGGCACGGAGTACCGCATCCACTGCGTCGAAGTCCGCCGCTACCTGCGCGACAAGGGCTTCCCGGTCCCGATATGGATGCACTCTGCCGAATCTCCCGCTTCTGCACCGTAAAGGGCTAGCGCCACCTCTCGCGCTCGGCCACGCTACTCTTCGACGCACTCTGCGTCAGGCGTGTACGACGGCGTGACGGAGTGACGTGGCCCCTTCCAAACCCCTCTCTGAGCGAGAACGGCGCTTCGTCGACGCTCTCACTGGGCGCTGCGCTGGCAACGCCACCCAAGCCGCGACGGTCGCCGGTTACAGTCCCAAAAGCGCACGGCGTATCGGGACGCGTTTGTCCTCAAGAGTCCACATTCAGGCCGCCGTACGCGCCCGCCGGGACGTCCTCTCCAATCGCTCCATCGCTGACGCCACCGAGCGCCGCGAGATTCTCACCAGCCTGGCCCGCAACACGTTCGCAGAGGAAACCATATCGCGTATCCGTGCGATCGACGTCCTGAACCGCATGGACTGCCTCTACATCCAGAAGCACCAGCATGCCGGCGCCGACGGCGGGCCGATTCGGCTGGCCCCGGATGAGGACCTCGACGCACGAATCGCGGAACTCGAGCGTCAGGTGAAGCGGTGATCGCGGCGGTGATGGAGCCAGCCTACGACCCCCGGGTCGAATACCTGTCCCTCCTCGAGGAGAAGGCCCGGCGCCAAGCCGAGCGGTCCCTTGGGGCCTTCATCCGTCAGGCGTGGTCGGTCGTCGAGCCATCCTCGGAGTTTCGGGACACCTGGCACATCGACGCGATCGCCGAGCACCTCGAGGCGGTGACCAGCGGGCAGATTCAGAACCTCCTCATCAACATCCCGCCCGGCTGCATGAAAAGTTACATAGCGTCGGTCTTCTGGCCGGCGTGGGAGTGGGCGACCGCGCCTTGGCGGCGGTACCTGTGCATCTCATTCGATCAGGGCCTCTCGACTCGTGATGCGCTTCGGGTGCGCGACCTGGTGGAATCGGAGTGGTTCGCCACGCGGTGGCCAGCGGTCAGGCTCGCGGCGGACCAGAACCAGAAGACCCGGTTCAACACCACCGCCGGCGGCTGGCGGATTGCCACCACCGTGCGCGGGCGCGGGCTCGGTGAGCACCCGCACCGCAAGATCATCGACGACCCCCACAACACCCGAGAGGTGATGTCCGACGCCGAACGGCAGACGGCTATCGACTTCTTCGACCAGACGCTGGCCACCCGCGGCGCGGCCCTGAACGCGGCCACAGTGGTGGTGATGCAGCGCCTGCACGAGCGGGACCTGTCCGGGCACATCCTCGCCGCCGAGACCCCGTTCGAGCACATCTGCCTCCCGATGCGCTACGAGCCCCAGCGGATGGTCACGACCGCGCTTGGCTGGCGTGATCCTCGGCAACAGGACGGCGAACTGCTCTGGCCCGCGCACTTTCCAGCACCTCTGGTGAAGAGCCTCGAGGTCAGGCTGGGCAGCTACGGTGCGGCGGGGCAGCTCCAGCAGCGTCCGGCGCCGGCGGAAGGCGGCATCATCAAGCGCCACTGGTGGAAGTTCTACACGCCAGGTTCCAGGCTGACGCTGGACCGCGTCGTCATCTCGTGGGATACGGCGCTCAAGGGGTCGCAGCGCTCCGACTATTCAGTCGGCCAAGTGTGGGGCGGCCGCGGGGCACACCGGTACTTCCTGCGCGCCACACGGGGCCGGTGGGAATTTATCGAACTCCGGCAGCAGGTCCGCGATCTGTATCGCTGGGCGACTGAACAGTGGCCCGATACCGCGATCACCGTCCTCGTCGAAAACACCGCGGCGGGCCCGGACATCATCGCCGCCCTTCGGCATGAGATCCCAGGCGTCATCGCGATCAAGCCAAAGGGCGACAAGACGCAGCGCGTCTTCGCCATCACGCCGGCGATCGAAGCGGGCAATGTCTTCGTGCCCGGCGCCCCATCCGCCGACCAGTTGTCGTGCGATCTCAGCCTGACGCCCGTGTTCGTGCAGGACTTCCTCGCCGAGTGCGCGGCATTCCCCAACGGCGCGCACGACGACCAGGTCGACGCCTTTTCGCAAGCCTTGCTGCGGTTCCAGACCTCCGATACGCACATCGGGATGGCCCGCGTGGAGCACCTTCTCTGATGGCCAAACGAACCGCGACTCCTGCCACCCCCGGCGCAGCCGATGCCGCGAGCCAGGCGCTGTCCATCGCCCAGCATCCGCTCTACAACGCGTTCATGGCCACATGGGTGCTGCTCGCGCATGTCAGGGAAGGCACCGGACCATTCATGGACGGCACCGCCCTGGTGCCGCACCCGCGCGAGTGGCAGGACTATGACCTGCCTGAGCCCAAGATCCCCACCAAGAAGCTCCTGGCGCGCCGCCGGTTGGCCTGTTACGAGAACATCGCCGGCACCATCCTCGAGTCCAAGCAGAGCGCCCTGTTCCGGGAAACGCCGTCACGGCGTTTCGGGGGCACCAGCGACGCCCCAACGACCGGGGACGCCAAGGCCCTGCAGGACTGGTGGGAGAACGTCGACGGCGCCGGCTGCGACATCGACGACTTCATGGCCGGGAAGTGGGACATCGCCGGCACCTTCGGGCACCTGTGGATCTATCTCGACCGGCCGAAAGGCCAGAGCGGCTCCACTGTTGCCGACGCGCTGCAGCCGTTCCTCCGCGTCTACACCCCGCTCGACGTGGAGAACTGGACGGTCAACGACCGGTACGAGGTGACGTCTATCCTGTTCCGCGAGCCGTCCGAGAGGATGGTCGGGCGCTGCACGTATCGGCTTGTGAACACCGAGTGGTGGGCGCACTACAACGAAGACGGCGTCCTCGATGCCGGCGGCCAGGTGGATGGACTACACCAAATGGGCGTGCTGCCGGCCGTGCAGTTGTTCGCGCGGCGCCGGCCGATGTACCGCCACGTCGGTCAGTCGGTGCTCGGCGATCCGAAGCTGTATCAGGATCTCTACAACCTGACGAGCGAGATTCGGGAACTGTTGCGGAACCAGACGTTCAGCTTCATCAACATCCCGCTCGGCACCGGCGACCAGGCGATGAGCGTCGAGACCGCGAAGGCGATGCTCGGCGGCGCGATTGGCGCGATGAACGTCATCTTCTCCGGCCAGGCGGCGCAGATCCTCGCCGGGGACGCCAATAACGTCATCGTCTACCACAAGGAGTTCGACCGGCGCCTGCGCACGATTTACCGGCTCGCGGGTGTGCAGTGGGAAGCGGATTCGAAGGACGCTGAGGCCTCTGGCTCACTGAAGCTGAAGCGCGAGGATATGAACACCCGCCTCGCCGCCTACGCGGACGAAGTCGAGAAGGTGGACTACGCGCTGGCGCGGTTGTGGTTCCGGGCGATGCGCGGGGCGGATGCCGGGCAGCGGGCCTTCGAGGACGCCAAGGTCGAGATCCGGTACCCGGATACCTTCGATATGACGCCGTTCGACGTCGTGCTGCAGCAGGCCCAGGCCGCGCTGAGCCTCGACTTCCCGCGGATCGTGATGAACGAGATCCTGAAGGTGCTCCTGCCGAAGTTCCTGCCGGACCTCGACGAAGCCACGCTGAAGACCCTCACGGACGCGATCGACGCAATGACCGAGGAGTCGACGACCGACCTGCGCACAGAGCTGCTGCGCATCGCGAACGATGGCAACCCGAAGTCTGTGGCTGTGGCTGGGGAAGGCACGCCAGGGGCGGCTCCAGTCGCCGGCGCCACGGTGGCGGCGTAGCACATGGCCACGCGCCGCGGTACTGCCCCGGCTATTCTTCGCGCGGCTGAACAAGCCGCCAAGGTCGCCGACCGTCTCGGCAACGCGTTCGCGGTCAACCTCCGGCGCGTGCTGCGGCAGACCGAGCGCGCGCTGCCGGACATCCTCGCGTCAGTGATCGCATCTGACCCGCTGGCGCAAGGAGCCCAGGTCGGCGCGACACGACAGCAGATCCGTGCGGCGCTGCGTCGGGCGGGCTTCGATGCGCTCGCGGAAGGCGCCTACGGGCCAGCGCTCGATCCCGTTGTGAAGCGTGTGCTGGCGCTGCGGCGGGCTGGCGGGCTGCTGGACGCTGAGCTCACCGTCCCGATGCAGTTGCGGCTGGATGCGCTCGGCGCGCTCTACCGGCTCGACTTGCTGGCTGAGGGGGATGTCGCCTCCAGGGCACTCTGGAGGGCGGCAGTGCGCGGCGTGTTCGGCGGTTCAGAGACCCGCACGATCCTCGACGAACTCGCCAAGATCGTCGACCGCACCGAGCCGCAGATCCGCACGTTGTACGACACGTCTGTGTCCGTGCTCGGCCGGCAGGTGGAAGCGCTGCAGGCGGGGGACGACCCGGAGACGCTGTTCGCCTACTGGCACCCCGTCGACGGCATCACTCGGCCCTGGTGCTTGAAGCACGCCGGCAAGGTGTATTCGCGACGCGAGATCGACGCCATGACGAACGACAGCGGCCCGAATCCGCCCTGGTTGTTCTGCGGCGGGTGGAATTGCCGGGGCCAGTGGTCGGAGCTGTCCAAAGCCTCCGAACTGCGCGACCTACACGGCACCAACGAGCGGATCCCTGAAGTGGCCACCCAACTGGCGCAGCTGCCCGAGGCGGCATGAAGAGCGTTCCACGGCGAGCAGCGAGATGGGCTCAGCGGCAACGCCAATGGCCTGACGAGATAGGGCTGCTGAAAGCAGCGGTTCGCGCGGGCCTTACCGTTCCTGCGCCGTCGGAACCACCACCCCCGCTGCCGACATTGCCAGAGCAGCGCCTTGATGGCTGCTTCGTCGGACAGGTCACCATCCACAAGGACCCGCGCAAGTTCGTTGAATTCGCCTGCATGAACACGCGGCTACTACGCAAGATAGTCGCCCAGTTGGACGGAAGCGCGTATCCAAACGCGCCATTGCTTACGGTTGCGGCGACGCTCGAACTGCGGAGCCGGAATCAGCCAGTCACAGCGGCTAAGCCCTTAGATCCAACGGCATGGCACCCTGACCGGCAAACCAAACGTGAGTGGCTCGCGGAGAAGAAACTCCAGCGGGAAGCCAAGCGCGCAGCCGATTGGGAAGCGGAGAAAGCGCGTCGGGCTGCGACTCCGGCAGATCACGTCTGCAGCGCTGGGGTATAGCCATGAACGCCCTCGAACTGGTCATCCTCACGCTCGTCGCCAAGGTGGTGGACGGTCGACACCGGGAGCCCTGAAGTTGAACTGGACCTACAGCGAATCAGACCCCGCTCTGATGTTGTTCACGGCCGCCCGGGAGCGCTTCGGGCTCTCCCTGCCGGAGGGGGCGCGCGTGCTCGAACTAGGGTGCGCCGAAACGAACTTCCTTGAACGGCTGAAGAAGCAGAATCCCTCGTTCGATCTGGTCGGTATGGACGTGCGCCGAGACCGCGACGCCAACGGCTGGGTCTACCTGCAGGCGGACGCGTCCACGTCGGGCCTTGATGTTTTGTCGGCCGGCTACGAGGGGATGAGCGACCGCGCACCGTGGGAGTTCGACGCCATCATCATGCTGGGCGCGCTCGAACACTTCGGCCTCGGGTTCTACGGGGATCCGGTGCAGGACGACGGCGACACCCTCACGATGCGCAACGTGGTCCGCTGGTTGAAGCCGGGCGGGTGGGTCTACTTCGACGTGCCGATGCAGCCTACCTTCAGCGTCACCGCGAACCGGCACTTTCGGATGTACTCACCGCAGGCGGTGACCGAGCGGCTCATCGTGCCCGGACTGCGGGAAGTCGCGCGCGCCTACTCGGAACCGGAGCCGACCGCGGGGACATGGGTACCGGAGCCGACCTGTGCACGTGTCCCGTACTGGTTCGTGGCCGTGCACGCGGTGAAGGAGGGCTGATGGTCGAACGCCGGCAGCAGGACGCACCTGTGCCCGTTGAACGTCGTCGCGGCCGTCCACCGCTCGCCGAATCTCGAAACGTCATCGCCAAGGTGCGCCTGACGCTATCCCAGCGCGCCAGGCTCGACGCCGTCGCCTCCCTGAACGGGCTCGATCGATCCAGCTTCATCCGCCAAGCCATCGACGAAGCCGTGTCCGACTGTTCCGACGAACCGCTCTTCACCTAACCAGCCACTTCCCGTGGCCCTCGGAATTCGCGCCCCCCTGACACTGCACGGTGTAGGTCTCCCAACACTGTGCCGGTTACCGTCACCTCAAACTTCCACGTCGGCGACGTCCGGTTCTCGAACGAGCGCATCATGCGCGAAGTCGGGCTGCTGGCGCGCGAGACGATCCGCCGGCGCACCGCGCGTGGCATCAGCGCGGACGGCCTCCCGTTCGCGCCCTACTCCCTCGGCTATATCAAGCAGAAGGCGAAGCAGCTCGGATCCGCGGCCCAGGTGAACCTCACCGTCAGCGGCGCGATGCTCAACGCGCTCCAAATCGTCGAGACGACCCGCAACACCGTGACGCTGGGCCTCGCCTAATGGCGACCGCGAAGAAGCCCGCGAACACACGGCGCCGGGTCGCCTCGTCGACCTTCATCCAGCGCAGCCGGTCGATCAGTCCAGAGCGCAAGGCGTTCTACCACCAAGTGGAAGGGGCTGGGCCGCGGCATGTGCTGCGGCCATTCCTCGGCCTCACCCACGACGAAGCAGCGACCATCGACACACGGATCTCGACGTTGATTGACGCCGAGCTCTCCGGGCGTACGTAACACAAGGCGGGAGACGACATGCCAGCACTCAGTATCGAAATCGGCGACGACGGCAAGATCGCGGGCGACCTGCCCGACGCGCTCAAGACGCACCTGCAGACGCAGATCGACACGGAAGCCAGCAAGCGCGCCAAGGAAGCGAGCGACAGAGCCTTCAACGAAGGCTTCGCCAAGGGCAACGCGAAGAAGGCCGAAGAGCTCCGGCCGTACATGCAGGACCCGGCCGAGCGCGAACGCGCGAAGAGCGTCGAGCAGGAGCTGGAGAAGCTCAAGATCGCTGACCTCGAACGCAATAAGCAGTACGAGGACGCGAACCGCATCCGCGAAGAGCGGCATACCAAGGATTTAGCGGAAGCCTCCGACCGCGTGAAGACCCGCGACGGCAAGCTTCGGCAGTTTGTGGGCAGCGAGGTCAAGCAGGCCGCCATGAAGTTCGGCGCCCGCGAAGACGCGCTCGACCACATAGCACGACTCGTGGGCGGCGAAATCGACTTCGACGAGAACCTGGAACCCTTCATCAAGGGCACCGACGGGAAGCCCGCCGTCGATGCGAAAGGCCAGTTGCTCACCGTCGAAGGGCGTGTTCGACAGTTCCTGGACTCGAACCGGTTCTATGTCAAAGGCCCCGGCGGGGTCGGCGGCAGCGCGCCGGGTGGGGCCAGCTTCGACAACCTGTCCGACGCCGTTGTGACGGCTCAGGCCAAGGTGGATGCCGCGCAGAAGGCCCTCGCGGCCAACATGCGCGACAACAACGCGCTCCTCGCGCTCCACCAGGCTGAGCAGGAACTGGCGAAGGCGAAAAACAAAGGATAGAGGGGCATGGCCTTCTCAGGACTCTCCACGAACCGTCTCTTCACCCCGAATCTGATCGGCGAGGACATCTCGCGGATCATCGCGACCCTCGCGCCGGTCGAAGCCCCGCTGCTGGACTTCCTCGGCGACGGCGGCACCTTCGCGCTGCAGACCAAGCACGAGTACGTGCAGGACTATCTGCGGCCGCACTACATCATCGCGTCGACCGCGGTGAACTCGGCCACCGCCGCGACGGGCATCCAGATCAACGGCCTCGGGCAGGCGCTCACCGTCGGCACGCTGATCGAGAACGAGACCTCCGCCGAAGTGCTGCAGGTCAGCTCGATCGCGGGGCCGAACTCGATCCTCGTCAACCGCAACTACGACGGCGCTGGCATCGGCTCGCTCGCAGCCGGCGGCCAGTTCTACGTGCGCGGTCCGGCCGGCATCGAAGGCCAGGAGCACTCGGGTGAACACACCGCCCGGCCCGGCTCACGTCAGGCGAACACGGTCGGCCTGTTCAACATCCCGATCGCGGTCTCTGGCACCCAGGCGGCCATCGGTCGCAACACGCTCGGCCAGGAGACCTTCGACGAGGCCAAGGCGAAGCTGTTCCGTCAGGTGCCGTCCGACCTCGAGAAGGAAGTCATCCGCGGCGTGCTGAACACGTCGAACTCGCTGGGCACCAGCACCGCCACCCGCACGATGAAGGGGCTGCGCGGCTGGCTGACCGGTGTGAACTCCACGGTCACCGGGTCGTCGTTCACCGCGAACCCGCACAAGTACATCGGCGACGTCTGGCAGCAGGCGTTCAACAACGGCGCGGCCGTGGACGAGGACTGGGCCATCGTGGCCGGCTACGGCTGGTACCGCGACATCTCGAACCTCAACGACACGAAGGTCTACGACTCGACGATGGGCGAGGCCTTCAAGCGCGTGGTCACCATGTATCAGGGGCCGTTCGGCCGCTGCCAGGTGTTCCCGTCGCGTGTGCTGCCGTCGACCGAGCTCCTGATCGTCTCCCGCCAGCGCGTGCGCGTGGTGCCGCTCATCGGCCGCAACTTCGCCTACCAGGACCTCGGGCTCACCGGTGACAACCGGAAGGGGCAGGTCGTGGGCGAGTACACGGTCGAAGTTCATCATCCCGATGCCATGGCCAGGATGCATACGTAAACAACTGAAAGCAAAGGACTTAACCGTATTATTGCTTCGAAGCGCTCGCGGGTGTGGTGGCGGCTATGTTCACGCAGTTCGACAACTTCAAGGTTTTCGATCCGGTTGTCGTGGCCGTCGCCGTTCTTGTGATGCACATGCTCGGTGGGGAGCAGCGGCCTTCCAAGGTGCTGCTCCATCACTACCCGATGTTCGCGGCGGCGCTTACCTCGGATTTGCACTTGGCGATACGGGGTTTTGCGTGCTCGGCCAGTCGCCGGGAACGTCACGGCATGGGGCCGCAGTTGTCCTCGCGCTTGGCAGGACCGGGAGCAATAGATCGCCGTCTCCGCACGGTACGGACTCACGTAGAAGGCCGTGCCACAGATTGGACAGGTCGGAGTTGGGCCTGCGGGCTTGGGTCGGCGATTCCGCTTCGCTCGCTCAATGCAGCGGCGAGAGCAGTACCGCTTGACATCGCGTAGCACCGTCATCAACTCGCCGCACAGCACGCAGGGCTTCTGCATGTGCCAAGTGTCCCATAGGGCGATAGAGATAGCGAGTAGTTAATAAGCGCGTCGGAAGAAAAGCCATTGAGCACCTCAAGGCGTTCACCACAAGGCGTGCACGGCAACGTGCGAAAGGCGACCCGGTTCCTCTATGCCCGACCCTGTCATTGACGAAATGGCCCTCGATATTCTGAATTACCGGAAGTTCGCGCCGACGAGCCACACGCTCGTCCGCTGGGCCTCGCATTTGCGCGACGTCGTCCAGCCGCAACTCGAGGAGCTCGAGGCGCTGCGCGCCACCAAGGCGGCCAAGGCCCCCAAGGCGGTCGCCCAGTGACGTACGCCTTCCTCGTCGACAGCGTCGACTTCTCGCGCGCCACGGTGAACGGGGAGACGTCCCTCGGCGGATCTGAATCCGCATGTCTCGGTCTCGCGCGTGCGCTGCAGGCCCGCGGCCATGACGTGCATGTATTCGCCACGAAGATGCAGCCCGATGCCGCCGGCCCCGACTTCGCGGGCGTGACCTGGCACCCGGCCGAGCACTTCGCGGCAACGAATGCCTGGATTGAGTGGGACATCGTCGTCGCGCTGCGCATGTATCACTGGTTCGCGGCCCCCGTGCAGGCGCGTCTGCGGTTGCTCTGGAATCAGGATCTGCTCCTGCCTGGCGTCGGCCCGCAGGTGATGTCTGTGGCCTGGTCGCTCGACCGGATGGTCTACGTGTCCGCGTACCACCGGCGGCAGTGGGAAGACCAGCAGCCCGAATTCGCGCCGCTCGGCTGGGTCACCAAGAACGGCCACGATGCCGCGCTGGTGCCGGACGACGTCACCAAGGACCCGAACCGGATCATCCATATCTCGCGCCCGGAGCGTGGCCTCGAGCCCATCCTGGCGATGTGGCCCGCCCTGAAGGCGCAGCGCCCGAACGCGACCCTGCAGATCTGCCGCTACTCGTCGATGTATGACGCCACCGGCTGGGGCCGCGTGTGCGCGTCCTTCGATGCGGAAGTCCAGCGCGTCAACGCGGCGGTCGGCGGGATCACCTACCTCGGGGAACTCGGCAAGAAGGACCTGTACCGCGCGATCGCTGAGGCGGCGGTCATGTGGTACCCCGGCATCGACAGCTTCGCGGAAACCAGCTGCATCGCGGCGGTGGAAGCGCAGGCCTGCGGTACGCCGTTTGTCGGCTCGTGGAAGGGCGCGCTGCCGGAGACGGTCCCGCAAGGCATCCTGATCAAGGGCGACGCAATGACGCCCGAGTATCAGGCGCAGTCGATCGAGGCCGTGCTGGCTATGCTGGATGGCTGCGCGACGCAGAGCTTCGCGTACCGCAAGATCGTGAAGGGCGGGCTGCAGCACGTCACCGGCTACACCTACGAGGCGATCGCGGCCGAGTGGGACGCCCAGGTCCAGATGTGGTTCCATGAGCGCTACGAGGCTCACACTCCGGCCATCCTGAAGCAGCTGTTGCAGGAAGACGACCACTGCGCAGCCAAGGTGGTCGCCAAGGAGATCATCCTCGATCGCTACCACCAGCCGCTCGGAGATGCGCTCTCTGTCGAGGCCGAGACGGCGCTGGTGTTCTGCGACCGCGTCATTGCCGGCAAGGAGCAGGGCGCCGAAGACTACGCCGCGCACGCGATTCAGGATCCGCTGCAGGAAGTCGCCTACTCCGACCGGTTCAAGGCAGTGTGGCCGCGCTTCGCCGCATGCACTTCCGTTCTGGACGTGGCGTGCGGCAACGGGGCCTTCGCCATCGGCTTGGCGCTGCAGTATCCGGCGGTCCACGTGCACGGCCTTGACTATGCGGGCGCGAACATTGAGCACGCACGGGATGCCGCGGTCCGCGCGGGGGTGTCGGACCGGGTCACCTTCGAACGGCGCACGGTGTACGGCTTCGACGTCCAGTCCATGCACCACGACTGGGAAGACTTCGTCGAGCATCTGACGGACGACACGATCGCCGGGGACCATCGGTTCGATGGGCTGTTCGTTGGCGAATTCGTGGAACACGTCGCGGATTGCCAGCAACTGGTCGACGCGCTCGAAGTGGCGCTGAGTGACGGTGCGCAGGTCGTCTACACCTGCCCGTCCGGACCGTTCGGCGAACTCGTCGCCCGCGGCATGCAGCTGCAGCGCGGTCACGTGCACTGCTTCAAGCTCGATGACGTCAAGGCGGTCTGGGGCGCGAAAGAGCGGGTCGCGGCGGACTTCTTCAACGTCGGCCTGACCCCCCGCGGGAACCCGATCGGGCACTGGATCATCAGCTACACGGTCGACCCGACGAAGGCCGCCGGCGCCCGGGATCTGGCCGGACGAGCGCAGCGCACCCGCCCAAAGCAGACGCTGTCGGTCGGCCTCATCACCCGCGATGCCGGGCTCGACCTCGCGCGCTGTCTCGATTCCGTGTGGGCCATCGCCGATGAGATCGTGATCGGCGATACCGGGTCCGCCGACGACACCATGGCGATTGCGGCACAGTTCGGCGCGCGTGTGCTAACGCTGAATTCCATCGCGGACCAGCCCGAGGGGTTCTCCGGCGCGCGCAACGCGGTACTGGCGGCGTGCACGGGGGACTGGTTCCTCTGGATCGATGCCGATGAGCGGTTGACGCAGGCGCACACCTTACGCCCCTACCTCGACGGCGCCACCTTCAACGGCTTCGTGGTCCATCAGAAACACCTGTATCAGGATCAGGCGCCGACGTTCGACATCCCGGTTCGCGTGTTCCGCACGGACAAAGGGATCCGCTTCTACGGCTGCGTCCACGAACAGCCGCAGCAGGGCAACCCGAACGCGGACATCTATCCGACGCTCGAACCGGTCGACCTGGAAATCCTGCACACGGGCTACCTCACCGCGGAGATCCGCGAGCAGAAGCGCACCGAGCGCAATCTCCCGCTGATCCGCAAGGACCAGCAGGTGTTCCCGGACCGTGAACTCGGCAAGGTCATTCTGTTGCGCGAACTCGCCCTGCAGGCCGACCACTACCGGGCGGTGGCCGGCGGCCGGCTGATTCCGCAAGCAGTGACCGGCTACGAACAGGCCATCGCCATCTTCATCAACCGGTTCGAGGACCCGACGCACAAGTACCACAGCCTCGGCCGGCCCTGGTACGAAGCCGCCCTCAAGGGCCTCGGCATCGGCTACGAAGTCGAACTGGCGATCGCAGGGAAGTCGGCGCAGGGCGGCGGCCTGAAGGGCTCGCATGCCCGCCCTGAACGGCTGTGGGTTCGCGACGGCGACGAACTCGAGCGACTCATGGCCCACCAGGCAGCCAAGGTCGCGGCCCAGATGCGCGGCATGGCGCCGATGAAGACGAACCCGGATCTGAGCGTCGGCCCGGTCGTCGCGCTCGAGGCGGTCCCGGCATGAGCGGCATCCTCGCCGCAGTCGCCTGCCTCGCGTTGGGGTGCGTCTTCTGCACGCCGGCGTTCGCGTCGCTGCTGCATCTCGCCGTGCGTGGCGGCGACCGCTTCGACGTGCCGCCGCGGTTGACGCTTGTGCAGAGACCGGAGGACTTCCGTGGCCGGTAGTTGGCATCCGCTCGATCTGGTCAGCGATCAAGACCTGGCCGGCTACGAGTCGACCATCCTCTCGCGGTTCGGTGCGTACGCCTTCACCGACAAGCGGGGCAAGGCGCTCGAGGACTGGCTGTTCCCGATCCTCCGGGTGAATGGGTTCGACCCCTACACGCTCGTGACGCGGGCGTCGGTCGGCGCGGCCTACGGGTATACCG
Organism: Acidobacteriota bacterium; assembly: GCA_043743165.1. Taxonomy (GTDB): domain Bacteria; phylum Acidobacteriota; class Vicinamibacteria; order Vicinamibacterales; family CAVVIG01; genus CAVVIG01. The sequence goes on from JAYTXA010000009.1 coordinate 58,761, forward strand.
GCAGCACCTTCACCGACCAGACCGCCGCGGCGCAGGACGGCTCCGCGAACGACGTCAACCTCGCGGCCATCTTCGCCACGCCGGGGACCGACGCACTTTATCTCGGGTTCAGCAAGCCGTTCCGGGGGCTCTTCCTGCGGATGCTCGACACGGTGTCGGCCGTCACCGGCGCGATCTCGGTCGCGTACTTCAACGGCGTGTGGGCAACGATCTCCGTGAGCGACGGCACGAAGCACGTGAGCGGCAAGACCCTGTCCGGTGGCGGTTCCATCACGTGGACGCTGCCGACGGATTGGCAGCGTCGCGGCGTCAACGGCTCCGCGAGCCTCTACTGGGTGAAGGTGACGGTGTCGGCGGTACCCACCGGTGCCGTGGCCGGTCAGATCGGTGTCATTCAGGCGTCGAGCCTCCGCGCACCGGCAACCTTCCGGACACTGCAACTGATCTTCCAGGAAGCACCGACCAGCGCGGACGGTCCATGGCAGGAGAAGGCCGCGTTCTACGCCGCTGAAGCTGACCTGGCGCTGCAACGAGCGCTGCAGATCTGCGGCGGGGAATTCGACACCGACGACAGCGACCTGATCGACGGGACCGAAGCGACCCAGACGGTCGCGCAGGTATCCGGCGGTGGCGGTGGTGTGGTGCTGGAGCGCGCATGAGCACCGGAGCCGATCTCATTCGCCAGCGCATCGCCTCGGTCTGCGCGAGCGAGCCGTTCGAGTTCACGGAGACGCAGACCCCCTTCGGCTTCGACCTGCAGCCGACGGGCGCGATCGACGGCGTGTTCCGAATTGAGACCGAAGCGCTCGGGGTCGTGGGCGGCTTCAACTACTCGGAAGAACGACAGGACAGCATGCGGATCTGGGTCGCGCGGCCGCAAGCCGCGGATCCGGAAGGAACCTACGTCCGGTTGCAGGCCGATGCGCGCTCGTTGCGCGCCGCCATCATCCGCGACGGCCTCGAGAACGGTGGCGACTACGGCGTGCCGGATGCCGGCGAAGGTGTCGTGATTACCCACGAGCGCGGCCAGGAGTACGCCGTGCTCCGACTAAGCATCCCGGTCGATTACGAAGCGGTCGTATAGACCCACAGGAGAGAGACCATGTCTGGACAGACCGGCCGTTCCTTCAAGATGGCCTTCGAACGCTTCGGCGCGAACTCCTGGGGTGTCGCCGCCTCGGTCACCAAAGGGATCTACTTCGAGAGCGACGGCGGCTTCCAACTGAAGCCGGCGCAGATCACCGACAACGCGTTCGGCCAGGCCTTCTACGGCCAGGCGGACCCGGGGCTGGTTGAGGCGCCGACGCTGTCGCTCGTCGGGCGTGACCGGTACGACGACTACCAGTACGTGCTCGAGGCACTCGCCATGGGCTCACCGTCGGCGGCGGTCATCGCCACGTCCGCGTCCGGCCAGGTCACCTCGTGGCGGCATCAGTTCGACCTCGCCGACGCCATCGACGGGTTGGGCGTCACCATCGCGATCGACAAGAACCTCTACGTCGACGAGCTCACCTCGGTAAAGGTCCACGGCATCGAGGTCACGCAGGCCGACAACGGCGCGATGAACCAGACGTTCCGGCTGACGGGATCGAAGCCCACGAACATCTCGAGCGTGAACATCAGCTCCACGCTCGCCGGCGCCACGTTCCCAGCCCTCAGCAACCGCGTCATGCAGCAGCAGGGCGTCTTCCGGCTGAACGCCTTCAGCGCGGGCTCGCTTGTGGCCAGCGACGCGATCAAGGCCGAGAGCATCAAGTTGACGTTCAACCGCCCCCAGGACGCCCCACACGTCTACGGGCAGGACTTCGTCGACGAACCGGCGGACAACGGCTGGCCGGAGCTCATGGTCGAAGTGACCTACCCGCGCATGAACACGCCCTCGGCGAACTCGCTGTACGCGGCGCTGCGCTCGAGCACGGCGTTCAAGGCGGACTGGACGTTCCAGGGCGCCAACATCAACAGCACCGACCGGTACTCGAAGATGTACCAGTTCCCCTACCTGCAACTGATGGATGACGGGTTCCTCGCCGCCACCACCGGTGCGCAGCAGGTGAAGCCGGTGGCGAAGTTCGCGCTCCGCCTGGCGCCGAGCTCGCCGTCTGGCATGCCGTTCATCCGGCCGATCCGGCTCACGCGCGTGATGACGCAGTCGATCGTCGCGTTCTGAGCCTTCTGACAAGGACGACAGCCCCATGTATCTCGAGATCATCGACGACGACGCCCCGTTCGACTTCCGTCCGGTCGACGAGGAGACCGGCGAGGCGTCGGACACCGTGTTCCAACTGAGAGTCCTGCCGGACGCCGACCAGCGCCGGCTCGACAAGCAGCACACGAAGCCCACCTTCGACAAGAAGGCGCGACGCATGGTGGACAAGCGTGATGACGGGGCGTACGTGGCCGACGTGCTCGACACCGTGATCGTCGGCTGGTCAGGCGTCAAGTCTGCGCGCACCGGGACCGACATCCCGTGCTCGCGCGAGATGAAGGCCCGGCTGCCGGAGCGGCTGAAGGTAGAAATCCTCCGTCTCGCGGTGGGTAAGGAGGTCGGATCCATGCTGGCTGAGGAAAAAAAACGCTCGATGAGTACCTCGACTTCGAGCGCGACGACAGCGCCGGATTAGCGTGCTGCCTCCGGGCGTCCCCTGACGAACTGGAAGGGGACCCTGAAGCGTTCGACTGCGAACACTGTCAGGTCCGACTCGAGCGGGAGAAATTGAGTCCGCGCAACGTGCAAGCCCTGCAGGTGTACGACGCGTTGGCGCGACGGGTGGTGATCGACCTCCAACTGCAACCGATGGTGTTCGACGTCCTCGGGGTGCAGATCACACGCGATGAAGGGGTGGCACTGCTGGACGCGCTGTCGTCCATCCACCACGCACGGAACCCGGTGAGGCCCAGAACCGAGCCATGAGCGAGCGCAAACTCACCTACGTCATCGTCGTCGACGACGCGCAGGCCACCGCGAAAGTCACAGCGCTCGAGCAGCGCATGACCACCTCTGGCGCAGCCACAGGGAAGGCGTCCGCGGCCACCACGACGTACGGGACGGCCGTGAAGGCGACCGCCGCTGAAGTGCAGGCCGCATCGACGGCCACCGACCGTTTCACCGCAACTACCAAAACCGCCGCACAAGCGGCCGCGCAGATGAGCACCGCGCTGAAGGCCGAAGCGGGATCTGCATTGGCTGCGACGGACGCACTCCTCGCCAAGATTAACGCGCAAGAGGCGGCGGTCGCGGCAACCGCCGCAAGCGCTGCGACCACTCAGTCGGCGGTGATGGGCCTGGCCGGAGCGGTCAGTGCCGCCGCCGCAGAGTTTATGCCCGTGTTCGTTATCGCGGAACTCGTCGCGCAAATGTGGGTCGGGTGGGTGGAATCCGCGATGGCGGCGGCGCTGGCCACCGAGACGCTCGGAGCCAAGCAGGACACGCTCGCCCGGGCCTCGAAGCTCGCCGGCGTGCCAATGAAGGACTACGCCGAGGCGGTGAAGTTCCTGAACGAGCAGTTTCAGCGGACGCCGGCGTTCGTCGACCACGCAACCGATGCACTCGAGCACTGGAAGATCGCGCTGGGTAAGGGGCCCATGAACGCGCAGTTGTTCGCTGGGCAGGATCTCTCCAAGAACATCGCCGGGGCCTCCGAGACGGTGCAAACCGAAGTCGCCCGCGTGGGGCTCGAGACGGTCGGCAAGGCGATGGATCAATTGCGCCAGCACACGGTACTCGGCGATGCCGCCTTCGCCCAGTGGACTAAAGACCTCGGTCTCAGCTCGGTCACGGTCGGCGTCCTGCGCGAACAGGTGCAGGCGGAAGAGAAGGCGCAGCAGAACGCGACGGCGACCCACCTGCGCGCCGTGTCCGCGACCGAGCGCCAGATCGAGGCCGAGAAGCGCAAGGCGGAGGCGCTCGCCAAGACCATGGAGATCGAGCTCCGGTCGATGGCCCGCGTCACCGAACGGCGCAACCGTGCTGGCGGCATCACGCTGCAGGAAGACTTCCCATTCGTCGGCCCCATTCAGGACGATCGTGAGGTACTCGGCGAGGGCAGCCCGGCGATCGACAAGGCGCGGCTGGCGAATCTCAACCTCGAGAAGATGGCCAAGCCGTGGATTGACAAGCAGCTTGGTCCGTCGCTCGGCCAGCAGATCGGGCGCTACTTCTCGGGCGGGCAGTTCGGTCAGACCATCGTGGCTGGGATGACCGGCGGCGGCGGGATGAAGGGCGCCATGGAAGGCGTGTCGTCCCAGATGGGCGAGACGTTCACCCAGAGCTGGGGAAAAAGCATCGCGAAGGCCCTGCCGGGCAAGTTGGGCGAAACACTAGGCGGCCTCGTGGGTCCGCTCGGGGCGTTGGCCGGTCCCCTGCTCGACAAGATTCTCGCCATCGGCGGCCCATCCAAGGAAGAACTGGCCGGCCGAAGCGTCGTCGCGGACTTCTCGAAGCAGTTCGCATCGACGACCGACATGATCAACCGCATCGGCGACGCCTACCGCGCGAACGGGAAAACGGCGGAAGAGGCGCAGGCGGCCATCGAGCGCATGTGGGCCGCCGAGAAGCAGGGCGCGGACGCGACCAGGGCGGCACTGGCCGCAGTGAACGACGAGCTCAAGCACCAGAAGGAAGTCACGGACGCGATCCACAACCAGGGGTTCCAGTCACAGGACGAGATCAAGCACGCGGCCGACATTACGAACGAGGCGTACGCCCAGATGCTCGCGTCTGGCCAGTACACCGAGGCGCAGGTCGAAGAGGCGTATCGGCACTACCAGGAACTACTCTCGCAACTCGAGGGCGCCGCGGGCGAGGCGGCGAAGGCCTGGCTGAAGGCGCATCAGTCTGCAGACGACGCGGCGCAGGCGAGCAAGGACGCCATGAAGTCGGCCGAATCCGACCTCAAGAAGCTGGTCGCCAAGCGCGACACGCTGGTCGAAGGCATCGCCTCCGAGGCGCCAGAGCAAGTGATGGGCGTCATCGAGGCACAGCAGCGTGGGCAGTTGGAAGTCCTCGACAACGAGATCGAGAAGAAGGCAGAAGCCTACGCCAAGCTCGCCGAGGAAACCGGTCAGAAGATGGCGGACGCGATCGTCGAAGCCCTCAAGAACATCAAGATCGACCCTGTGCACGTGCCAGTCATCGTGGACGCCCCGCGCGGTAGCGGCAGCGCTCGGAACGACGACGGGTCAGAAGATCACGACGGCAACCCCACCACGCCGATGAAGTACGGCGGCTACGGCTACGCCCCCGGCCCGATGACCTTCTCCACCAAGGGTAACGAGTACTTCGCGTTCTCCGGCGAGGGCAAGAAGTTCGGGAACGGCGCGGCGAAGGGCAGCGGCGTCACGGTAGGCGCGGTCAACATCGCGATGACCGTCACCGAGAACGTCAGCCGCGAGACGCTGAAGCGCAACCTCACCGACCTGATGCGCACGGACGCCGACGTGTACGAAGGCATCGGCGTGATCGCGGAACGGCGGGTGGCGTAGACCGTGGCGAACTTCTTGTACTGGCACCCGAGCGACAACGTCGCCCCGAATGCCACCCCGACGTGGTCGACGGGCACCGCGAATGCCAGCTATCCCGTGGCGAATGCGACCGACCTGCGCTACGCCAAGCTGGCGTCGCCAGCCAAGATCGCCGAGGTCACGGGCGCGCTGCTATTGGACTTCGGATCCGCGCAGCGCGTGGACTATGTCGTGCTCTGGCACAACTTCGATGCCGCGCTGGCCTGTGCGGTGCAGATGAACGCGACCAACGCCTGGGGCGCGCCGACGGTGACGACCTCTCCCACGGTCCCGGCGAAGCGGAAGAATAACTACACCAAGAAGATCGGCGTCGACCTGCGGAGCGTGTCCGGCTATTCGACGGGCGGGTTTAGATACTTGCGCATCAACGTCAGCGGGGCCAACTCGGTCGCCCTCGGGCTCAAGGTGCTGGCGTTCTCCACGGTCCGGTCGACGGTCCGCAACATCGGGTGGGGCCTGAAGTGGGTCCGCCAGCAGATGGCGGTCGACATGACGACGGACGCCGGTGTGCCGTGGACGTACAACCTCGGCGGCGCGCGGCGGCAACTCTCCGGCGACATCCTGGCCAAAAACGCAGACGCGGTCGCGCTCGACGACTGGTTCGACGCCTGCGACGGCCGGGCGAAGATCACGGCCGTCGTCTTGGACCCTTCGGACCCAGACCCCATCCTCGGACAACTCGGAGACGGCGGCCTCAGCCTCGTCGCGCCTGGACTGAAGGCGTTCCAAACCGAGGACACGCACGACTTCACCCACGCGCACCAGCGCCGACTCGTCATCGACGAAGTCACCGCCGGTGATCCGGAGTGGACCTGACGTGGCGTCGACGATCTACTCGCGGCTGAAAATCATCACCACGGCGGGCGCTGTAGCGACGGAATCGATCACCGGCATCACAGACGCGCGCACCGGTGTCGCGTTCGCCGGGAAGTTCTTCATGGTCTTCGGCCTCGGCGCGCTGAACACGACGTCCGCGTACTGGTTCCAAACGGTCGGCTTCGCCGATGCGACGGGGGCGGGGTGGAGCGCGGGCGGCTCCGAGTCGAACGACTTCAGCGCCAAAATCACCCGCTACGGCGGCGCCAACGTCCCGATCTATGTTCCATCGAGCAGCATCTTCGGTGGCAATGCGCTGGTGGCCACGCTCTCGAACATCGCGGCCGGTTCGTTCGACATCACCTACACGGCCAACTACGCCGGACACTCATTCGCCATCCTGGTACTCGGCGGCGCCGACCTCAACACCAAGGTCGCGGCACTCTCGGCAGCGGCGAAACAGACCACCACGTTCCAGCCGGACGCGGCGTTGTTCCTCTGGAACATCGTGGCGGGCTCCCCAAACAGCGCCGGCGGCGGCTATGCGTCGTTGGGCTTCGCCGAGCGCAATGGCGCGACGGGCACAATGGCCGTCGCGAACCAATCGCAGGGCACGAGCGCGCGCTACCAGCGCACCAATAAGTGCATCGCGTTACTTGACTCATTCTCCGCACTCTCGGACGAGCGCAGCATTGTGTCGTGGCAGACGGACGGGTTCACCCAGAACAGCGCCGTCGGCAGCGCCTACTACTACGCCGCCTTGGGTGGGGTGTCCACCGCTGGCGGCGTGCTGACCCAGCCTACTGGCAGCCCGGCGTCGGTGACCCTGAGCCCTGGCTTCAACCCGTTGGCCCTGATCGTGTTCAGCGCCGGCAAGACCGCGGGCACCACGGTCGTCGCTGACCAAGCCGGGTGGACGATAGGCGCCTCCGACGGTGTCGGCAGCGCGGGGGTGTGGGCGAACGAAGACCTGCAGGCGAATGCCTCCCCGTTACATGGCGCAACCCGATTCAGCAATGCGGACATCCTGCAGTTCTGCGACGCCCCAGCAGGCGCGGCCTCGACCATCACGGCGAAGGCGCAGGTCACGGCCTGGAACCGCTCGAGCGGCGACATCACGCTGACCTGGTCGACGGTCGACGCGGTCGCGCGGGAATACATGTGGCTGGCCGTCGGACGCGCGGCCACAGGCCCGGTGGAGTACGAGGACCCCTGCGGCATCACCGATCCGCGAATCTTCGCGACGATCACCACCGAGACCGAGACGGTCAAGGTCGGCGTGCAGCCGTTGCGCGATACCGCGGCGCTCGGCGGCTTCGCGGAACCAAGACTCCTCGACGTGTCGGCCGTCACACGAGTGGCGTCTGATGTTGCGACGGGATCATGGTCAGCCCAGACCGCCTCGATGCGGTGGGCGGATACCGACAGGGCGAACCGGGCGCGATCGGATACGCGGACCTCGTTCCGCGGCTGTGACGCCGAACTCTACCTGACCAGCAACGCCCAGCGCGCCGCCGGACTCCCCCCGCGGCTCCTATTCGCCGGCACCGTCTACGAAGACGCCGCCGACCCGAACCTGGTGCTGTCGACCACGATCAATGACCTGATCGGGTCGAACTACTCGCTATTCAGCGAAGAGAAGCAGATCCCGCAACGCACGATCGAAAAGAACTGGTTCCCGCTCGCGCCGTCCGCTGCGGTGGGCCAGGCGGAGCCGATTGTCGGCGGGACACGGTCGCCTCTTGACCCTGCGGCGCTTTCAGCCGCGTCCCTCCCGCAGGGTGTGAGCAAGGGCGTCTACGTCGGCCAGGTGCGCATCAACGGCGCGCATGGCACACCGACAGGCACGACGCTGGCCTCGGTCGTCGCGGCGCTCGAAGCGTCTCGCGCGGCTGGCACGCTCTACACCGACTACGGCAGCCGGATCGGCTACTCAGACGCGACGGTCCTACAGGGCTACGGGTCCGTGCCAAGCGACTACGATGCACTGGCGCAGGTCATCGGCTACGGTGACCTCGACGCGCTGCTGGCGGCGACCTCCAACACAGGGGGCAGCCTCTTTGAAGCAGTCGTCATCGCGTCGCATGCGATCAAGGAAATCCTCGACGCGGCCAACGGCAACCCGTCGATCTGGATCGGGACGACGCAAGTCGCCGCGGCGGCCATTGGCGTCTCCGTGTGGTGTCCGCAGATTCCCGGCGATGCATCCTGGGCCGCCGCTATCGGCGCGACGTTGTACACCGACGTCATCGGCGCCGACGCGGTCACGCGGCGCTATACGCTCGTCCTCTTCGACCCGGCCAGCGCCAATGGGATCGCGGTCGCCGGCGGCGCCGTGGTGCATGTCGACTGCATCGGCCTCGAAGACGTCGGCAACGGGACGGGCACGGCCATCACCGATGCGTTCGGGCTCTACCGGCACCTGCTGAACAACTTCATCTTGCAGGACTACCAGTCGGGCGCCTGGCTGGCGTCCCCGCAGTTCCTGTTCTCGGACGGGGTAACGCTGCTCGACCGCGTCGATGCGGACTCGTTCACGGACGCGGCGACGGTGGCAACCCTGAGCCTGACGGGCGGCCGCCTCGGGTCGTTCACGCTCGACGAGCGGGCCAGTGTGCGGGACATCATTGCGCGCTGCAACCAGTCGTGGGGCTGCCTGCTCGCCCAGGACGACTACCAGCGGCTCATCGTCAAGGTGCTCGACACGCGGCGCACGACGTTCTTGACGGGGCGCTACGCCACCGCCGCGCATCGCACCCTGGACGGTAAGCGGGACATCCTGCCCGGACTCACGGTGCAAGCGAAGCCTGACTGGCAAGTCAACCGACTGACCTACCAGTACGCGAAGAACAACTTCACGGGGAGCTACGAACGAGACGCTGGCGGAGGCGGCACGACCGTCTTTGTTGAGGACGCCACCAGCCAGACGCGGGACGGGGTCATCAAGAAGACGGTCGAACTCGCCTACGTGCGTGACGACGCGACCGCGGCGTCCGTCGCGAGCTACTACCTGAATCTGTTTAAGGATCTGCCGCGCGTGGCGACCTACACGCGCCGGGGGCTGTGTGGGCTCGAAGACGACGTCCTCGATGGCGTGCCGATTACGCACTGGAACGGCTACGGATCGGCCGGGTGGGTCGACCACTCCGTGTGGATTCTCGGCAAAACGTTCGACCCGAAGACGCTCACCTGTACCTTCACCGCGCTGGACGTCGAGCGGTTGATCCTGGCGGCCGAAACAGCGGCGACGGTCTACCTCACCTCCGACCCTGTGGCGATTGACGACCTGATCGCCGATAGCGACGGCGCGTTCCTGACGGAAGGCTGATATGGCGACCAAGATCGGCAGTAACAACCCGTTTCCGTCCGTGCTGGTCGTGGAAGGCACCGTGCCCACCTCGCCAGCCGCTGGGCAGCAGCGGGTCTACATCGACAGCACCACGAAGCGCATAAAGCGGGTGAATAGCGCGGGCCTCGCCGTCGACGTCGAAGCGCAGTTGTACGACGCGAACGGCGGGTACTGGGAACGCGGCTACTCGTCCGAGGAGATCACGCTGTCGACCGGTGGAGCGACCACGGACAGCGCGGCGAACCTGCTCCCCGCTGACGCCATTCTCGAGTCGGTCACGGCGCGCATCACGACCACGATCACGACAGCGACCGACTGGAAGCTGGGCGACGCGACGACGGCGGCGCGCTTCACGGCGGCGAACGCCACGCTGGTGGCTGGCACCACCACGGTCGGTCTGAACCATCAGAAAGGCGGCGTCGCCACGGATGCGGCAGGGCCGACGCAGGCCGCCGCGGCCAAGGTCCGCGTGACCACCACTGGAACACCCGGCGCGGGGAAGATCCGCGTCACGGTGTTCTACCGCAAGTTCATCGCACCCACGAGTTAAGCGTAGGAGTCGACCGCGTGCATATCACTGGTGACATCAACCTCGGGTCGATTCTGACCATCGTGACGCTGATCGGGATCGCGATCGCGATGGGATCGCAGTTGGGGAAGTTCGAACTGACGCTGAAGCACCACGCCGACACGATGTCTGATCATGCGGCGCGTCTGGTGAGTCAAGAGACGCGCATCGGGGAACTCGTGGCGAGCGTGCAGCGGCTGATGGGACGGATGGAAGGCGAACAAGCGCGGCGGGATGCGGCGGTGAAATGACGACCGTCACCTTTCTCGACCTCCCGGCGCTGGTCGCGCAGTTGAAACGGCACGAAGGGGTGCGTCTGAACACCTACACCGACACGACGGGGCACGTGACCATCGGTGTGGGGCGGAATCTGAGCGATCGCGGCATCAGCATGCAAGAAGCCGAGGCGCTGCTGATGAACGACATCGCGGCAACCATCGGCGAATTGTCCGTGCGTCTGCGGTGGTTCGACCGGCTCGATCCGGTGCGCCAGCGGGCGCTGATCGACCTCGCGTTCAACATCGGCGTTGCGGGGCTGCTGAAGTTCCCGCGCATGCTCGCGGCGCTGCAGGAGGGCATCGTCACCGGCTCCTTTGCTCTGGCCCGCGCGGAACTGCTGGCGTCGCGGTGGGCACACCAAGTGCAGCCGGAGCGCCGGGACCGATTGGCGTCCATGATCGGCACAGGAACGGACCACACACCATGACCGACGACCGACCGAACACCCGGCGCGAAAAAATAGAAGCGTTCCTGCTCACGGCGTTCGTGGGCTTGTGCATTCTGATGTTCCTGCTCGGTGTCGCCAGCATCCTCAGCGGCTGCGCGGTGCGACCGGCGCCAGTGGTGACGCCTGACGTGGTCCGCATTGACCCGAACGCCGTCACAGTGTGCGCGGCGCTCTGGCGCGATGAACTCGGGCGCGACATCGACACGGCCGCCTCCGAGGACTGCGCCAGCTTCCTGAGCCGTGGGCTTCGCACGCTGGAGGACTACCGCGTGACCATCCGGTCAGGCGAGGAATACGCGGCATACCGTGCGCGCCTCGAAGCGGAACGGCGCCCAAAACTGGAACGGCTGCACCTGGCCGGCCGGCGCGGGCTGGTGAACGACTCCGGCGCGATGGTGCCGTGGACAGCGGTCACCGGCTTCAGGCTGGTTGAGCAAGTGGCCCACGGTCGCGTAGGTGAGGCGGCAGCGTTCCTCGACGGCATCGGCCAGGCTCGCGGTGTGCGCGTGCTCCTGATGGCGCGCTGGCTGTTCCAGCTGTCACCGGAAGAGGGATTGGCGGCGCTCGGCCAGACGTTGGACCTTGCGGCGCAGCACGGGCGGTACCTCGAAGTCACCATCTTCGCCGACACGCGTAGCTTCCCCGGCCTCGACTACCGGGCGTATGCGGCACAGGTTGGCACCATCTGCGCGGAGCACGTCGCGTGTGCGCTGTTGGAAATCGGCAACGAACTCTGGCCGGTGCACGAGACTCAGGACGACGCGCTCGGCGAGCTGGCGCTGCTGCGGTCCATCCGCGCGAACATCTCGCCGGCCATTCCGGTGTCGCTCGGGTCCACGCACGCCGATGAGGACGAATCCGACCGGATGCGCGATGGCGATTACCTGACCATTCACGGCTCACGCGGCGACGGTGAGGGCGGGTGGCGATGGGTGCGACATTCCAATGAACAACGGGCGCTGGCTGATGCCGTCAGTCGATGGGCCGTGAACGATGAACCGATGCGCGCGGACTTGGACTGTGGCCGTCAGGTAGGTATCGGTCTACTCGCCCGCATCTTCAATATCGGCGATACGTTCCACTACGCGGGCGGTCTCCGTGGGCAGCCACCGACCGGGGCCGAAGCAGACGCCTTCCGGTGTCGATCGCTCGGCTGGGCGGCGGTCCCTGACGACTGGTGGGGCCAGTACATGAATGCGGGCTTTGTCGGATCTCCGGTCAAGAGCTTCGACGGCGCCGTGCGGGTCTACTCCAGCGTCAACGGAGGACGGGCGTACACGCTGGTGCTGGGGGCCACTCCCTCGATGCGGATCGACTGGAACTCCGAGTGGAATCCGCGTCTCGTGCTCACTGAGGGCGGGGCGCAGTTGTGGCAGGTAAGCCGATGAATATCACGCCAGTCGTCCCGGAAATCCGCGAAGGGCACATCTCGATCAAGGCGAAGCCGGACTTCGGTGAGGGACGGTGGGGCAAGGGCGTGATGCCGAGCGCGTCGGAGCGTCCCACGGCCGACGTGATCATTCTCCCGCGCGTCTCAGAACTGGAGCGCGACGGCGTGCGCATGGGGATGATCGCGGCGCTGCAGGCCGTCGCGCCAGCGGATGCCATCGCGGCGGCGGTGTCGTACCTGCTCTCGTCGCGCGAGACCCATCCCGATCTGCTCGGCAAGGTGCTCTCCGTAGAAGTCACGCGTGGCACTCGCCGCGCTCGAATCATCGACGTGCTCACCGGAAAGGTGTAACGAAATGTCCAAGGGCGATACCTACGAAAACGACATCCTCAAGCTGCTGTTCAATGCGACCGCGATTGCCAACATCGCGGACAACGCGGCCACCGCGCCGCTGACCAACCTGTACGTGTCCTTGCACACGGCAGACCCCGGCGAGGCGGGCTCGCAGACGACCAGCGAGATCACCTACACCAGCTACGCGCGCACGGCGGTGGCGCGCACGTCGGGCGGCTGGACCGTCACCGCGAACAGCGTGTCGCCGGTGGCCAACATCGACTTCGTGCCGGGCACTGGCGGCTCCGGCACGGCCACGTACTTTGTGGTCGGCACCGTCATCTCCGCGGCAGGCAAGATCCTGTACAGCGGTACCGTCACGCCGAACATCGTCACGGGCAACAGCATCACGCCGCGCCTGACCACGGCCACTGCGATCACGGAGGACTAAACCATGAGTCGTCAGTTTTGGAGCGAGACACTCGCTTGGGCGACGGCAAGCGGCACCGCGATTGCCACGTCCATCACGGAAACGATCCTGTTCCCGAACATCACCCTGCCCGCGAATTTCTTGCAGGACGGGCGGCTGATTCGGCTGCGCGTGGTCGGCGCGTATGGCACGACCGTCACGCCGACGTTGCAATTCCGCCTACGGTGGGGTGGCGTGGGCGGAACGGTCCTCGCGGCCTCCGGCGCGATCACGACGGCGTCGGGTGTCGGCGGCGGTGCGTCGATGACGGCGCTGTGGACGGCCGAGATCCTGCTGCAAGTGCGCGCCAACGGGTCAACCGGGTCATTGATGACCAATGGTGATCTGAGCCTCTTCACCACGGGCACGGCAGCCGGGAGCGGCTACCCGATTGCGTCGGGATCGACGGGTGGCACCACGCCAGTCGCGGTGACGGCGGACCTCACGGCGGACACGGCGCTGTCGATCACGGCCCAGTGGGGCACGTCGAACGCGGCGAACTCGATTCAGGGCGTGAACTATTCATTGGAAGCTTTGAATTGAGAAACTAACGCATCGTGGCGCATACCTACAGCGGATCACTGCTGGCGCGAGCCAGCAGCGCAGGCAACCCGATCTCCGTGGCGCTCACGGTGACGAGCGGTGTAACAGTCGTCGTCCTCAGCCTCAAAGTGGTGGGGGCGACGAACCGCGCTGGCGGTGCGCCGACGTGGGGCAGCCTGACGTTCACGCAGGCGAACAGTACGCAGAAGGCCGTGACGTCGCCGGAAGCCTCGGTGGAGGTGTGGTATCTGCTCAGTCCGCCAGCGGCGGGGGCCACACTCACGATCCCGAACACCGGGGCGTTGACCCTCTTTCGCGAGGTCGTCGGCTTCGCTGCCGCGGCCGGCGGCGTCTCCGTGCTCGACGGTGCGAACGGGAGCAACAACACCTCGACCAACCCGACGCCCGGCGCCATCACCATCACGCAAACGGGCGCAGCGGTCTTCTCGGCCAATGCGAACGGCGCGACGACATGGGCACCGGGCGCGCAAGTCGGCACGGTCGTCTCCAACGTGGACGACGGCGCGGACGGCTACGGGTCGCAATACGCGCTGAATCCAGCAGTGGGGTCGTACACGTTGTCGTGGACCTTTGCCACGTCAGACGACTGGGGCGCGGTGGGGGTGGCCTTCCGTGAGGAGCCCGCGCGAAAACTGGAGAACTACTTCCGGCCCAATTGCGCGTCGGCGGGCGTCATTTCGACGAGTGTCGGTTAATGGCGCAACTCAGACTCACAGGCGCACAGGCCAGCGACGACGCGGTCATCAACGATGCCGGGTATGAGGACAATTCCCCGGACTCGGCAGGGACGTGTCATGTGACCGGCGATGTGGGTAGCTCGCCGACTGCGGCGAACTCTGGGCAGGGCTGGCGCTTCCCCGGGGTGACGCTGTCCAGCACCGACACCGTGACATCCGCGTATTTGGAACTGACGAAGAAGGGCGACCAGTGGACTACGGTCAACTGGAGGCTTACGGCCCTCGACGAGGACAACACCGCGACATTCTCGTCAGGGTCCCCACCCGGCAGTCGAGCGATCGTGTCCGCGTCGATCGCCGTGGAATCGTTGAACGACTCACATACCAACGGGGTGGTGTACCAGCATCCCAAGGATGCCACACTGCAGGTGACGATCGCGGCTGCGATTCAGGCTGTCATCGGCCGGGTCGGGTGGGCCAGCGGAAACGCGCTCGCGATCGTCAATCAGAGCAAGCAGGACGGCTCTCAGGGTAGCGGGTTCTCACGCGAGAACTACAACGTGTACGAGGACACAACCCCGTCAGGCTGTCAGCCTGTCCTGGTCATCAATTACACCCCCGCCGTCTCGGGCACGATGGGCTACTTGCGCGGCAATCGCCTTCGTCCGCGCATCTTCGCGCCAGGACTGGCCCGGTAGTAGCCGATGTCCTTCTTCCAACGGCGCTCGCCGCGCATCCAGAATCCGCTAGCCAGCGCACCACCCGCGCTGACCACCGCGTCTGGCGCTGGTGTCTCGGCGGGCGCGGCGACCGTCCTTGCCATCGGGTTCGCCATCGCGGCGGCGGTCGGCGCGGCGAGTGGCACGAGCACCGTCACGGCCGTCGGCGCAGCGTTCGGCGCGGGGGCTGGTAGTGCGGCGGGTGTCGGCGCGGCGACGGGTATTGGCGCGTCGACTGCTGCATCACCGGGGAGTGTAGCGGGCACATCGACCGTCACTGCGACTGGCGTGGGCCTCGCGTTGGGCGCGGGGTCGAGTGCCGGGGCATCCACGGTCACGGCAGTCGGAGCGTCGACCGCAGCGAGCGTCGCGGCCTCGGCTGGCGTGTCGACGGTTGCTGCGACCGGCCAGTCTACTGCGGCCAGCGTCGGTGCCGCGGCCGGCGCTTCAACAGCCACAGGCGTCGGCGCGCAGATTGCCGCCGGCATTGGTGCCGCAGCAGGCACCTCCATACCCACCGCTACGGCGATCAGCACGAGCAGCAGTGTGGGTGCCGCCGCTGGCGTCGGGACGGCCACAGGCGCAGGCACGACGGCTGGCTCCAACGTGGGCGCCAGCGCAGGCACGTCCACCGTCACGGCGGTCGGGGCCAGCATCGCCGCGAGTCCAGGCAGTGCCGCCGGCGCGAGCACGCCCACCGGCGTCGGCGCGTCGACCAGTGCAGCAGCAAGCGCGGCAGCAGGCGCAGGCACCGCAACAGGCGTCGGCGCGCAGATCGCTTCAGGCGTCGGCGCATCCACGGGCCTCGGGTCGGCGACATCAGTCGGCACCACAGTCGGCGCGGGGTCATCAGGATCGGCGGCTGGCACGTCCACGGCCACGGCGACGGGCACCGCCACCGCGGCGAGTGTCGGCGCGGCGGCGGGCACCTCGAGCATCGCCGGCGTCGGGGTCGGAATTGTCAGCGGCAGCGGTGCCGCGAGTGGCAGCGGAAGCGCCGCAGGCATTGGACGCAGCACGGCGGCGAGCGTCGGCAGTGGCGTAGGCGTCGGCACCGCAAGCGGCATCAGCACGGCCATCACGCCAGCGGTCGGCGCGGCGTCCGGGACCTCGACAGCGGGCGCGGTCGGCACGGCTGGCGGCGTGCTGCCCACCAACATCATCACGGCGACGCAGTCCGTCGCCGACGTAAAGCGGCGCGTCGGCTACACCGAGTCGGTACGCCGCGTGGCGGTGACCCACGCACGACGCACCGTCACCTTCGACGGCTAGAGGAGCACATGGCGAAGCTACTGGAGATTGTCGAAGAGTGGACCGGCGAACTCGGCCCGTTCACGTTGAAAGCGGATGGCGTCGCGGTGGATCTCACCGGCCTCACGGTGGAACTGGTCCTCACGAGCCGCAACGGCGATGCGGTCGTGACGACTGGCGATACGCGCATCAGCGGCACACCGACCACGGGGCAGGTCTACTACCGGCCCGACGTCGACGACATGACGGCCGCACTGAGCCCCTACACCCTGCATTGGAAAGTCACAGACGGCAGCGGCTACACCGTCTACTTCCCGAACGGGGCCGCGGACACCGTCGCCGTGTTCAAGCCGTGACGCTCACCTTCGCGCTTGCCGTGTTCGTGCTGTGCCTGGTGTTCGCGTGGCTCGATGGCGGCGAAAACCCGAACTAGGAGACCGACAACATGGATTCCGTTCAAACACTCGTGGTGCAGCGTGACGGCCAGATGGACAGCCAGACGGTGTTCACGCCGCACGGGGTGCCGAACATCGTGATCACCGTCATCAGCCCGTTGCGAATTGTGGTGGTCCGTGCGCTGCGCGTGTTCCTGCAAACACTCGTGGGCTTGCTCACTGCCGGGGCTACTGGCCTCGCGCCGAATGCGCTCCCGGCTGGCAACTTCGGCCATCTCCTGATGACGTGCGCGAGTCTCGCGGTCGCTCCGGCAGCAATCTGTGTCATCCAAAACACCATCGAGCTACTGGCGCGGCTCGATGAAAGCGCGCCACAACTGCGGCCCTAGGGAAGGTACACCATGAAGAAATCAGACGTATTCAAGAATCTGGCGATGCTCGGCCTCGCGTTCGTGCCGGGCGGCAAAGACGCCAAAGATGCCATTGTGGCGCTCGTGAAGCACGACCACGACGACGATCCGACCAACGACGTGGACGAGATCGCCGACAAGATCGCGGACGCGGTGATCAAGTCGTTCGCGGCGGCGTCGAACTTCCACGACTACGACCTGAACGCCTCAGCGGTGCAGATGGTGAAGTCGAACATCGTCACCTCGATCAAGCTGCTGCCGCATGTGCTCGTAAAGTCGGCGACGTGACGACGAAGCGGGCCGCGTGTCCACCGAAGACGCCCGCGAAGGCGAAGGCGCCACGGCGCAAGGCGTCCAAGCGCCTGCGCCTCGAAGCGCGCGCGGTGCAGGCGGGAACGTGGTTCGCGGGCTTCCACGACTACTGACCATGTGTCCGCGCTGTGGGGAACCGCTCGACTGTGACGGGTTCTGCTCGGTCTGTGGCTGGAGCCGACCGTGCCGAGCGTAGTGCTGTATTGCCGCATGTGCGGTCAGGGGTACGCCAGCGTGGGAGAGCTGCCTGAACTCTGCCCGTCCTGTGACCGGCCGACGAAATGGTCGACGATGGCTCCGCACAGCGCCGGCCCGCCGCTCCCGCTATCGATCAACGACCGGCGCTTTCTGCGCTCGATCCGCATCGACCCAGGGGTGTGAATGCTGCGACACACGGCCCCATCATCGCCCGTCTGTGGCCAGTGCGAGCAACCCGGCGTCCACGGCTCACACGATGCCTGCCTCTCCGCGCTCAGGGACGCGCTGCGACGTGAACCGCCACGACGCGGCCATGTGCCAGCCCCGGCGATTCTCGCGCCTGTGCGGCCTCGCGTGCGCCAGCGGACGGCCGCGATCGATGCGGACTGGCTGACCATCAATCAGGCGTGCGCGGTGGTGCAGATGTCTCGGCATGCGCTGTACGACTGGATGCGCGACGGGAAAGTGCAGTGGCAGTACACCGCAGGCGGGCAGCGACGGATCAAAGCGTCGAGCTTGTGGCGGATACCGGAGCGGGAAGGGTGACTCTCTGGCCGGGGTTGAGTACCGGCTCGCACGGTGGCGCGGTCTTCGTGCGCGTCCTCAGGGGGGTTAGCCCGGCGCTCTCTACTGGTGAGCTACACCATGCGGTCGTCATCTCTGGGCTTTGGCCTACACGACGCGTTTCCTTCAACGCCGCAGAGAGTCACCGACAGGATAGCACGCCGATGTTCCAGACGTCAGAAGGGTAGTGGGTCAGTTTGAAACTCAGGCCGGTTCGTCGTCGCCGTAGAGCATGGGCTGTTCGGCGGCTTTCGAGAGGTTGGCCTTTGGCGCCTTCTTGTACGTGACGCTGGTTTGCCGGATCGGCGGCATATCGATCCGCCTCCCGTCGAGCAGCTCGCCAACGGTGACGATCTGGATCTTGGGATGCGTGCCCCACGGCGACATGTAGAAACCCGCTGAGGCGGCTTCCGTCCGCATGGCCTTCGTGGGTTCGTCCAGCGTCAGTAGGACGCCTATCGCGGCCTTCTCCCGCTCGATGACGCCTCGCAGGTCGCGCACGTACGGCGCGTGGAGCTTCCCGGCCTTGACGGACAGGATCACTTGCCGCGTCGTGCCATCACCTTCGTGGAAGTAGATCCGGCCGTCGATGCCCTGGTCGGCGCCTTTCTTCCCTTCAGCGGGCCGAGCGCCCACAAGGCCGAGCGCCCACCATTGGAACTGATACGGGTCTGATGCCGCGAGCGCCGCCGCGTCAGGTGTTGACACCGGCTCACCTATAACGCTGTAGGACTTCTCGATGCCATCGCCGTACGAGTCGCGCAGACGGTGCCGAATCAGGCCGATTGCCAAGTGGGTAATGTCGATGCCGATCCAGAGCCGCTTCAACTTCTGCGCGGCGGCAATCGTTGTTCCGCAGCCGCAGAATGCGTCCAGCACCACATCGCCTTCGTTGCTGCTGGCGTTGATGATGCGCGCTAGGAGGGCTTCAGGCTTTTGCGTCGGGTACCCGAGCCTTTCCTGTGCCTGCGAATTGATAGGCGGAATGTCGTCCCACAGCGACGGCATCGCCGCGCCAGGCTGGGCGTCCAGGAAGCGGACGAGATACGGCGTTCCGCTTTTGGCCCACTCCAGACGGTTGTCACGGTCGATGGCTTCTAGTTTCTCGCGGACCATTCGCCATCCCCATGGCGGAGTGAAGCCCTTGTATTCGTAGGCCAAATTGGGGCGTGGTCCCATGCTGGCCGATCTGATGATGTTGTCGAGCCGATAGACCCGGCCGTCCGGCGTTTTTTTGTTGTAGTGCGTCTTGAGGTAATTCTCTCCATGATCAACGTGCTGCGGATTCCACGTCGCATCTTTCGCTTTGGAGTAATAGAGAAGACAATCGTGGATGTCGGCGAATTTGCGCGCATCGTTGTGCGAACTAGTCCGCTTCCAAATGATTTCATTGCGGAAAAACTGTGGGCCGAACACGGCATCCATCAGCAGCTTAAGGTAGTGACTAGCAGTCGGATCACAGTGCAAATAGATGCTGCCTGTGGGCTTGAGGACTCGCCGCAGTTCGGCAAGGCGCGGCGCCATCATGGCGAGATACGCGAGCATGTCGGTATCGCCGAGGAACGTCCGAAACGCCTGCATCGCCTGCGAGACGCGCCCACCTGATTCCACTACTTCCTGAAACGCACGGGCTGCGCCTTCATCCCATCGCCACGTATCTTCAAACGCCTGAATCTGCGCGGCGGCTTGCTTGCCGCTTTTCTCGGCAAACAGCACGTTGTAGTTCGCGTTGGAATTAAACGGTGGATCGAGGTACACGAGGTCGACGGACTCATCGTGAACGTGTCGCCGCAGCACATCCAGGTTGTCGCCGTAGTAGAGCAGGCTCATCGGCGCGGATTGTACGTCAGCCGAGCAGCCCGACGATTTCTGCAATCGTCCAAACGTGCGAGGCGAGGCCAGCTTGCATCGCCGGAGTGACGCGCAGCGTCTGGTGAACGCGCCCGAAGTTGTAATACATGAAGTAAAGCGCCACCATCGCCGCGTGGTTCTCCAGCTTCTTGCTGAAGGCGTTTGTCAGGCGCGTGAAGCGGCGCATCGACATCCGCATCGTGAGGTTCTGGCGCTCCACGTAGGACGTGGAGATGTGCTTCGGGTTCGGGTTCCCGGTGATTTCGTCGCAGCGCGTGCCGAGGCACTTCGCCGGGCTGTAGCGCGTCTCGGGCTCGCCTGAGCCACCGTAGATCTTCACGAGCATCGCGTAGTCCACGTCGCCGCCGAAGGCGTCTTCCACGGCCGACAGGTAGGGCTTGTGGCCGTCTGTCGTGAGCTGCACGCGGTTCGCCAGTCGTGCCGCAACGTCGCACATGAAGTCGTGCGCGGTGCCTGCGTCGCGGCCACCGAGACGGAACGACAGAATCAGCTTGGACTCGGCATCAATCGCGGTCCACGTCCAGCAATCGCCCCAGCCTTCCGCCTTCTTGTCATCGCTGGCGTTCTTCGCCTTCGCGCCGATGAAGCTCCAGATTTCATCGCACTGAACACGCTGTGAGCGGACATTGCGGATCGTCTCGTCCTGGTAGCGCGAGCAGGCGGCGCCGAGGTCCACCAGCAACTTCGTGATGGTGTTCTTCGCTACGCCCGTCATGCGGACCGTGGCCCGGATGCTGTTGCCTTCAACAAGACTCGCCACGACGCGCGCCCGGTCCGCTGTGCTCAGCCTGTTCATAGTGACCATTATACGTGAGCGCTTAGGCAATGCAAGCATAATAATTCCAGACATGCTTGCATTGTTACTGCTTCTGCCTGTAGGATGCAAGCATCACACGGAAGGAGATGCTTGCATGTTAGAAAGCGAGAAGGACGAGTCGAAGGTCGCCGGAGGATTGGCGCGTGCTCGGGCGCTAACGCCTGAGCGTAAGAGGCAGATTGCGGCCAAGGCTGCCGCCGCGCGATGGGGCAATAAGCTGCCGCGCGCCACCCATAAGGGTAACTTCAGGGAAGATTTCGGATTCGACGTCGACTGTTATGTGCTGGATGACGCGCAGAAGACGGCCGTCATTAGCCAGCGCGGAATGGGTGCCGCAATAGGACTGACTGGCAGCGGAGCTGCGTTCCACCGCTTCGCAAGTGGCCGGCGTATCGCTCCCCATGTTGGTGCTGAACTTCGTCAAAAACTGGACGAACCCCTTGTTTTCCAATGGGGTACCGCTGGTGCTGAACAGACGGCCACTACCGTCCACGGCTACGACGTGACGATCCTGGTGGACTTCTGCAAGGCGATCTTAGACGCCGATACGGCGGGCAACCTACTGCCCAGGCAGAGGCAATTAGCGCAACAGGCGCGGATTATTCTGACCGCTTCAGCAAAGGCTGGGATTAAGGGCCTCGTCTATGCCCTCGCTGGCTATGACGCCACCCGCGAGGAAATCATCACCGCCTTCAAGCTGTTCGTGCGCGAGGAGGCGCGTGAGTACGAAAAGGAGTTTCCTGACCAGTTGTATGCCGAGTGGTACCGTATCTACGAATTGCCCAAGATGGAGCGCAATCTCAAGCCTTGGAAATTCAAGCAGCTGACGGTCGACCAGATCTACTACCCACTGGCGAACAGTAGTGGCAAGGTGTATCAGCTCACGCAGGCCCAGCGGGAGCGAAGCAAGAAGCGCCACCAGAAGCTGCATCAGTTCTTGTCCGAGATCGGCGTCAAGGCGCTACGCCAGCAACTTGGGCAGCTGCTGGGGATCGCACGGATCTCGCGCACAAAGGTCGAATACGAAGGCTACTTCCAGCGTCTCTTCGGGTCACAACCAGGGTTATTCGATCTAGAGAACCCCAACGGCTAGCGCGTCCACCGCGCCGCAGCCGCCTTCTGGGCAATCGCCTTCCGCTTCGCCGGGGTCAGGGCTTCCGCCCTGGCCCTGCCACCCTTCGCCCCTCCGAGCTTCCCCAGAGCGACGGCAGCCGGGTTCTTGCATGCGTCCTTGTCGGGCAGCGGTTCGCCTCCCAGCGTCTCGCCGATGGCTTGTTCCACCACGCGGCGAGCGATGACGGTAAAGTCGTGCGGGGTACCTGTGCGTTTCGGTGTCGCGGTAGGTTTGCTTGAGCGACTAGGCATAGACCGATTGTGTCACGTCGCGCCGCTCGCGGACAGGTCAGCCGATTTCAAACTGACCCACTACCGTCAGAAGGCGTCAGTGACGGACGATGCGATGCGTAGGGGCTCGCGCGGCGGGAAGGCGTGAGCTTGCAGTGGAAACTGCCAGTACGGCCGTGAAGGAGGGCGTGACGCGCGAAGACGAAGGCCGCGAACCCAGCCGCCGATTGACTACGGCCCTTGGGCGATACAGGCCATCGCCCGGTGCGCCGAGTTCGCGGCGAGCACAGCGTAACACCAGATACCCCGCTGAGTCGATGGGACCACTACACCTCGCCGCCTGCGGTCGGTGAGCGCCGCGTGTGGTGTGCGACTCAGCGGGGTCGTGCGCGTACCTCGTCGTGGGAGGGCTTCGTGGGAGACAGGCGAAGGTCCGCTGATTTGCGCCGGAATGTGGGCCTCGCGACGGTGCGCCGCCGGCCTCCGAAGCCAAAGGTCGCAGGTTCGAATCCTGCCGGGCGCACCAAACTTCGCAGCTTCCGCTGACGAAGCAGTCGCAAGTCCCCAAGTCGCAAGGCCTCAGTGCGTACGACAGCTGGCCGTGAACCACCCGGCGCTGGCGGCGCCAGCCGATGGGTACTCGCCCGCTTCGCCGATTCGCCGCCTCGAGCGACGCGGCCAGCGGGACCGCGTTGAACCACGGCTGGCGACGAGAGGCCGGAAACCGGCGGACGTCCACCATCGCTGACCACGCTCGGCTACGACGTGAATCAGCGTTGGCGCGAGCTGTCGAAGAAGGAGCGCCACTGGCCGCTGTTCACGCAGGAGCAGCCGACCGTTTCGGTGTTTGCCGGTTTCACCGGACCCGAGGTCCGCCGCGCGCGCTACCTGCTGCAGACCTTTGCGACCACCCAGAGCGCGTTGATGAAGAAGCGCGTCTCTCGGTCTCTGGTAAGTGCCGAGTGCCCGCGCTGCCCCGGGAAGCGCCTACACGCGTCGGCGCCCGGCGTCTGACTTTCCGCGACGCAGCAGTATGGTTGCATCACCACAATCTCCACGCCGCGAATCGCGCGGCTTGGCGTAACCTTCTCCATCTCGTGACGGACGGACCAAACATGCGCAGCAACAGCAAGTACGTGACTGCCGCCGCGGCGGCGCTCATTGTCGGCGTCTTGACGACCTCGGGGACGATCGTCGGGAACGGCGTTATCACCGCAGCGACCTCCAACGGCGTAACCGCTGGCGAGTTCGTCATCGACCCTCCGACCCTGATCAATCTCGGGTTCGAATGGTTCATCGAAGGCGACGACAACCGCAATGCGTCGGTCGCGGTGTCCTACCGGAAGCAGGGCACTCCGGAGTGGAAGACGGGACTGCCGTTGCTGCGTCTCCAGGGTGAGCGCGTCAAGCAGGGCGAGCAGATCGACGTGACGTCGCCGAACATGTTCGCCGGCAGCATCCTGGATCTCGAGCCGGACACGTCGTACGAAACCCGATTCGTGATGACCGATCCGGACGGTGCCAGGGGCAGCGCCACCAAGACCGTGACAGTCAGGACCAGACCCGAGCCGATGCCGGCGGCCGGCGGCATGGTCTACCACGTCTATCCGCATGGGTACAAGGGCGCGAAGACCGAGCCCGCGTTTGAAGGCCTCATGTGTGCCTACAACCTGACCTGTGCCGGAACGGACTGGGCCACCGCTGGCCGGCCGCGGGTCAAGGCTGGCGACACGATCCTGGTGCATGCGGGAACCTACAAATACAACCGGATGGAGTACACCAACGACCCGGCGGTGAACCGAACGGTACCGCTGGACGGCACCTACTACCTGACGGCTGACGGGACCGCGGACAAGCCGATTGCCATCAAGGCTGCCGGCGACGGCGATGTGGTGTTCGACGGTGCGGGCAATTTCGTCCTGTTCGACGTGCGGGCGGCCGACTACACGTACTTTGAAGGGATCACGTTCCGGAACACCGACTACGCCATCCTCGCCGGCACCCAGTTCCTGATCGGTGCCAAGGGGCTCAGCGTGAAGCACAGCCGATTCGAAGACGTTGCTGCGGGCGTGTGGACGAACTACGCCGGCTCCAGCAACTTCTACATCGCTGACAACACGTTCATCGGACGCGACGACCCTGATCGGGTGATCGGGTGGTCGGGTGCCTTCTGGCAGCAGTTCAACGGTGTCGCCGGACAGAAGTTCCCGCCAGTGATGGCGTCCTACGTGGCGGTGAAGGTGTACGGCCCTGGACACGTCATCGCCTACAACTACGTGGCGAACTTTCACGACGGCATCGACATCGAAACCTACGGCAATCCGGACGGCTCGGCGGTGCAGGGTGGGCCGAGCTATCCGCCGAAGTCAGCGTGGGGTCTCAGGCCAGTCGCCATCGACTTCTACAACAACCTGATGACCAACTTCCATGACAACCCCTTCGAGGCTGACGGCGGGATGCACAACGTGCGCATCATGCGAAACCTGATGCTCAACTCGGCGTCGCACGCCTTCTGTAACCAGCCGGTGATCGGCGGACCCACCTACTGGATCCGGAATATCGGCTACCACCTGCCCGGTGGTTCCACACGGCTCACCGGCGGCTCGGCAGGCGTCCTCTTCTACAACAACACCATCGTCTCCGAGACAGCAGCAAACAGCAGCTCCAACGTGCACTGGCGCAACAACCTCTTTCTCGGTGAGAACTCATCGCCGGCCATCTTCAATGTGAACACGATGACCGGTTACACCTCGTCGGATTACAACGGCTTCCGGCCGAACCCCGGCGCGGCGTTTTCGTTCGGCTGGGTGGCGCCGGCGGCTGGTGCGGACTACAGCCCGCTCCTGCGTCCGGCCGGGGCAGGCGCCGGACCCGGACGCGGGGGGGCGCCCGCACCGAGCGCGGCCGCTGCCGGGGTACTGGAGGCACATCAGTACAAGACGCTCGCGGAGTACAGCCGCGCAACCGGTCAGGACCAGCACAGTGTCCTGATCGACTTCGACATCTTCGTGAACGTGCCGAAACTCGATGCGCAGGACGTCTCGCGCGTGCAGACGGTCTACGCCGCAGACGCGCTGGACTTCAGGCTTCGTCCAGGCGCCGTGGCCATCGACAAGGGGACGCCACTCGCCAATGTCACCGAGGGATACGCCGGCAGCGGGCCGGACCTTGGCGCCATCGAGGCGGGACAGGCACCGCCTCATTACGGACCCCGGAAGTAGTTCGCCCGGCCGGCCCGCCGAGGCCGCGCTTGGTTACCCACGTTTACCACCCGTGAAAGCCCATCTGCTCAGGGAGGCACTGTGAGAAGAAGTCGAGTCGGAGTGATCGTCTTGGTGCTGCTGTGCCTGTCGATGTTCACCGCGCGGCGCGCGTCCGCGCAGTTCGATACTGCCACGGTCGTCGGCACCGTCAAGGATGCATCGGGTGGGTCCGTTCCGACGGCCAAGGTCACGCTCACGAACCTGGACACCGGAATTTCAGACACTCGTTCCTCGAACGCCGAGGGGAATTTCGAGTTCGTGTCGGTGCGCGCCGGTACCTATCTCGTCTCCGGCGAGAAGCAGGGCTTTTCGATCGCGCTGATGGATAGCCTCCGCGTCGAGGTTGGCGCCCGCGTCAGGGCCGACTTGCAGCTGGAGATCGGTTCGCTGTCGGAAGAAGTCAGGGTGACGGCCGAGGCGAAGCTGGTCGAGACCGACAACAGTCAGCGCAGCCAGATTCTGTCGACGGTGCAGATTCAGCAACTGCCGCTCAACGGCCGCCAGTATTCGCAGCTCGCCCTGCTCTCCACCGGTGTCCGTCGCTCGTCGACGTCCGCGGCGCGCGACGGGGCGTTCAACGTGAACGGCCTGCGCAACACCATGAACAACTTCATGCTGGACGGGCTCGACAACAACGCCTACGCGTCCAGTAACCAGGGCCAGTCGAGTCAGATCATGCAGCCGGCGCCAGATTCGCTGGCGGAAGTGCAGGTCATCACCAACAACGAAAGCGCCGAGTACGGTCACTCAGCCGGCGCCACGGTCAACGCGTCGTACCGCAGCGGCACCAATCAGCTGCACGGCGGCGGGTGGGAGTTCTTCCGGAACACCGCGCTGAATGCCAGCACCTACTTCGCGCCGCCCGGAGGCCAGAAGGCCTCGCTCAAGTACAGCCAGTTTGGCGGCGTGCTCGGCGGCCCGATCGTGCGAAGCCGCATGTTCTTCTTCTCGGACTACGAGGGGCTGCGGCAGCGGACTGGAGGGGTCTCGTTTGCCACCACTCCGACAGTGTTGGAGCAGCAGGGCATCTTCAGGGTCGACGTTCGCGACCCGCGCACCGGCCAGGTCTTTCCGGCCGGCACGCCAATTCCGATGACCGCGTTCGCGCGGAAGGTGATGAACGATCTGCCCGACCCGAACGCCGAGGGCGCTGCCAACAACTACGCGGTGCAGCGCTACACCAACAGCCCCTCCGACAAGGCGAGCGGCAAGGTGGACTTCCAGGTGTCGCAGCGGATTCGAACCTTCGGCCGATTCAGCTGGCGTGACGCGAACATCGACAGCGAGGCGGCCCTCCCCCTGCCCTCTGGCAGCGGCGGCAACTTTACCTACGCGACAACGAAGCAGGCGGCGCTGGGCATGACGTTCGTGCAGAACAACCGAAGCGTCCTCGAGGTTCGGTTCGGCTGGTCGTCGGTCCAGGGCCTGACGCGTGGCAAGTCGGTCGGCACGACCGGTGCCCTCGAGGACTACGGCATCCCTGGGCTCCCGACGGACCCACGCATCTCGGGCGGCCTTCCGACCCAGATCGTCACCGGCTATACGAGTCTCGGCCGCGGCGCCGCGAATCCGCAATGGCAGTTCCCGGCGACGTGGAACCCCAAGGTGAACTACACCCATCTCTTCGGTCGGCACTCACTCAAGGTGGGTTACGAGTACATCCACATGGCGCAGGAGGTTCAGGACATCAACCCGCTCTACGGCAGTAACTCGTTTTCTGGCCAGTTCACCCGGCCGACCGGTGCGGCTGCCAGCAACGTCTATAACGTTGCCGATTTCCTCCTCGGATTGCGGTCGCAGTATGACCTCACCAACTTCTCGAGCGCCATCGCCAATCTCCGGCGCGACATGCACTTCCCCTACGTCCAGGACGACATCCGCGTCAGCGACAAACTCACCCTGAACCTGGGTCTCCGGTACGAGTACGCCACCCCCTTCTGGGAGCGCGACAACAACGCCTCGAATTTCGATCCGCAGACGAGGACGATGGTCCGGGCGTCCGACAGCGACCGCTACCTCGTCGATCCGGACCGGAACAACGTCGGGCCGCGGCTTGGCTTCGCGTATACGCCAGCCGACAAGACCGCCATCCGCGGCGGCTATGGCATCAGCTACACCCACTTCAACCGTACCGGGTCTGCCGACGTGCTCACCTACAACCCGCCGCAGACCATCGTATCGGTTACCGCGCAGACGCCGGCCTCGCCGACGTTCCTGCCCGCGGAAGCGGGCTACCCAGCGGGTCTGACCGATCCAAGCCGATTCAATCCGGCGACGACGAACATCCTGTATCAGCCCCGCGACTTCGGCGCGGCCCGCACGCAGAGCTGGTTCACCTCCTACGCCCGTGAATTCGGGCCTGGCATGGTCATCGACCTCGCGTACGTCGGCAATCGGAGCAACGGCCTCGCGGTGATCGCCAATTACAACCAGGCGGTGCCGAACAATGCGGCTGGAACCATCCCGCTCGCGCAGCGCGAGCGGCCGGTTCCGGGATTTGGCGACATCACGTACATCTTCAGTGGTGGGAAGGCGCGGTACAACGGTCTCCAGACCCGGTACGAGTGGCGGATGGGCAGTCAGGTGCGCCTGGTCAACTCGTTCACGCTGTCGCAGACGAAGGACAACAGCTCGCAGTCGCTCGAGTTCGCGAACGGCGCCTCTCCGGCCCCGCAGAACATCAACAATCTCGACTCCGAGTGGAGCCTGAGCCAGTATCACCAGCCGTACAACAACACCACGAGCCTCATCATGCAACTGCCGTTCGGGCATGAGCGGAGGTGGGGCGCGTCGTGGCCGACCGCCCTGGATGTTCTGCTCGGCGGATGGCAGGTCTCAGGGGTGAACACGATGACGCCCGGCGAGCAGGTCAACCTCATTTACTCGCCCGCGACGGCGTTCATCGTCTCGAGCATCCGCGACAGCTGGCGCGGCGCCAACAACTACCGGCCCAACGTCACGTGCGAGCCGCTCGCGCCGCAGTCGTCGCGCAGCATCACCAACTGGTTCAACAAGGATTGCATCTCGCTCCCGACTGATCCGAGCCAGCCGTTCGGCAACGCCGAGCGCAACAGCGTGCGAGGCCCGGCCTTTTGGCAGTTCGACTTTGCGGCGGTGAAGCAGGTGACCCTGCGGAAAGATGCCCGTCTCGAACTCCGCGTCGAGGCGTTCAATCTCTTCAATCGCGTGAACTTCCAGATCCCGAACTCGAATCGCAGCCTGGCGAATTTCGGCACCATCACTGCCGCCTATGCGCCTCGCCAGGTGCAGCTCGGCGCGAAGCTGAGCTGGTGACGGTGAATTGGGCGACGTGCCAGTCGTGTTCCGGGCAGAAGGTCTGAATGGCGAGAGTGCGTGAACTACGGGTGGCTGCTCAGAACTTCGGAGTCCGGCGGCCCTGGCGGGTGCGGCGCCGCATGATGTAGAGGATCGCGATCACGAAGATCAGGAAGACCAGCGCAGCGGATTCGTAGGTGGACATGTCAGCCATATCGGTCGGTTTACGGCAGTCCTGCACCCCCGGACCGGCCACGGCGCTTCCCGGCGCCGTGGTACCATCCCGCGCGACATGGGGCATCCCGAGTTCACGTTCCTGCTGGCGCGCCAGCGCACGGGCACCAATGCGCTGCGGTCGGTCCTGGCGTCCAATCCGGACATCGTCTGCTTCGACGAAGTCTTCAAGATCGAGGACCGGCACTCGTCAGACGAGGCGAAGCGAACCGGCAACTACTTCACGTTCCTCGAGCACCACTGCTCCGGCGACATCACCCGGGCGTATCCGGACCAGGTGGAGCCGTTGCTCGACGCCTACCTTGTCTACCTGCGCGGGCTGGCCGACAAGCGGCTGAAGATCGTGGACGTGAAGTACAACAGCACCCACCACATCACCGGGACATGGCGCGCCGTGGCCGAGCCGACGCTGTTCGACCTGATCAAGGCGCGGGAACTCTCGGTGCTGCAGCTCTGCCGCCGGAACTACCTGCGCTGCCTCCTGTCGCACCTCAAAGCCTGGGAATCGAAGACCTACTACGAATACCAGAACCCCGCTCCGCCCGATCGGCGCGTCGTGGTCTATGCCGACTGGGCACTGGCGCAGTTCGAACGCTGGCGGCTCGAGGATGAACTCGTGGCCGCCGCCTTCGCCGGCTATCCGCACTACCTGCAGGTGGAGTACGCCGACCTGTTCCCGGATGTCACCAACGCCATTCCGGCCGGTCCGCTCGAGACGCTCCGCCGCTGGTTCGGCGTACCAGACGAGTTCAGCAACATCGCGAAGCTCTCCAGGCAGTCGTCACTGCCACTGGCCGACACGATCGAGAACTTCGACGAGGTGAAAGCGGCGCTCACCGGCACCCGCTACGCCTACTGCCTGCAGGACGAAGGGGCATACCGATAGACGACCAACGACCATCACCCGGTGACGTCTCTGAGGTTCGCGCCGCGCGCGGTTCGCAGCGGTTCCCAGAGGTCACCCACCTTCTTCAGCCGCGCGGCCGTGGTGCGCAGGGTGAAGGCCTCGCGCTCGACACCGGCGTCCACCTCTTTCCAGGTGAGCGGCGTCGACACGCCGGCGTGGGCGTTGGCGCGCACGCTGTACGCCGAGGCCAGCGTCTTGCCCTCGATGTTCTGCAGATAGTCCACATACACCTTCCGGCCCCGCGCCTTGACCGACCGCTCGATAGTGGCGACGCGCGGGTGCTTCTCTGACACCAGCGTGGCGACGAGCTGGCAGAAGAGCAGTCCGGCCTCGTAGGGCGTACCCGGCGCCAGCGGAATGAAGATGTGCAGCCCGCTCGCGCCCGACGTCTTCGGCAGCGAGAACACTCCGAGTGTCCCCAGTTCGTCGCGGATCCACCGCGCCACGTCCAGCACGTGCGAGAACGGCACATCGTCCGCGGGGTCGAGGTCGAGTGCCACCTGATCGGCGACGCCTGGCGCCGCGACCCGCGAGAACCACGGGTCCTGCGAAATCGCCGCCAGCTGGCTGGTGTAGAGCAGCGTCTTCAGGTCGCCGCCGATGAGATGCGGCCGGTCGTCGGCAGCCGGCACCGGCTCGACGCGAACCCCCGGCGGCACGTCCGGGGCGCGATGCTGGTAGAACGGCTTGGCATCGACGCCGTTCGGATAGCGCTTCATCACCAGCGGTCTATCCGCCAGCACAGGCAGGAGGCAGGGGGCCACCTGGGCGTAGTAGCGGAAGAGGTCGCCCTTGGTCAGCGCGAGCTTCGGCCAGAAGACCTTGTGCAGGTTGGTGACCGCCAGTGTCTCGCCGCCCGGCAGTTCCAGCTCGCCGTCCTTGCGCGCGTCTTCGAGCGCATGGAGCTGCTCGATGACGGCCGCTGTGTTCAGTCGGCCGGCCCGAGACGATGTGACGTCGCGCGGCTCACGCGCCACGCTCGCAGCCGCCACGGCAGCCTTCGTCCCCAGACGCTTCTTCACCGAGCCGTGATGCCGCCGTGTCGACTCGCGCACCACGTCGCGCGCCGCCTTGTCGTCGCGGAGCCCGAGATAGACCGGATGCCGGAGGTGATGATCTGTGGTCCATTCAGTGAACTTGACCTGCGCCACGAGGTCCGGTCGCACCCAGTGCGGCTTCTCGTTCGACTTCGGCTTCACCGCGAACGGACACTCCCGGGTTTCGAGCGGGGCCATCCGCGCCATGAGCATGGCGAGCGTCTTCCCGTCGAAGCCGGTGCCGGTATGACCGGCGTAGACGAGCTGTGAGTCCTGGTAGACGCCGAGCAGCAGGGCGCCGAAGTTGGTGCGTGACTGCCGCGGTTCCGTCCAGCCGGCGATGACGAACTCCTGCTCCTGCAGGATCTTCAGCTTGCGCCACTCGGCCGAGCGCTTGCCCGAGCAGTACTTCGACGCCGCGTTCTTGGCGATCAGCCCTTCCCACCCGCGCTCGAGGGCGCGTGTGTAGAGCCCCTCGCCGTTCTCCGCCACCTGTTCGCTGAGGCGCAGCGTCGGGCCGGACCCTCGCGCGAGCAGCGATTCCAACTGCGCGCGCCTGGCGGTGAGTGGTTCGTTGCGCAAATCGTGCGAGCCGACGCGCAGCACATCGAACACGATGAACGCCGTGGGTGAGGCACCGTCGGGTTCCTCCTTCGTGTGGATGCGCCCCTGCAATTGCTGGAAGCCTGCCGGCTCACCCTGGGCGTCGAGCGCCACGAGCTCGCCGTCCAGCACGACGTCCTCTCGCCTGCGACGCGCCCAGGCCTGCAGCGCCTTCGCCACGTCCGGAAACTGCCGTGTCTTGTCGTTGCCGAGCCGCGACCAGAGCCGGACGCCGCGCCCGCCGGCGTCAACCTCCGCGATGGCGCGAATGCCGTCGTACTTGGGTTCGTAGAGCAGGTCGGGGTCGACGAGCGGCGCTTCAGCGAGCGTCGCGAGCATGGGCAGCAGCATGACCGTGCCTACAGGCTAATCGTGACTGGCCGGATGTGCGAGCACGTCACGCGGCCCTGCGCTTGCGCGCGCCCTTCGCGCCTGCCTTGGACCTCGGCTTCGCGGCTGTCGTGGTCTTCGTCGACGTTGCGGGTCGTCCGCCGCCGGCCTGCTCGAGGCTGCGCTTCAGCCGCTCCATCAGGTCGACCACTTCGGCCTGTCGCGGTTGCTCGGACGATTCGAGCGTCACCGCCTTGCCCTTCGTCTTCGCCTCGATGATCCGCATGAGGTTGGCCTGATACTCGTCGGTGTACTTGTCCGGATCCCAGTCGGCAGCCAGGCTGTTGACCAGTGCCTTGGCCATTTCGAGTTCGGCGGGACGGATGTCCTTGGCCGGCGGGAAGGTCAGCGCGTCGCGCCCGACAAGTTCGTCGGCGAACCGCATCACGGAGAGGACAATCGCCTCGTCGATGACTTCGACGGCGGCCAGGTGCTGCGCCTCACGCAGGATGAACTTGGCGATGCCGACCCGGCGGGTGTCGCGAATGGCTTCGCGCAGCAAGGCATAGGCCCGTTCGCCCCCCTTCGACGGGGCGACGAAGTACGGGGTGTCGAAGTAGCGGTCGTCGATGTCGTCGCGGCGTACGAAGTCGATGATATCGATCGTGCGGGTCTTCTCGACGGCGGCGGCACTGAAGTCCTCGCGGGAGAGCACGACGAAGCGCCCTTTCGCGTACTCGAACCCCTTGACCAGATCCTCCCACGCCACGGGATGACCGTCACTGATGCATACCCGCTGGAAGCGGACAGGCGACTTGTCCTTCGCATGGAGCATGCGAAAGTGCGGTCGCGTGTCGCGCACCGCGGTGTGGAGTTCGATGGGAATGTTGACGAGTCCGAACGAGATCGAGCCTTTCCATATCGCCCTGGCCACGTCACCTCCCCTCGGGAGCGCGCTATTTCCTGTCAGTCAGTTCGCGCAGTTCCCGCTTTGCTTCCAGCCAGTCCTCAAAGTGCATGCCGTGACCGCCGCCGCGCTCGAGGTAGCGCGCGTACGCCCGAATCCGGATGGCTTCGTCTGAGGGTTCTGCGGACAGCATTGTCGAATCGTCACTGTTGACCGCTACAACCGTGTCAGCTTTCTTCTTCGGCGCGGCTGCGCGAGCGCGGGGTGTTGGAGCGGCCGATGGGGCGGGAGTTTCCGCTTTTGGGGCGGTCTTCGGGCGGGGTGTCGTCTTCTTTGCCATAGAGCGTCCTTGTTGTGGCTCTCATGCCGGTCACCAGCGAGGTGGCCAGACTGTTGGAGTCGCACCCATTATATCGATCAGTAGGGCACTACCTCTGCAAAGGGACCGCCAGAGCTGCCAGAGCGCCGAGCGGGATGCCGACCCATTCGGGCCGGCTGTTCAGCTCGTAACCCAGTTCATCGAGCGCCTTATCCACGATGAACGCTTCGAGCAGGCGCTCGAACGCCTGCCCGCGCGGCAGCACCGCCGATCCGCGCATCGCCGTCCGATAGGCGTCGAGAAACGCCTTCGATACCCAGTGTCGCCACGCGTCCGCCCACGGGGCCAACCTGGCCGCCCTCGGCGTGGACGCCTGGGTGAACGCCAGCAGCGCGGCGCCGGCCGCGTAGTCGAACGAGCGCAGCATACCGGCCACGTCCCTCAGTGGCGACGAGCGTGCGCGGCGCTCGTCGAGCGACCGGGCCGGCTCACCGTCGAAGTCGAGAATGACGAAGTCTTCTTCGACGCGGAGCACCTGGCCGAGGTGATAGTCGCCGTGCACGCGAATCTGCTGTCCGCCGCCGCGCAGCCGTGCCACATCGTCGAACCGATCGAGCAGGGTGGCACGCCCGTTCAGGACGTCGTCGGCATGTGCCCGAGCGGCGTCCGGCAGGGCGTCGCGCTGTGCCTCGAGCCGTGCGAACACCTCAGCGGCGTGGGTGGCCGAGTCGTGACCCAGCTTCCGCAGCGCGCGTGCTTCGAGCCGCTCTGGAGCGAATCCGGCGGCGGTGCGAGACGCGAGTGCGAGGTGCAGTTCGGCCGTTCTCTGTCCGAGCGTGGCCGCGGCCACCAGATATGCAGCCTCCAGCGCGGCGAAGAACGGTGGGGGCGCGACGCCGGTGGTTGCCGCCGACTCGTATCGGCCCTGAGCCGCCGCATCGAATTCCGCACGGCTGATGCGCGCCTCGACCCGCTCGTAGTAGCGGCGGAGGTCGTCGATCGTGAACGTCCATCCGGAGCCCTGGTTGCCGACGAACGCGTGCACGATGGCCAGCGTGGCCGGCGGTTCGTCGCGACGTTCGTAGGTGACGGCTCCGGTGAACGCCGGCGCGTGAGTGAAGCCGGCGTCGGTCAGCGCTCGTCCAATCTCGCACTCCGGACTCGGGCCAGGTTCGAGGCGGCGCCGCAGCTTCAGCACCTGACGCTCGTCGTCGAACACGATCGAGGTGAGCGAGTCGGTGGCGGGGTGAACCCATCGGCGTTCGTGCGCGGGCTGCATCGGACCGGTGCGCTCACCACGGAGCGCCGACCGACGGCCGTCCACCGCTCCGCTCGTCTCAGCCAGCTCGAGCAGGATGGTGCACACGCCGTCGTCGAGCAGGCCGTCGACAATCGCGCCCTTGCGAGCGCCGGCGATGCGCGCCAGGACCAAGTCCGGCCGATCGGTGATGACACGCGCCGCCGCGTCGCCGGTGAGCAGGGCGAACGGAACGACGTAGCGTTCGGGGTCGCCCTGGCCGTGCTGCACCTGCACGATGGTGAGGAACGCCGGGCTCGAGCCGCCGCGCAGCATGAGCCAGTCGACGAACCGCGCGTCGCGGTCAGTGCGGACCTTCGAGGCGAACCACCGCTGTCGCGACAGAAACGGCAGCAGGGCCTGCCGTTCGAGCAGTTGTCGTGTGGCCGCATCGAACAGCGTCTCCCAGTTCACGCCGACGAGCAGCGACGGCAGCGACTCGGCATCCGCAACGTCGGGCTGGTGCGCGTCCACCGTCTGGCGCAGCTGCATCGGGCTGGCGACCAGCGAGAACCAGTGCGCGGCGTATGGGCCGAGCGTGACGAAGTACGGCCGATCCGACGCGATGCGGGGGAACTCCGCGCGTCCCAGCATCTCGACCGGCGTCAATCCGGCCAGTTCCGAGAGGTCGATCTCGGCCGGCTGCAGGCTGCGCGACAGGTTCGCCAGCACCAGCACCGTCTCGTCGTCCGAACGACGCAGGTAGGCCAGCACCTTGCGATTCGAGCAGGGGAGAAAGGTGAGCGTGCCCCGGCCGAGCACGCGGTGCTCGCGGCGCAGCGCAATGAGCCGTTTCATCCAGTTCAGGAGCGAAAAGGGCGAGCGCTCCTGCGCCTCGACGTTGATCGACTGATACCCGTAGACCACATCGACGACCGGGGGCGCCACCAGACGTGCCGTGTCGGCCCGCGAGAAGCCGCCGTTGCGATCGCTGCTCCACTGCATGGGCGTGCGCACGCCGTTGCGGTCGCCGAGGTAGATGTTGTCGCCCATTCCGATTTCGTCGCCGTAGTAGACGATGGGCGTGCCCGGCATCGAGAAGAGCAGCATGTTGAGCAGCTCGATTCGTCGCCGGCTGTTCTCCACAAGCGGCGCAAGCCGACGGCGGATGCCGACGTTCAGGCGCATCTGCGGGTCGGCAGCGTACGCCTGGTACATGTAGTCGCGCTCCTCGTCGGTCACCATCTCGAGCGTCAGCTCGTCGTGATTCCGCAGGAACAACGCCCACTGACACGCCTCGGGCAGATCCGGCGTCTGGTTCATGATTTCGGTAATCGCGTGGCGGTCCTCTTGCCGCAGCGCCATGAACATGCGCGGCATCAGCGCGAAGTGGAACGCCATGTGGCATTCGTCGCTGTCGCCGAAGTAGGCGCGCACGTCGGCCGGCCACTGGTTCGCCTCCGCGAGCAGCATCCGCCCGGGGTACGACGTGTCGAGTTCGTGGCGCATGCGTCTCAGGACAGCGTGCGTTTCGGGAAGGTTCTCGTTGTTCGTGCCCTCGCGCACGCACAGGTACGCCACGGCGTCGAGGCGCATCCCGTCGACGCCGAGCGCCAGCCAGAACTTCATCACGTCGATCACCGCATCGACGACAGCCGGATTGTTGTGATTCAAGTCGGGCTGGTGCGAGAAGAAGCGGTGCCAGTAGTACTGCTGTGCGACCGGGTCGAAGGCCCAGTTCGACCGCTCCGTGTCGGTGAAGATGATCCGGGTATCCGGAAACTTTGTGTCGGTGTCGCTCCAGACGTAGAAGTCGCGCGCCGGCGAGCCGGCCGGCGCCGACCGGGCGCGCTGGAACCACGGATGCTGGTCCGACGTATGGTTGACAACGAGTTCGATGAGTATGCGTATGCCGCGCGCATGTGCCGCGTCGACAAACGCCTTGAAGTCGGCGATGGTGCCGTAGCCGGGGTGGACGCTGCCGTAGTCCGCGATGTCGTAGCCATCGTCCTTCAACGGCGACGGGAAGAACGGCAGCAGCCACAGGCAGGTGATGCCGAGCGAATGCAGGTAGTCGAGCTTCTGCGTCAGCCCCTGGAAGTCGCCCACGCCGTCGTTGTTGCCGTCGTAGAACGACTTCACGTGCGCCTGGTAGATGACGGCGTCCTTGTACCAGAGGGGATCGGTTGCTGTCGTCGGGCGTTCGGCGTGGCTCATGGCAGTGAGGTAACCACGTCCTCGACGGGTGCGACGGCCGCGCGCACGACGAAGGCGCGGCGACGCTCGACGACGGGCGGCGAGACCTTGAAGAGGGCCACCGAGCGCCCCTGCAGCACATAGTCGGTGCCGGCCTTCACGGCGCGCGGCGCCCCGTGGGGATCGACGGTGTCGAACAGGCGCTGCCAGTGATGGGCCGGGTCGAGGTTGGGCAGCGTGAAGCGCACCTCGTCGTGATGCGCGCTCAGCAGCAGCAACAGGGTGTCGCCGAGAATCGGCTCGCCATGTTCATCGACCTCCTCGATGCCGGTGCCCGAGAGCAACATGCCGACGCAGCGCACGAAATCGGCGCTCCACGCCTCGTCGGTCATCTCGTGTCCATCGGGCGCCAGCCAGGCCACATCCTTGCCGCCGCGGATGCTGCGGCCCTGGAAATACCGTCGTCGCCGCAGCACAGGCTCCTGCACTCGCAACTGCACGAGTTGCCGGGTGAAGTCGCAGAGCGCCTGCTGCTCGTCGGACAGGTTCCAGTCGATCCACGTGAGCTCGCTGTCGTGGCAGTAGGCGTTGTTGTTCCCCTGCTGCGTGCGTCCGAGTTCGTCACCGTGGCTCAGCATCGGCACGCCTTGCGACAGCAGCAGCGTCGCGAGAATATTGCGCGCCTGCCGCTGGCGCAGTGCCAGCACCTCCGGGTCGTCCGTCGGCCCCTCAGCGCCGCAGTTCCAGCTCAGGTTGTTCGACTCGCCGTCGCGGTTGTCCTCGCCGTTGGCGTCGTTGTGCTTCTCGTTGTAGCTGACGAGGTCCGCAAGCGTGAAGCCGTCGTGCGCGGTCACGAAGTTGATGCTCGCGTAGGGCTTGCGACCGCTGTGCGCGTAGAGGTCGTTGCTGCCAGAGAGGCGCGTCGCGAGTTCCGACACCGTCCCGCCGTCGCCCCGCCAGAAGCGGCGCACGGTGTCGCGATACTTGCCGTTCCACTCCGTCCACAGCACCGGAAAGTTGCCGACCTGGTATCCGCCTTCTCCCAGATCCCACGGTTCGGCGATCAGCTTCACCTGCGACAGCACCGGGTCCTGGTGGATGATGTCGAAGAAGCTTGCAAGCCGGTCGACGTCGTAGAGTTCGCGGGCGAGTGCGCTGGCGAGGTCGAAGCGGAAGCCGTCGACGTGCATCTCCTGCACCCAGTAGCGCAGGCTGTCCATGATCAGCTGGAGCACCTGCGGACAGCGCATGTTCAGCGTGTTGCCGCAGCCGGTGAAATCCATGTAGTAGCGCGGGTCGCTCTCGACCAGGCGGTAGTACGACGCGTTGTCGATCCCCTTCAGCGACAGCGTCGGACCCAGATGATTCCCCTCGGCGGTGTGGTTGTAGACCACGTCGAGAATCACCTCGAGGCCTGCGGCATGGAAGGCCCGCACCATGCGCTTAAACTCGCGGACCGCACCCGCCGGGGTGCGCGATGCCGCGAAGCGGCACTCGGGGGCGAAGTAGCCGTAGCTGTTGTAACCCCAGTAGTTCGAGAGGCCGCGGTCGTCGAGGTGGCGGTCGCGCGCGTGGTGGTGCACCGGCATCAGCTCGACGGCAGTGACGCCGAGGTCCGTCAAGTGCCGCAGCGCTGGCTCGGTGGTGAGCGCCTCGTAGGAGCCGCGCAGGTGCTCGGGAATGTCCGGGTGCCGCATCGTGAAGCCGCGCACGTGCATCTCGTAGATGACGGTGTTGTGCCACGGCGTACGCAGCCGACGATCGTCGCCCCACGAGAAGGCGGGGTCGACCACGGCGGCCAGCGGCGCGCGCGCCGCGCTGTCCCGCGGGTCGAAAGACAGGTCGCCAGCGTCCGCACCAACGGTGTAGCCGAACAGCTCGTCGGCCCACTGAATCGGGCGGGCCACGGCCTTGGCGTAGGGATCCATCAGCAGCTTGTTGGCATTGAAACGATGCCCGTGCGCCGGTTCGTACGGGCCATGCACCCGGAAGCCGTAGAGCTGGTTCGGCCGCCCGTCGGGCAGGAAGCCGTGCCACACCATGTCGGTATGCTCCGGCAGGTCGATGCGCACGGACTCCCGCTCCGCCTGCGCGGAGTCGAAGAGACAGAGTTCGACGCGGGTGGCGTGCGCCGAGAACAGGGCGAAGTTCACGCCGACGCCGTTCCAGGTGGCGCCGAGCGGGTAAGGTTGTCCTGGCCAGACTCTCACGCTGCCCGGAACATCAAGGCGCATGCCGG
Source organism: Acidobacteriota bacterium (assembly GCA_043743165.1). GTDB lineage: Bacteria > Acidobacteriota > Vicinamibacteria > Vicinamibacterales > CAVVIG01 > CAVVIG01. Next base: position 97,604 of record JAYTXA010000009.1, read on the forward strand.
AGCTGAGGCCTCGTAAGCGGCGTCCGGGAACGGCTGATGGCAGGCGGCTGTACCGCGCTGGGGAGTGCCGTGCTCAGGTGTATGGTGTCGGCTTCACGCTGGCGCCCACGCTGGTCGAGCTGGTGCGCGAATCTGCTTGACCGCTGCCAGCCCATGAGTACGCTTGTCGCCATGCTGAATGCATTGATGCTTGCGTGGGGTCTGGTGTTCGCACAGGGTGCGGCACAGGCGTCTGGAACGTTTGTCGGCAAGGCGCAGATCGACGAAGCGCTGAGGAAGGCCCAGGCCGCACCAAGCGGCAACATCGTCGATCAGAAGATTGCGACGACCGAGATCCAGGGCGGCAAGGCGCACGTCGCTCATCTGCGACGCGTGCAGGCGGAGACGAACGCGCTCATTCACGATCACGTGACGGAGATCTACTACATCCTCGAGGGCTCGGGCACCATCATGACCGGTGGCCGGATCGACGACGTCAAGGAGACCGACCTCACGAACCTTGGCGCCGGCATCAGTCACACCGGGACCCACGTCGGCGGCACCACGCAGAAGCTGGCGCCCGGCGACGTGTTCGTGGTGCCCGCCGGCATGGCACACCGGCTCAGCCAGCTGGACGGACCGATTCGCTACGTCGTGTACAGGTTCGAACCGAAGTAGGGCGTCACGTCGTCGAGTAGCGGTCGTTGAACCACGGTTCGGCGGAGTTCGAGTAGCCGCGCAGTTCCCAGAAGCCGCGCCGGTTCCCGGGCAGGAACTCGATCTTGCAAATCCACTTCGTGCCTTTCCAGGCGTAAAGCTTCGGCGTAATCATTCGGAGTGGCCCGCCGTGCTCATGAGGGAGCGGACGCCCCTCCCACGTGTGCACGAGCAGCACGTCGTCCTCGATCGCCCGCTCGAGCGGCAGGTTCGTCGTGTACGGAATCTCGCTCCCGGGCATCTGGTCGTAGCCGGTGCAGAGGACGAACGTCGCTTCGTCCTTCGGCACCGCCATCTCGGCCAGCGTGCTGAAGCGGACGCCACGCCAGTGGTTGTCGTAGCGGCTCCAGGTGGTCACGCAGTGAAAGTCGCTGACGTCGTCAACCTGCGGCAGCGCCAGGAACTGTTCCCACGTGAGCGTGAAGGGATGCTCGACGAGGCCGCCGACCTCGAGCCGCCACGCCTGAAGATCGATATCCGGGAGATCGCCGAGGTCGAGCACGGGCCAGTTCCGCACCTCGTGCTGGCCGACCGGGAGCCGCGGCATGCCGTGGCGGTTGGTTGCCCCGGCGCCCTGCGGCGGCTGACCGCGGAACCGCACGTCGACGTCGCCCCTGTTGAGCGCGATCTGGCGCTGGATGTAGCGGCGGCGGCGTTCGACAATGTCCGGGGTGTCAGCCATGCGTGCCCACCACGACGGAGGCGGGCCGGAGGAGTTCGTCGCCGATGACGTAGCCCTCGGCGGCCACCGCAATCACGACGCCGTGCTGCTCCGGATCGGAGACGGGCGCCATCGACACCGCTTCATGCACCTGCGGATCGAACGGGCTGTGCAGCGCGGGCAGCAACCGCACCCCGAACCCTTCCAGCTTGCCGAGGAACTGCTCGCGCACCAGTTCGACACCGCGAAGCAGCGTGCTGGTGGGGTCAGGATCCGAGACACGAGCGGCGGCCAGGGCGCGGTCGAGGTTGTCCATCACATCGAGCATCTCGGCGAGGACCGTGCGCCGGCCGCGTTCCACCTCGCGCGCGGCGTCGCGCCGCATCCGCAGTTTCACCTGCTCGAACTCGTCGGTGGCACGGCGATGCTCGGCCAGCACCGCCTGCACCTGTTCGTTGGCCCGCGTGAGCTGCTGTTCGAGCTCTTCGACCATCGTCGGCTTGCGCTCGCGACGATCCTCCGTGCTGTCCGGCGTGTCTGGCTCTGCGTCGGCTCGCGCCCACCAGCGGCGATCGACGACGCGCATCGGTTCCTTGGGTTCGGTCACCCGATGATTGTATGGGCTTCGGGGCCTTCGCGTGACCGCGACGGAATCAGTTGGGTCGGGTCGGCGCAACCGGCGGGCGGACGGGCGGCACTGCCGGCGCGGGCGAAGTCACCTGCTCCCAGTCGCGGCTGCTCGAACGGGTGAACCGGCGGCGCAGCGCCTTGTCGGTATACATGCGCCTGTCGGCCGTCGCGATGAGCGAGTCGTAGGTGCGGCCGTCGTGCGGGTAGACCGCGGCGCCGGCGCTGGCGCCGACGCGCAGTACCACCGAGTCGAGCTCGACCTCGATGGCTTCGATGTGGCGCTGCAGTTCCTGGCGCTTGAGCTCGGCGGCGTCAGGCGAACAGTCGCCAAGCACCACCACGAACTCGTCACCCGCGAAGCGCACGCACATGTCGTAGGTACGCAGTGAACCGAGGAGCGCACGCGAGATCTCGCGCAGCACCTGGTCGCCAACCGCGTGCCCGTAGGAGTCGTTGATCTGCTTGAAGCCGTCGACATCGAGCACGATGACCGCGAGTTCGCCCTGCAGGCGTTCCGACCGGCTGATCTCGCTGGCGATGCGCGACATCATCGAGCGGCGGTTCGGCAGGCCGGTGAGCGGATCGGTCAGCGACTCTTCCTGCGTCTGCTCGAACACCAGGGAGTTGCTGACCACGGCGGCCGCCTGTTCAGCGACGCGCACGAGCAGCCGGCGGTGGTCTTCGGTGTAGCGGTCGGCGTCGTCGTGGAAGAGGGCCAGCGAGCCGATGAAGCGTTCGCCCAGTTCGAGCGGGCAGACAATGGCGGCCTTGATGGTGAGCGACCCGGCGTCGAGGCCGGCGGCCTCGAACTCGATGCGCGGGCTGGCGTTCACCAGGGTACGGCGGTGGCGCGCCACCCAGCCGGACAGGCCCTCGCCGACGGGAACCGTGAGGCCGAGCAGCCGCGGCGCGTCGACGCCCGTGGCAAAGCGGCAGTGCACCTCGGTGGAGTCGGCGTCCTGCAGGAAGAGGGCGCAACCCGACCACGGGATGATGGCCGCCAGCTTCGACGAGATGAGGCCCATCGTGTCCGACACGCTCAGGCTTGTGCCCATGGTCTGCGCGATCTCGTACAGCGCGTAGATCTCCTGGTGCGCCAGCGCGATGTTCTCGAACGCGTTGGGCTCGCCGCTGGCCGCCTGCGCGGCTTCGTTGCCAGACACCGGGACGTGCGCCTGCGCTACATCGAATTTGGCCGACAGCTCGGGCAGCTTCTCGATGAAGATGTCGACCAGGCCGGGGTCGAGGGCGCGTCCCGACTCGTGCTTCAGGAGCGCGAGGGCGTTGTCCATCGAGAGCGCCGAGTGGTACGGACGCTCGGAGGTGACAACGTCGAAGTAGTCGACCAGGCTGATGATGCGGGCGCCGATCGGAATCTGGTCGCCCTTGAGCGCCTGCGGATAGCCGGTGCCGTCCCAGCGTTCGTGATGGCTGAGGACAATGGGCGCCACCGGCACGGGGAACGGCACGGACGCGATGATCTCGGCGCCAATCTGCGGATGGATGCGAACCTTGGCGAATTCCTCGGGCGTCAGCGGCCCCGGCTTCGACAGGATGTGCGCGGGGATGGCCAGCTTGCCGATGTCGTGGAGCAGCGCCGCAGTGCGTACCGCCTGGATTTCGCCGGGCGTCATGTCGAGCACTTCGGCAAGGCCGGCGGCGTAGGCCTGCACGCGCCGGATGTGCACACGCGTCATCTGGTCCTTGGCGTCGATGGCGGCCGCCAACGCTTCAATGGTGGCCAGGTGCAGATCGGACGTTTCCTGCACGTGCAACTGCGCCTCGAGCCGGCCCAGATACACACGGTAGGTGCGGTACGTGAGGTAGATCGGCGCGAACGTGAGCGGCGCCAGCCACACGCCGACCCGGTTCATCGTCCACGCGGCGAGTGCGGCCGCGCCCGCGCCCACAAAGTAGCTTGGCGCGCTCCAGAGAAAGTTCGTTTGCCAGATGGTGAAGACCGGCTGGCGAGACGCCAGTGCGATGGCGCCAGCGATGAGGCCGCTGTTCAGCAGGAAGTAGATGGTGGCAGCGCCAACCAGCGGACGGGCCACGGCGGTCACCGGGTCAGGACCCGGCCACGACAGCAGATTGAACGCGACGCCGGCACCCGCCACCGTAACCACCAGCGTGGCCATGCTGAACAGGGTGCGATGCAGCGGCGGCTGTTCCTTGTTGTTGAGGACACACTGGCTGAAGGCACTGGCCGCGGCGACCAGCAGCGTCTGCTCCCAACCGAGCATGATGAGCGACGCGAAATCGATGGCGTAGGACACCGACATCGTCGAGACGTTGGTGGTGAGCGGCAACGTGATCTTCATCGCCGCGCTGGCACACGACAGCACGAAGAGCGTCAGGAACAGACCGGGCTGCGTGAAGTGCATGCCCGGGGCTGTGACGCCCAGGATGGTCGCGGCGGCAACGATGACGCCCGACACGTACAGCCGCGCGGCAGGGGTCAGCTGCTTCACGCGAATGCACCAATCGTCATAGCGGACGTCCGATCGCAGTCTTCATCAGGGGATACCTGACGTATAGCTCAGCAAAGGGAGCGCCAACTTCCAGACGCGTGCGCCCCGGCGCCGGTCAATTGCAGGCTGCGCCAGCCCCGGGCGCCTAGGGCCGGCCGCATTTGGGCACGATTACGCGGACTTCCCGCGACGCCGTGTGTGGCCGGTGGCAGGCAGGCCGGCGAGGGGTGAAGCGCGGAAAACAGCGATAAACGGCGCAATACGCCGTTGTCATGACGCCCGATTACAAATTGGGAAAGCGCTGGACGGATCCGTGTGCGGGCGACGGCCCGGCAACAGATGCGCGCGAACAATGCGCGGGGACCCGCCCTGGCTGGGACCGTCGTAACGGGAACCTGCGCGACGCTTCGCGCAGATCCTTCACGTTGGCTCAGGGTGCGAGTACGGCCGTCGAGGGTGACAATTGTTGTTGGCTGACGTTTTCTGTCAGCGAACAATCTGCTCCTGCTCGTACGTAGCTGCCGACCTTCAGGCCGGCGAGCCCGGAGGCCAGGCCTGACTTCAGCGCTTGGCGAACGGGCCGGCTGATGGCACTGGCTGCGTGTTGGCCAGCGACCCTAGTTCGGCGGCGGCGCCGCGTGCGATGGCGGCGGTCTCGCTGCCGTTCTGGAAGCACGAGAAGTCGGGACGGTCGCGCCACGCGAAGGGTCCGCACAGTTTCACGCCGGCTTTGATCGCGGCATCGTGGACGATGTTGATGGCACGCTCGTAGTCGGGCGTGCCCTGGCGATAGCCCGAGAAGTTTCCCAGGTCGCCGCTGGCCGCGAACACCGCCGACACGCCCGGCACCTTCGCGATGGCGTCGGCGTTCTTCAGCCCCTCGAGCGTTTCGATCATCAGGATCAGCACGAGGTTGTCGTTGACGGTGTTGCGGTAGCCGCCAGGGACGCCGCCCCATACGGCCGGATCGAACGCCTGCCCGCCGCCGTTGCTGCGGCGGCCGAGCGGTGGGAAGTAGGCCCAGTTGCGCGCCTCGATCGCTTCTTCGACCGTGTCGACGGTGGGCACCACCAGCACCAGCGCGCCCGAGTCGAGCGCGTGCTGGATCTCGCGTTCGTCGGTGTAGGCCACCCGCACACCGGGCACCGCCTTGGCGTGCGGACAGGTGGCCCACATGCGGGCGACGTTCTGCCAGTCGGTGGACGAGTGCTGCATCTCGGTCCAGATGAAGTCGTAGCCGGCGTTGGCCATGGCGCAGTAGGTGGCCGGGTCGGTGGCGCCGAAGACCGTACCCCCGGTCACCTTGCCGCCCTGCTGCATCTTCAGCTTCACCGGGTTCCAGATGGCGGCGTTCGGTGGTGGGGTGAAGGCCGGTCCGTACTTCCAGCCAGCGGGGGTGAACGGTCCCTGGTTCACGGCGCCCGTGGGTGCCGTGGTCGCGGCCTTGCTGTCGGTGCCGGCCGGGGCCGACAGCGGGAACTGCGCCGCGCCGGGATTGGCGTTATTGAAGTAGGGGTCGGCATTCGGGGCTGGCGCCGGTTGCTGCGGCGGCGCCGCCTGTCCTGCCGGATTCTGCGCCTGCACCACACCGAGCGCTCCTGTGGCCAACACACCTACGACCAATGCACGCGACAGCAGTTGTTTCACGGTCTCCTCCACAGATATCGGCGACGGGTCCGCAGAGCCGGACGCCACGGCCGCCGCGCAGACTATGCACCGAAAGCCGCCGAAATCAAACGGCTGATCGCAGGTCGCGCCGATAGAGGCACGGCGGAGGGCCTGCAACAGGTGTCGGAATTGAGAAGAAGAGGGAGTGGGGTGGATAACGGGGATTGAACCCGCAACCTCCGGTGCCACAGACCGGCGCTCTAACCATTGAGCTATATCCACCGTGCGGGGACCCAAGATGGTAACACGGCCCAACCGGCAAATGGCAGCCCGTCTCAGGTGGTCGGCTCGCCCTCGACCGGCGCGGGATCCTCGGGGTCAGGATCGCCTGCCGTGAGATCGAGGAGCTCCCCTTCGAGCACACGTGCTCGCGTGAGGTAGATGTGGCTGGCGCGGTCGCCCTTGGCCTCGTACATCAACTTGTCAGCGCGCTGAATGAGCTGCGCGGCGAGCCGGCGCGCCACGAAGCGACGTTCGGCCACGCGTCCGAGGCACAGGCAGACGACACCGACGTCGACGCGGACCGGTTGCACCGCGAGGCGCACGTCCTCGGTCGTCCAGGCGTAGCGCTCTACCGCTTCGCGGAAGCGTTCGGCCACGGCGTACGCCTGGTGATACTCGACAAGGTCCGGGATGAGGAAGCAGAACTCGTCGCCACCAAGGCGCGCGTGCAGTTCGCGTGGCTCGGTCCCCGGCCGCTCCTGTGCCAGCAGGTCGTCCGAGCGGACCTGCTCGCGCAGCAGGTTGGCCACGCGTTCGATGATGCGGTCGCCGACGGCATGTCCGAGGGCGTCGTTGTACCACTTGAAGCCGGTGATATCGACCAGCCCGACCGCACACCAGCGGCCCCGCTGCTCGAGCGCGAGGAACGATTCGAGCTGTTCCGTGAAGCGCCGGAAGTTCATCAGGCGCGTCTTTGGATCCCGGTTCGACCTGTCCGTGAGGTCGGCGACCAACTGTTCGAAGTAGCGGGAGATGCTGTGGACCGTCGCGTCCTTCGCCTGCAGTTCGTGGGTGACGCGCGCCATCTTGTCGGCAAATCCGGACGACAGCGCCTGGACGGCGTCCTGTTTCGATTCCTGCCACAGCCGTTCGTGACGGGTAAACACTGCGTCCACCGCGCGCAACAGCGAATGCTCCGTGTCGGTCGACAGCCGCAGGTGTTCGTGCACCCACAGTTGCAGTTCCGACCGGGTTTGCGGGAGGGGGCGTGGGTCGGCAGTTTTCACAGACCGCATCTCGGTGCCCACGCATCTTCAAAGGCCGTGCCCGGCCGCGGAGCGATGGGGGAGCCGCGTACTGTCGAGCGCTGGTCCGGCGCAGCCACACCAGCACAACGCGTGGTGGACGGTCGACCGAACAGCTCGCCGAGTGCGGCCAGTGGCCGGCGTCCCACGCGCGCCACAAACAGTCCGGAGGCCGACTGGTCATTTGTTTTAGAATGGCTCGCCTCACCATTCAGACCGGTTGTCGAGGACAAGGAGCTCTTAATGAAGCGAAATACTTGGCGCTGGGCCGCAGGGCTCAGTCCAGTGGCTCTGCTGGTGCTGTGGGCCACTGTGCCCACCATCGGACAGGGACAGTCAGCCGCCCCGGCGACCCGCGCGCAGGCGCCCGCCGCGGCACGGCCCGCCGCCGCCCGCCCGGCTGCGCCGGCGACGCCGCCGCACGTGTACGGCACGCAGAACGGCGAGTGGCAGACCTACGGCGGCGACCTCTCGAGCACGCGATACTCCCCGCTTGACCAGATCAACGCCGGCAATTTCAACAAGCTGGAAGTCGCATTCCGCTTCAAAACCGACATGCTCGGTCCGCGCGCCGAGTTTCAGCTGCAGACGACGCCCCTGATGGTGAAGGGGGTGCTCTACTTCACCGCCGGCACGCGTCGCGCGGTGGTCGCGGTCGACGGCAAGAGCGGCGAACTACTGTGGATGCACAGCCTGAACGAAGGCGAACGTGGCGCTGCCGCACCGCGTCAGCTCTCGGGCCGCGGACTCTCCTATTGGACCGACGGCAAGGACGAGCGCATCATCTACGTCACGCCTGGCTACCAGATGATGGCGCTGAACGCCAGGACCGGCGCTCCGGTGGCGACGTTCGGCACCAACGGCGTCATCGACCTCAAGCAGAACGATGACCAGCCGATGGATCTGGTCACCGGTGAAATCGGCCTGCACGCCGCCCCCGTCATCGTCAACGACGTCATCGTTGTCGGCGCGGCGCACCTGGCCGGCAGCGTGCCGAAGAGCAAGGCGAACCAGAAGGGCTACGTGCGCGGCTTCGACGCCCGCACCGGCCGTCGCCTCTGGATCTTCCACACCATCCCGCGTCCCGGCGAGTTCGGCAACGACACCTGGCTGAACGACTCGTGGTCGTACACCGGCAACACCGGCGTGTGGGCGCAGATGAGCGCCGACCCGGAACTCGGCCTGGTGTACATGCCGGTGGAACTGCCGACCGGCGACTACTACGGCGGTCACCGTCCGGGCAACTCGCTCTTCGCCGAGAGCGTCGTCGCCCTCGACGTGAAGACCGGCAAGCGCAAGTGGCACTACCAGCTCGTGCATCACGGTGTGTGGGACCACGACATTCCGTGCGCCCCAATCCTGGCGAACATCACCGTCAACGGCAAGCAGATCAAGGCGCTGGCGCAGCCGACGAAGCAGGGCTGGGTCTACATGTTCGACCGCGTCACCGGCGAGCCGGTGTTTCCGATAGAGGAGCGTGCGGTCGAGAAGGGCACCGTGCCCGGCGAGTGGTATTCGCCGACGCAGCCGTTCGTCACCAAGCCGCCAGCCTTCGAGCGCCAGGGCTTTTCGGAGAACGACCTGATCGACTTCACGCCGGAGCTGAACGCGGAAGCGAAGCGGATTGCCTCGAACTACGTCCTGGGGCCGATCTTCACGCCGCCGCCGGTCAGTACCTGGCCGAAGCCGCTCGGCCTGCTGCTCTCGCCGGTCGTCACCGGCGGCGCCAACTGGCAGGGTGGTTCGCTCGACCCCGAGACCAACATCATGTACATCTTCTCGAACTCGGGCGTGCAGGCGCTCGGCCTCGTGAAGCCCGAAGGTGGGCGCTCCGACATGAACTACGTCATGGGCGCCGCGCGCGATCCCAACGCGGCAGCGACCCGCCCGGCAGGCGGCGGTGGCGGCGGTGAAGGCGGCGGCGGCATCACGGTGCAGGGCCTCCCGCTGGCCAAGCCGCCGTACGGCACGATCACCGCGCTGAACCTGAACGACGGTACGAAGGTGTGGCAGGTGGCGCACGGTGAAACCCCGGACAACATCAAGAACCATCCGGCGCTGAAGGGGCTCACCATTCCGCGCACCGGCCGTCAGGGCCGCATCGGCGTCCTCACCACGAAGACCCTGGTCATCGCGGGCGAAGGTGGCTTTGCGACGCAGACCAACGGTCAGCGCGGCGCGCTGCTTCGCGCCTACGACAAGGCCACCGGCGCGGACGCCGGCGCGGTCATCATGCCGGCGCCGCAGACCGGCTCGCCGATGACGTACATGCTCGACGGCAAGCAGTACATCACGGTGTCGATCGCCGGTCCTGGCGCTCCGGGCGAACTGATCGTCTACCGCCTCGGCAACTAGACGCACCACGCGCGACACGACCAGCGGGCGGCTCATGGAGACATGGGCCGCCCGTTTTGTGTCACACCCGGCTCTCATCCTCGGGCTGTACAGCCACGTCGCGCCGGTGTCGTGGCTGGTGGCCCAGGACGTGCGCGGCTACGACCCGGCCGTCGCTACGACCGGGCGGCCGCGGCGTTCTTGAAGGTGACGACGAGGACGTCGCGATAGGCGGGCTGGTCCGCGTCGAGCGGCTGCACCGGCGTCACGCCGTGCGCCACGCGGTGGTCGTCGACAATGGCCGCGTCGAACGGCGCGGTCAGCGTGAATGTTCCGAGCACCGTGCCGTCGTCGCCATGAATGGTCGTGACGCCGCTGGCGATGTTGCGACGATCGATGAGCAGCACCAGCACGTAGTCGACGCCGTCCTTGTGCAGCCCCTCGGGCGTTGGCCGCCCCACTTCCGCCGGGTGTGCCTCGATGCGGAACTGGTGCGTCTCCACGTGCCACTCGGCCACGTCGGGCGCCAGCGTGCCGAACGTGGCGCGGCAGCACTCCAGAATCGTGGTGAGCGTTGCGCCAGCGCCAATGCCCTCTTCCACCGGTTCGAACCAGCGCTCGATGCCGCCGTGCAGCGGGTTGTAGTCGAGGCTCTGGTAGTGCGCCTGGTGCGGCTTGCGCGTCAGCGCGCCCTGTCGCGGCGCCGCGAAGGTGGCATGCCGCCGCCGGCGGTAGCGGCCGCCGTCGGCCATGTAGGTGTCGAGTTCGAGGCGATTCCAGCTGAGAGAAAACGCCTCCCAGTCACCGAGCGAGCCGAACGGCCTCAGGATGTCTTGCATGGCGGCCCCTTCGACGAACGCGAAGCCGTCGCCGGCGACAGCGATCTGAACGGCATCCAAGGTCGAGCTGGTCTGTGACGGCATGAGTCGATCTTAGCGAATCGTGCTTACAGCAACAGGGTTTCGACGCGGTGCGCGTGCACCATGCCCTCGCACGGCGACCACGCGAAGATGGTGAAGCGGCCGTCCTGCGAGGCGACCATCGCCACCGCGTCGTGCTGATCGTGGACGAACTGCGCGGCCGACAGGTGACGCGTGCCGCCCAGCCTCGAGGGATGCACCACGTCGGCTTCGCCGTCCTCGATCGGTTCGGTCACCGACGTCTGCTCGACCAGCGGCGACCCGTCGCGCCTCGCGATCTTCGCGCCGAAGACGAGGAGCTCGTAGCGATCGGTGATGATGGCGGCGCCGTCCACGGCGGTCAGGCCGGCCACGGCGCGGACGGTATCGGCCATCTCGTCCTGCCACGCGCGGTCGCTGCGTTCGTTCGGGGCCCGATCGACCAGTTCGGCGAGTCCGGTGAAGGCGGGGCTGACGCCGTAGGTCATCGGTTGCACGATCGAGGCGCGCCAACTGTCCGACTCCGAGGGCACCATCAGCATCATGCCGCCCCGTCCGTGCGCCCGCATCGAGACGGCAAGTTCCACCATCACCGTGAGATGCGTGTTCCAGTTGGCCGGCGAGTCGAAGCCAAGCAGCGACGACACCAGCACCGGGCAATCGGGAAGGGCACGGGCCCGGTCATCGATCATCTTGATGCGCTCGGCCTCGAGCACGGCCACGTTCACGTACTTGCCGATGTCGCCGCGGTGATGCTTGATGACGAGCAGGCCTGGCGCCGCCACCTCGAGCACCATGCAGTACGACGGAATGGCCCTGGCGGTGCCCCAGACGCGCAGCACGCCGTCCTCGCGCCACACACCCAGATGGATGCCGCGGCGTTCCACCGCGGGGGCCACCTTCACCAGGCTGACCGGGGTCAGCGGCAGCGGCGTGTCGAAGCGCATCGGCTGCTCGGCGGCCGCCGACGGTAGCAGCGCCAGCGAGATGCGCGGCAGATAGTTCTCCTCGCGCCGCAGGCTTGCCCAGAAGGCCGCGTCGACCACGGCCTCGACGTCAGCGACGGCGGGCGCCGCCAGCATGGCCGGGTACGAGGCGGCGGTGGCCGTCGGCAGGAAGCGCTCGAAGTGCGCCCGGATCTTCGGCGCGACCTCGCGTGCGGACGGATAGCGCGGTTCGCTCATCAACCCGCAGTATCCCACGGGCTGCCGCCATTCCGGCACCTCGCCCCGCGACGCGCGCATCATGTCCGCCAACCCGGTGTACCACCGACGCTTACCGGAAGCCGCGAGTGGGCTGATGGATTGCAACTGCAGGCGGTGGGAGAGGGAGAAGGAGTTTCGTATGGTATCCCTGCAGCGCCTGTGCATCTGCGTGCTCGTCGCCGTGCCGCTGGCCTCGCCCGCGTGGGCGCAGCGCACGGCACCGCAGGCCGCGCCGCCCGACGACTGGGGGCATGGCACGACCGTATCCGCGTCGTTGGGCATGGCCGCAGACGGGGCCGGCACCGGCGCCACGGCCGGCGGCGCCGTCGGGTGGGAGCTGACACCGCGTGTCATGGTGGAAGGGGGCGGGCTGTGGCTCGACCGCCGAGAGGGCTCGCACGGGTTCAATGCGGCCCTGAAGGTGCGCGCCGGGCTGACACGCACCGGCGTGTCGCCGTTCGTCGAAGGCGGCGTCGGCCTCTACCGTGTCACCACCAGCGCGGTGGACGGGATGCCCGGCTTCTATCGCCGCCGCATGGCCAGGCAGGGGTCCGGCCTGATGCAGCAGGTGTTCACCGACCCGGTCTTCCACGTCGGCGCCGGCGTGAACGTCTTCACGTCACGGCACCTGTCACTGCAGCCCGCGGTGGAGGCGCTGATCGTGACGCGTGATTCCCACGCCTACACGCTGACCGCGTTCTCACTTCGCCTCGCGTACCACTTCGAAGATCACCCGGTAACACGCTAGGCGCGCCGGTCGCGTGGCTACTCGCGCGGCGCCGGCAGGTTGGTGACCGAAGCGAAGATGCTGGTCTGCGTGCAGCGCAGCACCAACTTCACCTGCTCGGGGGCGCCGGCCACCTCGAGCACGAAGGTCATACTGTCTCCCTCGCGCCGGACTTCTGGCGCGGCGCCTGGCTGTCGGTCAAGCATCCTGCGGGCGGCCATGATGCTCGAGGTCCTGCAAGCAACCAGCCATCAACGATCGGTGGATTCGCTGAGTGAAGTCATCGATCGATCGCGCAAAGCGTCCGGTTCCCCGTGCGCCCTTTCACGAAACGAAGACAGTGCTACTGCGGCGGGAGGACGACGAGGTTCAGCCGCACGGTCAGCACGGCCTGGCCCTGACGGCACGCCCCGCGAACCGTGTAGGCCGGCGGCGGTACGCCGACCATGGTGAAGCGCAATCGGACACTGCGCTCGTTCAGGCGCATCACGGTCACGTCGGACAGCCGCAATTCTGAGGCGTTCAGGAACGACGCCGAGGCATCCACGGCGCGCTCGTTACGCTCGAGCTGATACGGCACGTCCACGTCGCCGGCACGCCGGAACCACGCGCCAGTGCTGCCAGAGCGGTCCGCCTGAAGCGACGCATGATGGCCTCGTGAATGACCGAGTGTTCGGGCCGACTAGTGCACGGTCGTCGACACGACGCGGTTCGTCGGCGGTGTGAACCGCAGAATCGTTCGTGTGCCGTCCGACGACACGATCTCGATGGCGATGTCGACATTGGCCGCACGCCGGATGTACACGTTCGCGACGTCTTCCACCATGTGCGTGATGTGGTCGGGCGCCTGGCGCGACATCGAGATGGCGATCGCGGGGTGCGGACCTTCGTCGCTCACCGTGATGCCATCGAGCGGCAGCTCCACCACTTCCGGCTGCACGCCGAGCGTCGGCGACACGATCTTCACGGACACCGGCCAGGCATAGTGCGACACGCTGAACGAGTCGAGTGCAATGCGCCAGTGCGCCTGTGGAATGGGATAGGTGGGCACAGTCAGTCTCCTTCGCGGACGATCCCGTGGTATTCCCGTCAGTACTGCTCCTGATCGCAATCCGCATACCCGGAAAACCCCGTGTATTTGCAGGCAGGAGTCGTGCAGTGACTACTGTACGTTCCGTTCTGACGGGATCCCGGCATCGAGGAGAACGCTCATGGCAACCGCGGTGGAGGAGCACGCCTATCGCGCGCGGCGCGCCGGACCGTTGGTCGTGGCTGCCGCCGCGCTGGACAGCCTGCGCGACCGTCTCGAGAGCGGCGATTCTGCGGTCGACAGAATCAGGAGGGTGTGATGCGTAGCTTTGCTGTGGCAGTGGTGGTGGCGGGCGTGCTCGTGATCGGTGCACGCGCCCAGGGGCCGTCGGCGCGCGAACCGATGCTGCAGAAGACGACGGTTGGCTCAGAGCTGTACCGGTTCTACTGTTCCAACTGTCATGGTCTGGACGCGCGTGGCCGGTCGGCGACGTCGGCGATGCACGTGCCGGCCTCGAACCTGACGGTGCTTGCGGTGAATCACGGCGGCATCTTCCCGCGCGAGGCGGTGCGTGACGTTATTGCGCATGGAGCCGGACGGGGTTCGGTGCACGGCACCAACGACATGCCGGTGTGGGGCACGATCTTCCGGGCGTTCGAGCCGAGCGACCGGATGGTCGACGTCCGGATCGACAACCTGGTGCGCTACATCGAATCCCTCCAGACATCGGGCGTGAGGACGGGGCAGGCGCACTGAGCGCCGGCGCTCAGTGCGCCCAGGCGCCGCCGTCCCTCATCACCGGGCCGCTGACGAACCATCCGTCTCCGGTCCATTGCGGCGAGTCCGTCGACCTCTGGAAAGCCGGCATCAGATATCGATGTAGCGACGTCCCAACTCCAGCAGTTTCATCCATGCGAACGCCACGAGTGCGGCCACCACACAGACAAGCAAGTCGCTGATGTGCGGACGCGTGAGCGAGAACAGCGTGCGCAGCGGCGGGACGTAGAGCACGCCAGCCAGCGCCGCAAGTGCCCCGAGCGCAATCGTCAGCAGTGCCGGATTCCTGGCGGTGACGGTGCGGGTCGGGTCGGGCGTGCGTGCCAGCGAGCGGTTCGCGAAGATCAGCATCAGGTTGGTGACGATCAAGGTCGTGAACGTCAGTGCCCGCACATCGCCGTCCGCCATGCCTGCCTGGCGCGTCCAGGCGTACACGGCGAACGCCGTCCCCAGCATGCCCAGGCCCTGCAGGAGGCTTCGCACGACGAGCCGGCGATCGAACAGGCGATGGCCGGGCGGGCGCGGCGGCCGGGCCATGACATTCCCCTCCTCGGGCTCCATCTCGAACGCAATCGAACAGGCCGGGTCGACGATGAGCTCCATGAAGATGACGTGGAGTGGCAGCAGCACGAGTGGCCACCGCAGCAGCGGCGGCAGGAGCGACATGCCGGCGATAGGCAGGTGGATGGCCAGCACGTAGCCGCTGGCCTTCCGGATGTTGTCGTAGACGCGTCGGCCCAGCCGCACCGCACCGACAATCGACGCGAAGTCGTCGTCGAGCAGGACGAGCGCGGCGGCTTCCCTGGCGACGTCCGTGCCCCTCGAGCCCATCGCCACGCCAATGTCCGCAGCCTTCAGTGCGGGCGCGTCGTTCACGCCGTCGCCGGTCATCGCCACCACGCCGCCGTTCGACTGGAGCGCGCGGACCAACCGAAGCTTCTGCTCCGGCAACACGCGTGCGAAGACGCTGGTGTGCTGCACGCACGTCGCGAGAGCGGCGTCGTCCATGGCTGCGAGTTCGATGCCGGTCACCACGCCGGATCCCGCGTCGAGGTCAATTGCGCGGGCCACGGCCAGAGCAGTGGCCGGATAGTCGCCGGTCAACATGAGCACGCGGATGCCCGCGTCGCGACACTCACGAATCGCCGCGGGAACGGTGGGGCGCACCGGGTCGGCGAAGGCCACGAGCCCCAGGCAGTCGAAGCGGCGCTCGCTCAGCTGTTCCGGGAACGCCGTGTCAATTGGGGCGCGCGCCACCGCCAGGACGCGCAAGCCCTCGCTGGCGAGCCGTGCCACTCGCGCCAGCAGGGCCGCGGTCTCGGCCGGGTTCAGGCGGCAGATCGCGGCAATGGCCTCCGGCGCACCCTTCGCGGCCACAGCGCGAGTGCCGTCGCTGAAGGTCCAGCCGTTCGCAGCGGCGAGCAGCGCATTCGAGAGCGGGTACTCCCGTGCGCGCGTGGCGCTCGCCACGAGCGACGACGCCGGTAAGCGCTGCTCGTGTGCGCGTGCGAACGCCAGGTCGATCGGGTCGACCGGCCTGGCGTCCGACGCTAGGTGTCCCCATGTCAGGAGCTCGGCAACGCTCCCGGCTGTCGAGATGCCTTCGTCGATCGGCACGAACTGGCCATCAACGTCGACCCCGGCGATCGTCATGCGGTTGAGGGTGAGGGTGCCGGTCTTGTCGACGCAGAGCACCGTCGCGGCGCCGAGCGCCTCGAGAGCGGGGAAGCGCCGGGTGAGCACGTGCCGCTGCGACATGCGCCAGGCGCCGAGCGCGAGGAAGATGGTGAGGATGACCGGAAACTCCTCCGGGACCATGGAGATGGCCATCGTCAGGCCGGCCAGCACGCCCTGGAGCCACTGGCCCTGGCCGAGTCCGTAGAGCAGGACGACGGCGGCGCAGGTCGACAGCCCCATGATCGCCAACAGCCGCACGATGTATCGCACTTCCACTTGCAGCGGGCTGGCGCCGATCTGCACGCCCGAGAGCGAGCGGCCGATGCGGCCGAGCGCGGTGGCCGGGCCGGTGGCGGTGACGATGCCCGTGCCGTGGCCTGCGACGATGAGCGTGCCCGAGTAGACGTTGGACTCGGGCTGCTTCAGCACCGCTACCGACTCGCCGGTCAGCAGCGACTCGTCCAGTGTCAGCGCCGTGCTCTCGGCGAGCGTGGCGTCGGCCGGCACGCGGTCGCCCTCTTTCAGCAGGAGCACGTCGCCGCGTACCACCTCGCGTCCCGGGATGCGCAGCGCCGCACCGTCGCGGACGACGAGCGCACGCGGACTCGAGAGGTTGCGCAGCGCATGCAGCGTGCGTTCGGTCTTGCGTTCCTGCACGAACGAGATGCCGAGCACGACGAGGATGGCCCCGGCCATGGCGAGCGCTTCACCAAGGCTGCCGAGGACCAGATAGACCGCCACCGTGCCGACGAGCAGCAGCAGCATCGGCTCGCGCAGCAGATCGAGCGCAGCTCGGACGGGGGAGCGGGGCCCCTCGGTGGGGAGTGCGTTCGGCCCGTCCAGCTGCAGGCGCTCCGCTGCCTCCGCCGTGGACAGACCTCGTTGCTCCATTACTTCCTCCGGCGTGCCGTACGCGCCGGGGCGGGCAGTGCCAGCACCGGAGCCACGCCGTGGCAGAGCACTTGGTAGGTGCACGACCCGGCCGCTTCGCCGAAGAGCCCGGCGCGGCCGCGAATGGCCATCACGATCAGGCCGGCCTTGCGTTCGCGCGCGACGGCGGCGATCTCGTCGGGCGGATGTCCGATGCGCACGCAGACCGTGCATGTCACGCCAGTGGTGGCGCCTGCCAGCGTCTGGAGGGCTCGTTCGGCGCGGTCGCAGTCGTGCCGCAGGTGCGCCTCGAGATTCGCGGAGAACCAGGCCGGCGGTGTGGGCATCGGCACGACGTGCACGAGCACGAGTCGCACGCCGAACCAGCGCGCCACGTCGGCCGCCCTCGCGACGTCGCTGGCGGCATGGGCGCCGAGTTCGATCGCCGCGACGATGGCACGGCCGGGCCACGATGCGGGAACGACACTCGGGTGGTCACGCACCGCATCCGCTGGCGGCACGGCAAGCACCGGTACCGGCGACGTCGCCAGCAGGCCGCTGGTCGTCGAGCCGAGCACGAGGCGCCTGGCGCCGTTCAGCCCCTTCGTGCCGACCACGACCAGGTCGTATCCGCCGCTCTTCACGGCGCGGAGGATCTCGCGTTGCGGCTTGCCGAGCGCCGTGCCGATGGTCGGCGCCACGGCCTTTGCCGTCTTCGCGGGGAGCGCCGATGCGACAAACCGCTTCAGTTCCGCCGCGGTGGCCGCTCCGAGCGCCTCGACGTTGTAGGCGGCGGCTGCGGCGGCAACCAGCAGCGGATCGTTCACGAACATCACACGCAACGGAACGGCGGCGCGGTGCGAGAGGGCGGCTGCGAACTGGAGGGCGACGCGCGAGTGAGCGGAGAAGTCGACCGGACACAACACGGACGAGAACAGGCCACGCTGAGCGAGCGATGTCCGCATGGGACACCTCCGCTGTCGGCGACACCACGATCGATGCCATGCGCGGTACTGGCCGGGAACCGGTGCGAGTCGAGAGGGACGTCGCGGAGTTGCCGGGAATCCGGCGCGGGTGAAACCAGGTGCGCGAAGTTGCCCCGAAGTTGTGGAGGACCGGCCCTTGCAGCGACTGCACGTGAATCCGAGTCAGCAATGGTTCTCGACACGCGCCTCGTGGCATTCCCGTTCTCCAGCGAAACGGTCTGGAATACTGGACTGTCCGCAACCGGATCGGCTGGTGGGCGCTCGCTGTCGGGTGGTTTCGAGGGCGATTGGGCTCCCGAGCACCTGCTGCTGCTGGCGCTCGAGAGCTGCTACATGAGCACCTTCCTCTCGCTGGCGTATGTGCAGGGACTCGACATCCTCGGCTACGTCTCCAACGCGCGGCTCGAGCACGGGGCGCATCAGAGTGCGCTCCCCGCCGTCTCGCTTGCGCCATGCATCGTTGTCGGCACGCCGATCGACGCGACCATCGTCGGCGAACTGGCGAACGCCGCCATGCGCGAGTCCGTGGTGGCGCGCCTGCTCGGTGCGCGGTTGCGCGTCACACCTGACGTCCGCCTGCTTGGCGATCGGCCGGAGTGAGCCATGGTTGGGCACGCCACGATCAGCGACTACTACAGCGAGCCTGCGGTGCGGGCCCGCATGATCGAGTACTGCGGTGGCGCGGTAGATCGCCAGCCGACCGCCGCCTACCTTGCCAGCATGCGCGCCAGCGACGCCCGGTTACCGACCTGGGAGCAGGCGCCGCGCCATGCCCCGTCCGACCTCGACGAGCTGCTCGCTGCCGGCGCCGACGTCGCGCGCTCGCTGTGGGACCGCACCCATGTGCTGGTGCACCTCGACGTCGACTACTTCAACATCGACACCCCGTCTGAGGCGTATACGCATCCAGCGGACGTGTTCTACAAGATCGAACCCGTGTACCGGGCGGCGCAGCACGTGTTTGCGCGCCACGGACTGCCGCTCCTCGCGCTGGTCACCGGGCGCGGCTATCACTTTGCGGGACAGGTACCGCTTGATTCGCCCGTCGTCGACCGTCTTGCCGCGCTGGCATCGGCGCCGCCCTCCTGGCTGTCCTCGACCGGGCAGCGACGGCTGCCCTGGGTCAGCGACGCGATCACGTCGAGGCATGCACGCGCCTGGACGGGCACCGGCATGCTCGTCGAATTCCTCGTGCACCAGATCCTGCGGCGAGCGCGGATGCGGTCGCCGATCCCGGTCGTCGTGAACAACACGGTGGTGGGCACTGGTGAAGTTGGGCGCGAGTGCGTATCGCTCGACCTCTCGTACGCCGGCGATCCGCTCGATGTGCGCCATATGCGGCTGGCGTTCGGGGCCTACCAGAAGCACCGCTTCCGTCCCGACCTGTTCGGCGTCGCCGCCGCGCACCCGCCGATGATCGCCGTTCCCAGGGGCGATGAGCGGATCGAGCACATGCTGTCGCATCGCACCGACCTGCGTCATGCGGCGCGGCTGGCGCGTGCGTCCTGCGTCGAGATGCCTGACGTGACGGCCGGCGTCGCCACGGCGCTCGACCACTACGCCGGTTCGCCGCTGGCCCGTTTCCACCAGGCGTTCGAGGACGCCCTGCCTGCCTCGCGCGCACGCACCCTCTCGCCGCAGCGTCCGGCCGCACATCGGCGGTTCCTGCCCGCGTGCGTCACCCACGCCGTTGCCACCCCGAACGATCTACTGCTGCAGCCAGCGGTAGTCCAGCACGTCACGCGCGTGCTGCTGGCCGACGGGCTCTCGCCGCGCGACATCGCCGCGCTCATCCAGGCCCGCTACGACGCCGACCACGGCTGGGGCACGCGCTGGAGCTGGATGGACGCCAACGGCCGCGCCTCGTTCGACGTTCGGGTCTTCAGCGGTCTCCTGCTGGCCGGTGTGGACGAGGCTATCGACCTGAACTGCCGTTCCGCGCAGGAAAAAGGATTGTGCCCAGGCGGCGAGTGCGGGCGCGATCTGCGGACCACGCGTGCGCAGTTGCTGAAGGCGGTGCGCTCATGAGGTGGCGATTTGCGGCGTCTACCGGGTGCTGTATCAACACCCCGGTCTTCACGACCCTGCAGGGCATGCACGACGCCGGCGTTCGCGCGGTCGAACTGGGCACGCCCCCGCGCCACTTCGATCCCTGGCGCCACGATCAGGTGCTCGAACTGTCGCATCGCCTGCGCGAGTTCCGGATTGCGCCCATCGCCATCCACGCGCCGTTCGGTGGCCTGCTCGACCTGACCGATCCGAACCCGCACCATCGGCATGCCGCCATCGGCGCCATCCTGTCTGCGGCGTCGGCACTGCGCGAACTCGGCGGCACCAAGGTGGTGGTGCACGTCAGCGACGTCGAGCGCAACCGAGCCGACGTGGACGAGCGGATCGCCCACGGCATCGGCTCGCTGCGAGTGCTGTCGCGGGCCTGCGCCCACATGGATTCGCTGCTGCTCGTCGAAACGCCCTTGCCCCACCTCGTGGGCGGCCATCCGGACGAGTTCGCTGCCGTGCTCGAGCCGCTGGACCGGGCGGTGGGCGTCTGCTTCGACACTTCTCATGCGACGCTCGGCCACCACTGGGACGCGTTCATGCGCGTGGCAGGGCACCGTCTGGTGCATGTGCATGCAAACGACCACCGCGGGCAGTTCGACGACCATCTGCCACCCGGAGACGGCATCACCGACTGGTCGCACATCCGCGACACGCTGTCGGCGGTGGGATTCGACGGCTGGATTGTGCTCGAGTTGTCGTGCCCTGGAGGTCCGATGAGCGAGTTCATCGCTGGCGCGTTGCGCCGGGCGCGCGTCCTCTTCGGGGCGACCGATCAGGTATAGGCAGGAGACAGATTCATGACGAGCACTCGCAGTTCCATCGAGACGTTTCTCGCGCAACCGGCGCTCGCCGTTGTCGGGGTCTCGCGATCGGGCGCGAAGTTCGGCAACGTCATCCTGCGGCAGTTACGCGCCAAGGGACGGCACGTCTACCCATTGCATCCCGTGGCGACGATGATCGACGGCGCCGCCTGCTACCGGCAGGTCGCGGACATGCCCGAGCCGGTGACCGGCATGATCATCAATCTGCCGCCTGCGGACGCGGTGACCGCACTGCGCGACGCCGCCGAGGCCGGCATCAGGCACGTGTGGCTGCAGCAAGGCGCCGAGTCGCCCTACGTAGCCAAGCTGTGCATCGAGCTCGGACTCGACGCGGTTGTGGGGGAATGCATCCTGATGCATGCCGAGCCCACTGGTATTCACCGTGTGCACCGTGTGCTCGAAGGGGCGCTCGGCCGGCTGCCGCGGTAGCCGCGGCGTATGTCCCTTGCGCCAGATCCTGCATTCGGACAGTCCTGCCGGATCGTCGGCAGCTCCGAAGGAGGCCTCATGCTTCGCTCATTCATTCTCGCGGCTGCGGCACTTGTGCTCGTGGCCCACGTCGCCAGCGCGCAGGACAAAGTTGCGCGTGGCGCCGCCGTGTACGCTGAACAGAAGTGCCAGCTGTGTCATTCGGTCGCCGGGAAAGGCAATGCCAAGGGACCGCTCGACGCGGTCGGCACCAGGCTCTCGGCCGCCGACCTGAAGGCCTGGGTCGTCGATGCCAAGGGCATGACCGCGAAGACCAAGGCGACCCGCAAGCCGGATATGAAGAACTACACGTTGCCCGACGCCGACCTGGACGCGCTCGTCGCGTACATGGTGACGCTCAAGAAATAGGCTTCGGGCCTCTCGGCTTCGGGCCGTGCCTGTTCTGTAGTGTCCGGCTTCAGCCGGACGACCCGGGCGGCGTTCCTCGCGGAGCGCCGCCCTTCTTTTGTACGCCCAGAGCCCGAAGCCCAGAGCCCAGAGCCAGAAGGCCCCGCCGGCTTCCCGGTCGGCGCGACATACTTCCCACCGTGTGCCGGAAAATCGGCGCTGCTGGGAGTCCGTCCCGCAGTACATTCGATGGAAACATTGGGGAAACAGCTGCGATGCGACCCGTCACGGCTGTGGCAGTGGGCTTGCTGAAGGGCTATGCAGGAGGGGATAGCAATGGTTCGTGCAACTGTATTTGGTGTGTTGCTGCTCGTGGGATTTGCCAGTGCCGTCTCGGCGCAGGACAAGGCCAAGGGCGAAGCGGTCTACACCGCGCAGAAGTGTTCGCTGTGCCACTCGGTTGCCGGGAAGGGCAATCCGAAGGGGGCGCTCGACGACGTCGGGACGAAGTTGAAGGCGGACGAACTCCGCGCCTGGATCGTCGACGCGAAGGGGCAGACGGCCAAGTCGGGCGCCACGCGCAAGCCCGATATGAAGGCGTACTCGCTGCCGAAGGACGACGTGGATAACCTCGTTGCCTACCTTCAGACTTTGAAGAAGTAAGCGGCGATCGATAGCGCGGGTCCTTCGGGATTCGCCATGTGCGCCCGGGCCGTGCGCCCGGGCCACATGAGGGAGTTGGGAATCATGGCTCGACGGCTCGGTCTGGCACGTGTGACCTTCCTGATTCTGGGGTTCGCAGCCGCAGCGGGAGCGCAGTCACCGGCCGTCAAGCCGCCCGGAAACGACGACTGCCTCGCGTGTCACGGCGACCCAGACGCCAAGCGCGAGAACGGCACCTCGATCGGTCTCGACGACAAGGTCTTCGCCGCGTCCAAGCACGGACCGCTTGCGTGCGTCGACTGCCACAAGGACCTCGCCACGCTCCAGGAATTCCCGCACCCCGAGAAGCTCGCGAAAGTCGCGTGTGCGACCTGCCACGACGACGAGGGCGCGAAGTATCACGACAGCATCCACTCGTGGGCCAAGGAGAAGGCAGGACTGACCGCCGCCGCCCCCGCGTGCGCCGACTGTCACGGGAAGCACGATATCCGCGGCCGCGACGATGCCACGGCGCGTGTGTTCCGCGCCAACATCCCGGCCACCTGCGGCTCGTGCCATCAGGGGGTCATCGCCAGCTTCGACAAGGGTGTGCATGCGGCGGCGCTGAAGAACGGCAACGCCAGGGCGCCGGTGTGCACCGACTGTCATAGCGCGCACACCATCCAGCGCGCCGACACCGATACGTTCCGCGTCAGCGTCGCCACCGAATGCGGCACCTGTCACGGTGAGGTGGTCGAGTCGTTCCGCCGCACCTTCCACGGCAAGGTGACCGAACTCGGCTTCAGCCGCGTGGCGGCGTGCGCCGACTGCCACGGTGCGCACGAGATCCTGCCGGCGTCGAACCCGGCATCGAAAATCGCGAAAGCGAACCTCGTGCAGACGTGCGGCGCATGCCACACGGGCGCCAACGCGAGCTTCGTGCGCTACGACCCGCACCCGAACCCGCGCCACTACCAGCGGAGCCCGGTGATGTGGTGGGTGAACAGGTTCTACACGGTGATCATTGCCGGTTGCTTCGGCTTCTTCGGACTCCACAGCATTCTGTGGTTCCGCAGGTCCTGGCGTAATGGCGGGGGCGGATCATGAGCGCGGTCACGGCGAGTCCAGCCGACCCAATTTCCGGCGCAGCGGCGCCGAAGCGCGGAGTGCACGTTCGCCGGTTCAACGCCCAGTCGCGCACCTTGCACATCGTCGTCATGACGACGTTCCTCGTGCTGTCGGCGACGGGCCTGCCGCTGCTCTTCAGCGACGCCCCGTGGGCGCGCGTGCTCGCGTCCTTCTTCGGCGGTTTCCAGGGCGCGGGGTTCGTGCACCGGGTGATGGGCGCCATGCTGCTCGCCGCGGTGGTCTATCACGTCGTCAACGTGTTCTATCGCGCGTTCGTGAAGGGCGAGAGTGGCATCTTCTGGGGACCGACCTCGATGGTGCCGCAACCGCGCGACTTCCAACAGTTCTGGCAGCAGATGCTGTGGTTCTTCGGCAAGGGCGCGTTTCCGAAGTACGAGCAGTTCACCTATTGGGAGAAGTTCGACTACTGGGCCGTGCTCTGGGGCACGGCGCTGATGGGCGCCGCGGGCCTCATCCTCTGGTTCCCCGAGTCGGCGTCACACATCCTGCCTGGCTGGATGTTCAACGTTGCGCTGTTCGTGCACGGCGCCGAAGCGGCGCTGGCCATCGGCTTCATCTTCGTCGTGCACTTCTTCAACGGCCATCTGCGCCCGGGCAAGTTCCCGATGGACATGGTGATCTTCACCGGGGCGGTGGACGAGTACGAACTGAAGCATGAGCGCCGCGGGCAGTACGAGCGTCTGGTGAACACTGGAGAACTGGCGTCCATGGTGGTGGATGCGCCGGATGCGGCGGCGTACCGGCGCGGACGCATCATCGGCACCATCGGTCTCACGGTCGGCCTGGCGATGGTCGCCCTGATCGTATTCGCCGTGTTGCGATAGGCTGCTCCCGTCGGGCCACCGCGGCGGCGGGGGCCAGGCGCACGATCGTCGGATACCGCCAGGCGGAGGGGTTGAGGAAATGGCTCGTGCGGCTCGGTTGATTCGAAGCCCGATCTCGGTGATCGGCATGGTGCTGACGACGGTCAGCGCTGTCGTGTTTCTCGTGGTGTTTCTGGCCGACCTGTTCGGGATGCACACCAACCCGTACGTCGGCATCCTGTTCTTCCTGATCCTCCCGAGCATATTTCTCTTCGGCCTGGTGCTGATCCCGCTTGGCGCGTGGGTCGAGCGTCGCCGCATCGACCGCGGCCTCCCCGCATCGGAGGTGCAATGGCCGCGCATCGATCTGAACGTGCCGGCACAGCGGCGGATGGCCGTCGCGATCTTTGCGCTGACGATGGCGAATGTGGTCATCGTGTCGCTGGCCGCGTATCGCGGCGTCGAGTACATGGACTCGGTCCAGTTCTGCGGCCAGGTTTGTCACGAGGTGATGAAGCCCGAGTTCACCGCCTACCAGGACGGTCCCCATTCGCGTGTCACCTGCGTGCAGTGCCACATCGGCCCCGGCGCGTCGTGGTTCGCCCGCTCGAAGGTCTCCGGCATGCGTCAACTGGTGGCAGTGTCCCGCGGCAGCTATTCGCGGCCGATTGCCTCGCCGGTCCAGAACCTGCGGCCCGCGCGCGAGGTCTGCGAGCAGTGCCACTGGCCCGAGAAGTTCCATGGTGAGCTCGTCCGGCGTGTTGCGGAATACTCGGACGACGAGAAGAACAGCGAGTCGGTGACGACGCTGCAGATGAAGGTCGGCGGCGGCAGCGCGAGAACGGGCGGTGCCACCGGCATTCACTGGCACACCAACCCGAATACGCACATCGAGTACGTGACGACCGACCAGAAGCGGCAGGTCATTCCCTACGTGAAGCTGACCGATGCCAGCGGCGCCGTGCACGAATACTTCGCCGATGGCGTCACACCCGACCAGCTCGCGAAGGGCGAACGGCGTCGGATGGACTGCATCGACTGCCACAACCGTCCGAGCCATCCGATGGCGGCCACGGCCGAGCGCGCCGTTGACGCGGCGCTGGCCAGCGGCGAGATGCCGAAGGGGCTGCCGTTCGTTCGTCGTGAGGCGGTGAAGGCGGTCAAGGCGAGCTATCCCTCGCAGGAGGCAGCGGCCGAATCGATTGCCAGCGGGTTGCGTGAGTTCTATCGCTCGCAGCATCAAGCGGTCTACAACACGCAGCGCCAGG
Source organism: Acidobacteriota bacterium (assembly GCA_043743165.1). Classification (GTDB taxonomy): domain Bacteria; phylum Acidobacteriota; class Vicinamibacteria; order Vicinamibacterales; family CAVVIG01; genus CAVVIG01. The sequence continues at coordinate 123,042 of JAYTXA010000009.1, forward strand.
ATGTGGAACGCGCGGTGGCAGCGGCCGAGCGGGTCTATCGACGGAACGTGTTCCCGGAGATGAACGTGCAGTTCGGCACCTATCTCAACAACATCGGGCACATGGACTCGCCGGGTTGCTTCCGCTGCCACGACGACAGCCACAAGACGAAGGACGGCAAAGCCATTGGGCAGGAATGCGATACCTGTCATGGCATTCAATAGTCATTGGTCATTGGTCAACGGACGTCCGACCAACGACCCACGACCATCTGGCACTCGTGATGCAGCTCAGGTACGTGACTGTCGTGAATATGCCGGGTTCCTGACAGGGGCCGGCATCGGGCTCCGAGGGGCGTCCCGGCGTGTGCACGGCTATCACCAGTGCGGTGACGGATCTCGCAGCTCCGTACTCGTACCGCGCAGACGGGTGGGCCGATTGGCTCGCCAGTGAGCACCCGCTGGACGGCCACTCCCTCCGCTCCGTCCAGCGGGTGTTCGTTTTGTACAGCGTCGTTTCACCGGCAGAACCTCTAGCCTGGCGCCGTCTGGCTCCGCTGGACGCCGAGGTGTCTCACGATGCCATCGTTCTCGTGAAACTCGCGGAGGGATAACGTCATGGCATCACCACTGCGCCTCGTATTCTGGGAAACCACCAAGGCGTGCAATCTCAGTTGCAAACATTGCCGGGCCGTACCGCAGCGGTCACTGGGTCCTGAAGAGCTCAACACCCGGCAGGCCTTCGACCTGATCGACGCGATCAGCAAGGTGTCCAAGCCGGTCATGGTGCTCTCGGGTGGTGAGCCGCTGTTCAGGCCCGACATTTTCGACATCGCCCAGTACGGCGTCGAGAGCGGGTTCCGCATGGCATTGGCCACCAACGGCACGCTGATTGACGAACGCATTGCGGCGCGAGTGGCCGACGTCGGGATCTCGCGCGTGGCGATCAGCCTCGACGGCGCGCTGGCCGAGACACACGACCGATTCCGCAACATGGAGGGCTCGTACGCGAAAGCGCTGCGCGGTGTCCGCCTGCTGCGCGACGAGGGCGTGTCGGTCCAGATCAACTCGACGATCGCGAAACACAACGTCGACGAACTGCCGCGCATGCTTGACCTCGCGCTCGCGCTCGGTGCCGACGCCCTGCACCTGTTCATGCTCGTGCCCGTTGGGTGCGGTCTCGAAATCGCCCCGGCGCAGATGCTTCCGGCCGACGAGTACGAGCGCGTGCTGCACTGGTTCGACGAGCAGGCCAAGACCTGTGCGATCGACCTCAAAGCTACGTGCGCCCCGCACTACTACCGCATCCGGGCGCAGCGGCTGGAAGAGGCTCGCAGCCACGGCGACTACTCGGAGCACTTCATCGCAGCCGGCACCAGGGCCAAGGCGGCACCGCAACTGCTGCACGGCGGCGGGCACGGGCAGCACCTCTCGGCGATGACGCGCGGCTGCCTCGCGGGCACGGCCGTCTGCTTCATCTCGAACGTCGGCAAGGTCTATCCCTGCGGCTATCTGCCCGTGAGTGCAGGCGATACGCAGGCGCTGCCGTTCTCCGAAATCTGGAACTCGTCACCGATCTTCGACCAACTGCGCAACCCCGAAGCCTACGAGGGCAAGTGCGGCGTTTGCCGCTACGAGTCGATCTGCGGCGGTTGCCGCGCGCGGGCGTATGCCGCCACCGGCAACTTCATGTCGGAGGAACCGTTCTGCCTCTATCAACCCGACGGCGAGGCGCGCCCAGCGGGCACGTGGCCGACGACCATCAGGCTGCAACAGGTATAGGAACGCTCCGTGCGCCGGTACGCCGACAACTCGCCGAATCGTCGGCGGTGGCGCTGCCGCATCGTCGGCGCCGCGCCCGCGTGGGTTCGAGTTGCTCTCGTGTAAGTCGCTGCGCACCTGCTCGTTGGCGTGGCACCCCGGTTGCGGCCTCAGGAATCGCATCCTTGCACGCGCGCGTGCCGGGCGAGCAAGTGTCTGCGGTCGGCGTCTCCCTGGCTGGAGGTGTCCATTGTTTGCTTCGTTCTCTCTCGACTCACCGGGCGTTGGTGAAGTCTCTCGTCGCGACTTCGTCCGCTGCTGTTCCCTTGCCGCCGCGGCGGTCGGTCTTGGCCCACTCGCAGCCGAGGACTTCGTCCAGGCCGCTGAGCGCGGACAGAAGCCATCGGTCATCTGGCTCCAGTTCCAGGAGTGCACCGGCTGCACCGAGTCGCTCCTCCGCACCTCCCACCCCGGCATCGACGAACTCATCCTCGACCTCATCTCCCTCGACTATCACGAAACGCTCTTTGCGGCCGCCGGTCATCAGGCGGAAGCTGCTCTCAAATCCGCCATGGAGACGCACTCGGGCAAGTACGTCTGCATCGTGGAAGGTGCAATCCCGACCGGGGAGAACGGCATCTACTGCATGATCGGGGGCCGCACCGCTCTCGAGATCGTGAACGACGTGGCCAGCAAGGCCGGCGCGGTCATCGCGATCGGCTCCTGCGCGTCTTGGGGCGGCGTGCCCTCGGCCGACCCGAATCCCACGGGCGCCTCGCCGGTGCACGAGGTGTTCAAGGGCAAGCCGGTGGTGAACATCCCGGGCTGCCCAGCCAACCCGTACAACCTGCTGGGCACCGTCCTGCAGTACGCCACCTACGGCACGCTGCCGGCCCTCGACGACCAGAACCGGCCGATGTTCGCCTACGGCCGTACCGTGCACGAGCACTGTCCGCGCCGCGCGCACTTCGACGCCGGCCGTTTCGCCGAGAAGTACGGCGACGAGGGGCACCGTCAGGGCTACTGCCTCTACAAGCTCGGGTGCAAGGGACCCGCAACGCACGCCAACTGCTCGGTGCAGCACTTCGGTGAAGTGGTCGATGCCTGGCCGATCGGCCTCGGGCACCCCTGCTTCGGCTGCACGGAAAAGGGCATCGGCTTCACCATGCCGATGCACGCCACGGTCGACATCTGGCGTCCGCAGTCGCCCGACACCTATCCGCCGGTGCACCAGCCGCAGGGCGTGGTGAGTCCACTGGCGACCGGCGTCGCCGGTCTCGTTGCCGGCGCGCTGGCCGGAGCGGGCTACGTGGCCTCGAAGAAACTCAAGGTCGTCGAGGTGCGAGACGTGTCCAACGAGCACGGGAAGACGGGGGCCTAGTCATGCTCCGAATCACTCGACGTGCGGCCCTGAAGACCGCGCTGCTCGGCGGCGCCGCTGCGGTCGGTGCACTGTCCGCGAAGGTGTCGGCGGAAGAAGCCGTCAAGGCGCCCGACGATGCGGTCGGCCTGCTCTATGACGCGACGCTGTGCATTGGCTGCAAGGCCTGCGTGGTGGCGTGCCGCGACGCGGGCGGCCTGACGGCCGACACCGGCGCCTCCGGCGGCCTCTACATGGCGCCAGACGACCTCAACGCGCAGACGCGCAACATCATCAAGCTGTACAAGGGGCGCGACGAGGTCTCGTACGTCAAGCGCCAGTGCATGCACTGCGTCGACCCGGCCTGCGTCTCAGCGTGCATGATGGGTGCACTGAAGAAGCGCGAGTACGGCATCGTGACGTGGGAAGGCGAGAAGTGCGTCGGCTGCCGCTACTGCCAGGTGGCGTGCCCGTACAACATCCCGAAGTTCGAATGGACGATGGCGTCCGCCGTCTACAACCCGAAGATCATCAAGTGCGAGCTGTGCCACGAGCGGCTGGCGGAAGGCAAGGAGCCGGCCTGCACCGAGGTCTGCCCGCGACACGCGGTCATCTACGGCACGCGCGAGGAACTGCTGCAGGAAGCCAAACGGCGGCTCGCAGCCGAGCCCGACAAGTACATCCAGTCGGTCTACGGCGAGCACGAAGGCGGCGGCACGCAGGTGCTCTACATCTCGCACGTGCCGTTCGACCGCATCGGCCTGCCGGCGCTGTCCGACGAGCCGGTGGCGGCCATGGTCCGCAAGGTCCAGGGAACCATCTACAAGGGGTTCATCGCCCCGGTGGCGCTCTACGGCCTGCTGGCCGCGGTCATCAACCGGAACAAGAAGGCGAACGACGCTGAAACGGAGGCCCGATCGTGAGCGCCGTCCATGCTGATTCCGAAGCGGTCGGCGGACCGCTCGTCACTCCTCCCGTCATCGCACTTGGTGTCGTCGCGGCAGCTGGCCTCGCGGTGGTCGCCTACCGGTTCGTCTTCGGCCTCGGCGCGGTTAGCGCACTGAGCGACGCCTACCCCTGGGGGCCGTGGAAGGCCTTCAGCGTCATCGTGCTCACGGCGTTTGCGTCGGGCGGCTACGCCGTGGCCCTGCTCCTCTACGCGCTGAACCGCAAGGTGTACCACTCCATCTCGCGGACGGCCATTCTGACTAGCGCACTTGGCTATACCGCAGGCGTCATCACGCTGGGCATCGACATCGGCCGTCCGTGGAACTTCTGGCGCCTCATCATCGTGACCGGCTGGAACCTGCATTCGGTGCTGCTCGAAGTGGCCGTGTGCATCTCGGTCTACATGATCTTCCTGTGGCTCGAGATGGCGCCGCCGCTGATGGAAGGGTGGAAGGGCGGCTCGGCCGGAAGGCATCGCCGCATCGCCACCACCTGGACGCCGAAACTCGACAAGGCGATGCCCTACATCGTCGCCATGGCGATCGTCCTGCCGTCGATGCACCAGTCGTCCCTCGGCTCGCTGATGCTGCTCGCCGGCCCACGCCTGCATCCGTACTGGCAGACGCCGATGGTGCCGCTGCTGTTCCTGCTCTCGTGCTGGGTCCTCGGCTACGCCTTCGTCGTCATTGCCTCGCTGCTGTCCAGCCTCGCCTGGAATCGTCCGGTCGAAATGGAGCCGCTGTCGGGGCTGTCGCGCATTGCCGCGTGGATCACGCTGGCGTTCCTGGCCATCCGCGTCGGCGATCTCACGGCGCGCGGCCTGCTGACCGCACTCCCCAGTGGCTACACCCTGCTGCTGCTTGCCGAGTCGCTATTGCTGCTGGTGCCGGCGCTCTTCCTGAGCGGTGCGAACAGCAAGACGTCACCGTCGCAGCTATTCCGGTGCGCAGCAGTCCTTCTCGTCGGTGGCGGTCTCTACCGGCTCGACACGGCGCTGATTGCGTTCCTGCCTGGCAGTGAGTTCCGCTATTTCCCGACCGTGGCTGAAATGCTGGTCACCTTCGGCTTCACCTCGCTGGCGATCATCGGCTACATCGTCATCGTCAAGCGTTTCCCGATTCTGCCAGCCCGCCATCTGCGGGCGCACGCCTAGGAGAGCGCGATGAGCACGCACATCACCGTCGATCCGATCACCCGCATCGAGGGGCACCTGCGTATCGACGTCGAGGTCGACGGCGGAGTCGTGAAGAAGGCCTGGTCGTCGGGACAGATGTTCCGCGGCATCGAGCGTATTCTCGAGGGGCGCGACCCGCGCGACGCGTGGGTCTTCACGCAGCGCTTCTGCGGCGTCTGCACCACGGTGCATGCCATCGCGTCTGTCAGGGCGGTGGAGAACGCGCTGAAGCTCGAGATTCCGAAGAACGCGCAGTACATCCGGAACCTCATCATCTCGGCGCACGCCATGCACGATCACATCGTGCACTTCTACCAGCTCTCCGCACTCGACTGGGTAGATGTCACGTCCGCACTGAAGGGGGACCCGGCGAAGACGGCGGCGCTGGCCGCGAGCGTCTCGGACTGGCCCGGCAACAGCACGCAGCAGTTCACGCAGGTGAGAGATCGCCTGGCCAAGTTCGTGGCCGGCGGGCAACTCGGTATCTTCACCAACGGTTACTGGGGCCACCCGGCGATGAAGCTGTCGCCGGAAGTGAACCTGATGGCTGTGTCGCACTACCTGCAGGCGCTCGACTACCAGCGCAAGGTAAACCAGGTGGTGGCCATCCTCGGCAGCAAGACGCCGAACATCCAGAACCTTGCGGTCGGCGGTGTCGCCAACGCCATCAACCTGGACAACGATTCCACGCTGAACATGAACAAGCTCTATCAGGTGAAGAGCTTGCTCGACTCGGTGCAGCAGTTCATCGAGCAGGTCTACTTCGTCGACGTGTGTGCCATCGGCGCGATGTATGCCGACTGGCTTGGTCACGGCAAGGGCGTCACCAACTATTTGTCGGTGCCCGACCTGCCGCTCGACGGCAAAGGCACGCAGTTCGAGTTCCCGGGCGGCACCATCTTCAACGGCGACCTCTCGAAGATCACGCCGATCAGCTCGTTCGAGGACCCGTACTTCCAGAAGAACGTCTCGGAGTCGATCGCGCACGCGTGGTACGACGGCGACTGGCAGAAGCACCCGTGGGAAGAAGAGACGGTGCCGAAGTACACGCCGTGGGACGCGGAGAAGAAATACTCGTGGATTAAGGCGCCGCGGTTCGACGGCAAGGTGATGCAGGTCGGTCCGCTCGCGCAGGTGCTTGTCGGCTTCGCCCAGGGGCACGAGCCGACGGTGCGGTGGGCGACGAAGACGCTCGCGACCGCCGGCAAGGTGGCCGGTGCGCAGCTGACACCCGCCGTGCTGCACTCGACGATGGGGCGCCATGCGGCACGCATGATCCGCTGCGGCGTCATCTCCGAGTTGGCGTCGAAGCACTGGCAGTTGCTGGCCGAGAACATCGGCAAGGGCGACACCGACATCTTCAACGAGCCGGTCTTCCCGAAGGGCGAGCAGCAGGGCTTCGGCTTCCACGAGGCGCCGCGCGGCACGCTGTCGCACTGGATTGTGATTCAGGACGGCAAGATCAAGAACTACCAGGCGGTGGTGCCCTCAACGTGGAACGCCGGCCCGCGCGACGCGGAAGGGCAGCCCGGACCGTACGAGGCGTCGCTCGTTGGCAACCCGGTCGCCGACCCAGAAAAGCCGCTCGAAGTGCTTCGCACCATCCACTCGTTCGACCCGTGTATCGCGTGCGCCATTCACACGCTCGACGTGGACGGCAACGAAATCTCACGCGTGAAAGCGCTGTAAGACACGGTGTAGCTGCCGACCTTCAGGTCGGCCGAGTCTGGAGCCCAGAGTCCAGAGCCACTAAAGGTGAGCGTAATGAATGCAGCGCGAACGTACGTCCTCGGTCTTGGCAATGTGCTGATGGGTGACGACGGCTTCGGTCCGGCTGCCGTGCGGGCATTCCTCGAGCAGTACTCGGTGGGCCCGGAGGTCGAGGTCATCGACCTCGGCACGCCTGGGCTCGACCTCACGCCCTGGCTCGTCGACACGCATCATGTGATCTTCGTCGACACCGTGAAGGCGTCGCTGCCGCCCGGCTCGATGCGGATCTACGACAAGGCCGACCTGACGAAGCACGCGCCGTTCGCGCGCACGGGCCCGCACGACCCGGGTGTGAAGGAGTGCGTGTTCACGCTCGAGTTCGCCGGCCGAGCCCCCAGCCACATCACCATCGTCGGCGTCGTGCCTGACGTGGTGGGCATGAGCATCGAACTCAGTCCGGCGGTTGCGGCGGCGGTGCCGGCTGCCGTGGAGGCCATTGCCGACGCGCTGCGTCAGCACGGCGACGCGGTGTGCGCGCGTCTCCCTGGCGCGCTGCTCGGCGCGGCGCCGTGGTGGCAGCCGGTGACGCCGGACGCGGAGTTGCGGCCGTAGAGTGCTTTCCAGCGGTACGTAGCTGCCGACCTTCAGGTCGGCTGGCGGACCAGCGCACCTGAACGTGCGTTGCTACGCTACGCCGAGGTGTACATGGCTTGAAGGCGACCAGGTGCTCGGACGTCGATGGATTGCCCGCTTGGCTACTTCTTCGCCTCAGGTTGCCAGTTTTGAATTAGCGTGATTGGTGCGGTGGAGCCTTCGAGCACGGTGCTGATCAGGAACCGGCCGTCAGGGGCCACGTCGTACTGGCGATTGCTTGCCGTATCGACACCACCGAAGGCGATGCGGGTAGGAAAGAGCACAGCAGGTGCGCCGGGCATCAGCCCACCATTCACCACGTCGATTGCAGCAGCCATCATCGCGCCAGCCGGATTGAGGTAATAGAGTTCCTTGCCGTCGGGGCGCCACGTTGGGTGGATGCCCCCAGCGGTTGACACCTGCCACTGACCGCCTGTCGGCGCAACCGAGCCAGACGTGCCAGGCTGAATGAACGGGCGCACGTACACTTCGGGCCGTCCTGATTCGTTCGACTGATAGGCCACCCATCGGCCGTCTGGTGAGAAGGTCCCAAAGGCTTCCCTGAACGGCGTCTTCAGAAACACGAACGGCGTACGGTCGCCTGCCATCGGCAGGACCCAGAGGTCCGCTGCTGTCTGCGGGTCCAAGGTGAAATACAGAAGGAAGCGCCCGTCTGCCGACCAACTGGTTGGCACCTTCGTGAGTGGCGAGCCCAACAGCCGCTCCTCGACACCGGCGCCGGTGGCGGGCTTCACGTAGATATCGCCGGGTCCCGACCGAGCGGAGCGGAACGCAATCCGGGTTCCGTCCGGCGACCAGATTGGGTAGTTATCCTGGGCGCGATCGAACGTAAACCGGCTCATGCGCGAGTCGTCGAGCATCCACACATCGGCGTTGCCGTCGACGTTTCGTCCAAGGACGACGCGACGGCCGTCCGGCGACACGCGTGGGGTCGAGAGAAAACTCCCATCCGGTTCGCCAGCGTTGCCCTGAGCAGTTCCTCGCCGGTCTGTCCAGATCAGCCTTCGCCGCGAAGCCGTGCCGGCCCGGTAGGCGAGCAGGCCAGTCTCTGCAGCTGAAATGTCGCTTCGAAAGACCCCTACAGCGCCGACGCCATCTGCCACTGTCACCGGTTCGCCGACAAGCATTGCCTGCGCCAGATCGAGCCGTTGCGCCACGATGGTGCCAGCTCGAACCCACAGCAGCCAGCCGTGCACGTAAAGACCGGCGCCATCCGCGGGCACCAGCCTGGTTGGCGTGCTCCCGTCCAGAGCGCCGAGGTAGATTCCGCTCGTGTCCATCGCTCCGCGGACATAGAACAGCATCCGATGCTCGTCCGGAAGCATCTGTGGCCACAAATGGCCCTGCTGCTGATCGCCGAGAGCCGTTACTGTGGCTGCCGCTCCCCCAGTCGCAGACACACGCATCAGCGGACTGTCCGCATCGGGCGCATAGAGAATCAACCCGTCAGCAGTCCACGATCCGCCTCTCCCCGCAACGGCCTGGGCCACGACCTGTGGAGTGCTTTTATCCAGATCTAGTCGCTTCAGTTTTCCATCGGCAAAGAATCCGACGGAACGACTGTCCGGAGACCAAAATGGATAAACGGCCCCCTCGCTGCCGGCTATCGGCTGTGCTGCCGTTGTCGCGAGCGACCGGAGCCAGAGCCGGGAAGCACCGTCACCGGAGGCTGCGAAGATGATCTGTCTCCCGTCTGGTGACAGTGCAAAGGAGGCGGGTTGGTCGGTGGTCGGCGTGACGATCTCTACCCGCGTCTCGGGCGGGCCGACTTCGCGGAGATGGTGCAGTGCCGGAACCGCCAGCGCGGCAATCACGAACGCTGCGACGGCGAACGCCGCCATCCAGGGCGAACGTCCGCTGGTACTAATTGCCGCGGGAACTCGCGTTGGCGCGGCCGTCTCGAACGCACCGTCAAGCGCCAGCCGCACATCGTGGATATCGCCGACTCGCTGCTTCAGGTCCTTGTGAAGGCACCGCCTGATGAAGATGGCCAGCATTGGCGAGAGCGCGGCCGGCAACTGCCCCCAGTCGGGCTCGTCACGGATGATCGCGACGATCGTGTCCTGGACATCCGCTCCGCCGAAGGGCCGCTGCCCAGTGACCATCTCATAGACCACACACCCGAACGCCCAGATGTCGGCGCGCTTGTCGACGCTCTTGCCGCGCGCCTGTTCTGGCGCCATGTAGGCGGCGGTGCCGAGGAGTATCCCGGCCTGCGTCATCGCTGGTGAGGTGAGCGTCGGCGACTGTGACGAGTCGCCGCTGGACCCACCCGACTCGCCTGCTCCGTCTAGCGCCTTCGCGAGCCCGAAGTCGAGCACCTTCACGGTGCCGTCGGGACGCACCTTGATGTTCGCGGGTTTGAGGTCGCGATGAATGATCCCCTGCTCGTGCGCCGCTTCGAGTGCCTCGGCGATCTGTTTCGCGATCAGCAGCGCCTCGTCTAGTGGCAGTGCGCCGCGCACCAGGCGGTCTGCCAGGGTCGGGCCGTCCACGAACTCCAGCACGAGGTACGGCCCAAGTTGTTCGTCCTGACCCACGGGTCCTTCTTCGAGCCCGTGAATGTGCGCGATGTTCGGATGATTCAGCGCGGCGAGCGTTTGCGCTTCACGTTGAAAGCGCGCGAGCCGCTCGTGGTTGCCAGCGACCTCTGGGAGCAACACCTTGAGGGCAACGTCGCGTCGCAGCTTGAGATCCCTCGCGCGATAGACTTCGCCCATGCCGCCGGCCCCAAGGGGCGCGATGAGTTCATAGGGGCCGAGGCGGGTACCAGGTGTCAGGCTCAACGGGGTGGCGGGATTATATGACGGTTGAGCTGAAGGCCCCCGATCGACAGCCCTGAGGAATGCGAAGCGGACGGCTTACAGCCCCGTCAGCTTCTCCGCGCAGTACGCGTTCAGACTCTTGCCGGCGGCCTTGGCCCTCAGTGCCAGCGCTTGGTGCACGGGTGGCGGCACGCGCAGCACGAACCGCCCACTGTAGGACTCCGGGCGCTCCGCAGCAGGAAGAGAGGTGCCGTCCTGCTCGGCGAGCCGAATCCACTCGTCGACGATACGAGTCAGTTGCTTCAGCACCGCAGCCTCGGTTGCGCCGTGGCAGCACCGGCCGATGAGCGGAGGGGCGCTTCCTACGAAGCACTCGTCCTCGGCGCTCCACTCCACAACGCGAAGGCAGTCGCGGGCCTTCACGCTCTTCGGCGACTTCATTTCGAGCCTCCCTTGGCCGCGCGCGCGGTGGCCAGGTAATCCATCGGCTACCGTACGACCGACCGCGGAATCGGGTTGGCCCACGCCGGGTCCCAGGACGTGTCGACGACAACGCCGTCCTTGATGACCATGCGCACGTTCTTTGTCGCCCCGATGTCCGCCAGCGGGTTGCCCTCGACGATCGTGAAGTCGGCCAGCTTGCCCACCTCGACGCTGCCGATGTCCTTCTGCTGTCCAATCACCTCGGCCGACCACAGCGTCGCCCCTTGAATAGCCTTCATCGCAGGTATGCCCATGTCGGTGAGCATCTGCATCTCGTAGTGCAGGCTCAGACCCGGCACGATCTGGTTGCAGCCGCCGCACACGGCGTCTGTCGCAGCGAGAATCTTTCCGCCGGCGTTCGAGTACATCCGCAGGAAGGCGGCCACGTTGGTGTAGCCCTCACGGCCGCGCGGTTGCCGGTTCCAGGCCGCACGAACCTCGGCCGGAACGAAGGCCAGATTTGGATTCGCGGCCAGTGTCGCACCGTCCCTGGCCCAGTCGCGCCAGCGCTCCGTACCGCCACCCCAGAACAGGAACAGCGTCGGGTTGACGTAGACCTTGTGCTGCACGAGGAAGTCGATCAGCGGCGGGAAGGTCTTCGGATCGAGCAGCGACTCAGGAGCGACACCGGATGGCGCCTCCTGACCCGCCTGGGCGAGCAGCGCACGGGCCATGGTGTCGGTGTGCTCCATGTGCGTGAAGCCCATCTCGACGGCGTTCCTGATGTTCCGGGTGTGTCCGAGCAGCGGCAGTCCCTGCGCCTTGCACTCCTCGATCACGGCGCGCAGTTGCTCGTCGGTGATCGTCAGGTCCACTTTCACGTGATCGACGCCCGCAGCCTTGAGCCGGCGGATGTAGACACGCGCCTCGGCGGCGTCCTTCACGTAGCCACCGTCGGTGGTTGGCGGCGCCAGAGGTCCGCTGACGCGAGCGCCAGACACGAACAGCCGTGGCCCTTTGATCTGCCCGCTCTTCAATGCCTCGCGCTGGGCGATGCTCCAGGCAGTGTCGTTGTGGATGTCGGCAATAGTGGTGACGCCGAACGGAAGGAACATCGGCACCTCCCAGTCCTGCAGGTGCACGTGTCCGTCGATGAGTCCGGGCAGGATGGTCCGGCCGTCGAGCGGGATGACGGTGGCGTTCGCGGGATACGACACGCGTCCCTTCGTGCCGATGGTCTTGATTCGTGTGCCTTCGACCACCACGACGGCGTCCAGAATCGGTGGACGCCCGGTGCCATCGATGAGCGTCCCGCCCTCGAGCACGAGCGTCCGCGTATTCGATGACGGCAGTTGCGCCCACGCCGACACGCCAACGAGGAGGGTGACGAGACGGGTGGCCAGCGCTGTTCTCATGGCGTGACTATAGCGCGACCATTGTTGCCCGCAGGCCGAGGACGAATCCAGGTGTGTGTCGCTGCAGCCCGTCCGGGTTTTGCTACAGGCCTTCGCCCCCGTCGTGGACGACGCAAATGCGCGGATGCGAGAACGACTACAACGCTGCCAACCGCTCAGCGCAGTACGCGTTCAGGCTCTTGCCCGCGGCCTTGGCTTTCAGCGCCAGCGCCTGGTGCACGGGCGGCGGCACGCGCAGCACGAACCGCCCACTGTAGGACTCCGGGTGCTCCGCAGCAGGAAGAGGGGTGCCGTCCTGCTCGGCGAGCCGAATCCACTCGTCGACGATACGGGTCAGTTGCTTCAGCACCGCGGCCTCGGTCGCGCCGTGGCAGCAGCGGCCGATGAGCGGAGGAGCGCTGCCGACGAAGCACGAGTCCTCGGCACTCCACTCGACCACACGGAGGTAGTCGCGGTTCGTGACCTTCTTTGCCGTCTTCATTTCGTTCCTCCTCGCGATGCCCGGGCAGCAGCTACGCGCATTGCAACTTCCCGCTCCTGATACCGCTTCGCATCGTCTCCAGGACGACCCGAAAGCGTGACGCGGATGCCAGACGGATGAAGGAAGTTCCGATGGCTGCCCTTGCCGCCGCGGTCGACGAATCCGGCACACTCGAGCGCGTGCATGAGATCGCGGATCTTGGGCGGCACCCTAATATGGTATCACCGTGATATCACATGACGCGGCGTTTGAATATCTCCGCTCAGCCGTCACCACTTGCTCGCAGGAGAATGCCGTCGGCCGGTCTGTCGCGAGCCGAGCGGGGCACGGTCAGGCGTTCGAGGCGACGCCGCGGTGGTAGCCGATGACGCCAGAGGTGGGGCCGAGGCCGTAGCGAGGGGCTGGACGGGCGATAAAGTCAGGAAGGGCGGTTGGGTAGGTCGGGTAGGGCTTCACCCGTTCACTTCGCCCGACCTTGCCCTGAGCGTCGGCCAGCCCTCGAATGGGCCTGACTCCGGACGAAGCCGTCGTCTCGGTGTTCGCGGCGCTGGATGCTGCGGCCATTCCGTCCGCATACTGATGCGGCTCCTCGAACGCCGCCGTGTCGATGATGGTGGCCGTGTCGAAGAGGACAACGTCGGCTTTTCATCACCGCGCCGAAGCCCGCTATACTGGCCCGCGTGAACGCCGAACCGTTTCTGGCGGAAATCTCACGCTGTCTTCAGCGGCTTCACTTCGACGTGGTGCTGATCGGAAACGCCGCGGCGGCTCTGCAGGGCGCGCCCGTCACCACGGTTGATTTCGATTTCATGTTCAGGAAGACGCCGGCGAACATGAACAAGCTGAAAGCGCTGGCCACGGCGCTCGACGCCACTATTCTCAGGCCGTACTACCCTGTCTCCGATCTCTTCCGGGTCATCCGGGACGAAGACGGGCTGCAGCTGGATTTCATGGCGACGATTCACGGCGTGCGGTCGTACGCCGGACTCCGTACGCGGGCCAGCAGCGTCGAACTGGGCGGCGCGCCGCTACTGGTGGCGTCACTTCCCGATATCATCAAGAGCAAGAAGGCCGCGCGCCGGCCCCGGGATCTGGCCGTCATCGACGTGCTCGAGAGGACCCATGCAGAAGCGATACGGACGGGCCGCGAAGCTGGCCGCGCTGCGACGCGAAAGCGACCGCGCACTGCTTGAGATGATCCGGAGGCATCTGGCTCTGCCCCCCGAGCGACGTACGCACTTCCTCCGCAAGCGGGTCGTATTCCGGGGCAGCGCCCTGTAGTCTTCGGCCGCGACCTCCACGTGGTGGAGTGCTTCCAACGTCGTCAGATGGAGCATGTGACGGTCAGGACCGAAGAACGCCAGATTCGGCACTCGCCTCGAGCGGCGGCCCCTCAGTTCTTCCGGAGCGCACGCCCGGCACGCTCGCCGGTCATGCGTCCGGCACCGAGCGTGACGCGTCCGTTGACGACGACGGCGTCCACGCCCACCGCATACTGATGCGGCTTCTCGAACGTCGCCTTGTCGATGATGGTGGTTGCATCGAAGACAACGACGTCGGCCTTGAGGCCAGGGCGGATGATGCCGCGGTCTGTGAGCCCGAGGCGCTGCGCTGGAAAGCCGGACATCTTCCGCACCGCTTCCTCCAGCGTCAGCACGTGTTTCTCGCGCACATACACGCCAAGCACCCGGGCGAATGTGCCGTAGGCGCGTGGGTGCGGCGCGTCCTTGCCAAAGATCGGCATGCCTGGTGACGCGTCCGACGCGATCATCGTCGCAGGGTGCTTCATGATCCGGATCAGGTCGTCTTCGTTGATCGCATGGTAGATGCCGACGCAGCTGCCCTTCTGGACAATTTCGATTACCAGGTCTGCCGCCTGATCGATTGCGACGGGCAACCGTCGATCGCGCAGCACGTCGGCAAGGCTCTTACCGGCGAGGCTTGCGTCGAACCCGCACGACGCCAGCACGATGTTCGCCGGGTCGCCGCCGCCGCGCTCGTTGCGGATGGCCGAGCTGATGTCGTTCAGGATGCGTTGGCGCGTCGTCTCGTCCTTGAAGCGAGCCAGCATGGCGTCGCGCCCGCCGTCCTGCGCCCACTGCGGCAGAAGCCCCGACTGGATCGTGGTGTTCGATGCCGTGTAGGGATATTGGTCGAGCGTCGCGTCGACGCCGCGCGCCCTGGCCTCGTCGATCAGGCGCAGCGTATCCACGCTTCGCCCCCACATCGCCTTGCCGATGACCTTGTGGTGCGTGATCTGTGTGGGCAGCCCGCCGAACTCGCCGATGGCGATTGTCTCGTTCACGCTGTCGATGACACGCATGCTCTCTTCGCGCATGTGCGATTTGTGGATGCCGCCGAACTGCGCGGCCACCTTCGCGAGCTCGATCACTTCGTCGGTCTTCGCGTAGTTTGCGGGGACGTAGAACAGCCCGGTGCTGAGTCCGAACGCGCCTTCACGCATGGCCGACGCGACCAGGTCGCGCATGCGTTGCAGTTCATCGGCTGTGGGCGCGCGGTTGTCCATGCCGATGACCGCCTTGCGTACGGCGCCGTGCCCGACGAAGGTGCCGATGTTGATGGCTGGCTTCGCGGCGGCCACCTTCGCAAGCCAGGCGCCCACCTGCGGTGAACCGAAGCCGTCGGGGCCGCCCATCACGGTGGTGACGCCCTGCCGCACGTCGTTCTCGGCTCCCGGGTTGCCGACGATGTCCTGCTTGTCGTCGCGGACGAGCGGCTCGATGGTGTCGCCTGGCACGACGGTCTGGCCTGCGTCGGAGTGCGTGTGGACGTCGATGAAGCCGGGCGACACGATGCGCCCGGTCGCGTCGATGACCCGTGCGCCCGTAGCGTCGAGCCGAGGCGCCACGGCGGCGATGGTGTCGCCCTTGATGCCGACATCTGCGGCGAACCACGGGTTGCCTGTGCCGTCCACCACGTGGCCGTTGCGAATCACCAGGTCGAATGCCGGCGCCTGCGTCTGCGGACGCGTTTGCCACGCGAGCAGCGCCGCGAGTGTGAGGCCGAGAGTGACGATGAGCGGGCGCATGCTGGCTCCTGAACTCAGACGTGCCGGGTTGGATATCGACGAGCGTGGCTGGCGACGGACGCGGTGCGGCGGGGAATGACGACAGGCGAGGACCAGCCCGCCTGTCGGCGTGTGCTACTGCTTGTCGAGGACGCGGACGTCGAGCTTCGCGTTATCCGGAAAGCTCCCCGTCTGAGTCATCGTCTTGCCGTCAGCCGATACCGACGTCTTCGTCGTGGAGACCACCGTGCCGGCCTTCTTGAGGACCGCCGTGGTGACGTTGTCGCTGCCACGCGTAATCGAGATGGTGTCGCCAAGCGGCCCCTTGTACGGGTAGGCCTTGCCGTCGTACTTGATCGAGTAGCTCGACTTCACCGTCTGGCCGGCCGCGTTCACCAGCGTGAAGTCGGCGCTGATCCCGTCGCCCTGGTAGACCGTGAAGATCCTGGTCTCGCTCTTCGGAGCGGGGCCATGTTCGAACTGCGACGTCGCGACATTCAGCTTCCAGGTGCCGATCCTGGTGTTCGTCTGTGCCGAGACGTAGAGCGGCGCCAGCACCAGAGCCACCATTACCGCACCGAGCAGAGCGGATCGCTTGTTCATCCTGACCTCTTCGCCTGAATCACGGCCGGTCCGATACTGGACTCCCGTCCAGGCGGCGCAACTCTAGCACGGCTACGGAGGCGGCAGCGGCGAAGGTGTTGGGAAGCTCGCAGGGTGCTCGGTCGAGCGTCTCATGACGTTGCTCACGGCTCTGGATCAGGATGTCGAGATCGTCGTTCGACAGAAGCCTCGCTCGAGGACTGCCGCGCGAATCAGCGTCGACGCGGCGTAACGCCCGCCGTGCCCTCGAGGGCGTGCACCCAATTCAACATCACCGTCAGCGTCTGGCGGTTGGCCTGTTCGACGACGGAGTTCACGAGGAAGTGCTGGCCGTCCGCGGTGACCGCGTACTCACTCGGGAACGGTGCACTCACTTCAGGAGTGATCACACCGAACAACGCGTGCGGATCGCCCGCCGCGAAGACATCGCCCTGCAGCGTGACCGGCACGGCCATGAGCGCGTGATCAGGTGCCACGTAGAACAGTTCCTTCCCATCGCGCCGCCACTCGGGCTGCTGTCCTCCCGCGACCGATACCTTCCACTGTCGATTACTCGAGGGGAATGGGCGGACATACACCTCGAAGCGGCCGGACTCGTCCGAGGAATAGGCCAGCCACTTCCCGTCGGGTGCGAACCGGGCCCCTACCTCGTTGAACGGCGTGGCCAGAAACGTCGCAGGCGGTTCGTGGCCGGACATCGCAACCACGCGCAGGTCGTAACCGCTGAGTCCCGACCTGGTGAACACCATGAATCGGCCGTCGCTCGAGACGTCGTTGGGGTAGGCCGACGTCGCAGACTTCATCTGGTCAGGTGCGAACGCCTGGTCCTGACCGGCGCCGTCTTTCTGATAGACCGCTGTGTTGGCGCCGCTGCGCGCAGAGCCGAACAACAAGCGCGCCGAGTCGCTCGACCAGGCCGGGAACCAGTCGTTACCGGGGTCGAACGTCGCCCGCGACGCCACCCAGCGCGCCGCGTCGAGCACCCAGATGTCGCGCTGCGCTGTCGTTGTGTCATGGATGGACACGGCGACGCTTCGTTGGTCACGCGACAGACGCGGGGAGCTATGCACGGCGGGCGCACTCGCCGCCGAGGTCGGCCTGCCGGCACGGTCGAACCACCTCAGCTCGGTCGTCATGGCTACGGACGGCCCTGTCACGAGGACGCCAGTGGGCGAGACCGCGACGGCCATGAAGCCGAACGACGGCGAGAAGTAGCCGACGCGGTCGGCGATCCGGACCGCCTCGCCACGTGTCTCGAGTGTCGCGGCGTCGAAGGTCTGCGCGAACAGCATGCTGTCTCTGGCGAACAGCAGGCGTCCTTCGGAGTAGACGCCCATCGAGGAGCCGGAGTGGACCGGCACCGACAGCAGCGACGTGAGCGACCCGGCATAGATGCCTTGGGGGGTCGCGCTGGAGTTGGAATTGTTGTGGTAGTAGAGAAAATGATCGCCGTCGGGGAGGAAGTGCGGCCAGAGGTCGGCGAGGGCCTGCGCATCTGGGGCCCTTGTGACCGGTGTTGCCACGCCGCCACCGACAGGGACGCGCATGATGCGCGAGTTCTGGGCAGGCGAGAAGATGATGGTGCCGTTCGGGCCCCAGGACCCGCCGCGCGCACTCGGCGCATCGGCTAGCGCCTGGGCCGGCCCGCCCGCCGCGTCGATCGTCTTGAGTTTGCCATCGGCGAAGAAGCCGATCGAGCGGCTGTCTGGCGACCAGAAGGGGAATGCGGCCCCTTCGGTGCCGCTCAGGGGCTCGGCCGATACACGATCGACCGCGCGAAGCCAGACTTGGGCCACCCCGCCAGAGCGAGCCGCCACGAGCGCCAGGCGTCGTCCATCTGGGGAAATTGCAACCTGCGCGGTGGATGAGACTGGCGCGGGGCTCCACAAGGCGCCGGCGGGTGGCAGCACCTCGAATTGCATGGGAAGCGGCGCTGGAATGGCCACGCCAGGCGTCGAACGCCAGACCACCATCCCGCCAGCCAACCCGAAGGCCAGCACTGCCACAGCGGCCACGAGCATCCCGCCACTTCGGCCTTGCGGCGGCGTGATTGGCACTGCGCTCGGTGCCTCGGCAGCCCACCGAAGCGCGGCGCGCAGGTCGGCCGCATTCTGCCAACGGTCGTCGGGCTCCTTTTCGAGGCAGCGGGCGACCAGCTGATCGAGCGAGGCGCTGACCGCTGGCACGCGTGCCGAGAGGGGCAGCGGGCGGTCCTTGAGAATCGAGCCGACGACAGCCGCCGATGACTCACCGGTGAACGCCTGCTGTCCCGTGAGCATCTCGTAGAGCACCGCGCCGAACGCCCAGAGGTCGCTGCGCGTATCCGCTTCGCGGCCTTCCACCTGCTCGGGGGCCATGTAGTGCAGCGTGCCGAGAATGGTGCCCTTGCTGGTGAGGTGCGCGGTGGCGGCCGTTGCCTGCGTGGAGTCCGCACTCATCGCTACCGCAGGCGCCGCGGCCTTCGCCAGGCCGAAGTCGAGCAGCTTGGCGCCCGTCTTCGTCAGCATGACGTTCAGCGGTTTGAGATCGCGATGCACGATGCCACGCTTGTGCGCGGCGCTGAGCGCGTCGGCAATGTCGATGGCGATCGTCAATGCCTCGTCGAGGGGGAGTGCGCCTTTCGTCAGGCGCTCGGCCAGCGTCTGCCCTTGCAGCAACTCCATCACGAGGTACGGCGTGCCGCCTTCGTCGCCGACGTCGTAGAGCGTGCAGATGTGCGGGTGGGTCAGTTGCGAGATGGCGCGGGCTTCGCGGTCGAACCGCGCGCGCGATTGCGGATCAGCGGCGAAGTCCGCGGGCAGCACCTTGATGGCCACCATGCGATCGAGGCGGGTGTCTTTCGCCCGGTACACGTCGCCCATTCCGCCCGAACCGATCGGGGCGACGATTTCATAGGGGCCGAGGCGAGAGCCGGGAGTGAGCGTGGGAGGCGGCAAGCGTGTGCGGATTCTATCCCGAGATGGCCGGCGCCCGTGGCGCCACGCCCTGAACGGCCAGGGATACAATGCGCGATATGCATCCGATCCCCTCGCGTTCGCCTGACACCAGCCGCGAAGCGGAAGATGTTCAGGTGCGCCTGCTTCGCCAGGCGCCAGTGTCGAGGAGACTCCATTTGGCGTGGTCGCTCTCCGCCACCGTCATTGGTGCAGCACGTCGGGCCCTCGCTCGTGCGGCTCCAGAGGCCACGCAGGAGGAGCGCGATATCCGCTTCCTCGAACTGCACCACGGGGCGGAATTGGCGGAGGCGTTTCGCCAGCATCTGCAGAGCCGCCGCCACAACAGCAGCGCGACCGGCGCATGACGTCGGTCGACCTCCTTGGGGCGCTCTCGCCTGTTGCCCAGTGCTTCGAGATGCTTGGCGTCCGTTACTACCTCACGGGGTCCTTGGCCAGTTCCGCGCACGGCATCGCGCGCGCCAGCCTCGACGTCGATCTGGTCGCCGAACTGGACGCCAGTCATATCACGCCTCTGGCCTCCTGCCTTGGCGACGCCTACTACCTGCCGCTCGACCGCGTGCGCACCGCGATTGAACATCGCCGTTCATTCAATCTGATTCACTTTGCGACGATGTTCAAAGTGGACATCTTCGTCTCGCCGCGGCGCGCGTTCGACATCCAGACCGCTGACCGTGCGCGGCGGGAACTGCTCGACGACGCCGGTGGGGCCATAGCCGTCCCCACCGCCAGCGCCGAGGATACGCTGCTCGCGAAGCTCGAGTGGTTCCGGCGTGGTGGCGAATCGTCGGAGCGACAATGGTGGGACATCCTCGGCATCCTCAGGGTCGCGCCGTCGCCGGACACCACGCACCTCCGCCGGTGGGCGAAAGAACTGGGCGTGTCTGACCTGCTCGAACGTGCCTTGGCTGAAGCTGAAGAGCAGACGTGACCACTCGTCCGGTGACCGCGGCCTGTCCGCCGGCGACCGTGTACCGCGTGAATTCCCTCAGCCTACGCGAAGACCGCCGCTATCCCGCCGCCGGCAATCCGGCAGTCGATCCTGATTCCCGAACAAATCCCGGCAAATGACGCTGGCAGACGAATTGCCCCTCAGGTCCGCGAATCATGGGAACCGCTGCGGAGGGAAAACGCATTCGGATCCGGGGCACGGTCCAGGGTGTCGGCTTTCGCCCGTGGGTCTACCGCGTGGCCGTGCAAGCCGGCGTCCGCGGTCGGGTGAGAAACGACGCGTCTGGCGTCACCATCGATGCCTTCGGCAACGAGCAGGCCCTCGACGCGTTCGAGCAGGCGCTCCACCAGTCGCCGCCTCCCGCCGCTCGCATCGCCGAGTTCGACGCGGTCGCCATCCCGGCTGAGCCAGTGACATCGTTCGTCATCGAGCACAGCGAAGCGGCCGACACACGTCGCGTCTCGATCCCGCCCGACCTCGCCATCTGCGACGACTGCGTGGCCGACATCCTCGACCCGGCCAACCGACGCTATCGCTACCCCTTCACCAACTGCACCAACTGCGGCCCACGTTTCACCATCGCCACCGATGTCCCCTACGACAGGTCGGCAACGACGATGGCGCCGTTCGAAATGTGCGGGCCGTGCCGGCGCGAATACGAGGATGTGGGCGACCGACGGTTCCATGCGCAGCCGACGGCGTGTCCGGTGTGCGGCCCGCAGCTGTCGGTGGTGTGGGACGGCCGGGAAGGGCAGGAGGGGCAGGAGAGGCGGGTAAGGCAGGAGGGTCTGGAAGGGCGGGATCCGATCGACGTTGCCGCAGGGGCGCTGCGTCGCGGCCTTATCGTCGGCGTGAAGGGCATCGGCGGATTCCACCTCGCGTGCGACGCCACGTCCGACGCCGCCGTGACACGGCTTCGCGAGCGCAAGCACCGCGACCAGAAGCCGCTGGCCGTGATGGTCCGCACCCTCGATGACGCGGAAGTGCTGGGCGAACTCACCGGCGCGCATCGTGCGCTGCTGTCCTCGCCCGAGCGTCCCATCGTCCTTGTCGATCGGAAAGCCGATGCGCCACTGGCCGAGTCGATCGCGCCCGGCAATCGGCAACTCGGGCTGATGCTGCCGTACTCGCCGCTGCACCACCTGTTGCTGACCGACGCGGCGCGTCCGCTGGTCATGACCTCTGGCAACCTCTCGGACGAGCCGATTGCCTTCACCAACGCCGACGCGCTGGCCCGGCTCGGCGGCATCGCCGATCTGCTGCTGCTGCACGACCGCGAGATTCACACCCGCTGCGATGACTCGGTTGTGGCCATCATCGCCGGCGCGCCGACGCCGATGCGCCGCTCGCGAGGCTACGTCCCGAACGCCGTGACGCTGGCGCGGCCGCTCGCCATGCCGGTGCTGGCCACCGGGGCGCTGCTGAAGAACACCTTCTGCCTCGCCTCAGGCACACAGGCGTTCCTCGGCCCGCACATCGGCGACCTCGAGAACCTCGAGACCTACGACTCGTTCATGAGCGGCATCGAACTGTTCCAGCGGTTCGTCGGCATCCGCCCTGAAGTCGTCGCGTGCGACATGCACCCCGACTACCTGTCGACGATCTATGCGCAGGGTCGTTCGGAACCGGTCATTGCGGTGCAGCACCATCACGCGCATGTGGTGTCGGCGATGGCTGAACACGGCCTCACCGGACCGGTCATCGGGCTGGCGTACGACGGCACCGGCTTTGGCACCGACGGCACGAGCTGGGGCGGGGAAGTGCTGATGGCGACTGCGCACGACTTCGAGCGCCTGGCGACGTTCCGCGCCGTGGCGCTGGTGGGCGGCGACCGCGCCGTGCACGAACCGTGGCGTGTGGCGCTGGCGCTGCTCCTTGACGCGTACGACGGCATCGTGCCGCCGGCCGTGGACGGCCTTATGCGCAGCGTGCCGCTGTCCGAGAGGGCCACGATGCTGTTGTTGCTGCGCAACCAGGTGCAGGTGAGCCTGGCGCGCGGCGTCGGCCGCTACTTCGACGCCTGGGGTGCACTGTTCCTCAACCGTCCGCGTGCGGCGTTCGAGGGACAGGTGGCGCTTGAATGGAACCAGGTGGCCGACCCCGGCTGCCGTCGATGCTATCCGTTCGATATCGACGAGCGCCGCTCGCCGATGGAAGTGGACCTGCGGCCGGCGCTTCGTGCGGCCGTATCGGACGCGGTGGGTGGTGTCTGGGCGCGTGAGATTGCGGCGGCCTTCCACAACACGCTGGCCACGGCAACCGCCGCGGTGGTGGCGCGCGCGGCCAGACGAGTTGGTCGACTGCCGGTGGTGGCCACCGGCGGCTGTTTCATGAACGCACGGCTGGCGGAGTCGGTGCGCGCCGCGCTGGCCGGATTCGATGTGCGGCTGCACCGGCAGGTGCCGTCCGGCGACGGTGGCATTGCACTCGGGCAGGCGGTGGTGGCAGACGCGGTGAGCAGGGCCTAGCGGCGGACCTGCCGCCTGCGCAAGTGCTTCGGCGGACCGCCGTAGCCTTGGCAAAGGTTGGACAGGTCCGCAATTGGAGCGAGTCATGTGCTTGGGAGTTCCGGGCTGTGTGACGGAAGTCGACGACATGACGGCGGTGGTCGACTTCTGGGGCGTGAAGCGGCGCGTGCGGCTCGACCTCTGTGACGAGCCGGTGCAACCCGGCGACTACGTCCTCAACCATGTCGGCTTTGCCATCCGCCGCATTCCTGCCGAGGATGTGCAGACCACGCTCGAGATGTACGAGCAGATCCTGCGCGAGAACACCGGCAAGGGGCCGGAAGACCTGATGGCTGCGGACGTGCGCGGCGAGATCGAGGCAGGCCGGTCATGAATCCGCTCGAGTTCCGCGACCCGCAGCGCGCGCGTGAGCTGTCCGAGGCGCTCGAACGCACGGTCGCGGCGATCGGCCGCAACCCTGTCTCGGTGATGCACGTGTGCGGCAGCCACGAGCAGGCGATTGCCCGCTTCGGACTGCGCGCCACGCTGCCACGTGCGCTGAACGTCATCATGGGCCCGGGCTGTCCCGTCTGCATCACCGACATGCCCGAGATCGACGAAGGGGTGGCGTTGGCGCTTCAGGGCGTTCGCGTCGCCACCTACGGCGACATGATTCGTGTGCCCGGCTCGGTCGGCTCGCTGGCCGATGCCCGCGCGCAGGGCGCGAAGGTCGACGTGGTCTACAGCGTCGCGCAAGCGGCAGACCTGGCCCGCGAAACCGACGAGGAGATCGTGTTCTTCGGCACCGGCTTCGAAACGACCGCCGTGGCCACCGCCGCGATCCTGCTGAACGACCCGCCGAAGAACTTCTCGGTGCTCTCGGCGCACAAGTTCATTCCGCCGGTCATGGAGATCGTGGCGGAGATGCCAGACACGCGCGTGGAAGGGTTTCTCGCGGCAGGCCACGCGGCCACGATCACCGGCTCGGCCATCTTCGAGCCGTTCGTAGCGCGTCATCGCATCCCCGTGGTGGTGGCCGGCTTCGAGCCGCTCGACATCCTGGCGGCGTTGCTGCGGCTCACCGAGATGATCCGCGACGGCCAGGCTGAGGTATCGAACATGTTCCCGCGCTGCGTGACGCGCGCGGGGAACCGCAATGCACAGGAGCAGCTCTGGAAGGTGTTCCGCCCGATCGGGGGGCGCTGGCGCGGCATCGCCCACATCCCGAACGGCAACCTGCGCCTGCGCGACGAGTTCGCCCACGTCGATGCCCGCAAGCGCTTCACCATCGCTGTCAATGCCCTGTGGCACCGTTCCCCCTCGTCGCTGGTGCGCCAATGCATCTGCGGCAACATCATGGCCGGTATCGCGTCACCGCACGACTGCCCGCTGTTCGGCAAGGAGTGCGTGCCTGACGCGCCGGTTGGCGCCTGCATGGTGAGTAGCGAAGGCACCTGTAAGATCTGGCATCAGTACGGCGGTGTTCCGGATCTGCGTGCGCCGGTCATCGAGAAGTGTCTGCGTTGCGCCCCGCAATCGACGGATGGAGGAATCGCATGAGTACCGCTATGCCGGCCGACGACAGCATCGGAATGAAGCACGGCGCGGGCGGCCGGGCGATGCGACGCCTCATCGAGGAGTCGTTCCACAAAGCGTTCACCTTCGAGCCTGAGCTTCCCGCAGGCATCCTCGGCCTGTCGGCGATGGACGACGGGGCGGCGATGAGAATCGGCGACCAGTGGCTGGTGATGACTACCGACTCGCACGTCATCCAGCCGCCGTTCTTCCCGGGCGGCGACATCGGCCGGCTCGCCGTGTGCGGCACGGTGAATGACCTGGCGATGATGGGCGCCACCGAGGTGCTGGGGCTCACCTGCAGCCTTGTCCTCGAAGAAGGATTTCCACGCGCCGACCTCG
The DNA here is from genome assembly GCA_043743165.1 of Acidobacteriota bacterium. Lineage (GTDB taxonomy): Bacteria > Acidobacteriota > Vicinamibacteria > Vicinamibacterales > CAVVIG01 > CAVVIG01. The sequence goes on from JAYTXA010000009.1 coordinate 147,612, forward strand.
AGCGGATCCTGGCATCGATGCGGCTCGCATGCGAGGAAGCCCACGCGCGCATCGTCACCGGCGACACGAAGGTGATGGGTAAGGGTGAGGTGGACAAGATTGTCATCAACACCACCGGTGTCGCGCTGACGCCGTTCATCGTGCGCGACTGCAATCTCGGCCGCGGCGACCGCATCATCGTCACCGGCACGCTCGGCGACCACGGCATGGCGGTGATGGCGACACGGCACGGGCTGGCGCTCGACACGCCGCTGCTCTCCGATGTGGCGCCGTTGAACGGCCTGATTCGCGCGGCGCTGCGCAAGGATCCGCGCGCCATCACGGCGATGAAGGACCCGACCCGCGGCGGCGTAGCCAGCGCACTGCACGAGATGGCGTCGAAGAGCCATGTCGGCATCCTGCTGACCGAGTCGGCGCTGCCGATTCGACCGGAGACAAAAGGTGTGTCGGAACTAGTCGGGATCGATCCGCTGATGATTGCAAACGAAGGGAAGGCAGTCATCGGCGTGAAGGCGGCCTTCGCCGACGAGGTACTGAGGACCCTGCGCGAGCATCCGCTCGGACGGGATGCCGCAATCATCGGCATCTGCACCGACGAGCGGCCCGGCATGGTGATACTCGACACCGGCTTCGGCCGGCGTCTCATCGCGGAGCCCGAGGGCGAGCCGCTGCCACGCATATGCTGACCAGGCGTACCCCCCTTCGTGTGGCGGTGCTCTGCTCGCGCCGCACGCCGGGCGTGGCGCATCTGCTGGCGCAGCCGACCGGAGCGGAACCAGCCTTCGACATCGTCAGCGTGATCACGAGCGAGCCGGAGTGCGCCGACGCCGACCTCGTGCGGGCGCACGGCGTGCCGCTGCAGACCCACGACATCCGCGCGTTCTATGCCGCGCGCGCGGCGAACGTCTATCGCGACGTCGCCACGCGCCGGGCCTACGACCGCGCCACGCTGGCACTGCTCGAGCCGGCGGCGCCAGACGTCGTGCTGCTCGACGGCTATCTTTACCTGCTGACGAGTCCGATGCTCGAGGCGTACCCCAACCGGGTGCTGAACCTGCACTTCAGCGACCTCACCCTCCGGCGGCCCAACCACCGCCCGGTCTACCCGGGCACACGCGCCGTGCGCGACGCCCTGGCCGACGGCCGGACGGAGACCATGGCGACGGTGCACGTGGTAAACGACGAGCCCGATGGCGGCGCGCCGCTGGTTCGGTCGTGGGCCTTTCCGGTGTCGCCGATGGTGGCGCGGGCGCGTGCGTGGAAGGCGAACGACATGCTGAAGGCCTACACCTTCGCGCATCAAGAGTGGATGATTCGCGAGGCGTCCGGGCCGCTGCTGGCCTCAGCCCTGTCGCTCGTGGCGACAGGCGCGGTCGATCTCGACCTGCTCGACGGCGTCAGCCCGGACTGCGTCGTGCCATGGCTGCTCGACGAGCACGGCCGCCTGACACAGCGTGGCGTAGCTGCGGACCTTCCGCCGTCGCAAATGCTATGGCGGACACCGTGACGAGCATCCTCACGGAACGAGACGACGCGGTTGGCATCATCACCGTCAACCGCCCCTCGCGCTTCAACGCGATGGACGTGCAGACGGCGCAGGACTTCCGCCGCGCCGCGCTTGGCTTCGCGCGCGACGCCTCGGTGCGTGCGGTGGTCCTGAAGGGGCTGCCCGGCATGTTCTGCAGCGGCGCCGACCTCAAGTTCATTCGCGACGGCGGCGACGAGTCCGCCCTCGACTACCTGACGGCGGCCGCGTACCGGCAGCCACCCGAGGGGACACCGACGCAGTACGGCGAGGTGTTCAAGCAGATCCTGGAGTACATCCACAGCGCCATCTCCGAGATCAGACGCGCGCCGAAGCCGTTCATTGCGGCCGTGGACGGCGTGGCGGCGGCGGGCGGCTTCGGCATCGCCATGGCCTGCGACCTCGTGATGGCCTCGGACCGCGCCTCGTTCGAGTGGGCCTATTCGAAGACCGCGCTGACCGGCGCCGAGAGCACAACCTTCATGCTGCCGAAGCTCATCGGCCTCCGCCGCTCGCTCGAGTTGCTGTTCCTCAACCCTCGACTCGCCGCTCAGCAGGCGCGCGACATCGGGCTCATCACCTCGGTGCACGCGGTGGAACCGTTCAACGACGACGTGATGCACGTCGCGCACCGCCTCACGCTTGGACCGCCGCGGGCGCTGGCCATCGCCAAGGAACTGATGAATCAGGCCGCCGGGATGGACCGCCTCGACGACCATCTGGACCGCGAGATCGACGAATTGTCGCGTGCAGCGAACGGACCTGAATTCGCCGAAGGCCTCCGCGCCTTCTTCGAGAAGCGCGCGCCGGATTTCAGCGCCGCGGCGAGCAGCCCCGAAGCCCAGAGCCCGAAGCCCGGAGCCTGACCATGCACGAATACTCCATCGTCCAGGCGATGTTTGATCAGATCGAGGCGCAGGCGCGCGCGCGCCACGCCATTGCCGTGAAGCGGGTGTTCGTGCGCATCGGCCGCTCGGCCGGGGTCGACGTGCCGCTGCTGAAGACCGCCTACGACACCTTCCGCGTGAAGACCATGTGCGACGATGCGCCGCTCGAGGTGGACGAGGTGCCGGAAGTGTGGACCTGTCCGTCCGGCCACGGCGACATCGTGCCCGGCCGCAAGCTCACGTGCGGCACCTGCGGACGTCCCGCGCGCATGGCGTCCGGCGATGAAATCATTCTGGAACGACTCGAACTGGAGGTGCCGTAATGTGTGATTCCTGTGGATGCGGCGACAGCGACATTGTCCCGGTGGCGGTGCACGAACGCATCCTGGCCAACAACGAACGGGCCGCGCGCCACAACCGCGAGCACTTTCACGATCACCATGTCTCGGTCATCAACCTGATGGGGTCGCCTGGCGCCGGCAAGACGGCGGTGCTCGAAGCCACGGCGCGTGTGCTTGGCCCCACGAAGCGCCTCGGTGTGCTGGTCGGCGACCTGGCCACGGACAACGACGCCAGGCGGGTGCGGGCTGCCGGTATCGTGGCCGAGGCCATCACCACCGGGTCGGCCTGCCACCTCGACGCCGACATGGTCCACAAGGGGCTGCACCGCATACCGTGGCGCGAACTCGACACGCTCTTCATCGAGAACGTCGGCAACCTCGTGTGTCCAGCCGTCTACGACCTCGGGCAGGACGTGAACGTGGTGGCGCTCTCGGTCACGGAGGGTGAGGACAAGCCGCTGAAGTACCCGATTATCTTCAGGAAAGCCGACCTCGTCCTGCTGACCAAGCTCGATCTGCTGCGGGTGCTGCCTGACATCAGCATCGCGAGGATCCAGGAGAACTTGTCGATGGTGATGCCGAAGCCGTTGATGATTGCGGTGTCGGCCACCACCGGTGAGGGGATTGCCGAGTGGGTGGAGTGGCTGGGCTCCATTCGCCAGACCCTGCACGTGGACCTGACCGGAGCGGACGCGCACGCCCACTCGCCTGTGCGGATCTGAAGGTCTGCGGCGACGCAACGAAGACTCAGAGCCCGAGCGCGGCGAGGAACGCCTCGATCAGCGCGGTCACCTCAGGCGGTGGCGACGGTCGGTGCCGGTTCGGCCGTGCTGCCGCCGCGTGCCGCCACGCGGATGCGGGCATCGACGATGCGGCAGCCGTTGCCGGGCGGCAGCGCGATGACCGGGTTCAGGTCGAGCTCCGCGATGTCCGGCACCTCTTCTGCGAGCCGCGCGACGCGCAACAACAGTTCACGCAGCGCCTCGAGATCGGCCGGCGGATGTCCACGGTATCCCTGCAGCAATTTGAAGCCGCGGATGCCGCGGAGCAGGGAGTCGGCGTCGAGATCCGTGAGCGGCGCAATGCGGAAGCGCACGTCGCCGAGCACCTCGACATGCACGCCGCCGAGTCCGAAGGCGACGAGCGAGCCGAAGAGCGGATCGTCGGCGATGCCAACCATGGTCTCGACGCCGCCGGAGACCATCGGCTGGATGACGATCCCTTCACCCTCGTCGGGCGCGATCGGCTGGTGGTTCGGCAGCAGTGCGGTCAGTTCCCTGAAGGCCGCGCGCACCGCTCGCTCCGTCGACAGTCCGACGTGCACCGCACCGATGTCGCTCTTGTGCAGCAGCGTGCGTGTCTGCAGCTTGGCCACCACCGGATAGCCGAAGACGGCGGCCAGCGCCGCGGCCTCGTCGCCCGTGCGCGCCAGCACCGTGGGCAGCAGCGGCAGGCCGAACGCGTTCAGCACGCGCCGCGTCTCCTCGGCAGTCAGCCACGACGCGCCGCGCGACGCGATGACCGACCGGCACAACTCGCGCGCCTCCTCAGGTCGCAGGTCGTCGAAGCTCCAGTACAGGGCAGGCGGCTGGGCGCGCCACCGGGCATACGTGGCGACGCGGCCCAGGGCACGGGCCGCATTTTCGGGGAAGGCGTAAGCCGGCACACGCTCGTGCACGGTCTGACCCGGCTCGGTGGCGGAGGGATACGACACCAGGAGGGGCGCATGCACGCCGGGATCGGCCAGCAGGCAGGCCAGCACCGGCTTGTCCGTGGCTCCCGCCGTGCGTCCGGCGGCAATGCCCTGGGCAATGGCGTCGAGCGTCGTGGCCGACGTGCTGCGATCGACAGGTGTGTAGATCACGATGACCGCGTCCACCTCCGGAGCGGTGAGCGCCACCGCCACCGTTCGCCGGTACTCGTCGGGTCCGGCGGACGCGATCATGTCGACCGGATTGCTGACGTTCGCCTCCGGACGCAGGAACGCCTGCAACCGCGTCTTCGTCTCGTGCTCGAACTCGGCCACGGTGAGACCGGCCGACACGCACGCATCGACAGCGAGGATGCCAGGGCCGCCGGCGTTGGTGATGATGGCGACGCGCGCGCCCTTCGGCAACGGCTGCGCCTCGAGGCACGCCGCGATGTCGAACATCTCGTCGATGGTGTCGGCGCGAATGACGCCAGACTGCTGGAAGAGCGCGTTCACGGCGACGTCACTGGCCGCCAGGGCGGCGGTGTGACTGCCCGCTGCACGCACGCCGGCCGCGGTGCGACCGGCCTTCACCGCCACGATTGGCTTGGTGCGCGCAATGCGCCGCGCCAGCCGCGCGAAGCGGCGTGGGTTGCCGAACGATTCGAGGTAGAGCAGGCAGACGTCGGTGTCCGGATCGCGCTCCCAGTACTGCAGCAAGTCGTTACCAGAGACGTCCGCCTTGTTGCCGACGCTGACGAACGTGGACAGTCCGACCTGCCGCGCGATGGCCAGCTCGATGATGGCGATGCCGAGCGCGCCGCTCTGCGAGAGCAGCGAGACGCGTCCGCTCCTGGGCATCAGCGGCGAAAACGACGCGTTCATGCGCACGCCGTCGCTCGCGTTCAGGACACCCATGCAGTTGGGGCCGACCATCCGCATGCCGTGGTTCCGTACCCGCTCCACCAGCGTCTGCTGTAACGCGCGTCCGGCCGCACCCGCCTCGGCGAAGCCGGCCGAAATCACGACGATCGACTTCACGCCCGCTGCGGCGCAGTCGTCGACGGTGGCGAGTACCGCCGCCGCAGGCACGGCAATCACCGCCAGGTCGATCCCGGCGGGAAGCTCGCGTGCCGTGGCGATGCACCGGACGCCGTCGATCTCGCTGGCGTGGGCATTGACCGGGTAGACAGGCCCGCCGTAGCCGCCCTGGCGGAGGGCATCGAACACGCGGCGTCCGATGTTGGTGGTGCTGCGCGAGACACCGATGACCGCGACAGAGGACGGCCGCAGCATCGGCGCGAGCGACGCGGCGGTGGCCGCACGGTCGCGTTCCTCTGACGAGCGCACGCCCTCAGGCGACATCGTGAGCGACAGGTGGAGTTCGACCACTCCGGCGTTGGTCTTGGATCGGATCTCGAAGCCCGAGTCGCGGAACACTTCCAGCATGGCGTGGTTGTCGGCGAAGGTGCTGGCCTGGAAGCGCTGGAAGCCGTGCCGGCTGGCGTGCACGGCGAGTCGCTCGAGCAGCACCGTCGACAACCCGTGCCCTTGCAGGCTGTCATCGACAGCGAACGCCACCTCGGCCACCACGGCGTTCACCGCCATGTAGGAGGCGATGGCCACCGGACGCAGATCGTCGCAGCGGAGCCGGTGGACGATCAGCGTGAGCGCCCGCGTCGGGTCGGTGGAATCGGCCATGCGGTCGATGACCGAGTCGGGCGGTTCGGATGCCGAGAAGAAGCGGTTGCGGCGCGACTCAGCCGACAGGTCGTGGAAGAAGCGGCGAATGGCCCCGCGGTCCGCCACGCTCGAGGGGCGAACGGAGGCGACACTGCCGTCGCGCAGGACGAGTCGTGGACTGTCGAGCTGATCACCCGCCGGAGCGGGTGGCGTCACTTGTTTCATCGTCAGGCCTGGGCGATGGTGGCGAGCGCGTCAGGTATGACGAATTCATGCTCGGGATGACGGACCGTCAGCACCGGACATGGCGCCGAGCGCACCACGCGTTCGGCAACGCTGCCCATGAAGAGGTGCGCGACGGCACCGCGTCCGTGCGTGCCAACGACGATCAGGTCGATGTCGAGGTCGCGCGCGTACTGCACGATGGCGCCAGCCGTGGCGCTCGAGGTGAGCACGGCCGTCTTCACCGACAGCGGTGTCGGGTCGTTGTCGATCACCAACTCGTCGAGCTGCTTCTGCGCGCCCACTTCCAGGTCTCGCTGCAACGCGGGTAACACCGCCATGTAGGCGTCGCCGCCCAGCCGCACGTATACGTCGTCGGCCACATTCAGCACGTGCAGGGTGGCCCCGAAGGTGCGGGCAAGTTCGCGCCCATACGCGAACGCTGCGCCCGACGCCTCGCCGAAGTCGGTGGCGACGAGGATGCTCTTGAGAGCGATCATGACGAACCTCACATCCTTTCGGGCGCTGCGGCCCGCCACCGGTGTGGGATGCCGAACCGCGGTCGCCGTGTCTTTCGCGTGGTACGCCGGTGACGAGCACGCGGTGTGCCACGCCGAATCGGCTGATTCTGCACCAGTTCAGCGTAAACGCCAGCCGCGGCGCCGGAAATCCGGCAGCAGCGATATCGTAAAACGGGCGTTCGTACGAAATGGTGAACGGGGCGGGCGACGGACGGGTCGGCAGGTGGCTGCAGGGTAGGAGGGACGGGCGGGTGGGGAAGACCAGCCCGCCCTGCAGCCGGGCCTGCCGGCCCGCCACGCTCACTCGTGCACGTGCGCGAGTTCGTGGTACAGCGCGAAGCGGCGCTTGATCTGGTGCTCCATCTGGTGGACCAGGTCGGTGTACCTGGCGTGGTTGTGTTGGTCGGTCAACTGAAAGCGGGTCTCAGATGCCATCAGCTTCTCGACCGCAGCTTTCGGATCGGCCGAGTCGAGCACGAGGGCCGACTCGCCGTTGGCGCTGCGCCTCGGGTCGAAGCGGTACAGCGGCCAGTAGCCCGATTCGGCGGCTAACTTCTGATGCTCGAGCCCGAGCGCCATGTCGTAGCCGTGCGCGATGCAGTGGCTGTAGCCGATGATGAGGGACGGTCCAGGATACGACTCCGCTTCGATGAGCGCCTTCAGCGTCTGCGAGTCCTTCGCGCCAAACGCCACCTGCGCCACGTAGACGTGTCCGTAGGCCATGGCCATCAGGCCGAGGTCCTTTTTCCCCGCGGCCTTGCCGGCCACCGCGAACTTGGCGGCTGCCGCGGTTGGCGTCGCTTTCGACTGCTGCCCGCCGGTATTCGAATAGACCTCGGTGTCGAGCACGAGCACGTTGACGTTCGCGCCGGTCGAGAGCACGTGGTCGAGGCCGCCGTAGCCGATGTCGTAGGCCCAGCCGTCACCACCGACGATCCAGACGCTCTTCTTGACCAGGTAGTCGGCCATCGCGTCGAGGTCCGTGGCGAGCGCGGCCACGTCCGGCGCCGTCACTTCCTTCAGGATGCGGCGCAGAGCGACGACACGCGCACGCTGCGCGGCAATGCCGGCTTCGTCGTGCTGGTCGGCCGAGAGGAGCGCCCCGGCGAGTTCAGCCGGGAGCGCGGACGCCAGTTGCCGCACCAGGTCGCGGGAACGCACCTCGTGCTGATCGAGCGAGAGGCGGATGCCGAGCCCGAACTCGGCGTTGTCCTCGAAGAGCGAGTTGGCCCACGCCGGACCGCGGCCGTCCTTGTTCACGGTGTAGGGCGTGGTCGGGAGGTTGCCGCCATAGATGGACGAACAGCCCGTGGCGTTCGCCACCACCGCGCGGTCGCCGAACAACTGCGTCAGCAGTTTCAAATACGGTGTCTCGCCGCAGCCGGCGCAGGCGCCCGAGTACTCGAAGAGCGGCTGCAGGAACTGGATGCCCTTCACGTCCTGGTGCACCAGCGTGCGATCCACTTCCGGAAGGTCGAGGAAGAACTGGTAGTTGTCGCGCTCGGCGTCGCGCAGCGGCGCCTGCGGCTGCATGTAGACCGCCTTGTGCGCCGGGTCGGCCTTGCTCTTCGCCGGGCAGACCGACACGCAGATGGCGCACCCGGTGCAGTCTTCAGGCGCCACCTGCACGGTGTAATTCCCCTGCAGATCGTGCGACTTGTACGGCACATGCTTGAAGGTGGCCGGCGCGTTCGCCAGCGGCGCGTCGTCGTACACCTTCACCCGGATGGCGGCGTGCGGGCAGACCAGCGCGCACTTGTTGCACTGGATGCAGAGCTCTTCGTCCCACACCGGGATATCGGCGGCGATGCTGCGCTTCTCCCACCGTGAGGTGCCGGTGGGCCAGGTGCCGTCCGCCGGGAAGGCGCTGACGGGCAGCAGGTCGCCCTTGTTGGCCAGCATGATCGCAGTGACGCGCTTCACGAAATCGGTGGCATGCGCGGGCACGTGCGGCGGCACGTGGCGCGTGGACGACACCACGCCGGGCAGCTTCACCTCGGACAGGTGCGCGAGGGTGGCGTCCACCGCGTCGTAGTTCCTCTGGACGACATCATCGCCACGCTTGCTGTAGGTCTTCTTGATGGCGCCCTTGATGTAGTCGATGGCTTCGTCGCGCGGCATCACGCCGGAGATGGCAAAGAAGCAGGTCTGCATCACCGTGTTGATGCGCGTGCCCATCCCGTTCGCCTTCGCCACCGAGTAGCCGTCGATGACGAACAGGCGCAGGTGCTTCGCGACGATCTGCTCCTGCACCTCCCACGGCAGTTCGTCCCACACCTGGTCGGGCCGGCAGGGCACATTCAACAGCAGTACGCCGCCTGGCTCCGCGTACGAGACGACGTCGTAGCGCTCGAGGAACGACCACTGGTGGCAGGCCACGAACGACGCCCGCGAGATGAGGTACGGCTGGTGGATCGGTTCGGGACCGAAGCGCAGGTGCGAAATGGTGATGGCCCCCGACTTCTTGGAGTCGTAGACGAAGTAGCCCTGCGCGAACGCGTCGGTCTCTTCACCGATGATCTTGATCGAGTTCTTGTTGGCGCCGACGGTGCCGTCGGCGCCGAGACCGAAGAACACAGCACGCACCGCGTTGTGCGGTTCGATGTCGAAGCGCTCGTCGACCGGCAGTGACAGGTGCGTCACGTCATCGACGATGCCGACCGTGAAGCGCGGGCGCGGCTGGTTCTTCGCCAGTTCGTCGAAGACCGCCTTGGCCATCGCCGGCGTGAACTCCTTCGACCCGAGGCCGTAGCGGCCGCCGATGACTAGTTCCGGCGACACGGCCGGAGCCGAGTCCTGCGGACCGAAGCGCACTTCGGCCAGCACCGTCATCACGTCCTGGAAGAGCGGTTCGCCGAGGGCACCCGGTTCCTTCGTGCGGTCGAGCACTGCAATCTGACGCACCGTCGACGGCAATGCTGCGAGGAAGTGCCGGGCGCTGAACGGCCGATAGAGGTGCACGCCGAGAACACCGACCTTCGCGTCCGGCCCGAGCGCGTCGACCGTGGCCGCCACGGTTTCGAAAGCCGAACCCATGACGACGATGACACGTTCGGCGTCGGGCGCACCGTGATACTCGAACAGCGTGTAGTGCCGTCCGGTCAGTGCGGCGAAGTGCTGCATCGCCTGCTCGACGAGCGCAGGCGCCCCGTCGTAGTAGGGGTTCACCGCTTCGCGGTTCTGGAAGAACACGTCGGGGTTCTGCGCCGAGCCGCGCAGCACCGGATGGTCGGGTGACAAGGCGCGGTCGCGGTGCGCGCCGACCAGCCGGTCGTCGATCATCGCGCGGATTGTCCCGTCTGCGAGCGCCGCGATCTTCGCCAGTTCGTGTGAAGTGCGGAAGCCGTCGAAGAAGTGCAGGAAGGGGATGCGTGACTCGAGCGCGGCCGCGTGGGCGATGAGCGCGAGGTCCTGCGCTTCCTGCACCGACGCCGATGAGAGCAGCGCGAAGCCGGTCGAGCGCGTCGCCATGACGTCGCTGTGGTCGCCGAAGATGGAGAGCGCATGCGTCGCCACGGCGCGGGCCGTCACGTGGAAGACCGCTGGCGACAGTTCGCCCGCGATCTTGAACATGTTCGGGATCATCAGCAGCAGGCCCTGGCTGGCCGTGAAGGTGGTGGCGAGGCCGCCGCCCTGCAAGGCGCCGTGCACGGCGCCGGCAGCGCCGCCTTCGGACTGCATCTCGATGACGGTCGGGACAGCGCCCCAGAGGTTCTTGCGACCGTCCGAGGACCAGGCATCGGCGTTCTCCGCCATGCTGGAGGAAGGCGTGATCGGATAGATGGCGATGACGTCGCTCAGTTGATACGCAACTGCCGCGCACGCGTCATTGCCATCGACGGTAATCCACTTGGTTGCCACGCAGAACCCCCGCTCTGGACCGGCGGCGCGGGAGCACGTTCGCTCGGCGCCCGATCCCTCCCTCGTGGCCTGGTGCAACTCTCGTGCTGACCAGTTCGGGCTGTGTTTTCGAGCGATGTGCGCTCGGTTGCCGGTTTCCCGTGCCGCGCCCTGGCGCGCCGGCCTGGGCGATCGGAGTCTGCCTACGCGTTCGCGACCGCTTCGAGCGTGGCCGTGTCGATGACGATGAAGCCGTCTTTCTCCGTCCGCACGGTATCTTCCTTGCCCCATCGGCTCATGATGCGGATGCACGTCTCGATCGTGGTGCCGGTCATGTCCGCCAGCTCCTGGCGCGACAGCGGCAAGGCGACAAAGGCGCCCTCTGGCCGAGGCGTGCCGATATCCTGGGCGAGTTTCAGGAAGAGGCGGGCGAAGCGCGCCTCGACCCGCCCCCCTGACAGTTCGGCGAGCCGTTTCGTCAACTCGATGAGGCGGAGGGTCAGGCCCGTAAGGACGCCGCGGACGAGTGTGGGGTGCTGCTCGAGCAGCGCGAAGAATGCGCCGCGTGGGATGAGGATACAGGACGTATCCTCGATGCAAATCGCCGAGGCCGGGAAGGGCCGTCCTTCGTACACGGCAACGGCGCCGAGCGGTTCCCCGGCGCCGAACACTTCGAGAATCACTTCCTTGCCGCTCGGCAGCATCTTGACCACCTTCACGCGTCCAGTGGCCACCGAGTAGAAGAAGTCCGACGGCTCCGCTTCCGCGAAGACCGTCTCGCCCCTGGTGTAGTGTCCCAGCCTGGCCACGCCCGCGACGCGTTCCCGATCCTCCGCGGACAGACGTCGAAAGCTGGGTGTCTCGCGGAGGATCTGGTCAATCGATGTCATGCCACCTGTTGAGCCGGCTTCTGCTTCACGACGGGGGCCGGTGCCTGCTCGTAGGAGTATCCCTGCGACAGGCCCACGATGAATAGCACAAGTGCAACGCTGCCGGCCGCGAAGATCGTGTCGCCGAACGCGCGCATCCACCGGAACGTCGTAATGACGTCACCGGACAGGAACTCCGCGCTGCGGGCATACCAGTAGCCGTGCTCGACCGAGGCCCAGGTCTGCATCAGCCCCACCGGCAGCAGGCTGAGCGTGACCATGGCCAGCAGGCCGATGTTGATGCTCCAGAACGCGAAGCGAATCATCCCGTCCTTCCAGATACGGTTCGGGTGCATGGCGCGCAGGCAGAACAGCGTGAGGCCCATGCCGAGCATGCCGTAGACGCCGAACAGCGCGGCATGTCCGTGCACGGGTGTCGTGTTCAGCCCCTGCATGTAGTAGAGCGCTACCGGCGGGTTGATCATGAATCCGAACAGGCCAGCGCCCACCAGGTTCCAGAACGCCACGGCCACGAAGAAGTAGATGGGCCAGCGGTACTGCTCGACCCACGGTGCGGCCCGCCGCAGCTTGAGGTTCTCCCACGCTTCGTGGCCGACGAAGAGCAGCGGCACCACTTCGAGTGCGCTGAACACCGAACCCAGGGCGAGCACGAACGTCGGCGTGCCCGAGAAGTAGAGGTGATGCAGCGTGCCGATGATGCCGCCGGCCAGGAAGATCGTGCCTGCCAGCACGGTCGACTCGCCAGCCGTGCGCAGGTTCACGAGTCCGAGCCTGGCGAAGAGGAAGGCAATCACCACCGTGGCGAAGACCTCGAAGAACCCTTCGACCCACAGGTGGACGACCCACCAGCGCCAGTACTCGGCCACCGCGAGGTTGGTGTGCCGGCCGTAGCCGAGGGCGGCGCCGTAGAACCCGGCGATGGCGATGGTGGCGATCAGCAGCAGCGTCAGGATGGGCTTCTCTTCGCCGCCGCGCTTCAGCGCCGGCACGATGCCGCGCGCCATGAGGCCGAGCCAGAGCAGCAGGCCGATGAGCAGCGCGATCTGCCAGGCGCGACCGAGGTCGATGTACTCGTAGCCGCTGTGTCCGAACCAGAACCACAGCGAGTCCGGCAGCATCTGCTTGATGCTCAGCCACTGACCCACCATCGACCCGGCCACTACCACGAGCAGCGCACCGAACAGGACGTTCACGCCGAAGCGCTGCCAGGCCGGCTCGTAGCCCGCCACTGCCGGCGCGATGTAGAGGCCCGCACCGAGCCACGCCGTGGCGATCCAGAACAGTCCGAGCTGCACGTGCCACGTGCGGGCAACCACGTAGGGCAGGATGCCGGCGATCTTCAGCCCGTAGAACCCGTCGCCTTCGACGCCGTAGTGGGCGGCCACCATGCCCATGGCCATCTGCACGAGGATGAGCGCCGCCACGACCCAGAAGTACTTCACGAGCGCCGCCTGTGAGGGTGTGGAGTGCGACCCGAGCAGCGGGTCGTTCGCCGGGGCGCTGACCGGCGGTTCGTGCTTGCGTGAGGCGTACCACGACGCCATGAAGCCGATGCCGCCGAGCAGCATGATGATGCTGACCCCGGTCCAGACGATCGCTTCGCCGGTGGGGCGGTTGCCGACGAGATCTTCATGCGGCCAGTTGCTGGTGTAGGTGACGTCGGCGCCGGGACGGTTGGTCGAGGCGGCCCACGACGACCAGAAGAAGAAGGCCGACAACTGGCGTGCGCGGTCAACATCGGTCAGCGTGCCGGGCGGAATCGCGTACTCGGTGCGGCCGTTGCTGAACAGGCCGGTGTAGTACGCCGTGTTGGCGGCGATGGCGCGTGCCCTCGCAGGCGACACGACGAGCCGGTTCGCCGACGCATCGAAGGTGTTGGTGCGCGACTCGGTGATCAGGCGCTGTCGCAGCGCCGCCTGCGACTCGGCCCCCAGCGTGTCGTACGACTGTGAGAACTGCTCCGTGCTCCAGTGGTTCAGCACGAACACCGACTCGCGGTGCAGCCAGTCGGCCGTCCAGTCGGGCGCCACGTAGCTGCCGTGCCCCCAGATCGACCCCTGTTCCATGCCGCCCATCGACTGCCACACGTTCTGGCCCGCCTCGATGTCGGCACCCGTCATCACGAGCGCGCCGGTCGACGTCCGGACCTCCTGCGGAATCGGCGGCGCCAGCTGGTAGATGCGCAGCCCGGCCCAGCCGAGCACCGCAAACGACAGGATGACGACCGCGGCGAACGCGGTCCATTTGGTTCTCATTGCACTCCCTCCGGTGTGACCTTGATGTCCTGTGCAGTGTGGGCCGCTGCCGGAACGGGCGCTATGACGCCGGTCATACCGTCGTGATCATTCCGGCCGCACACTGTTCGTCATGGCGCACCGCCGGTGCGCGGTGCGGGTGCACGGGAATGAGGTGAGGTATGACGTCTCGATTCGCGGCAGCGACGCTGGGCTCGATCGTGGCCGACGAGTACCGGGCAGGCGCGGTGCTCGACGCCTTCGCGCTCGACTTCTGCCGTGACGGCAAGCGGACGCTCGAAGAAGCCTGCGGCGCCAGCGGCGTGGCGATGGAACTCGTTGTCGCGGCGCTGGATGCACTTGGGCCGCGCACCTCGCCGAGCGAGACGCCGGACGCGGGATGGGCTGCCGACGAGCTCGTCCGCTGTATCGTCGAGCGCCACCACAGCTACGTCCGCGTGCAGTTGCCCGTCATCGCCGCTCGCCTCGCCAGGCTGTCAGGAGTGCACGGCGCTCGGCACCCGGAGCTCCTGACCGTCTCCCAGCACTTCAAGGTGATTGCCGCCGAGCTGTCGATGCACCTGATGAAGGAGGAGGAGATTCTCTTCCCCTACATCTGTGCGCTGGCGCGAGCCGCGGCCGACGGCAGCGCGGCGCCGCCGAACATGTTCGGTACGGTGAGGAATCCGATTCGGATGATGGAGGCCGAGCACCAGAGTGCCGGGAACGAACTCGATCTGGTGCGCGAGCTGACCGGCAACTTCAGCGTCCCGGCTGACGGCTGTCCCACGTACCGCGTCTGCTTCGAGGAGTTGGCCGCGTTCGATCGTGATCTGCGGACGCACATCCACCTGGAGAACAACATCCTGTTTCCGAAAGCGGTGGCGCTGGAAGCTGCGGTGGCGGGAGCACCACCGAATAGACGGCAGGCGGCGAGCTGAGCGGGAGCGGAAACGGCGGGACGAACGGCCCGGTCACCTGGCCGGATGGCCAGATGACCGGCGCCGGAGCGTGCTATTTGGTGATGACGCCGCAGGCGATGCGGTCGCCGGCTGCGCCGGCCGGGTCGGTCTTCATGTCGTCCGGACCCGCGTGGATCATGAGGGCCGTGCCGCCGCCCGTGAACACCGAGTTGGCGCCGCTGCCGAGCGAGATGCCCTTGGCCATGACCATGCCCTTCGCCGTGCCGTCAGCCGCCACGGTGAAGTTGTCCATGTCTCCCGCATGCGGACCTTCAGCGTTCATCGTGCCGTGCTTCTTCCCGGCCGGATTGAAGTGGCCGCCGGCCGTCGTGAACGCGGGACCTTCGCACTTCGCCGTGCCGTGCACGTGCAGCGCGTGTTCGCCGGGCTTGAGTCCCTTCAGATCGAGCTGGATGTGGACCATGCCCATCGACTCGCTCAGGCTGGCCGAGCCCACCGACTGGCCCTGGCCGTCCTTCAGCTCCACCTTCACCGGCCCCTGCGCGGCGAGGGTGACCGCCAGCATTACGGCGCCGAGACCGGCGCCGATCATCACTCCACGAATCAACTGCTTCATTGAATCCTCCCGAAAATTCCACATACCGAACAGATACCAGAGCATAGCCCAAAGCTTCAGCCCGACGGGAATCCGGCGCAATTCGCGGCATTGTGCTTGCCTCCACCGGAATGCAGATGGAGTGTCATCATGCTTGACCGGCAGAAAGTCGAAGCCATTCTGAACCGACGCTTTTCTGGTGCGACTCGCGACCAGGTCGCGGCGGCTGCCAACGCCATCATGGGGCTGTCGGACGAGTGGGAAGAAGTGCTGCACGATTGCACCGGCCTCTGCCACCTCACCGAGTCAGGGATCGGCAAGCACGGAGTAGAGTTCCGCCTGTTTACGCGGCGGGACGCCTGACCGCGAGTTCTGCCCGAGCCGGCGGTCGGAGATAGGTGCCGGTATTCCGGCAGGCGTGGGTCATGACCACCTTCGCTCTGGCTTTCGCAATCAACGTCCGTACGTCAGCGGCGTTCGGATACGCCGGGTTGGTCTGCAGCAACGATTCCCACGCCTGAGCGGCGCCGGCAAAATCCTTCTTTCCGTCCGAGCGGACGATGCCGACGTTGTAGAGCGTCTGCGCGTGCGCGGGTTCGATTGTGAGTGACACCGCGTACTGCGCCAGCGCCGCATCGGCGCGTCCGGTGTACCACAGCGCGGTGCCGAGATCGGTGCTCACGTTGACGTCGCGCCCGTTGGCCGCCACGGCCTGCTGGTAGAAGGGGATCGCCTCTTCATAGCGCCTGGCGTCGTAGAGCATGTTGCCGGCACTGACCGCCGCCTGGAGGTTCTTCGGGTCGCGCCCGAGGATGTCGCGGTACGCCTTCAGCGCCACATCGTCGACCATGCCGGCAGCGGGAGCGGCAGTCACCGGCGCGGGCGCCGCCGTGGCCGTGGTTGCCGCCGGGGCGCCGGTGTTGCCGGCGATCGACAGGACGTAGCCGGCCAGTCCGCCGACGAGCAGCATGGCGACGGCGTAGACGATCCATGTGTACGGTGACGGCTGCGCCGGCCCATCATCGTCGTGGTCGCTGGTCGATCGGGCGTGCGTGGCGTGCTTCCTGTGGCTCATGACTGCAGCTCCTGTTTCAATCCGAAATGCCACTTCCAGATTTCATACACGACCGGATAAACCATCAGTTCGAGGATGAATGACGTAAAGATACCGCCGACCATCGGTGCCGCGACACGTTTCATCACGTCGGCGCCGGCGCCGGTGGACCACATGATCGGCACGAGGCCCATGAACATCGTCGCGACGGTCATGAACTTCGGCCGGATGCGCCGCACGGCGCCGTGCAGCACGGCGGCCTGCAGGTCGGCCAGCGACCGGAGCTTGCCGGCGCGCTTCGCGTCGTCGTAGGCGAGGTCGAGGTAGAGCAGCATGAAGACTCCGGTCTCCGCATCGACACCGAGCAGAGCGATGAGTCCAACCCAGACGCCGATGCTCAGGTTGTAGCCGAGCGCATACAGCAGCCAGATCGCGCCGACGGCGGAGAACGGCACCGCCATGATGATGATGGCCGTCTTCCACACCGAGCGGGTGTTGGCGTAGAGCAGCAGCACGACGAGCAGCAACGTGATCGGCACGACGATGAACAGCCGCTCGCGGACGCGCTGCATGGCTTCGTACTGACCGCTCCACTCCAGGGTGTAGCCGGCCGGCAGCGTCACCTGCTGCGACACGACGCGCTTGGCCTCGGCGACGTAACCGCCGATGTCACGCCCGGCGACGTCGACGTAGACGTAGCCGTTCAGCATCCCGTTCTCGTTCCGCAGCATCGCCGGCCCGTTGACGATGCGCAGGTCGGCGAGCTGGCCGATCGGCACCTGCATGCGGCCGTCCATGGCGGGCACCACGACTCGCCGTAGCTGGTCCACGTCGTCGCGATAGTCGCGGAAATAGCGGACGCTCACCGGGTAGCGTTCGCGTCCTTCGACCGTGGTGGTGACCGTGTCACCGCCGATGGCCGACATCACGACCATCTGCGCGTCGTTGATCGACAGGCCGTAGCGGGCGAGCTCGTCACGCTTCCAGTCCAGGTCGAGGAAATAGCCGCCGGACGTCCGCTCGGCGAAGGCCGAACGCGTGCCGGCAACGGTCGGCAGCAGGCGCTCGATGGCGGTGCCAATGCGTTCGATCTCGCGGATGTTGCTGCCGTAGATCTTGATGCCCACCGGCGTGCGGATGCCCGTGGTCAACATGTCGGTCCGGGCCTTGATCGGCATCGTCCACGCGTTGGTGACACCCGGAAACTGCAGTTCCCCGTTCATCTGCTCCACCAGTTGCTCGGTGGAGATGCGGTTGCTCGTGATGGGCCGAAGTGCGGGCGTCAGCCAGTTCGGCGCCCACTCGGAGTACCAGGTCTCGACATGACGCCACTGGTCGTGCGGCTTCAGGGTGACGATGGTCTCCATCATCGAGAACGGCGCCGGGTCCGTCGACGTTTCGGCGCGTCCGGCCTTGCCGAAGACCCGTTCGACTTCGGGGAAGCGCTTGATGATGCGGTCCTGCACCTGCAGCAGGCGCTGCGCCTCGGTCACCGACAGGCCGGGCAGCGTGGACGGCATGTAGAGCAGCGTGCCCTCGTCGAGCGGCGGCATGAACTCGGAGCCGAGCCGCAGGTAGACCGGCACGGTCGCGAACACCAGGGCAGTGGCGCCGGCCAGCACGAGCCACTTGCTGCGCAGTGTCCACGCACAGATGGGTTCATAGACGCGGATCAGCACGCGGCTGATCGGGTGGGTGTCTTCCGAGTGGATGGTGCCGACGAAGACGGCGTTTGCGGCCCGGCTGAACCAGCCGCGTACGCCGGTCTTCACCACGCGGGTTGCCTCGCCGGCGTGCGTGAACAGCAGCCGCATCGCCGGGTCGAGCGTGATGGCGAGGATGGCCGCGACAATCATCGCGAAGTTCTTCGTGTACGCCAGAGGCCGGAACAGCCGGCCTTCCTGCGCCTCGAGCGTCAGCACGGGCAGGAAGGACACGGCGATGACGAGCAGGGCGAAGAAGCTGGGTCCGCCCACTTCCTTCACGGCGTTCACGATGACGCGCGTGTAGTTCTCCTGCCGGCCGTTGCGTTCCCATTCCTCCAGCTTCTTGTGGGTCTGCTCGACGACGACAATCGCTGCGTCCACCATCGCGCCCACGGCGATGGCGATGCCGCCGAGCGACATGATGTTCGAGCCGAGACCCATCATCCGCATCGGGATGAACGAGATGGCGATGGCCACCGGGATGGTGACGATCGGGATGAGGGCGCTCGGGATGTGCCAGAGGAACACGAGAATCACCAGCGACACGATCAGCAGTTCCTCGAGCAGCGTGTGCTCGAGGTTGTCGATCGAGCGCAGGATGAGGTCGGAGCGGTCGTAGGTGGTGATGACCTTCGTGCCGGGCGGCAGCGACGGCTCCAGTTCATGCAGCTTCGCCTTGACGCGGGCAATCACCTTCAGCGCGTTCTCGCCCTGCCGCATCACCACGATGCCTGACACCGTGTCGCCGGTGCCGTCGAGATCGGCGACGCCGCGGCGCAGGTCGGGGCCGAGCGTGACGGAGCCGACGTCGCGGACGCGGATCGGCACGCCGCTGTCGTTGCGCGCCAGCACGATGTTGCCGATGTCGGACTCCGACTTGGCGTAACCTCGGCCGCGCACCATGTACTCGGCGCCGGTCATCTCGACCAGCCGTCCGCCGGCATCGTTGTTCCCGGCGCGAATGGCAGCGGACACGGCGCCGATCGGGATGTTGAAGGCGCGCAGCCGGTTCGGGTCGACCTGCACCTGGTACTGCCGCACGAAGCCGCCGAGCGGCGCCACCTCCGCCACGCCGGGCACCGCCTTCAGGTAGTAGCGCAGGTACCAGTCCTGATAGGTCCGGAGGTCGGACAGGCTCTGCTTGCCGGTCGTGTCGACCAGCGCGTACTGGAACACCCAGCCGACGCCGGTCGCATCAGGACCGAGTTCCGTGCGCACATCCTGTGGCAGGCGAGGCAGCACGTTCGACAAGTACTCGGTCGTGCGCGAGCGGGCCCAGTAGATATCGGTCCCTTCCTCGAACACGATGTAGACATACGAGTAGCCGAAGTCGGAGAAGCCGCGTACGGCCTTCACGTTCGGCGCGCCCAGCATGGCGGTGACGATGGGGTAGGTCACCTGGTCCTCGACCAGGTCGGGGCTGCGGTCCCATTTCGAGTAGACGATGACCTGCGTGTCGCTCAGGTCCGGAATGGCATCGAGCGGCATCGTCCGCATCGACCAGATGCCGATCACCGTGGCGGCTGCCACCACGATGATCACGAGGAAGCGATTGCGCGCCGAGAATTCGATGATGCGGTCAATCATGGCGGTGCTCCGACGGCGTGCCCATCGACCGGGCCGCAGAACGCAGCTGGCTCTCGGAGTCGATCAGGAACGTTCCTGAGGCCACCACGCGCTCGCCAGCCTGGACGCCGCTGATGATGACGATGCGGTCGTCGGTGCGTTCGCCCGCCACCACGTTGCGTGGCTCGAGATAGCCGTCGCCCAGGTCGACGAACACCGTCTGCCGCTCGCCGGTGTCGAGCACCGCATCGGCAGGCACGGTGAGGCGGTGGGTGCCGGCCAGTCCGAACTCCACGTTGACGAACATCTCCGGCTTCAGGGCCACGGACGGGTTCGGTGCTTCAAGTCGCACCTTCACCGTCCGGGTCGTCGGATCGACCTGCGGCTGGATGTAGGTGACGCGCGCCCCGAGCGGCTTCGCGCCCGGATACGGGAACGACATGTAGGCCTGGCTGCCGACGCTCAGCCCGGCAATGTCGGACTCGAACACGTCGGCCATGATCCAGACCCGGCTCAAATCGGCGATGGTGTAGAGGTCGCTGTCCGGCGTCACCTTCTGGTTCGGGAAGGCGGAGCGTTCGAGGATGAACCCTGAGGCCGGGGCATTCAGCGTGATGCTGTGGAACGGTTCACCCGTGTCGAGCACCTGCTGAATCTGGTCGGTGCTGAGGTCCCAGAGCTGGAGGCGCCGCTTGGCGGCGTCGAACAGCGAGTCGCCGTGACGGGCTGCGCTGGCGAGCGGGTTGGCAGCCATCAGGTCGCGCGCGCGCGCCGCCAGCAGCAGTTCCTGCTGCGAGGCGAGCATCTCGGGGCTGTAGATCGTGAGCATCGGCTGCCCCTTCTTCACGAGGTCGCCGGTGAAGTCGACGAAGACCTGCTCGATCCACCCTTCGATGCGCGGATGCACGTGCGCGACGCGCGTCTCGTCGTAGGTGACCTTGCCGACCGTGCGCAGGCCGCGGGCCGAATCGTCCCACTCGACCGGCGCGAAGCGCACACCGATCAGCTGCTGGCGTTCAACCGAGACATGAATCGTCCCCTCAGGGTGGGACGCGGCCGCTCCGGCCTGCCCCGGTGCGGGGTTGGAAGCGGACTCTTCGGCGTAGACCGGTTCGAGCTTCATGCCGCAGTCGGGGGCGATGCCCGGCTTGTCGGCGGTGTAGGCGGGGTGCATGGGGTCGACCCAGTAGAGCACTTTCCGCTCGCCCGCCTGGGCCACCGGCGTCGTGGCGCCGGTCGTGCGCACGATGTAGCCGGCTGCGAAGGCGGCGCCGACGACGAGAAGCGCGAGCATGGATTTCAGGAATGTCATGACAGCCTCAGTGCACGAGCGGCGCGCCGGTCATCGACTCGACCTGGCTGGTCGCCACGTGGAAGTTCATCAGTTCATCGACGTAGTTCGTCTCGTATTGCAGCACCGAGGAGAAGTTGGTGAGGACGGACAGGAAGTCGACCGTGCCGCTCTCGTAGCTCGAAATCGAGGACTCGAGGGCGAGGCGCGCCTGCGGCAGCACCGTGTCGCGATAGAGCCCGGCGAGTTCACTGGCGGTGGCGGCCGCCCGGAACTGCGCCTGCAACTCGGCAGCGAGCTCGCGTTCGTTACTGGCAAGGTCGGCCTGCGCCGCGCGCTGCCGCAGAGTCTGCTCGGCAACCGCCGCCAGCCGCCGTTCCTTGCGGAAGGGCACGTTCACGTCGACGCGCGCCTCGAACATGGCCGGCATCGCACCCGAGTAGGCATAGCCGCCCGAGACGGTGATGTCCGGTTTCGACGCCTGGCGCGCGAGGACGATGCCCGCCTCGGCGCTCGCAACCATCAGCCGGTCGCGCTGCAGCATCGGGGCGTGTGCGCGCGCCGCGGCGAGCAGCGGTTCGAGTTGTTCGTCGAAGCGAACGAGCGCCAGATCGTCCGGTCGTCCGACCACGGCCAGAGGCGGTCGCCCCCGAAGCGTGTTGAGCTCGGTCTCGAGCGCCAGGCGCTCCTGATTCAGCCGGCGTTGCTGCAGTTCCAGGATGCTCAATTCAGTCTGCGCCTTGATGACATCCTGCTGGGCCGCCTGCCCGACGGCGTAGCGCCCTTCGCTGACCTGCAGCAGCGTGTCGAGCAACTGCACGTTTCGCGCGAGCACGTCCGAGGTGGCATGAACGCTGGCAAGCCGGTAGTAGGCCTGCTTCACGCGAGCGACGATCTCGAGCCGGGCCATATCGACCAGCGGCGCCACGGCCTCGGCCTCGCGCCTGGCGGCCGACGCGCGAAGGGCGCGCGTGCCCGGATAGGGGAATGTCTGGCTGACCATCACCGACAGGTTGGCGAGCGGTTCACTCCTGAGTCCGGCGCCGGGCAGCGGGAGACCAACCGACGAGTAGCCGGCAGAGACCATCGGGTCCGGCAGCGCGTGTTCCTGGGCGATGCGCTCGGTGGCGGCCTGGCGCCGCGCGTCGGCTGCGACCAGGGCCGGATGAGCCGTGAGCGCTTCGTCGATGAGGGCGGAGAGGATCACGCGCTCTTGCGCAGTGGCCGCCGGCGCGCCGCCAACGAGCAGCAGGATGATGAGAGAACGGGCGATACCAGTCACACCAGCACCAGAACGCAGGTCGCGAGGGGGGACATGTCGCGGCCGACATCAGGTCGACCGCGCCGGGAGGATTACGGAGCTGGTGGTGGGATCAGATGACGAACGTGCGGTAGAGCGTCGGCAGATCGAGGACGCGAACCCAGTGCGAAGACGGGACGTGTGCGATGCACACTCTCTGGGCTTGCAGAACCGATTCGTCCATCAGCGGCGTGGGTGACACGTGCGTGACTGATGGCGCGGACTCCGGCAGTTGAACCTGACCGATCGGGGCTGGCGCGGATGGACCGCAGCAGGTGATGACGTCCACCTCGTGGCAGGCGTGCATCGGTGCCGGGCAGTGCGCCGTCCGATCGGTCGATGCCCAGGCTGAACCAGAGCACACGACGACCATGATGAGCAGTGTGCTCAACACGTGTGTCGCGCGCGCGCTGATGGACATGACGCCGACACTGAGAGCAGGCGGCGTGCCAGCCGGCGTCTCAGGCCGGAATCGCCAGAATCCTGAGGAAAAGCGAGGGTGGGGTGACGTGCGGTCGGCTCGCGTGCGGAAATTCCGCGCGAACGCGCCGGATTTCCAGCAGTGCCGCTATTTCGCCGGGAGCGAGATCAGCACGGTCGTGCCGCCGGCCTCCGGGTTGTCGATCTCGATCGTACCGCGGTGCGCCTCGACGATGCGGCGCGCGATGGGGAGACCGAGACCGGTTCCCCGGTGCTTCGTCGTGAAGAACGGCTCGAAGATCTTCTCGCGCACATCGGGCGCCATGCCCGCGCCGTGATCGGCAATAGAAATGACAAAGCGTTGCTGTTTGCGCTCGATGCCGACCTGAATCTCGCCCGACCCGCCCATGGCCTGCGCGGCGTTCATCAGGACGTTCGTGAATACCAGCTGCAATTGCTCGGCGTCGACCAGCGCCACCGCGTCCGACTCCGGGAACTCGACATGCAGGTTGGCAAAGCTCGGGTCGCGGTGCAGCAGGTGCAGCGTGTTGCGGACCAGGCGGTCGAGATCCGTCGCATCTGAGCGGAGTTTCCGGGGCCGCGCGAACACCAGGAGGTCGTGCACAATCCCGTTCAGGGCGTCGAGTCTGGCGATGATGTCGCCGACGATCGGCTTGTCGCGCGATTCGGCCGGCATGCGGGAGGCGATGACCTGCAGCGCGCCGCGAATGCCCGCGATGGGGTTCTTCACCTCGTGCGCCACCACCGCGGCCATCTGGCCGAGGCGTGCCAGTGCCTCCTGTTCGCGCAGCCGTTCCTCGGACGTCTTGCGCGCCGTGATCTCGTAGCGCAGCGCCATGTACTGGTAGGGCTTCCCGCGGTCGTCCAGGAACGGCACGATCGTCGTGTCCACCCAGTACACGCTCCCGTCCTTCGCGCGGTTGCGCAACTCCCCGCGCCAGATTCCACCATTGGCGATGGTGGTCCACAGGTCGCGAATGAACTCCTTCGGATGGTGGCCCGAGTTCAGGATCCGGTGATCCTGTCCGAGCAATTCTTCGCGTCCATATCGGGAAATTTCGCAGAACTTGTCGTTGACGTAGGTGATCCGGCCGCGGGTATCCGTGGTGGCGACGATGGCCGAGTGATTGATGGCGAAGTTGACGTCGGCCAGGTCCTTCGTGCGCACGCGCAGGTCGATCCAGGTGGCGCGGAACCGGGCCAGCACCAGGGCGGTGGTCCAGATCAAAATGAGGGCGATGCCGCGGTTCGTGGCCACAAAGCCGAAGGCCAGCCCGGACGGGGCGAACGTGGCGCCGATCAGCGTGAGAACCGAGGCTGCGGCGGCGGCCACGAGCTGGAAGCGGGGGGGCTCGTTGAAGGTGCCGACCAGCAGGGGGAGCGCGTAGAGCGCCGCGATGCCATGACCCACCGGGGTGGTGAGGTCGATCACGAAGATGACGCCGGCCAGGATGGCGGCAGAAATGGTCGCCCTGTTCAGCATTCTGCCCGGGGCGGTTGATGTGGCTTTCACTCGCGACCCATGTGGAGCGCCTTTTGAATTGTGTTTCGGCGGTGGCAACATGCTAGCGCAAATATCGGCCTCAGTTCCCTCCATCGCACCGTCGTCTGTGGCTGCAACTGGGGGGGAATTCCCCGATGTCAGGAAGAAATCCGCGACTCGCGTGCTGGTCGTGGACGACGAGCCGCTGGTGCGCTGGTCGATTGCCGAGACCCTGCGTGGCCACGGGTGCGACATCATTGAAGCGTCGGACGCACAGGGCGCGCTCGACATGGTGCGCGACTCGGCGACCGAGCCGGACGCCGTCCTGCTCGACCTCAAACTGCCGGACAACGATGACCTGACGCTGCTCGTCGCCGTGCGCCGCCTGTTGCCGAAGGTGCCGGTCATCCTGATGACCGCATTCGGGACGCCTGAGATTCTCGACGAGGCCCGCCGGCTGGGGGCCTTCACCGTGCTTGACAAGCCGTTCGAACTCGACGACCTGGACGTGCTCATCGCGCGGGCACTGGAGATGCCCAGACCCAGCTAAGCCGTTCGAGCGTAAGCCGGTCGCCCTTTCGCCTCCAGACCACGCCGTCCCATGCCGCGCCTCGCTATACTAGTGCCCGGCATGCCTGCTCCTACCATCCTCGTCGTTGACGACGAGGCGCTGATCCGCTGGTCCCTGAAGGACCGTCTCACCGAACAGGGCTACCGGGTCATCGAAGCTGACACGGCCGCCTCCGCCATTGCGAAGAGCGAGGAGGCGCCCGATCTGGTGCTTCTCGACTACAAGCTCCCGGATGGTGACGGCCTCCAGGTACTGAAGAAGCTGAAGGAGCGCGACCCCGACGTCCTGGTCATCCTGCTGACGGCCTTCTCGAGCATCGAGACGGCCGTGGAAGCGATGAAGTACGGTGCGTATCACTACGCGAACAAGCCGTTCAACCTTGACGAAATTGCGCTGCTCGTCGACAAGGCGCTCGAAACCACGCGCCTGCGGCGCGAGGTCAAGGCGCTGCGGGCCAGCCAGGCGCAGCCGTACAGCTTCGACCGGATCGTAGGCGGCAGCCAGTCGCTGGTCACCATCAAGGCGCTGATGCGCAAGGTGGCGTCGAGTCCGGCGTCCACCGTGCTGCTGAACGGCGAGAGCGGCACCGGTAAGGACCTTGCCGCGAAAGTCATCCATTACAACAGCGACCGGTCGCCGAAGTCGTTCATGAACATCACCTGTTCAGCGCTGCCGGAGGCGCTGCTCGAGAGTGAGTTGTTCGGGCACGAACGGGGTGCGTTCACGGGCGCCGATCGCCAGAAGCGCGGGCTGCTCGAAACCGCCGACGGCGGGACCGTGTTCCTCGACGAGATTGGCGAGATGGTGCCCGGCCTCCAGGCAAAGCTCCTGCGTTTCCTCGAGGAGAAAACCTTCAAGCGGGTGGGCGGCTCGGTGGACATCCACGTCGATGTGCGCGTCATTGCCGCCACGAACCGGAAGCTCGAAGAGGAAGTGCGTGCGGGCCGTTTCCGCGAGGACCTGTTCTACCGCCTGAATGTCCTGCCGATCGTGCTGCCGCCGCTGCGGGAGCGGTCGGACGACATCCCGCTTCTGGTCGAGTTCTACATCGACTCGTATAACACCGAGTTCAAAAGGCGGGTGCGCGGCGTGGCGCCGGACGCCACCAAGCGTC
The DNA here is from genome assembly GCA_043743165.1 of Acidobacteriota bacterium. Lineage (GTDB taxonomy): Bacteria > Acidobacteriota > Vicinamibacteria > Vicinamibacterales > CAVVIG01 > CAVVIG01. The sequence goes on from JAYTXA010000009.1 coordinate 173,489, forward strand.
TCCAGTCGCATGGTTGGCCCGGTAACATCCGCGAACTCCGGAACACGGTGGAGCGCGCCATGTTGCTGTCAGAGAACGACGTGCTCCAGTCGGACGACTTCGCCATTGGCAGTGCATCGTCGGTGAGGTTGAGCGACCGGGTCGAGCTGCCGCCGAATGGCATCGATCTCGAGCAACTCGAACGGTCGCTGGTAGTGCAGGCGCTCGAGCGGACGCAGTGGAATCAGACGCGCGCCGCCGGCCTGCTCGGGCTGAACCGCGACCAGATTCGCTACCGCATCGAGAAGTTCCACCTCGAAAAGGCGAACGCCGCGCATTGATGGTCGGGTGGCCAACCCTCCGCCCTCCGCTTCATTCGACCAACGACCAACAACCAACGAGTGCGTGTTTGCTCGCACAGCCCGGGAAATATTCCCCCGTCTCCTACCCCTTTTTCGCGCCGAAATCTCGGAAATACTCCGGAAAACCGGCAGTCATCCTGTGGCATGTGCGTTGCCCTCGAGGTCAGTGTCTTCATACATCGGATGCGCTGATTTCAGCTCTACTTGGGAGAACGACCATGGTTTCCAGGGAACGCGTGCAGGGGGTGCTCGATAGAGTTCGCCCGTTTCTGCAGGCGGACGGCGGGGACATCGAACTGCTCACGGTCAGCGGGAATTCCGCCGACGTGCGCCTGACCGGCATGTGTGCCGGGTGCCCGAGTGCGCACATGACGTTGCATGTGGGCGTCGAGTCGGCGATTCGCGAGGAAATTCCGGAGTTCGAGACATTGCGTCTCGTCTAGGTGTGCCATGACTACACCACAGATCGCCATGGACTCGGTGGTCGTTGGCCGCAGCGCGCGCATGCGCGCCGTCTTCGAATTCCTCCGGGTTATCGGCAACAGCGACAGCACCGTCCTGGTGACCGGCGAGAGCGGCACCGGCAAGGAAGTGACGGCAACGCTGATTCACCAGAACAGCCGTCGGCGCCACCATCCCTTCGTGGCGGTCAGCTGCGCCCTCTTCTCGGAAACCCTCATCGAGTCCGAACTCTTCGGGCACGAACGCGGCGCGTTCACGGGCGCCATCAAGGACCGTCTGGGCCGCTTCGAACTGGCCGAAAGCGGCACCATCTTCCTCGACGACATCGACGACGTCCCGCTGTCCATGCAGGTGAAGCTGCTGCGCGTGCTGCAGAACCGCACGGTCGAGCGCCTGGGCGGCACGCGAACCGTGCCGGTGAATGTCCGCGTCATCGCGGGCAGCAAGCGTGACCTGAAGCAGCTGGTGGCCGAAGGGAAGTTTCGCGAAGACCTCTACTACCGGCTGAATGTCCTGCCACTGACGCTGCCGCCGCTGCGCGAGCGCCGCGAGGACGTGCCGGTGCTGATGGAGCACTTCCTCGCCCGCTACTTCAAGCGTCGCAACGAGGACATGCCGGCCATCTCCGACGCCGTCAAGCAGGCATTCCTGCGCTACTCCTGGCCAGGCAACGTCCGCGAGCTCGAGAACGCCTGCGAGCGCATTGCCCAGACCTGCTCCTGCGGCACGGTCCGCATCGGCTGCATGTCGGCCAGCATCCTGTTCCGTGCCGGGGCACAGCCGGCCGAATTGGCTCCGGCGGTCACGCCGGCGACCGACACCACGGCACCGATTTCGCTCGACGACCGCCTGCGCGAAGTCGAAGCCAACCTCATCGGATGGGCCCTCAAGGTGAGCGGCGGCAACAAATCGAGGGCCGCAGAACTGCTGCAAATCAAGCGGTCCACTCTCGGCGACCGCATCAACCGGTGCGGACTCGGTGCACCCGACAAGTCCGAGTCGCCGTCGGCGGTCGCGGCACAGACGGCGTGAGGGGCGCTTTCACGGTGCTGCACACGCCGTTCGAGCTGCAGGACGTCACCGCACTCGTCGCCTGAACCCCGCGGCGTATCCGTCGCGGGGTTTTTCTCACAACCCTTCGCGAAATCCCCCAACCAGTCGTCGCCTGCTGACGACATTCCGTCGGCGCAGCGCTAAAACACCAATGTTTTGTTGCGTACGAGTAAGTCTCGCTCGCGGCATGCCACTTGCCCTCTGTGTTGGGCAAGAAGGTTCTCCATATGGTTACCCTGACGCGAATTCTGGTGCCGCACGACTTCAGCGAAACGTCTGATGCCGCGGTGCAGTACGCGGTGGCGCTGGCCAGACGGTTTGCTGCCGGTCTCGACTTCCTGTACGTCGGCGACCGCGCGAAGGAGGAACTCGAATCCCTGTTGCGGATGCTGACCCCGGGTGACCGGGTGGCCCTGCATCCGAGGTTCTTTGTCCGCGCCGGCACGCCGGCCGCGGAGATTGTTCGCTTCGCCGACCAGCAGCACGCCGACCTCATCGTCATGGGCACGCACGGACGCGGGTTCGTCGCGCACATGTTGATGGGAAGCGTTGCCGAGCAGGTGGTGCGCACCGCCCCGTGTCCTGTCCTGACGGTCCGTCATCCGGGCCAGGCAGGCGAGGGCATCACGGTGACGGTCGAAGCGTTGGAAGCAGCACGCGTCGCGGTGTGACGACCAGCGTTTTCAGGCGCCGGCTTCCGGCGTCAGGGGAAACGAAAGCGTCGGTCGTCTTGGGAGGGAGGGTGTCATGTTTGATGTATTTGAAGGCAAACCCAGGCAGGCCAGGTCCGCAGCTCCGGTGATCATCTCGATCGTCGGTCACGCGGTGCTGGCCGTGGCCGTCATCGTCATCCCAATCCTGTATGCAACGGACTCCATGCCGCAGCTGCCGAGCATGATGGCCTTTACCGCGGAGATGCCGGCGACCCCGCCGCCTCCACCACCTCCGCCCCCGCCGCCAACCGCTCCGGCCGCCCAACCGCCGAAGATGCTGCCGGCCGACGCGTTTGCCGCCCCGGTCGAGGCGCCGTCGCAGATTCTGCCCGAGCCGCCGGACCTGCCCGTTGCGCCGCGTGACGGCGGCGTCGAAGGTGGCATCGTCGGTGGAGTGCAGGGTGGCATCGTTGGCGGCCTGACGGCCGCGCCGCCTCCGCCACCGCCCCCCCCGCCGCCGCCGGCTCCGAAGCTGGTGCGCATCGGCGGAAATATCCAGGCGCCGCAACTGGTGAAGCGCGTCGAGCCGACCTATCCCGAGCTCGCGCTCGTGGCCAAGGTCACCGGGCTCGTCATTCTGGAAGCGTCGGTTGGCGCCGACGGAACGGTGCAGGACGTGCGGGTGCTGCGCTCCGTGAAGTTCCTCGACCAGGCCGCGGTTGATGCGGTGAAGCAGTGGCGCTACGCACCGCTGGTGCTGAACGGCACGGCCACCCCATTCGTGCTGTCGGTTACTCTCAACTTCAGCGTGAAGGAAAGCTGAGTCGAGACGCTGCCGTGACCGACACGCTCTTTGTCCTCGCGCTCGTGGTTCCGCCCGTCGTGGCCGCCGTCTGCTTCGCGCTGCTTACTCCCGTTCTTCGTCTGGACACCCGGAATTCCGGCACTGCTGCGCGCGGCGGTCCGAATTGCACTGGGAACGGCCGCGGTATGGCGCTTGCGATGCCCAGAGCAAGGGGGGTGGGATATGAACCGCCTCGGTGTCGCGACCGCATGTCTCGTTGGACTGTTCTTCTTCGCACTTCCTGTCAGCGCACAGCAGGCCAGCCGCTGTGCGGATTGTCACTTCGCTCAGAACAACGTGCCCGCCCAGGACCATTTGTACGACTGGGACCGCTCTCCGCACGCGCGGAACAACGTTGGCTGTGAGAAGTGTCACGGCGGGAACAGCACCGTGTTCGAAGCGCCGCTCGCGCATCGCGGCATTCTGAACTCGGGCAACCGTAAGAGTCCCGTCAACCGCGCCAATCTCCCGGCCACCTGCGGCGCCTGCCACGTGGGCCCATTCGTGGCCTTCCAGAACTCCCGCCACTTCGAACTGCTGAAGAACGGCGACGCCCACGGCCCGACCTGTTCGACCTGTCATGATGCCGTTGCTGGCAACCTGCTGTCGCCAGCGGCCCTCGAAAAACAGTGCTCCCACTGCCACGGTGCCAAGGAAGTGGCGCCGCGGGCCGAGCGTGCGAGGCACGCCAGGGCGATGTACGAGAGCCTGCACGCGGTGCGCGAGCAACTGAAACTCGCCAACACCATGATCAAGAAGGTGGACGACACGTCCCGCCGCGCCGCGCTCATGGACGAATACGAACAGGCCAGCGTGCCGATGACGCGAGCCATCAACGCAGGCCACACGTTCGTCTATGCAGAACTCGACGAGCATCTCGAGGTTGCGCAGGTGCGAATCGAGAAGCTGATGTCCAGAATCGCGAACCGCGGTAACTGACGGACGTTCAGGGGATCGACGAACGCAGTTCGGAGCCGCGCTGCATCGCCCGAATGCGGCCCGGGCGGAACCCACCCTCCGCCGGGCGTGGCTGTGCCTCGACCGGCCGAGGCCTCGGCGCACGTTGCGGCATCGGCGGGTCGCCGGCGTCGCCGTCCACCGACACGGGTGCAAACAGGCAGACGCCGGGACTATTGCCCAGCACCAGAATGCCGCCCACGTAGTAGCAGAGGGCGATGATCCCGAACGGCATCCAGAAACGGCCTACCATCACAAAAATCGAGATACCGATGGCGAGCAGCGAGCCGAGGTCCCACGCCGCGGCGCTCCAGCGACGTCGTGCGTCGGCAATGAAGCGGCCGCCGGTGAAGGGCAGGCCGGTGTCCACGAGCGTCAGCCGGAGGGCGGGCAACGCAGTGGCTGGGGCAGCCACCCCGGCGGGGGGGACCACGGCAGCCACGGGGCCGGCAGCAGTCTCAGTGGCCGGTTGTGCGCGGCCAGGCTCGGACGGGTCCGGGAACCGCTCGCAGAACTCGCGCACGGTTGCGACGGCGTCGAGGCCGATGGCTTCGGCGTAGGCGCGCATGAAGGAGCGCCGGTAGATGCCAGCCGGCCAACGCGACACATCGTCGCGTTCGAGTGACTCGAACAGCGTCGCCACAATCTTCGTGCGGTCTGCGATGTCAGCAAGCGAAATCTGCCGCTGCTCGCGCTCGCGGCGCAGCCGCGCCCCGAATGAATCGGTCATGGTTGCAACAGAAAGCAATGAAGTGCGATGGCCGCGCGGAGCGCTCCGCGCGGCCACCTGTGTCGCCGGTCGGTTACTGCGTCGAACAGGTGGAAGAGATCATGCGCACCGATGCAACCTGCAGGTGCTGGCTGCCCGTCGACATGCTCGAACTCCCGGACGCCGCCGTGCCGCTGGCCGACGTGCCGCTGGCCGAACTGCCGCTCGCCGTGGTGCTGCCGCCGGCCGTCGACCCGGCTGTGCCGCTGCCACCGGCCGCGCCCGAACCGCTCGGCGAGCCGCTTGCGCCGGCACCGGTCGAACCCGGCGAACCGGACGAGGCCGACGTCAGTGAACCGGTCACCTCGACCTGATGCCCGTTGTGCTGCGCGAGTTCGCTCTCGTGCCCCTGCAGCATGTATGTCGATCCACCCATGGGCATGCTGCCAGAAGCACCGCTCCCGGCCGTACCCGCGGTCGAGCCGCCGGCGCTGCCGCTAGAGCCGCTGGTCGAACCGGTCGACCCCGCACCTGGAGTGGACCCGGCTCCACTGGTCGATCCGCCGCCGCTGTTACCGGGTGACGTCGTCGAACCCGTTGCGCTGCCGCCTGCCCCGGTGCTCCCCGACATCGATCCGGAACCCATGCGGGCGTTCGTGAGCATAAAGGTGCCACTTCCCATCGAGCGCGAGGTGCTCGATGTGGAGCCTGCCGTGCCACTGGTGCCGGTTGCACCTGGTGTGCTGCCGTTGCCCTGAAGGCACCCGGTCACGGTGATCGTGCGATTGGCGCCAGCCGTCTGGCTACCGGTGGTTGAACCCGCCTGCGCCGACATACTCACGGCACAGCCGAGCGCGATCGCGAACGTTGCGCCTGTCCACACTCTCTTCATTCGTTACCTCCAAAAAAGACACGCGAGGTCGTTGTGCAATCACAACGCCATTTCGCGATCACCGGGAAAGCCGGTGCACCTCTCAGCTGCCACCCGGCGTCGCGGGCGTGCGTCTCCGTTGCCGCTGTGTTGCGCTTCACAACTGAACAGCGTGTCGATGCGCAGTGTGCTGCATGCGTAGCACGGCAGAGGCGGTAGCACGCGAGCCGCGCGAGTCGCTGTCGAACAAGTACAATCCCCTCGCGCATGGACCCGCACGCCGACACACTGATCCCAACGCTGCGCCTCGCGGCAATCGTGGCTGATGCGGACGACGCCATCATCAGCAAGGACATCAACGGGGTGATCACCTCCTGGAATGCCGGAGCTGAGCGGATGTTCGGCTACACGGCCGCCGAAGCCATCGGCCAGTCCATCCGCATGGTCATTCCCGCCGACCGGCAATCGGAAGAAGATCTTGTCCTGTCGCGCATCCGGAGCGGTGAGCGCGTCGACCACTTCGAGACCCAGCGTTGCCGGCGCGACGGCGAGCGCTTCGACGTGTCGATCACCGTCTCGCCGATTCGCACCCCGGACGGCCGCGTCGTCGGCGCGTCAAAAATCGCGCGCGATATCTCCGACCGCCGGCGCACCGAGCGCGCGCTTGCCGAGGCACGCGCCGAGCAGGTCGATCTCCGCCGCCGCCTGACCACGATCATCGACGCATCTGGGCGGCTGCTGATGTCGCCGCGTACCGACGATGTATTGCCGGCGTTGCTGGCGGTGGCGCGCGAGGTCCTGCTGGCCGACGCGGTGGCCGTCTGGCGCGCCGACGAGGGGCAATGGCGCGTGGCCGCCTCGCACGGACTCACGGCCTCGTTCGTCGACGCATCGGTCCCAGTACCGACGTCTTCCCCCGCCTTCATCGGCGAGCTGACCGTGATCGAGTCGCTCGACGACCCACGCGTGTCCGCGCGCCGCGACGCGTTTGTCCGCGAGGGCATGACGTCGATGCTCGTGTTGCCGCTGCAGGCAGGGTCGCGCCTGGCCGCGGCCATTGCCTTCTACTACCGGCTACCACGCGCCTTCACCGCCGTCGAGCGCGAGAGCGTCCAGAGCCTGGGCCGTTTGGCGTCGGCCGTGATTGCAACAGCCGAGTCCTACGACTCGCAGCGGCGGCGCCGCATGGAGTCGGACCTCGTCGCCGAGACCGGCGACATCCTTGTGAGCTCCCTCGACTATCGCGACACCCTGGCGCGCGTGGCGGCACGCGCGGTTCCGCAGGTGGCCGACTGGTGCGCCTTCCACCTCGACCAACCAGGCGGCGGCGTCGAGTGCGTGGCCAGCGTCGCGCGAGACGCATCGTCTGTCGACGCCGTCGAACGCTTCGTGCGCGCACCAGGTGGCGCGGTGGACGGCCAGTTCAGCGTCGAGTGGATTATCGAGTCCGGCCAGCCATTGCTTGTCAGCGAGTGGCCGGCCAACGGCGCGGCACTCGACGAGGGGCGTCGCGAGGCGGCGACGCAACTCGATGTGGCGTCGGTGATCGGCGTGCCGCTGGTAGCGCGCGGCCGGGTGCTCGGCACGCTGACTGTCGGCGCCAGGCGCCGCGATCATCGCTTCGACGACGGCGCGCTTCGCTTCGCACAGGATCTGGCCTATCGGGTCGGGCTGTCGGTGGACAACATCCAGTCCTATGAACAGGCGCGTACCGCGAACCGGCTGAAGGACGAATTCCTGGCGAACCTGTCGCACGAACTACGGACGCCCTTGAACGCCATCCTCGGGTATTCCCGGATGCTGGTGACGGGGGTGATGCCGGAGGAAAAGAAGGCGCGTGCGTATGAGGTGCTGGACAAGAACGCGAGCGTGCTGACGCAGATTGTCGAGGACGTGCTCGACATCTCACGCATCGTCAGCGGCAAGATTCGGCTCGACCTCGAGCCGACGCCGCTCGAGCCGGTCGTGATGAACAGCATCGAGACCGTGCAGCCCGGGGCCGACGCCAAAGGCGTGCGCATCGAAGTCGAGCCACGCGGGAACACGACGACAGTCGCTGGCGATGCCGACCGGCTGCAGCAGGTGTTCTGGAACCTCCTGTCGAATGCCGTGAAGTTCACGCCGCGCGGCGGGCTGGTCTCGGTGCAGATGTCGTGTGGTGAGCACACGTGCAACGTGGCGGTCACCGATACGGGCGCCGGAATCGAGCCGACGCTGCTGCCGCACGTGTTCGATCGCTTCCGTCAGGGCGACAGCCGTCACGGGCGGGAGCACGGCGGGCTCGGACTCGGGCTGGCCATCGCCCGGCAGATTGTGGAGATGCACGGCGGTGTCATCGAAGCCCAGAGCGCGGGCGCAGGATGCGGCTCCACGTTCCGCGTCAGGCTGCCGCTGCTGGCGCACTGAATCGTCGGGGGCGGACCGCGGCCGCCGCTGTTCAGATGCGTCTAAAGAAATGTTAAATTTGTCGGATGGACGCATTCCTGACATCCGACGGCGTGCTGGCGCTGGTCACCCTGACCTTCCTCGAGATCATTCTCGGCGTCGACAACGTCATCTTCATTTCGATCCTGTCGGGCAAGCTGCCGGCCGCGCAACAGTTGCGCGCGCGTCGCACGGGGTTGATCGCCGCCATGGGCATGCGCGTTCTGCTGCTGATGTCGATTGCGTGGATCGTGCGACTGACCGCGCCGCTGTTCACGGTCTTGGCGCAGGAGATCTCCGGGCGCGACCTCATCATGCTCGGCGGCGGCCTGTTCCTGATGGCGAAGGCCACAATCGAGATTCACGAGCGACTGGAAGGGGAGGAGGGGCACGGTTCGTCGCGCGTGGCGCCGTCGTTCGCCGCGGTCATCGGACAGATCATGCTGCTCGACATTGTGTTCTCGCTCGATTCGGTCATCACGGCGGTCGGCATGGCCGACAACGTGTCGATCATGGTGGCGGCGGTGGTGCTGTCGGTCGGCATCATGATGTTCGCGGCCGAACCGATCAGCGCCTTTGTCAGCCGGCATCCCACCGTGAAGGTGCTGGCCCTGTCGTTCCTGCTGCTCATCGGCGTGTCCCTGGTCGGCGACGGCCTCGGCATGCACATCCCGAAGGGCTACATCTACTTCGCGATGGGCTTCTCCGTGTGCGTCGAGATGGTGAACCTCCGCGTGCGCGGCGGGGCCAAGCCGGTGCGTCTGCACCAGCCCTACGTCGCCGATCGCGAGTAGCCGGCGCGCGCCAGGAGCGCGTCGAGGTACGGCCACACGTGGTTCGCAGTGTCCCGAGCGCCGTCGGCGTTGGGATGCACGCGGTCGGGGAGCATCAGGGCGGAATTGCCGAGCACACGGAGCATCAGGAACGGCACCAGTGGCACCTGGTAGGGTTCGCGGCAGGTCTTCGTAGAGCTGATGGACACGCCGGCGTTCACCCCCGTAACCGCTAGCCAGCACGGTCCAGCTTCTGCTGCAGCGTCGCTCGAAAGGCACGGTCAGCGCCGATGCCGTGCCCGGACGTCAGGCGGTCGCCGAGTGCGACGATGCGCGGGCGCGTGCACGAGGCGAGCTGAGCCGGTTGCGCCGCAGGAGGAGTAGATGTCCCAGACCTGGTCGCCGAGCGACTATCAGCAGCACGCCGGCTTCGTGCCGGCCCTTGGCGCCTCGATTCTCGCGCGGCTGGCACCCCAGGCGGGCCAGCGCATCCTCGACCTCGGGTGCGGTGACGGCGTCCTGACGCTCGACCTGCTGGCGAGTGGCGCCGATGTGGTGGCCGTGGACGGGTCGCCGCAGATGGTGGCGGCGGCGGTGGCGCGCGGCGTCGCGGCGCGCGTGATGGATGCTCGCGCGCTGACGTTCACTGCCGAGTTCGATGCCGTGTTCTCGAACGCCGTGCTGCACTGGATTCCCGAGGCCGACGCCGTGCTGGCCGGCGTGGCACGCGCGCTCAGGCCGGGCGGTCGCTTCGTGGCGGAGTTCGGTGGCCACACCAACGTGGCGGCGATCGTCGTCGCCCTGGAGGCGGCGTTCGTCCGTCACGGCCTCAGGTTCCAGTCGCCCTGGTACTACCCGTCACCCGATGAATACCGCGCCAGGCTCGACGCCAACGGCTTCATCGTCGACGACATCCGACTCGTGCCGAGGCCGACGCCGCTGCCCACCGGCATGCTCGGCTGGCTGCGCACCTTTGGCGTCTCGATCTTTGCGTCCGTGCCCGGGACGCTGGTGGCGCGCGTGGAGCAGGACGTGCTGGACCTGCTGCGGCCGTCGCTGTGCGACACCAACGGTCAGTGGACCGCCGACTACGTGCGGCTTCAGGTGGTGGCGAGGAGCAGGAGCGGAACCTGACGGGTGGAGGGTCGAGCCTGGAGGTTGGAGGGGCGAGCAGCCGCCTCAATCAGCAATCAGCAATTCTTCAGTGCCCCGTATGGCCGAAGCCGCCGTCGGCGCGCGCCGTGTCTGGCAGCGTGTCGGACGGCGCCCACACCACCTGCTCCACCGCCGCGACCACCATCTGCGCCACCCGCATGCCCGGCGCGATCGTGAACGGCTCGATGCCGTGATTGATCAGGATGGCCTTTACTTCCCCCCGGTAATCGCAATCGATCGTTCCCGGTGCATTCAGCACCGTCACCCCGTGCCTGACCGCCAGCCCCGAGCGCGGGCGGACCTGCGCCTCGAAGCCGCGCGGGAGTGCGATGGCGAAACCGCAGGGCACCAGCGCCGTGCATCCCGGCTCGACGACCATGGCTTCGTCGATGGCGGCGGACAGGTCCATGCCCGCGGCCCCCGGCGTGGCGTAGGCGGGCAGCGTGGCGTTCGGCGAGAGGCGCTTGAGGGCGACGATCAGGGGAGGCACGGCGGAATAGTAGCCCATTGCTGATTGCGGAATGGAATCTGCAATCTGAGATCTGAAATAGAAAAGGCGGGCCGAGGGTTGCCCCCCGGCCCGCCCGACTCACGACAAACGACGAATGACCAACGACCAGTCAATGGTCGACTACCGAAGGTCTACCACTTCAGGTCGGCGCCGACGCGGATGATGCGGCCCTGCAGAATCGTCGACGGACGGCGGTAGGTGGCTGCACCGTACTGCATCGAGGTGACGGCCGTGTAGTCGTCCGAGTTCAGTGCGTTGAACAGGTCGAGCTTCGGGTTGATGCGGACACCGCCAATGGCGAAGCTCTTGGCCAGAGATAAGTCCACCTGCAGCAGGCGCGGTGCGTACTCGGTCTGCGCCGCCACGAGCGGAACGGTCAGGCCGGCCTGGGTCATGCCCGGGATGATGCGCTGACCGATGGTGCACTTCGACGAGTCTTTGCAGGTCGCCGCAGTCCAGTTGGTGCTCGGCGTCACCAGCAGGTAGGTGCTGCGGCCGTTGGGGCCGGCAGCATTACCCGACGGGTCGAAGCCGGTGCCGGCGGTGAAGACGCCGTAGGGCAGGGCATCAGCGCCGAGCAGCGCGCCGGCGAGGGCCTGCATGGAGGCGCTGAAGGTGATGCCGTACAGCGGCGTCGGGTAGGTGCCAGCCAGCTTGAACGACGTCGCGAACGGGACGTCGTACTGGGTCTGGTCGCAGTACGCCAGCAGGTTCGGGTTGTTCGCCGCCGCACTGCAGCTGTTGGCCACCGTCCGCTCGGTCGACGTGCCGCCGAACAGGCGGGCGCCGCCTGGCAGCTTCGCGTTGAAGTTGACCTCGAGGCCGTCGTACCTGCGCTTCAGGTTGGGTTCGTTCGCGTCCAGCAGGTCGCTGGCGCTCGCCTTCGCGGCCGACAGGTTGTAGGCCGTGACTGAACCGCCGGTCACCGGGTTGTAGATTGGCACCGCCGTGTAGTCCGATGCCGACAGCGCCACGTTGTTGCGGGCGATCATGTTCTTGAAGCCGCTGCGGAAGTACTCCGTCGTCACGGCGAATCCCGGCAGCAGTTCGTGCGAGACACCGACGTTGAACGCGAGCTGATACGGACGCTTCAAATCGGGATCGAAGCGCGCCAGCGAGCGGACACCGAAGTTGGCCGGCAGCGTGGAGAAGTTGATCTCGCAGCCGGTCGTCAGGTAGGCGCAGCCACGCTCGCCCTGGGCGATGTCGTCGCCGTTCACGTCGGTCCAGGGCAGCGCCTGGGTGATCGACCCGGTCGGATTGTAGAGCTGTGCGAAGCCGGTCGTCGCCGCGGTGACGAACTTGTTGAAGCCGCCGCGAATGGCCGTCTTGCCGTTGCCGAAGACGTCATAGACCACCGACGCGCGGGGCGAGAAGGTGTTCCACACCGGCATCGTGATGTCGTCGTAGGCTGGCGAAGAGGCGAAGCGGCCGCTCTGCGCCTTCTGCCCGTCGATGTGCTGCTTGACGTGATCGAGGCGGAGGCCGACGTTGACGGTCAGCTTGTTCAGCTTCCACGAATCCTGCGCGTAGATGCCGAGGTTCGCGTCCAGATATTCCTGCACTTCGAGCGGCGTGTTCAGCACGGTCACCTGCAGCGGCACCAGGTTGTTGTAGACCTGGTAGAGATCCGCGTTGGCGTTGTTGTAGCGACGGTAGGGGCCGAACGAGTCCTGGAATCCCACCTTGATGTTGTGCGAACCGGTGACGTAGGACGTCGAGGCCGACAGGTTGTAGCGGTCCGGGTAGTTACCCAGCTGCTGGCTCGAGGCGTTCCACAGGTAGCCGAGCGAGTTGTCGCTCTTGCGGACGTTCTTGTACCAGGCCGGCGTGCCGCGCTCGGCAAGGATGCCGGGCTGGTAGAGGTTGTCGTAGCGTTCGCTGTTATACGAGAAGCCGCCCTCGAGAAGGAGTCGTGGAGTGACGGTTGACGTCCACTTCGCCGAACCGGTCGAGAAGTTTGGTGTGTTCCACTTCACCGACGCCGTCGTCGGGTCGGTGAGGGCCCCCATGGCATGCCCGCGCAGGCGCATCGCGCGGTCGTTGTACACCGCGAACTTGTTCTTCGATGAGACCTGCCAGGTGAGGCGGACAATCGGATTGTTCATCTTCTCGTCCGAGATGCCCTGGTCGCAGGTGCCCGGGTTGGCGGCGCAGGTGGCGTAGCCCTGCGGGAACGGCACGCCCGCCGGCGTGACGAACGTGTTCGCAATCGGCTTGTCGTATTGCGCCTTGCGGAATGCGCCGAAGAACCAGAGCTTGTCCTTGGCGATCGGACCGCCCTGTTCAACGTTGACTTCGTAGAAGTTGGCGATGCGGTCGACGCCCGTGACGCCGAGCGCCTTCAGACCATCGGTCAGGTTGTTCCCCTGCCACTGCTGCGGCGATTTGGCGAACTTGACGCCGCCCGAGAACTTGTTGCCGCCGTCCTTGGGAACGAGGTTCATGTTGAGGCCGCCGGTAATCGTTTCGGCGGCGCCGCCAGCGGTCTGGTAGACCGCTTCCTGAATCATCGCTTCGTTGTGGTACGCCTGCACCGCCCCGTCACCCATGGTGCCGTTGGTGATGAGGCCGTCCACGGTCACCATCGTGCCGGATGCGCCGACACCGTGCACGGAGAAGTAGGTCTGCTGCATCGCGCGGCTGCCGCCGACGTCGGGCGAGCTCAGGTTCACGCCGACGACCAGCTGACCGAGGCTCTGAATGGTCTTGGCGCTCGGCACCGCGTCGAGCACTTCACGGTTCAGCACCTGGGACTTGGCGTTGGAGCTGACGTCGACCACCGGGGACGCACCCGACACGGTCACCGATTCCTCGAGCGCGCCCACCTTCATGTCGGCATTGATCGTGGCGGTGAAGTTGCCCGGCAGGTCGAGCCCTTCGCGCTTGAAGGTCTGAAAGCCCGGCAGAGTGAACGTGACGCTATAGGTGCCGGGCCGCAGGTCGACGATGCGGTAGGCGCCCTCCCCGTCGGTGATGACCGAGCGGGTCTTTTCGATGAGCACGTCGCTCGACGCTTCGACGGTGACGCCCGGGAGCACGGCGCCCGAAGTGTCCTTCACCACGCCGGCAACGGCGCTCTGGGCCTGGGCGGCGGTGGGCAGCCAGAGGACGCACGCCAAGGCGGCGGCTCCAGCCAACACGAGTTTCCGAATCATTCGTAAGCCTCCTGCAAACAGGCCGGATCGACCTGAGCTTCGACTAAAAATTTACCTTTACCGCGACAATTGGTGAGGAGAAATTGCCTGTTGAAATCCTGATGATCCACCGCGGCCATGGCAAGATTCGGAAGTTTGGATATGGCTGTTCCTTACGGTTTACAAATGCCGTGCTCCGGCCCCGCTTGTTGACGCCGTGTGGTCGAACGCGTAGCCTCTTGCGCACCCCTATCATCGATCCATGAGCACCGTCATATCCGGGTTTGCGCTCTTATCGTCGGCAGTTGTAATCGTTCCCTGATAGAGAAGTACCACCCGAAGGAGGCGCGGATGTTTTCGAGCAAGTGGAGAGTGGCGTTTGCCATGCTGGCGGCCGTTGTGGCCCTACCCAGCCTGGCGCACGCGCAGAGTGCAATTGCGGGCGTGGCACGCGACACCTCCGGGGCTGTGTTGCCCGGTGTGACCGTCGAGGCCGCGAGCCCGGCCCTCATCGAAAAGACCAGGGCCGTCACGACCGACGGCGAAGGGCGCTACAACATCGTCGACCTTCGTCCAGGTGTCTACAGCGTCACGTTCTCCCTTGAAGGGTTCAGCACCGTCAAGCGCGACGGCATCGAACTGCCCAGCGGTTTCACCGCCACCATCAATGGCGACATGAAGGTCGGCTCGCTCGCAGAGACGATTACGGTGTCCGGGCAGTCGCCCGTCGTCGATACCTCGTCGGCGGTGCAGCAGCAAGTGCTCAGCCGCGCCGTGCTCGACTCGGTGCCGACCGGTCGGTCGGTCCCGTCGCTCGGCGCCATGCTGACCGGCGCGCGCCTCGCGCTGCCCGACGTCGGCGGCACCTCGGGCATGCAGAACCGCGACCTCACCGTGCATGGCTCGGACGGCCGCGACACCACCTTCATGGTGGACGGCATGATCCTGAACGGCATCGAGGGTGACGGTTCGGTCCAGAGCTACTTCAACGACGCAATGTTCGAGGAGGTCAGCTATCAGACCAGCGCCATCAACGCCGAAACGTCGGCCGGCGGTGTGCGCGCCAACATGATTCCGAAGGACGGCGGCAACCAGTTCAAGGGCAACGGGTTCTTCTCGGCCGGCAACAAGAGCTTCCAGTCGGACAACACGACGGAGGCCAAGAAGCGCGGACTCTCAGCGGGCGATTCGCTCAGCAAGGTGTGGGACCTCAATCTCGCCCAGGGCGGCCCGCTCAAGAAGGACAAGCTCTGGTTCTTCAGCTCGTTCCGCGACTGGGGCGTCGAGCAGTTCATCGCGAACAGCTTCTTCCGCTATGGGTCGGAAGCGGGCCAGCAGACGATCGACGACGCGCGCATCACCAGCGGCATGACCCGCCTGACGACGCGCATCGGCGAGAAGCACAAAGTCGCCGGCTACCTTGACCGCATCCGCAAGTTCCGCGGCCACGAGAACTCGGCCCCTGCCGGCTACGCGATTGCCGGTGAAGCCACCGACATCCGCGCGCCGAAGCAGTACTACACCAGCGAGATCAAGTACACCGGCACGCTGACCAGCCGGTTCCTCCTCGAGGGCGGCTTCGCGATCAACAACGAGAGCTACGACCTGACGCCGCTGAATGTGGACTCGGTGCCGCAGCTCGAACAGGGTGGCCAGACGCCAACCAACGCGCTGTTCATCCCGAAGCGCGACGTGACGCTGCAGACCTCGTTCGACGCGTACGACGGCGGCATCTACTACCGCGAGCCGATCCGCAAGACCTTCATGGGCGCGGCTTCCTACGTCACCGGTTCGCACAACATCAAGGTCGGCATGCAGTACGGATACGGCTACTTCTGGCGTCAGCGCCGCATGGCGGCCGACGCGGTGCAGCTGTACCGCAACGGTGCCCCCTCGCAGGTGATCATCTACAACACGCCGCAGAGCAGCCAAAGCGACATGAACGCCGACCAGGGCATTTACGCCCAGGATTCCTGGAACCTCGGCCGCCTCACGCTCAACCCGGGCATTCGTTTCGAGCACTTCAACAGCTCGATTGGGGGCCGCTCGGTTGGTGCCGGCCGCTTCGTGCCGGCGCGCACCTTCCCGGACGTCAAGGACGTGCCGAACTGGAACACCGTATCGCCGCGTTTCGGCCTCGCGTGGGACGTGCAGGGTAACGGCAAGACCGCTGTGAAGGCCGGCTTCGGCAAGTACGTGCGTGCCTACTCGTCTGGCTTCGCCGACGCCTACGACCCGAACTTCTTCACCTCGGCCACGCTGACCTGGGCCGACCTGAACGGGGACAACATCGCGCAGGGTGGCCTGAACTACGCCGCGGACGGCAGCCGAGTTGCCTGCACCTTCCGCACCGCCGGCTGCGAGATCGATTTCTCGACCCTGTCGTCCACGTTCGGCACCAAGCCGCAGCAGACCTTCGACAAGAACCTCGACCGCCCGTTCCAGTACGAGATGAACGCCAGCGTGCAGCGTGAGGTGGTGCCCGGCACCTCGGTCACCTTTTCGTTCGTCCGCCGCGACTACAAGAACCTGATCACCTCGGACAACATTCTGATCAACGCATCCGACTACACCAAGTACACGGTGGCCAGCCCGATCGACGCGAGCAAAACGGTGGACATCTACAGCCTGAGCACGTCGAAGGCGACGGCGTTCAGCGTGGTCGACAGCAACTCGACCGACAACAAGCGCTACTACAACGGCTACGACATCGGATTCCAGAGCCGTCTGAAGGGGCTGAACGTCTTTGGCGGTTTCAGCGCCGGTCACACGATTGCCGTGACCTGCCAGACGGAGGATCCGAACAACCTCGCCTTCTGCGACCAGAGCGAGTATGACATCCCGATGTACAAGCAGTTCAAGCTGAACGGCTCGTATCAGCTGCCGTGGAAGGTGTCGATCGCGGCCTCGATCCAGAGCTACAACGGTGACGCGCGCAACGGCACCTATGACGGCTCGATCCCGGCCACCAGCATGGTCGACCCGTCGCTGCGTGTCATCTGGAACGTCGCCCGCGCCGACTTCCTGGCGGCAACGGCCAAGGCCGGCTACAACAACGGCGCTGGTGTCCCGCTGACGCAGTCGTCGGTGAACGTGCAACTGCAGGAGCCCGGCAAGAAGCTGCTCGGCCGACAGAACCAGGCCGACATCCGCCTGAAGCGCACCTTCCAGTTCGGCCGCCTCTCACTCGAAGGTCAGGCCGATGCCTACAACGCCTTCAACTCGGGCGTGGTGCTCTCGAGCGTCCAGACTCTGGGGGCTCGTCTCGACGTTCCGGCCACCATCCTGCAGGGCCGCCTGTTCCGCCTCGGCCTGCAGGCCCGGTGGTAACGACGTAGCCGCACGTCGATAGTTGCACGTCGCTCGCAACGGAAGGGCGGGCCGGAGGACACTCCGGCCCGCCCTTTTTCTATTGCCGCAGTCCTTGGACCAACCACCAGCGACCCACCACCAACCGACTACTCGCTCTTCTTCGTGCCCGGCAGCATCGGCAGCGCCGTATCGCCGCCACTGATCAAACCGGTCTTGATGTAGGTGAGCAGCTTTTCGCGCGTATCCGTGATGTCGAGATTACGCATCGTCAGTTGACCGATCCGGTCCTGCGGGGTGAAGAAGGCTTCGCCCTTCTCCATCGTCAGTCGTTCGGGCTTGTAGGTGAGGTTGGGACTCGACGTCTCCACGATGGAATAGTCGTTGCCGCGCCGCAGTTCGAGCGTGACCTCGCCGGTGATGGCGCGCGCTACCCAGCGCTGGGCGGTCTCGCGCAGCATCATCGCCTGCGGATCGTACCAGCGTCCCTGGTAGAGCAGCCGTCCGAGGCGCCGGCCGCTGTCGCGGTATTGCTCGATCGTGTCCTCGTTGTGGATGCCGGTGATGAGCCGTTCGTAGGCGATGAAGAGCAGGGCGAGGCCAGGGGCCTCGTAGATGCCGCGGCTCTTCGCCTCGATGATGCGATTCTCGATCTGGTCGCTCATGCCGAGGCCGTGACGACCGCCGATGGTGTTCGCGTCGAGCATCAACTGCACGCTGTCGTTGTAAGTCGTGCCGTTCAGGGCAACCGGCTGCCCCTCCTCGAAGCGGACGGTGACCGTCTCGGCCTTCACCGCCACGTCGTCCTTCCAGAACGCGACGCCCATGATGGGCGCCACGATCTGCATGCCCTTGTTCAGGAATTCGAGGTCCTTGGCTTCGTGGGTGGCACCGAGGATGTTGGAGTCGGTCGAGTAGGCCTTCTCGACGCTCATCTTGTACTGGAAGCCGTTGCGGATCATGTACTCCGACATCTCGGTGCGGCCGCCGAGTTCGTCGATGAAGCGCTGATCGAGCCACGGCTTGTAGATCTTCAGGTTCGGGTTGGCGAGCAGGCCGTAGCGGTAGAACCGCTCGATGTCGTTCCCCTTGAAGGTGCTGCCGTCGCCCCACACGTTGACGTCGTCTTCCTTCATGGCGACGACGAGCATGGTGCCGGTGACGGCACGGCCGATGGGGGTGGTGTTGAAGTAGGTGATGCCCGCCGTCGAGATGTGGAAGGCGCCGGCCTGGAGGGCGGCAATGCCCTCCGCAACCAGCTGGTGGCGGCAGTCGATCAGACGCGCCTTCTCCGCCCCGTAGGCGAGCGCGCGGCGCGGGATGTCGTCGTAGTCGGGTTCGTCGGGCTGTCCGAGATTCGCGGTGTAGGCATACGGCACCGCGCCCTTCTCGCGCATCCAGTGCAGCGCGGCGCTCGTGTCGAGGCCGCCCGAAAAGGCAATGCCGACTTTGTTGCCTGTGGGTACTGTTTGAAGAATGATCGCCATCGCTGGATATACTACCCGGTCATGCGTCCAACCCGCCCAAGTGGAGGTTCTCGGCGCAGCAACAACACGCAGCCGGCATCACCGATATCCGCCAAGCTGTTCTTCTGAGTTCAGACTTCCTGTGAGGATACCTATGAAGGCGAGAAGTTCGTGGACGAAGGCAGCGGCCCTGACCGCCAGCCTTGGCCTCCTGACCCCATCCGTGAGCGCGCAGGCTCCGGCAGCGCGCCCAGCCGCCCAGGGACAGCGTCCGGCGGCGGTCAAGCCGCCCACGCCGAACCCGAAGCTCGAGGGCTACAAGAAGGAAGTGGTCGCCGACGTCGAGAACATGTCGGTGTTCACGCAGCAGATGATCGACCAGGTGTTCAGCTACGGCGAGCTCGGCTTCCAGGAGTTCGAGACCACCAAATACCTGACCGACATCCTGAGGAAGAACGGCTTCACGATTCAGGAGAACCTGGCCGGCATCCCGACGGCATGGATGGCGAGCTGGGGCTCGGGCAAGCCGGTCATCGCCCTCGGCTCCGACATCGACGACATCCCGCAGGCGTCGCAGAAGCCTGGCGTGGCCTGGCATGAACCGATGATTCCCGGCGCGCCCGGTCACGGTGAAGGGCACAACTCGGGCATGCCGCTCAACATCACCGCGGCACTCGCGGTGAAGAAGATCATGGAGCGCGACCACCTGCCGGGGACCATCAAGCTCTGGCCCGGTGTCGCGGAAGAACTGCTCGGTACCAAGGCCTACTACGTGCGCGACGGCGCGTTCAAGGACGTCGACATCGCGCTGTTCGCCCATGTCGGCGACGCGATGAACGTGAACTGGGGCGACGGCATGAGCAACGGCCTCATCTCGGTCGAGTACCTCTTCAAGGGCGAGAGCGCCCACGCGGCCGGCGCACCGTGGCGCGGCAGGTCGGCGCTCGACGCCGCCTCCCTGATGGACGTCGGCTGGCAGTACCGCCGCGAGCACCTGCGCCTGCAGCAGCGCTCGCACTCGGTCTACAGCGACGGCGGCGATCAGCCCAACGTCGTGCCGCCGACGGCCGCCATCTGGTACTACTTCCGTGAGACCGACTACGCCCATATCAAGGAACTGTGGGCGATCGGTGATGACATGGCCAAGGGCGCAACGCTGATGACCGGCACCGAGGTCACCTCGCGCGTGCTCGGGTCGGCCTGGCCCTCGCACATGAACAGGACCGTGGCCGAGACGATGCACGCGAACATGGAGCTGGTTGGAATGCCGGTGTGGTCGGAAGCCGATCAGACGCTGGCGAAGGCGCTCCAGAAGGAAGTGAAGGTGCCCGAGATCGGCCTGCGCACGAAGATCAACGAGCTGCGCGGCCGCGAGGAGATTCCGGACGAGGAGAAGCGCGGCGGCGGCTCGGATGACATCGGCGACGTCTCCTGGACGGTGCCAACGGTCACGTTGAACTACCCGGCGAACATCGCGGCAGGTCCTGGCCACAACTGGGCCAACGCCGTCTCGATGGCCACACCCATCGCGCACAAAGGCACGACCGCCGGCGCCAAGGTGCAGGCGCTCACGGTGCTCGACCTGGTGACGCGTCCCGAACTGGTTTCGCAGGCCTGGGACTACTTCAAGAACGTGCAGACCAAGGACAAGAAGTACGTCCCGCTGCTGCGTCCCGAGGACAAGCCGGCGATCTGGCTGAACAAGGAGACGATGGACAAGTACCGGCCGGAGATGAAGAAGTACTACTTCGACCCGAGCAAGTACAAGACCTATCTCGAGCAGCTCGGCATCGAGTACCCGACCATTCGCAAGAGCTCCACGTCGAACTGACGTGCTGAGCCAACGAGGTGCTCAGAACCCACCGTAGGTCTGCATCAGCCGGGGCCAGACGCGAAGGGCGACGTTGAGCAGCAGCGTGGCACTGACCAGCCACTGGAAGGCCGTGACGTCAAGGCGTCGGCCGGCCGTGCTCCACCACACGGCGGCGAGACGGCGGCTGGTGACGATGCGGGAGAGGACGAAGAACAGCGGCAGCGCGTGCGCCAGCAGGAAGCGCCCCGTGCCCGTGCCAGAGATCGGGTGATAGAACGCAGTCGCCAGCAGATAGATGAGCGCATAGCAAGCCAGGAACAGCACTGTCCAGAGGTGTTCCCTGGCCATGGCGTACAGCGCCCCGGTACGGGTGACGAGCAGCAGCACGAACAGGCCTCCGTAGAGGGCGAGGTACGGCAGCAGGTCGAAGTCGCGGCGCAGCACCACGCCCATGTCTCGGACGCCTCCGGCGACCCGCTCGACGATCTGTGCGGTCGTATGCTCGCGAAGATAGCGTCGGGGGCCAGGAAGGTCTGCGGCCGGCATGTCGGGCCAGTGCTGTCCGGCTCCGTGCAGGGCGGTTCCGACGCTGGCGCGTGGCCAGTTATCTTCCCACGCATAGAACGTGCTGTTCACGTTGTAGAAGTACTGTCCGAACACCCGCTTGCTGGTCGAGATGTAGGGCCAGACGACGAGCAGGAAGCAGAGCGCGAAGAGCGTCACACTGGCGGCTCTGAGGCGCGGGGTATGTGCGTCGGAGTGTCCCGTGCGCGATTGTGCGAACCACGGCGCCACTGTCCATGCGGCGCCGAGGATCAGGACCAGTGCAACGAACGGCAGCATCGACGCTTTCGTCATCTGGGCAAGCCCGCAGAGCAGACCCGCGACGGCAGCGGTGAGAAGGCGCCGCTCGGCCCGGGCAACGTGGAACAGATGCCAGCAGGCGAGGAAGGCGAAGAAGAAGATCGAATAGAACAACAGTTCCGACTGTGTGTAGCCGGCCTTGAAGATGTACCACCCGAACGCCGCGACCGCGGTGAGGTTCGCCGCGGCGAGAGGGGGCAGATCGCGAGCTGCAGCGCCCCAGATCAGGCCCAGCAGGATGAGCGACAGGCAGATGTTCACCTGTTGGCCTCGTTCGAAGAAGGCCTGGTCAGAGATCGTTGGCGAATAGAACAGCGCCAGCACGCCGGCGTAGACCGGCATGCGATTACGTTCGCCGATGAGCGCGGGCGGCGTGACACCGTGCCAGTTGGCGGAGACGTTCTTGGCGTCGATGAGGTAGCCGGTCTGGTCGCCCCTGGACTTGATGCGGTTCACCCGAACCGCATGCGTCCGCGCCCCGGCGATGTAGAAGGTCGCCAGCGACAGGCACAGCAGTACTCGCGACATCCAGCCCATCTCTGCGGGGATTCTACTTCGGGCGGGGGCGTCGGCTGATGAGCAATGACAGTGTCGTTGGTCGGTCGCATCAGCATTGATTCCTGATGCCGGCTAAAGGAACATGACGACGCCCGCGCGAACGGTCGGGCGCCACAAAGGAGCGACACAGGTATGAGCGCTGAGGGAACGACGCCCGCTGGATTCGACACACGTATCACACGGCGCAGCCTGCTGCTGGCCCTGCCCGCGGTGGCCATGGCGCGGTCGGTGCTGACGGCGCAGGGCGCGAACACGCTGAAGATCCGCGCGTTCAACCACATGACGCTCAGCGTGTCCGATCCGAAGCGCTCGCTGGAGTTCTACCAGGGGCTCTTCGGCATGCCGGTGCATGCGCACCAGGGCGCCACAACGCTGCTGCGGGTTGGCGATGGTCCGCAGTTCATCGCCATCAGCGCCGCCGGGCAGAACGCCGTCGGCATCAACCACTACTGCGTCACGGTGGACGACTTCAACGTCGACCGCGTTCTGAAGGTGCTCGCCGACCACGGCGTGTCGAAGGCTGACGCGACCGGCGGCCTTGCGGGCGGCGCCATGAAAGTGCGCGTGCGCATGCGTGGCCCCGAATCCGGCGGTGCCCCCGGCGGCACTCCCGAAATCTACGTCGGCGATCCCGACGGCATCGTCGTGCAACTGCAGGACCCGCGCTACTGCGGCGGTGGCGGTCTGCTCGGTGATGCATGCTCGCCAGAAGCGGCGCCGAAGGCCGGGCTGATCAGGCTGAAGGAATACAACCACTTCACCGTCTTCGCCGGCGACGCGAAGCGTTCGAACCAGTTCTACAAGGACGTGTTCGGAACAGGCATCCGGTCGTACCAGGGGCCGACGGCGCCGACCAACGCCATCGGCGTCGGCAATGCGTTCCTCATGTACACGGGCGGCGGTGCACCGACCGCCACGCCCCGTCCGGCCAGCATCAATCACTACTGCCTGAACCTGGAGAACTACAATCCGGACCAGCTCATGAAGTCGCTCGAGAGCTTCGGCCTCAAGCCGCGCGAGAGCCAGACCGGTCCGGTCGGACCGATGCGCTACTACGTCAGCATGCGCATGGAGAATCGCGGTGGAGCACCGGGCGGCACCCCGGAGCTGTACTTCACCGATCCAGACGGGATCCTCGGCCAGTTGCAGGACGTGAAGTACTGCGGTGGCGGCGGCTATCTCGGCGACGCCTGCCCGCCGGTAGCGTGACGCTCCTCCAGATCTCTGGGGCGACAGTCCTCAAGGGCACGACACGAGCCGTGGACGGACTGTCCCTCACCATTCAGGAAGGTGAGCACACGGCCATCCTCGGGCCGAACGGTGCGGGCAAGACCACGCTGCTCAACCTGCTGACGTTCGATGACCGGCCGCTGGCGCCGCTCGGGGCACCACCAACAGTGCGGGTGTTCGGCCGCGACAACTGGCCGGTGTTCGAACTGCGCGCCCAGATCGGCATCGTGTCCGGCGCGCTGCACGGCCGCTTCGTCGGCGGCCATAGTTCAGGAGCCATTACCGGTGAGGACGCGGTGGTGTCCGGCTTCTTCGCCACTCAGGGCATGCTGCTCTACGTCGACGTGACGGAGGCGATGCGCGCGTCGGCGCGCGAGGCGCTGGCGCGGGTCGACGCCGCTCATCTGGCGATGAAGAGGCTCGATGCAATGTCCACCGGCGAGGCGCGCCGCGTGCTCATCGCCAGAGCGCTCGTGCACCGCCCGCGTGCACTAGTGCTGGACGAGCCGACGACCGGGCTCGACGTCGTGGCGCGGCACCGCTTCCTCGAGACGATCCGCGCGGTGGCACGCGAGGGGACGACCATCATCCTCATCACGCACCATGTCGAGGAGATCATTCCGGAGATCGGGCACGTGGTGCTGCTGCAGGGCGGCCGCGTTGCCGCGGAAGGGGCCACTGGCGACATGCTGACCGACGAGCGCCTCAGCGCCCTGTTCGGTGCGCCGGTCTCGGTCTCTCGCACCAACGACTATTTCAGCGCCCACGCCTGACCGCGCGCCGACCCTGGACGTAGCTGCCGACCTTCAGGTCGGCCACGCCTGCGAACCTGAAGGTTCGCGGCTACGACGGCGCGGCCGCGCGCCTTACGGCTCCGAGAAGGCGCGCAGCAGCCGCGGCACCGCCTCGTGCATCTCGCCCAGCGTCCGGCGCGTCGGCGTCAAGCCGCGCGTGAAGCCCTGCGCCGCGAGGCTGTCGAGGATGGCGGGCCGGTTGGTGATGACGTGCATCGGCACGTCCCACGGGGCGCCCTCGCCGCTGACCAGTGCGGGCGGCTGGTGATCGCCGATCAGGATCATCACGTAGTCGCGACCGGCGCGTTGGCGCAGGTAGCCTGCGAACGTCTCGTAGGCGTAGGCGACGGCCTCGGCGTAGCCGGGGCCAAGGTCCATGTAGTCGGGTTGGCCGACGTAGGCTTTGTCCAGTTCCGCGTCGGTGTACGGATTCGGCGTCAGCATCTTCGCCCAGTCTGGCTGGTAAGGCGGCAGCGGGCTGAACGGCGTATGCGTGCTCGTCGTCGGGTAGAAGACGAAGAGCGGCGGCCGCGACAGCTTCGAGGTTTCCTGTTCGTCGAGTTTCGCCAGCGTGAACTGATCGGGCATGTCCCACCAGCCGAACGACGGTCCCTTGTAGTCCATGCGTGGGCCGTTGTAGATGTCCTGGAACCCGTAGAACGCGCCTTCGGGCCACGGATACCAGAGCCCCGGCATCATCGCCACTGTGCGGTAGCCGCGCTGGGCGAAGTTGGTCGGCAGCGTCGGGCGGCGCTCGGTCATCAGCAGCGCGTTCACGTCCGGGTCGCCCACCTTGATGCCCGACAGAAACGTGATGTGCGCGAACCACGACGAGCCGCCGAAGGTGGGCGACGTAACGAAGGCCGACACTACGTCGCGGCCGGTGTCGTGGATGGCCGCGTCGAACGCGGCGCGGGGCTGACGCAGGCGGGCGTCGAATGCCGGGTTGTCGAACGTCACCCTGCCGTACGACTCGATGAAGAACAGGAAGACGTCCGCGCCCTGCACCCGCGCCAGGTTCGCGTCGAGCGCCGGACTTGGCGGCAGCGTAGTGCCCTTCGACATCGCCTGCATTACCAGCCTGGCCTGCCGTGCATACACCTGCGTCACCGGCTTCGGAAACAGCCGCCACGGTTCACCGAGATAGTCGCGGCCGAAGAGCCCGGCCGCCTGCATCGCGAAGAGCACCACGCCAAGCGCCGACACCACGGCGAGCGTGCGCCGCGGGACGTCGTGCTCGAGCAACCGCATCACCTGCTGCAGTGCCCATCGAGCCGCGAGGTAGAGCAGGGTGAGGACCAGCCCGATGGCGACGGTGGCCACGCCGCCGATGAAGACCGCGCGCTGAGTGGCGCCGAGCAGCATGGCCGCCACGTCGGGCAGGAAGCGCAGGTCCCAGTAGAAGTTCAGCTCGCGTCCCCACAGGGCGGGTGCGGTGACGTCGACGTAGCGGCCGAGCATGAGGACCACCCACGCCGCGCTGAGCCAGCGGAGGAAATGGTGGCTGGTCGCTGGTCGTGGGGCGACGGCCAGGAGCAGGAGCACGACGGCGAGTTCCAGCGACGGCGCACCGTGCCAGTAGACCGCGGGCGTGGGCCACCAGCTGCTGAAGGTGACCGACGCGTCGAGGAAGAGCAGCGCGACGATCGGCGCGATCAGTCGGCGCATGTCAGGGTTCCTGCCGGTGCCGGTGCAGCCAGCGCACGTCGACGCCGAACGACCACGTGAGCATCAGCAGGGTGATGGCTGCCACCACCACACTTGCTGGCGACGTGGCG
Organism: Acidobacteriota bacterium; assembly: GCA_043743165.1. GTDB lineage: Bacteria > Acidobacteriota > Vicinamibacteria > Vicinamibacterales > CAVVIG01 > CAVVIG01. Next base: position 199,191 of record JAYTXA010000009.1, read on the forward strand.
ACCGGCGACACGACGACGATGAGCCCGACGATCTGCACCACGCACACGGTCTTTCGCCGCTGGCTGGGCGGCAGCGCCCCGTTCAGCCACGGCCACAGGTAGCCGCTGGCGACGAACAGGTAGCGCATGGCGCCAGCGAGGACGATCCACGCGCCCGCTTTGTCGAGCTGCCACGCCAGCACCGCGAGCACAAGAATGTGCAGCGCGTCGGTCTCCATGTCGTAGCGCGCGCCGAACTCGCTGGCGAACCTCGTGCGGCGTGCCAGCCATCCGTCCACGCCGTCGAGCGCAGTGATAACCACTGCCAGCAGCGTGCCGCCCCAGGCGACCGCACTGGTGGGACACTCGCCGATGAGCCCTGCCACGAGACTGAGCAGCAGCACGCGCAGCGTGGTGATCAGGTTCGCGGGTCCGAGCCGATCGAAGGGATGGGTGGCCGCCAGCTGCCCGGCCGCAGCGAATGCCACGACACCGAAGACCAGCATGGCCTTCACCGGATAGGCGTCGGACGCGCCAAGCCGCGGCGAGAGGACCGTGGCCAGCTCCATGGCCGCGAGCGTCCCGAACGCGAACAGGATGAGCGTGCGACGCCGCAGCGGCTGCGGGGGAAGGTGCCAGGACATCAGAGGGAAATGGAGGCGTGACGCGCCCTGATTGTATCCCGTGCTGGAAAGCCTGAGAATACAGAGCAGTGACATCCGAACAGGCCCGGGCATTCTGGGTCACCGCGCCCGGCCACGGAGCGATCCGCGATGAATCGCTGCCCCTCCCCACATCGTCTGACGCGATCGTCCGCACCAGGTACACCGGCATCAGCCGCGGCACCGAAACGCTGGTCTTCAGCGGACGCGTCCCTGACGCCGAGCGTCAGCGCATGCGCGCGCCCTTCCAGTCGGGCGACTTTCCCGCGCCGGTGAAGTACGGCTACTGCAATGTCGGCGAGGTCGAGGCGGGGCCGGCTGACCTGGTGGGCCGCCTCGTGTTCTCGCTTTTTCCGCACCAGACGCGCTTCGTGCTCCCCGCCAGCGCCCTGCACGTGCTGCCGGCTGACGTGCCCGCCGGCCGTGCCGTCCTCGCGGCCAACATGGAGACGGCGGTCAACGGCGTGTGGGATGCCGAGATCCAGCCGGGCGACCGGGTCGCGGTGATCGGGGCCGGCACCGTCGGTTGCCTCGTGGCGTGGATTGCCGGTCAGGTGCCGGGCACTGAGGTGTGCCTGATCGACATCAACCCGGCGCGGGCGGCGGTGGCGGCGGCGCTTGGCGTCGGCTTCGCCACACCCGGGCAGGCACCGGTCGATCGCGACGTCGTGGTGCACGCGAGTGGCTCGCCCCGCGGCCTGGAACTGGCGCTGACGCTCGCGGCCTTCGAGGCGACCATCGTCGAGATGAGCTGGTTCGGGACGCAGCCGGTGCCGCTCTCGCTCGGCGAGTCGTTTCACGCCCGACGATTGTCGATCCGCGCCTCGCAAGTAGGGCATGTGTCGCCGTCGCATCGTGCGCGGTGGAGCTACGGACGACGGATGGCGCTGGCACTGACCCTGCTTCGAGCCCCGGCGCTCGACGTGCTGATCTCGGGCGAGAGTACGTTCGATGAGCTGCCCGCCGTGATGCAGGCGCTGGCCACAGGCGAGCGCGACGCGCTCTGTCACCGCATCCGGTACTGACATAATCAGCCGGCGGGTGCGACGGCCCGCCATAGGAGCCCTTCGATGTACAGCGTGTCCGTGCGCGACCATTTCATGATCGCGCACAGTTTCAACGGAGCCGTCTTCGGTCCTGCCCAGCGCCTGCACGGCGCCACCTACGTGGTGGATGTCGAGTTCCGCCGGTCCGAACTCGATGCGGACGGCATCGTGGTCGACATCGGCCGCGCCCTGGACACCGTCCGCGCCACGCTCACCGCGTTGAACTTCAAGAATCTCGACGAAGTGCCGGAGTTCGCGGGACGCAACACGACCACCGAGTTCCTGGCACGGGTCATCTTCGACCGCATCGTCGCGGCCATTCACGCGGGCGAGCTTGGCGAACAGGCCAGCGGCATCGAGGTAGTGCGCGTGGCCCTGCACGAGTCGCACGTGGCGTGGGCGGCGTTCGAAGGTCCCGTGCACGCGCGGCGCTGATGGCCGGCCGCACGCTCCACGTCGTCGTCCCCGGCGACCTCGACACGAAGACCGGCGGCTACGGCTACGACCGCCGCATCATCAACGGCCTCCAGGCCCGCGGCTGGAACGTGGTGGTCACGAGCCTCCCAGGGGAGTACCCGACTCCGTCGGCCGCCGACCGCGCGGTTGCCACGTCGGAACTGGCCGCCATTCCCGATCGATCGCTGGTGCTGGTCGACGGCCTGGCACTTGGCGCGCTGCCGCTCGAAGCGGTGCGCGAACGGGAGCGCCTGCAGCTCGTGGCGCTCGTCCATCATCCGCTCGGACTCGAAACCGGACTCGACGCCGACGCCTCGCGGCTGCTGCTCGAATCGGAGCGGCGCGCGCTCGAGAGCGTGCGCCGTGTGGTGGTGACGTCGCCGCGCACCACGGCCGCGGTCGAGTCGCTCGGCGTGCCGCGTGCGCGCGTGTCGGTGGTGGAGCCTGGCACCGATGCCGCACCTGAGGCAGGCGGCTCGGGTGAAGGTGCCCGCCACCTGCTGTGCGTGGCATCGCTCACGCCGCGCAAGGGGCACGACATCTTGTTCGATGCACTCGAAGGAATGCTGGACCTCGACTGGCGCCTCACCTGTGTCGGAAGTGCCGCACGCGACTCCGCCCACGCCTCGCACCTGGCCGTTCGGGCCTCCACGTTGCCCCTGCATGAGCGGGTCACCCTCACTGGCGAACTCGCCGGACCATTGCTCGCGGCCGCGTACGACGCCGCGGATCTGTTCGTGTTGCCGACGCACTACGAGGGCTACGGCATGGTGGTGGCCGAAGCGCTGGCCCGCGCGCTGCCCGTAGTGAGCACCGCAACGGGGGCGGTGCCTGAACTGGTTGGCGATGACGCCGGTGTGCTGGTGCCGCCTGGCGACACGGTGGCCCTGCGGACGGTGCTGCGGAGTCTGATGACCGACCCCAGGCGCTTCGCGCGGATGCGCGCCGGCGCCAGGGCCGCGCGTGCGACGCTGCCGTCGTGGGATGAGGCCTGTGCACGGATGGAGACGGCGCTGATGCGAACGGATGACGCGATATGAGTGGATTCAGTGCGGAGTGGCTCGCCCTGCGCGAGCCGGCCGATGCCGCGGCGCGCGCGCCGCGGGTAACGCATTCGATTGTCGAGGCCACAGCAGGACGAACGCCGCTGCGCGTGGCTGACCTCGGGTGCGGTACCGGCTCGAACATGCGCTACCTCGCCTCACGCCTGCCGCACCCTCAGGCGTGGCGACTCCTCGATCACGACGCTGCCTTGCTGGCGACGGCGCGCACGCTGGTGCCGCAGGCGGTGGAGACCCGCGTGGCGGACCTGCGCGATCTCGAACCGTCGGCGTTCGAGGGCTGCGACCTCGTGACGGCGTCAGCGCTGCTCGATCTTGTGTCCGAGGCGTGGGTGCGCCGCTTCGCGTCACTCTGCCGCGACGCCGGGGCCGCCGTCCTCGTCGTGCTCAACTACGACGGCCGCACTGAATGCACGCCTCACGACGCCGACGACGAGGCCGTGCGTGCGCTGTTGAATGCGCATCAGCGTTCCGACAAAGGGTTTGGTCCGGCGCTCGGCCCCGACTCCGGAGCGCGGACGGCGCAGGCACTGGCCGACGTGGGCTACCGCGTGGTGGTGGAGAAGAGCGACTGGGTGGTCGGTCCGGACCAGGCCGATTTGCAGCGTCAGCTCATTGCCGGCTGGGCGGATGCGGCGGTGGACCTGGCGCCGGCCGAGGCCGAACGGATTCGGGCCTGGCAGTCTCGTCGGCTTGCCCACGTCGACGCGGGGACCTCCATCGTGCGGGTCGGACACGATGATGTCGGCGGCGTGCCTGGCCGGGCGGCCTTCCAGTCAGCATCTTCCTGAACACAGGTAGCGACCCTTCCTGCGTCGTCGATCCCGTTCGGCACGCCGCCTGCCGGGTGTATGCTCCGCGCTGTTCCAGTAAAGCCTGATTTCGACATGTAGCGACGCGGCCAGACTCAGGAGGGTGAGGATGAGCGCCAGAACCTTTGCAGGTGCGTGTGCGGTGGTGTTGTTGTGGGCCTGCTCGGCAGTGCCGGCGAGCGCGCAGGGCGTCGGAGCCATCGGCGGAACGGTTGCGGACGCCTCTGGCGCAGTCCTGCCAGGCGTGACCGTGACGTTGTCGAACCCGGCCGGCACTATCGGCGCGAACCAGGCCGCGTTGACCGACGATCGAGGCAGCTACCAGTTCATCCGCCTCGTCCCTGGACGTTACCGCGTGCGCGCCGAGATTCAGGGCTTCCGCCCCTCGACCCAGGAGAACATCGCCGTCACCGCTGATGCCACCGCGCGCATCGATCTGCGCCTCGAGATCGGCGGCCTCGAGGAAGGGATCATCGTCACCGGTGCCTCGCCGCTGCTCGACACCACGTCGGCCATGCGGCAGACGGTACTCTCGCGCGAGGTGCTCGACAGCCTGCCGAACCGCGTCGATGTGTGGGCTGCGGCGCGCGTCATTCCCAGCGTCGTGCTCGGCAAGCTCGACGTCGGCGGCTCCGAATCGTTCCTGCAGTCCACCGCCACGGTGCATGGCACCAGTACGGAGAACGCGTATCTCATCGAGGGCATGGACGTGTCGAACCTGGACGGCAACGGGTCGGCTGCCATCATGTACCTCGACCCGTACGTGTTCGAGGAGACCAACTACCAGATGGGCAGCGCGGGCACCGCGGTGTCATCGAAGGGCGGACTGATCTTCAACATGATTACGCGGACGGGGACGAACCGCTTCCACGGCGGCTTCATGTTCAACGGCGCGAATCACTCGATGGGGTCGGCGAACTACTCGCCAGACCTTCGCGCGCAGCTCCTCGCGGCGGTTCCGCCAGCGGCGCTCGCCGCCAACCCGAACCTCGTTCCCGGTGCGGACATCCTGAACATCTACGACGGCGGCGCGTGGCTGTCCGGCCCGATCGTGCGGGACAGGCTCTGGTTCTCTGCCGCCTGGCACCGGCAGGGGCTCAACCAGTATCTGCTCGGCAACTACGACCCCAACGGCAGCCAGGTGCTCGACGACAACCTGATGTGGACGACGTCCGAGAAGGTGTCGTGGCAGGCGGCGAAGAACGTCCAGCTGTCCTACTTCAACAACCTGCAATACAAACTGATCGGCCATCGCAACGGCGGCGGCACGTTCGCCGAGAGCCGCGCGCGCAACCTGAACGACAAGTATCCGGACATCCACCAGGTCAAGTACACGCAGACGGTTGGCAGCAGGCTGGTGATCGATGCGTCCTACAACCGCTTCCGCGCCGATGACAAGTTCGGGCAGGAGCCGGAGGTACAGGCCGGCGACATCTCGCGCTTCGACGCGGTGACGAACACCTACACGGTGGCGCTTCCGACCTATCGCGACCTCGCGACCTTCCGCGACCAGGCGATTGGCAGCGTCGGATTCTTCACGGGCCGCCACGACATCCGCTTCGGATACCAGTTCATGACGGCGGTACAGAAGTCGTCGATCTGGTCCACGTCGGGGATGCGCGCGGTCTATCGCAACGGCCGGCCCGATTCGGTGAACACCTACAACGTCCCGATCACCTCGACAGCGACCCGCATACCTGTCGCCTATGAGCCGTCCTACCGCGATCAGGGGCTCTACCTCCAGGACAAGTGGACGCCGGCGAAAAAGCTGACCGTAAATGTCGGGCTGCGCTGGGAGGCCAACTACGGCTGGCAACCGGCGTCCTGTCAGTCCCAGACGATCTTCGTCAGCCAGCAGTGTTTCGGCGAGATCACGGCGGCTCCGGACTTCAAGGCGCTCGCCCCTCGGGCGTCGGTGGTCTACGACATCTTCGGTGACGGCCGGACCGCCCTGAAATTCGCGGCCAGCCGCTACGACCAGCCGATTACGCTCCAGAACGTGCTTCGCCTGAATCCTCTCGGAGCGACGAGTGACACGCGTCCGTGGACGGTCTGCGCTGCGGGGCAGACCACCGGCTGCGACCTGAACGGCGACCTCACGCCGCAGGTGAGCGAGCTGGGCATCTCGAGCGGGTTCGCGTTCGGCGTGAACAACCGCTATGCGGATGGACTCGAGTGGCCGGTGTCGAACGAATACAGCCTCGAATTCCAGCGGCAGATTCCGGGCAACATGGTCGTGTCGGTCGGGTACACGCGGCGACAGACGCGGCGCAACACCGGCGCGAAGAATGTGGCCGTTCCGCGCGACAGCTACATCCCGGTGACGGTGACCGAGGTGAACAGCGGGCGCCAGGTGACGGTCTTCAATCAGGCGCCAGCGCTGCGCGGCAAGAACGACATCCTCTGGGACAACTACGCCGAACTCGACTCGAACTTCAACGGCGCTGACCTCAGCGTGAACAAGCGCATGAGCCACCACTGGTCGCTGACCGGAGGCGCGAGCTTCGGGCGAACCAGGGGTGACACTGCCGGAGGCGCAAGCGATCTGAACAACCCGAACTTCACCAATCGCCGCGGGCTGGTCGGCAACGATGTGCCCTGGTCCTATCGTGCGTCAGGCGTCTACGAGTTCCCGTACCAACTCTCCTTGAGCGTCACCGCGCAGTACTACCAGGGGTTCCCCGAGAGCACCACGGTCTCGGTCGGCAACAACACCGTCGCGTTGACCCAGGGGACGACGACGCTGCAGGTGGAGCCGCGCGGAACGACGCGGCTGCCGGCGGCAAACTCGGTGGATATGAGTATCAGGAAGTTCTGGCGCATCGCCGGGTTGAAGCTCGAGCCGCGCGTCGACTTCTACAACCTCACGAACCAGGCGTCGATCCTCGGGCGCGTCACGCAGCTGGGCCCGACGTATGGCCGCGTGAGCAACATCCAGCGCGGCCGGCTGATCAAGGCCGGCTTCAGTCTGGAATTCTAGAGCGCGTGGCGGCCGGGAGGAACTGCAGCCACACCGCTGGTCCACGAGGAAAGTCTGCCGCGACCGGCTAGATGATGCGCGTCACCAGCGGAATCGACTCCGTGCCTTCTTCAGGCCCTTCGCCGAGGTCGCGAAGGTCGCAGTCGAAGAAGACGTCGCCGCCCATCCGGAACACGCGGTAGCGCGGCCGGCGGCACTCGCTCAGCGCGTCGCGCGCCGGCAGGCGGATGGCAGGCCGGCCGTTGCCGATGATCAGCGGCGCGATCGCCACCTGCAGCCGGTCCAGCAGGTTCGCCTGCAGGAACATCGACACCGTCACCCCGCCCCCTTCCACGAAGATGCGATGGCAGCCGCGGTCGCGCAGCAACTGCAGCACCGCCGCCGCGTCCATCCCGTTGGGGGTGTCGGCCACCGTGGCGATCTCGGCCAGGGCGAGACGCGTTTCACCAGGCTGCAGCGTGCCGGCCGTCGTGATGTAGAGCGTCGGCACCGTGTCGTCGTTGAAGATCTTGTAGTGCGCGCCAAGCCGGCGCGACGGGTCGAGCACCACGCGCAGCGGATGAGGGCCAGGCACACGCCGCGTGGTCAGTTGCGGGTCGTCGGCTGCTACGGTGCCGGCACCCACCACCACCGCGTCGCACAGCGCGCGCATGCGGTGCAGGTGAAGGATGTTTTCTTCGCCGGTCACGTACTGCGACTGCCCGGAGTGCGTGGCGATGAAGCCGTCGAGGCTCTGCCCGAGGTGACCGATGGTGATTGGACGCCCCGAGGTGGCGCTGGTGATGGGCAGATAGAGTTCGAGCAGCGCCAGGCGTGGGTCGGTCACCGGAAGCGCCGTGTCCCAGCCTGCGCCCGGGTGCCAGCAGACCACCGCATCCGGGTCCGACGACTCGACGGCGTCGAGGTGCCCCTCGTCGGTGATGCGGAACGACTGCCGCAGGTTCACGGCAGCGACCGCTTCCGCGGCCCGCGACGTCGCAAGCACGATCGTCCATGCCGCCTCGATGGCAGCGTCGGAGTCGGAACGGGAGGCAGACAGCGAGCCCGGCAGCACGGCAATCCGATTATAGACTTGGGGCAGATGGGCAGCGGCATCGCGACCTACTACGAACGACTCGGGCGCTGGAATCGCGTCGCTCGGGCCATTGGCTACGGCGGCGGTTCCGGCTCGTTGACCGTGCACCGCGCGCTCGCCGACCCGCGCGTCGGCGGCCGGATTACGTTCACGCGTCTCCACGACGTGTTGCTCGAACAGGTCGGCACGGTGGCCTCGCCGCGTGTGCTCGATGCCGGGTGCGGACTCGGCGGCACGATGCTGGTGCTGGCCGAGACGCTCGGCGCCACCTGTCTCGGGCTCACGCTGAGCCCGTCGCAGGCCGGCAGCGCAAACGCCGAAGCGGCGCGCCGGCAGCTCGGTGCCCGGGTCCGCGCCGACGTTCGCAGCTACGACGACCCACCGGCCGGTCCGTTCGACCTCATCGTCGCGATCGAGTCGCTGGCGCACAGTCTCGATCCCGCACGCAGCGTGTCCGCCCTCGCAGCGACGCTCGCGCCGGGCGGCCGCCTCGTGGTGGTGGACGACATGCCGGAGCCAGGCGCGGCGCGGTCAGCCGACCTGGAGGCGTTCATGCGTGGATGGCAGTGTCCGGTGCTCTGGCCGGCCGCGTCGTACCTCGCGGAGTTTGGACGGGCGGGACTCACCCTCGAGGATCAGCTCGACCTGACGCTGCAGTGCCGCCCGCGCTCCCACGGGCGCATCGCCCTGCTGATGGCGTGCAATCGACTGGTCCGGCACTGGCCGGCCGAGGCGTTCCAGCAGCTGATGGACTCATACTATGGCGGCCTCGCACTCGAGCGGCTGATTCGGGACGGCGCCGTGCGGTACCGGCTCCTCGTCGCGCGAAGGCCCGAGCTTCAGGTATCCTGAGAACTTCCGACCTTTATGGGGATCCAACTCGACCGCACACTCGCGCTCTACGGCGACCTCGCCGTCCGCGTCGCGCTCAACCTCCAGCCGGGACAGCGTCTGCTCATCATCGGGCCACTGGCCAACGGCGGCTGTTCGCTCGAAGCGGCGCCGCTCGTCCGCTGCATCACCGAAAGCGCCTACCGGGCGGGCGCCTCGTTCGTCGAGACCCTCTGGGGTGACGAAGCGCTGCAGCTGGCGCGCTTCAAGTACGCGCCGCGCGACTCGTTCGAGCAGTGCTCCGCCTGGTTCGCCGACGCGCTGACCACGCACGTGCACGCGGGCCACGCGGTTATCTCCGTCTACGCCAACGACCCCGATCTGCTGAAGGATCAGCCGCCGGAACTGCTGGGCGCGGTGCAGAAGTCGGTGTCGCGCGCCGTTCGCCCGTTCCGCGACCACGTTTCGAAGAACGGCACGAACTGGTCCGTTATTGCTGCCGCGTCGAAGGGGTGGGCGGCGCGCGTCTTCCCGAACCTGCCGGCCGAGCAGCAGCTCGAGGCGCTCTGGGGCGCGATTACGACGCTCGTGCGTCTCGACCGTCCCGATCCCGTCGCCGCCTGGGAAGAACATCTGGCGGCGCTCGCGGCGCGTCGCGACTTCCTCAACCGCCGCCGGTATGTCGCCCTGAGGTACTGTGGACCCGGTACCGACCTGACCCTCGGCCTAGCGCCAGGACACCAGTGGGTGAGTGGCCGGTCGACGAGCCTGCAGGGCATTGCCTTCGCCCCGAACCTTCCAACGGAGGAAGTGTTCACGATGCCGCACCGCGACCACGTTGACGGGACGGTGACCTCCACCAAGCCGCTCAGCTACGGCGGCACGCTCATCGAGGACTTCTCGGTCACCTTCGAGAAGGGCCGCGTCGTGAAGGTGACGGCCGCGCGCGGTCACACCGTGCTCCGCGAATTGCTCGCGACCGACGAGGGGGCCGCGCGGCTCGGCGAAGTGGCACTCGTGCCCCACAACTCGCCAGTCGCGCAGTCGGGGCTGCTGTTCTACAACACGCTGTTCGACGAGAACGCGGCGAGTCACCTTGCGCTGGGGTCGGCGTACACGTTCACCGTCGCCGGCGGCGAGGGCATGAGCGATGAGCTGCTCGAGCAGGCTGGCGGCAACCGCAGCGCCACACACGTCGACTTCATGATCGGGTCGTCGCAGCTCGACATCGACGCCGTGCACGCCGACGGCAGCATCGAACCGCTCATGCGCCACGGCGACTGGGCGGTCGGACTGGACGTGGGAAGTTAGCGCCGCTGTGACTGTGGTATGGCGTAGCCGCGAACCTTCAGGTTCGTGAGGCCGTCCGACCTGAAGGTCGGCAGCTACGTCGATCTAAAACTCATCGACTTCGGAGACGCAATGCACCCCTGGCACGACTGTTATCTCGACGAGCGTTCGGTTGAGCGCTCGTTTCCCGTCATCGTCGAAGTTCCCAAGGGCTCGAAGAACAAGTACGAGCTCGACAAGGAAACCGGGCTCCTGCGGCTGGATCGCGTCCTGTTCAGCGCCGTCTATTACCCGGCGAACTACGGCTTCATCCCTCGCACGTTCTGTGACGACGGCGACCCGCTCGACGCGCTGGTGCTAGGGCAGGAACCGTTGCATCCGCTGTCGCTCGTCGATGCACGCGCCATCGGCGTGATGCGCATGCGCGACGAGAAGGGGCTCGACGACAAGATCATCGCGGTCAGCATCAAGGACCCGGCGTTCAACGACTACACCGACCATCGGCAGCTGCCGCAGCACCTGCTGCGGGAAATGACCCGCTTTTTCGAGGACTACAAAGTGCTCGAACACAAGCAGGTGGTGGTGGAGGACATCCTCGGTCCGGCCGACGCGCTGAAGTACATCCGCGAAGCTATCGACCTCTATCAGCAACTGCGTCGCGGCGAGCTGAAAGCCAAGTAGCTCGCACGGGGCCACGTGGGAGCACCCCATGTGGTCCCACGCATTTCTGACTGGGATCGCCGTCGCGCTGACGACGGAATGGGACTACGGAATAAACGTGAACTTCGCCTGACCGGTGATCGAGGCCGCGAAGCCGAGCAGCGAACCGCCGCGCGGGCGTGCCTGCGCGTTGATGCGGACGTAGTAGTCGCGGCCCGCATCGAGCCGGGTGGTGCGCACGATTGGCAGGCGGGTGAGGGTGGTCAGCCATTGCCGTACGGCGACCTCATCATCGGTGACGATGGTGTCGTCGATGCGGCCGTCGATGACGCGCTGCAGCGTGTGGCGGCGCGTGAGATTGTCGTACTGGTCGCTCAAACCCACCGTGGACGTGGCCACCGTGCGGTCAACCCAGCCGGGGACCAGCATGCGGAGTTCGATAGTGTAGGTGAAGGTGGTGCGCAGTCCGCTGGCGATGGCCTGCTTCACTTCGTCGGTGTAGCCGTCGGCCAATTCCACCGAGACCACGACCCGGTCGTCGGCACTGATCGGCACGATGCGGAGTGTTTCCGCCGCACGGCCCACGGTGCCCGAGAGCAGCAGCACCGCTACGAGAAGTCCGAATCGTTTCATCACTACGCTCCGGCGCACGACCCTCAGGGACCGCCGCGCCCGTCTGCTGCCATCCGGCTACAACCGGATCGATAACCCCATCGAGGCCCGCCAGAACGACAGTTGTTCGGGGGCCAGGCTGACCCCTGTTACCGTCTTCTGCGAGCCGGTCGTCCTGAACATCCGCACGTCCCAGTTCAGCCCGACGAAATCTGACAGAAACCCCGTCACTCCACCGCCGACGTCCCACGCCGGCAACGTATCCGAGAACGGCAGCGCGCGGAGGTTATCGTCGAACCCCACGTGCATGATGCCGATGCCGGCCACGGCGTACGGCCGCAACCCGTACTGCGCGATCCGCCGCGGCATTGCGACCACCACGTTCCCCGTGACCGTGGCCACGTGGCTGCGCAGGATCAAGGTTTGCAGCGACTTATGGTCGCCACTGAAAAACCCCGCCGTCGTGGCGACGTCGCCTTCCACTCCGAGGACCTCGCCGAGCCAGAGCCCGCTGATGCCGAGGTTCAGCTTCGGCCTGCCAGCCTGGTCGTCGAGGTCGACGAAGGTCGTGCTGCCGCCGAAGGTGATGCCGCCAAACGGCTTCATCTGCCACTCTGCCCGTGCCGGCGCTGCGCCCGCAGCCAGCAGCCCCGTCACAAGAAGCCCGAAACGTAAGCTGCGCCGCACTGTTTACCGCGTGAACAGCGCGAGGAAAATCCGCGCGAACGGCGACGTGGTCACATCTCCCTTGTCGAGCGGGAACGACTTCACCAGCCCGGAACTGTTCGCGGCCAGCACCAGCGAGACGCCGCGCGCCGGCAAGGTCACCACCATCGATGACGAGCCGGACTCACCACCGGTGCCGAACTGCCAAACCACCGTATCGCTGTTGTAGGCCTGCACGAACCAGCCCAGGCCGTGCGGCAGCGCTCGACCCGCGGCATCCGCGGGAACGCGCCAGGCTTCGGCCAGCGTTTCGGGTCGCACAAGGATGCTGCTGCGCAGGGCGATGTCGAATTGCGCGTAGTCGTGGACGGTGGCGATGAGCCCGGTCGAGGGCGTGAGCGTGAACGCCGAGAACTGTGCGGGGATGGCGCGCCGAGAACTATCGACGGCATACGGCACAGCCAGCCGTTCAAGCGTCGTCGCGTAGCGGGCCGCTTCACTCGCGGTCGGGAGCCCTTCGGCGGGTGGCTCGAGCGTGAGGATGTCCATTCCCGGCACTGAGTTCGTCATCGCCAGGCGGTCGAGCAGGTTTGCGATCGTCTCGCGATACGAATCGCCCTCACACGCCTTCACCGCAGAGGCCAGTGCGTCGATGCGCTCGGGGCGGTAGCTGAACGAGGGGGCGAGGGCGGGACCGGAGGTGTGTGAGAGCACCTGGCGGATGGTGGCGCCAGGATCGGGCAACCCCTTGGCGAAGTTGCCGAGCGTATCGTCGAGCGACAGCCGGTTGTCTTCGGCGCACCGCAGGATGGTGGCGGCGGTCAGCGTCTGGGTGATGCCGTCGAGTTGAACCGGCGTGTCGGGCCGCATCGGCACCGACCGCGCCACGTCCTGATAGCCGAACCCGCGCTCCCAGAGCACGTCCGAGCGCCCGACGATGGCGGCTGACAGGCCGGGAATGCCCATCTGCACGCGCAGCGCTTCGAGGTAATCGGCGAAGCGCGCGTAGACAAGCTCTTCCGCCTGCATGGGCGCAGTGGCAAGCAGCAGGGCTCCGACGGCGATGGCGAGAAGAGAGCGGCGCATCTGGATAGCCGAGATCGCCTGAATCATACAGCCGTACGTATCGGCCGGACGCAGGATTTATCGGCGGCTGCCGTCCGCGGGTGTTTATGATGCCTTCATGCGCTGGCCTGCACTCTTCCCGTTGTTCGGCGTGGTCCTGCTCACCTCATGCGCGCCGATGGTGGGCGCGTCCACCCCGCAGGCGCCGGTCGTGGCCGCGCTGGGAGAAGCGTTCACGCTGGCGGCCGGCGAGACCGCTCAGGTCGGCCCTGAACGGACGGGCGTGACCTTCGAGGCCGTGGTCGCCGACTCGCGCTGCCCGACAGACGTCCAGTGCATCAGGGCCGGGGAAGCGATCGTTCGCGTCAGCGTGGCCGCGCAAGGGAACGGGTCTGAAACGGTCGAGGTGCAGACGAACCCGAACCGCGACCAGGCGTCGGTCGCCGGCTACACGCTGAAACTGACCCGCGTGCTGCCCGAGCCGGACACCACGAAGCCGACCAAGGCGGCCGACTACCGCGCCACGTTCACGCTGGTCAAACCCTAGTCAGGCGCTCGCCGGTTCCGGCGCGGAGGCCGAGGCCGGTGGAGCCGTGGCCGGCTCGCTCGGCGGCGCGAGGATGGTGCCCCAGCCGCCGGCGATGAGCGCACTGACGTAGGCGATGGCGACCGGCCACTCCCAGGCGTCCTGGTAGGCCATGTAGCGCGGCACCCAGGTTGGTTCGAACTTGTCCTTGTAGGCGCGCAGTCCCTGAAAGTTGTACCAGTGCTCGCCGCGCTGGAAGAGCAGGCGGGCGAGCCGTTCCCGGGCATGCGCGCCGCGCTGATCGCCGACCGACGACAGCGGTGCCATGCCGAGGTTGAAGCGCGCGAAGCCCTGGCCCTTGCCCACCATGAAGAGTGACACGAAGAGGAAGTCCATCACCTTCGGTCCGTCGCTGCGATGCCGCATCAGGTCGACCGACAACTCCTCGTGCATCGGCCCCTCGAGCAGGTTGGCAAACGCCAGGATGCGGTGCGGCGCACTCGCCTCCTCGACGACGGCGCAGCGATAGCGGCTCAGGTACTCGCGGTCGAAGAAGCCGATCGAGAACTGCCGTTCGGCGAGCCCCTTCGTATGCAGCCAGTCGTTCGAAATCTGTTCGAGTTCATCGAGATGTCCGCCTATCTCGCCTGGCTCGAGCACCCGGAAGGTCACGCCGTCGCGCTCGCCGCGCCGCAGGATCTGCCGGTACAGCTTGCCGGCATGCCCGTCGAGCGACACGGCCCCGAGCGAGACATGTGCTTCCTCACCGAGCTTGAAGAAGTCGTAGCCGCGGTCGTGCAGCACGGGAATCCAGTCGAGCGAGATCTGATAGAAGACCGGGCGCCGGTCGAGTTCGCCCGCGAACGCGAAGAAGGCGTCGAGGAACGCCGTGCGTTCGGGTGCACTCCGCACGACCGGATCCGAGAAGACGACGACGTAGGGACCGATGGTGCGATAGAGGCACAGGCCGCGCTCGCCATCGAGGAACGTCGATTTGTCGCCGGTCGCCACCAGCAGCGGGTTGGTGCCGCCGCCGAGCCGCGCATGCAGGTCGAGCGCTCGCCTCACGTCGTCATCACCGGGGCGCGTGAAGCGGACCGGTGCGCGCAGCAGCAGGTACGCGGCGCCCGCCGCCACCGCAAAGGCCATCGAACCAGCGGTGCGCAGGAAGCGCACGGCCTGCAGCCGATAGCCGATGTGCATGACGCGGTCGAAGGTCGTGCTGCTCACCCGGTGCGACACGACGCCGACAATCACGAACAGGGTGAGCGCGGTCAGCGCCACGGCCACGTCCGCCCCTTCCAGCCAATCGCCGCGGCTTGGGCGATCGAACAAGCCGGCCTGCGACCAGGTGGCAAGGAAGAGCACCGTCAGCAGTACCGCTTCTTCCCAGTCGAACCCCTTGAGGATGGCGCCGGCAACCGCCACCGTGAGCAGCACGAGCGTCAACCGGAACGCCGCGCGGTAGCCGCGCGCAAGTCCGCGCGCCAGCACCAGCAGCAGCAGGCCGGCCATCGCCGCGGCGAGGTGGCCGGCTTCAACAAGGGGCAGCGGCACGAACTGTTCGAGCAGCGGCAGCCTGGCGTAGAGCGCCGGCGATGCACTGCTCACCATGATGAGTACGCCGCCGCCGCCCACCAACCCGGCCACGACGCGACGCGCCAGTTCGATGCGCGTCTGCGCACGGCGTGTCACCCACGACAGCAGGAGCAACGACGCACCGGCCCACGGCAGCACGTAGTAGATGAGCCGGTAGGCCAGCAGCACGGCGGCCGCGCTGCTTTCGGTCAGTGGCAGCCGCGCCAGCCAGAAGGCATCGCTGCTGCCGAAGCCGCCAGGGACCAGGCTGACGACGCCGATTACCTGGCCGAGGAAGAACGTTTGCGCCACGGCACCCAGCGGTTCAACCGAGCCGCTGGCACGCAGGCAGAGCGCGAACGCCAGGCAGGCCAGCACCCAGTCGGCCCAGCCGATGGCCGCCAGGGTGACCGTCTGTCTCCAGTCGCCGTGGCCGGTGTCACGCTGGCGCCACCGGATGACCGCGCGCGCCGCCGCGACGATCAGCAGGCTGAGGACGAACGCCAGCGGCGCGAGCAACCAGACCCCGATGCCGGTTCGTGCCGACACCAGTGCCGCCAGTGTCCATCCCGCCAGCCCCGATGTGAACGCCACGGCCACAGCCACGACGCCGCCATGCAGGTCCGAGAGCTGATCGACCGACGGACGATAGAGCCAGAAGCGCATGGCGGGACCGGCGAGCGGCCCGAGCGTAAGGAAGTTGCTCCAGGCGAAGCAGACGGCGCCGTATCGCCAGCGATCGGTCCAGCGCGATCGCGTGTGACGGAACGCCACGACGTCGTACAGCCCCATGGCGCCGATGTTGACGAGCGTCACGATGGCGGCCGCTGCGAGCCATCGCGGGTCGAGCGCATGCAGTGCGGTCGAGAAATCACGCGGGTGGATGCGCCGCATGGCCTCCCATGACAGCACGAGGCCGACGGCCAGCACGACGAACGGCCACAGGCGGGAGCCATGGCCGAGCAGCCAGAGACCGCTGTTCTCGAGCGCGGAGGTGATCCGATGTCGCCGGGGTTCGGGGGTATCCATGGCACGCACCGGGCGCGAACACCCGGAGGTGAACTCAGGATAGCGCTGTCGTCTGGTCCGCGTCTGTTCTGTAAAGAGATCGTGAGCACAACGGCCGATTCCGGCGCGGCGGCGTACGATGGACTGTGCACTCCAGACTGACGGTGGTACGCCTCGGTATGGCGCTGCTCGCGACGGCTGCGGCCGTGGGGTGCGCAAGGCCGCGGCACGGTTCAGCTATCCAGGCGCCCACGCCCGCGTCGTTCACGCGCCCAGTCGTGCTGGAGGGACGCAACCTGACCCTGCACCTGCAGCGTGGCGACGCCGCCCACGCGACGTCCCTGATCATCTATGCCACCGGCGACGGTGGCTGGCGCGGGAAGGACCGCGAGGTCTACACGCAGATAGCCTCCCTGGGCTACGCCACGGCAGGATTCAGCGCCCCGGAATATCTCGCGCACCTGCCGGGCGGTGATGGCACCACGACGCCGGTTCTTGTCGGGCTCGACGTCGCGCAGGTGATCGACGCGACACGCGCGGCCCTGCAGACGCCGTCGACGACGCCCGTGGTGCTCGTCGGCGTCTCGCGCGGCGCCGACCTGATGGTGGTGGCTGCCGGGCAGCCGGGGTTGCAGCCCGCGCTTGCCGGTGTGGTGGCGATGGGGCTCACGCGCGAAGAGGAGTACGTGCGGCGGCGGCGCCGGCCGGACGTCGCACTCGAGCTCTATGCCTATCTGCCGCGCCTCGGCAACCTGCCACTGGCCGTCATCCAGTCGACCCGCGACCGCTATCTGTCTGCGGCTGACGCGCGCGTGCTGTTCGGCAGCGACACGCCGCTGCGGGTGCTGCACGCGGTCGAGGCGCGCAACCACAGCTTCTCGGGGGCCAGGCCGCTGCTCTACGCGTTGCTGCGCGACTCGCTCGC
Organism: Acidobacteriota bacterium; assembly: GCA_043743165.1. Classification (GTDB taxonomy): domain Bacteria; phylum Acidobacteriota; class Vicinamibacteria; order Vicinamibacterales; family CAVVIG01; genus CAVVIG01. Next base: position 216,423 of record JAYTXA010000009.1, read on the forward strand.
GTGGGTCGGCCGGAACGCCCCGCCACGTCCAGGGCGGGCGTCATGAGGTGCCCGATCGGCCTCCTGCTCGTCGGTGCGGCGTTCGCGTGGTGGGTGTCGCCCGCAGTGGCGGCGCCGTCGGCACAACGCCTCGATTGGCCGCTGCGCGGGCACGTACTCGAGTTGTCCGTCTACCGCCCGTCGCACACGCCGCGCGGCACGATCATCATGGGAAGCGGCGACGTCGGGTGGGTGGGCCAAGCGGTGACGCGGGCGCAGGACCTGGCGGCGGACGGCTACCTGGTGGTCGGCCTCAACAGCCGGGAGTATTTGTTGGCGTTCACCACGAAGGCCACGCACCTGCAGCCGGCCGACATCCAGGCGGACTTCGGGGCGCTGGCGGCATTCCTGCGTGCGCGCGGCGATGGTCCCGCGCCCGTCATCCTCTCCGGCGTGTCCGAGGGGGCTGGTCTTGCCGTCGTGGCGGCCGCGTCGCCAGCGAACCATGCGTGGGTGTCGGGCGTCATCACCATCGGATTGCCACGTCTCGCCGAGATCGCATGGCGCTGGTCCGACTTCACCTCGTGGATTACCAAGCGAGACGCCGACGAACCGTCGGTGGATGCGCTGAGGTTCCTGCCGGCGGTGGCGCCCGTGCCGCTGGTGATGCTGCAGTCCCGTCACGACGAGTACGTGTCCGAGGCGGACTATCAGGCCATGCAGCGGGCTGCAGGCGACGCGTCACGCCAGGTGTTGATCGATGCCTCGAACCATCGGTTCACCGACCGGCTGCCAGAACTGGCACGTGCCTACGCTGACGCTCTCGACTGGATCGTCGGGCATCGGCCATAGCGTCAAGACTGGGATGGGGATGTGAAGCGGGTGTGCGCGGAGGTGTGTCAGTCGTGACCTTCGGTCTGCGTCTCCCCCCAGGAGCTTGCCCGTAACAGGCGCCTCACGGCACGTGTCACACAATGTTCCCGGTCGAGACCCGACGCAGCCAACGGATGTCACACGCGGCGGTCAGCCGAGCGCAACAGCGGTTCCGACGCATCGACGTGCGACCTGCGGTCGCCGGAGCATCGGAGAGCGGGGTGTTACTTCAGGGTCGAGAGCACCTGCGCGTTGTGCTTCGCAACGACGCCCATCATCAGGTTCGAGGCCACCATCAGGCCGATGGCTCCGAAGCGGTGATTGTTCTTCCAGAGCTGCTCCGACGCCATGACCGACGCCATCGTCACGCTGGCTTTCATCGCCACGAACGCCACGGGGCTCTTGGTGATGCCCTTCATCAGCGGGTTCGCCTCGCGACCGCCGTTCTTCAGCGCGGTGAGCGTGGAGTAGGCGTCGTAGCCCTGGAGCGCCGCGGACGTGGCGTAGAGCGCCGGCAGCATCGACGGCCTGCCGTACTTCCAGTCGCGGCGTGTCGCGACGTCGACGTTGGCGGCGGTGCTGCTGGCGGCAGCGATGGCGGCGGGTGCAATCACGAGCGCGGCGGGCTGCGCGTCGATGGCGTCGGCGGCGAAGGCCGGAGTGCTGAGTGCGGCTCCGAGCAGTGTGGCAAAGAGAAGACGGCGCATGATGTAGCTCCCTCGAGAAAGCGGTGCGTCACAGCACCGGTGTTGCCCCCACATAGAGCGAGCCTCGTGCCGACCTCGCGCGGCGCACGAAACGCCAATGTCTACGGGCCTCGATCGCGCCTGCTGTGCAACGGTGTGGTGTGCGGCGTGCGCCACCACCGCACACCGAGCGCGCGGTCGCGCACAGGGCGCACAGGTTTGATTTCAAAGTGACTTGCAGTTCTGAAAGTGCGGGCGCGAATTCCGTCAGTGCGCACGGCGCGACCGTCGCACCCGCGGCGGGCGTCAGCGGTGAGCTGGCACCTCGTCCTGTCGCGTCCTGACCGCCGATGGCGTGCCATTGCACAGCGTGCGCGGCGCACAGGTGCGCCACGCCGCACGGCGCGCACGTCAGATGTTCGCGGTGCTCCCGGACACGAATGTCTGGAGAGGGTCTGCAAACCGACACAAGTGTTCGTGTCGGGTTCCGGCCAGTCCTGGCGGGAGCATGTGTTTCCTCAATAATTCAGACGGTTTCCGGGAGTGGGTTCGTAGTGTCGCCGGGCACGTCGGTTGCTCAGCTGTAATGGAGCGGGCGATGTGGCTGAGCGCGACGCCCCTCCCGGAGCCGCATGGAGAAGCACGAACTGCAGGTCGTGATCGAAGACCTGCACCGACGGTATGCCAGCCTCACCACCGGTGAGGTGGCGACCTACATCCCCGAATTGAGCAAGGCCGACCCGGAACGCTTCGGTGTCGCGCTGGTCTCCTCGTCAGGACAGGTGTTCAAGACCGGCGACTGCGACGTGCCGTTCACGATCCAGTCGGTCTCCAAGCCGTTTACCTTCGGACTGGCCATCGAAACCTACGGCGCTGACCGGGTCTCGAAGCGCGTCGGTGTCGAGCCGAGTGGCGACGCGTTCAACGCCATCGAACTCCAGAGCGGCACAAACCGGCCGTTCAATCCGATGGTGAACTCGGGCGCCATCACCATCACGGCGCTGCTCCATGCGAAGTTCGGAGACGAGACCTTCGACATCATTCTCGACCGCATGAGCAAGGCCGCCGGCCGGCCGCTCGTCGTCGACGAGCAGGTCTACGACTCCGAGCGCCGAACCGGTCATCGCAACCGCGCCATCGCCCACCTGCTGCTGAACTTCGGCCTCGTCCACGACGAAGCGGAGGCGGCGCTCGACGTCTACTTCCGCCAGTGCGCCATCCTCGTCACCTGTGAAGAGCTTGCAACCATGGCCGCGACGCTGTCGAACATGGGCCAGCATCCGGCCACTGGCGACCCGGTGTTCGACCTGACGTCGACGCGCGCCATGCTCGCCATCATGTTCACGTGCGGGATGTACGACTACTCGGGCGAGTGGGCGTACCGTGTCGGCGTGCCTGCCAAGAGCGGTGTGTCCGGCGGCGTGATGTCGGTGGTCAATCGTCAGCTCGGCATTGCCACCTACTCGCCGCGCCTCGACGCGCGAGGGAACAGCGCGCGTGGCATCGAGACCTGCGTCGAGCTCGCCTCACGGTTCGGCCTGCATGCCTTCGACTGCCTCAACGTCGGGTCCAGCTTCCTGAGTTCGATGCTGTAGGCGCGGCTGGGCACGCACCGCGTGATACCCTTCCACTCCCATCATGCGCATGCTGACCATCTGTCTGTTCGCATTCGTTCTGCTCGCGAGTCCAACCGCGCTGCTGGCGCAGGGCGCCCCGACCCGCGTTCCCGCAACCACCACGACCGAACAGGAGGCCGTGCTCCGCGCGGGCATCGAACTGCACGACAAAGGCGAGTTCGACGGCGCGATCGCCACCTACCAGCAGGTGCTGGCGAAGAGCCCGGCCAACGTCACGGCACTGTTCGAGCTGGCGTTTTCCTATCTGTCGAAGAAGGATTACGACAAGAGCTTCGCGACGGCGCGGACGGGAGCCGAATTCAAATCGGAACTCCTGCCCATGTTCTACGACCTCATGGCGTCGTCGCTCGACTCGAAGGGGCAGGCAGAGCAGGCCGTGGAGATGTACCGGAAGGGCATTGCGCTGGTGCCCGGCGCCTCGCAGCTCTACTACAACATGGCGGTCACCTACCGCGAGAGCCTGAACCGGCCCAACGACGCGCGCCTCGCGCTGCAGAAAGCGGCGTCGCTCGAGCCGCTGCACCCGGGCGTGCAGTTGCTGCTCGGTCAGATCTACCAGTCGAGCGGCTACACGGGACCGGCGTTCCTCGCCCTGTCCACCTTCCTCGTCCTCGACCCCGGCGGCGCCCAGGCGATGCCGGGCTACGGACTCTGGCGCGCGGTGTTGAAGGGTGGCGTCGATCCGATTCCCGACAACGCTCAGGCAGGTGGCGCCATGCGCGCGGCGCCCCGCCGGGTGAGCAAGACCGACGAGGGCGACTTCGCGGCGCTCGAAGCGCAGTTGGCACCGACGCACGCTGCGTTCATGGCGAAGATGGACGCCGGCACCCCCGAAATCCAGGCGCTCGTGGCTCAGGTCGATCAGCTGATTGGCCGCCTGCCCGCACAGCCGGCCGGACCCGCGGCGTCGTCGTACGTCAACCGGCACTACCTGCCGTTCTTCCTCGAGCTTCGCCGCAAGGGTTTCGTCGAACCGTTCGTCTACTGGGCCAGCCAGCGTGCGCCGGTACCGATGGTTGGCGACTGGCTGCGCGCCAACGAGACGCGGGTCCGCGAGTTCCTGCAGTGGGCCGAGGCGTTCTCCTGGCCGAAGTCCTGACCCCGATCGAGTTACGCACATAGCCTTCTTCACAAGACGGACGCCGATGCCGACCCCACTTTCATCCTCGCTTGACGTCCGCGACCGGCTGCTGCCGGCGTACGCGGACGTACTCACCGCCGACGTCAGGGCCGCGCTCGAACACCTCGCGCCGTTCGACGCCGATCGCCGCGCGCTCATGGCCTCGCGCCTGGCTCGCCGTGCCAGACGCGCGCACGAGCGGGAACCGGTCGCGTTCCTGCCGCCATCGGCCACGATCGGCCGCACCGCCATGATGGTGGACGACGCCCGCGCCGGCCGATTCCTCGGCTCGGAGATTCCCGCCGACCTGCGCCGGCAGTGGATTCAGGGCACCGGCCCAGGGGCGAAACCGCACCCGTTGCTCGAGCGCAGCATCCGCAACGTCGCCTACGCCCTGCTTTCTGGCGCCGACGGCTGGATGTTCGACGGAGAAGATGCACTCGGGCAACTGTCCACGATGGCGCTCGACAACCAGCGCAACCTGACGCTGGCCATCCACCGCGACCCGGTCTTCATGGCGGCCGCGGCAGCCGTGTCCAACGAGATGAACGCGTGGGCTGAGTCGTTCCTTGGCCGGCGCATCATCAGCGACTGGCAGGCTCAACTCGCCTTTACCACGGTCATCTTCCGGGCGCGCGGCCTGCATCTCGACGATCGGCACATCCGCCACACCGACGGCACCGGCTTCTCGGCCTCGATCGTCGACGCGACGACCTTCCTCGTGAACAACCAGGCGCGGCTGCGTGCCGAGGGACGCTCGCTGGTGTTGTACCTGCCGAAGATCCAGACGGCCGAGGAAGCGGCGCTGTGGTCCGACATCCTGTCGGCGCTCGAGGTGCACCTCGGACTGCTGCACGGCACGATCAAGACCTACGTGCTCGTGGAGCAGCTGGAAGCGTGCTTCCAGCTGATGGAAATTCGCGCCGCGCTCGGCGCGCACTTCGTCGGCTTCAACACCGGGCGGTGGGACTACATCAACAGCGTGGCCGACGCGGTGGCGTGGGACCCGGCGTTCGTCAACCCGAACATCGATGCGGTGACGATGCCCTACGGTTACATGCGTGCGTATGAAGACCGCGTGCGCCGCGCCGTCAATACGCCGGATGCAGCCGGGCAGTGCGCGCTGTGGCAGGGTGGCATGGAGCCGAACATCCCGGTCGGTTCGGCCGCCGGCGTCGAGAGCAGCATGACGCGGGCCGTGGCCGGCGCCGAGCGCGAGCAGCGCGAGGGGGCAAGCGGCAAGTGGGTGGCGCACTGGAAGATGGTGCACATCGTCCGCCCGGTGTGGGAGCGAGCCGGGCAGGACAACCAGCGCGGACGCGAGTTCCCGCGTCTGGACTACACGTTCGATGCGGCTCGGACCCTCACCCAGCTCGAGCCGGCGCCGCGCACCATTCGCGGCGCGCGCGATCTGATCAGCGTCGCGATCCAGTACGGCAACGCCTTCGGCCAGGGCATGCAGGCGGCGGCGCTCAAGCCGGCCGACTTCTTCGGCAACGACGACGTGCTCTATTTGATGGAGGACATGGCTACCGGAGAAATCCGGCTCAGCATCCTCTGGGAGTGGCTGCACAAGGGCGCCACCCTCACGCAGACCGATGACGAGACCGGTGTGCAGGCCGGCGACCTGTTCACGGTGCCACTCTTCCGCCGGTTGCTGGCCGAGGAGTACGCGAAGCTGCAACAGGCGGCCGACCGCGACGTGCACGACGACTCGAAGGGCACGACGCTGCCCATCGCGCGGGAGATCGTCGAGCGCTACGTCGTCGATCCGGTGAAGTTGCCCTGGTTTATCGACGTGCTGAACATCACGCTGGGCGTGCACGACCTGGCCGAAGCGCAGCGCCGCATTGCACTGCTGCGTACGGCGTTCACGAGCGATGGCCAGCGGGTGACGGGGAACCTCGACTTCGACACGCCCGCGGCCTGAGCCTCAGCGTCGCAGGTTGTCGCCGATCGAGACGAGCAGGCGCAGCAGTTCGTCGGCATCGACCGGCTTCACGAGATGGTGGGCGAACCCCGCCTGCCGGCTCCGCGCCACATCTTCTTCCTGGCCGTAGCCGGTCACCGCGACCAGTGTGGGCCGGCGTCCTCCCGGCCTGTCCAGGATGCGCCGGGCCAGTTCGTAGCCGTCCATCACCGGCAAGCCGATGTCGAGGATCGCGACATCGGCCGTGAAACGCGTCAGCGCCTCGAGCGCCTGCGGTCCATCGCTGGCAGTCCGGACCAGGTGGCCCTGATCGGTGAGCAGCATCGACAGCATCTCGGCGGCGTCGGCGTTGTCGTCGACGAGCAGGATGCGTAACGGGTGCGTTGTGGCGAGCGTCGGCGTCGACACGGGTTGTTCCGGGGCCGCACCTGGTGCCGCCGGCAGGCGCACGGTGAAGGTGCTGCCACGGCCAACGCCCTCGCTGCGCGCCTCGATCTGCCCGTCCTGCAGTTCGACCAGGCTGCGTGCGATGGCCAGGCCGAGACCCAACCCGCCTTCCCGGCGATCGATGGTGCGAGGGCCCTGCACGAACAGGTCGAAGATCCGCGGTGCCATCTCGGGCGCGATGCCCCGTCCGGTGTCGGCGACATCGATGGCAATGGTCTTGTCCTGCTGCGTCGCGTGCACGCTGACCGCACCGCCCTCAGGCGTGTAGGCGGCGGCGTTCGTGAGCAGGTTGCCGAAGACCTGGGCCAGCCGCACCTCGTCGCCGACCACGCGGAGGGTCGACGGCACCTCGACGGTCAGCTTCTGCCGCCGTTCCTCGAGCAGCGGCGACGCGATGTCGGTGGCGCGAGTGATGACGTCGGCCAGGCGCAGCGGGTTCTTTCTGAGATCGAGCGTGCGTCGCGTGATGCGCGACACGTCGAGCAGGTCGTTCACGAGCCGTGTGACATGGTTCACCTGTCGCTCGATCACCGCATGCTCGCGCGTCCACGGGGTGCCGCGCATCCTCAGCAATGCCAGCGCGGTGACAATCGGCGATAGCGGGTTGCGCAGTTCGTGGCCAAGCATGGCGAGGAACTGGTCCTTGGCCCTGTTTGCTTCCTCGGCTTCGGCGCGAGCGGCCTCGGCCTGCGCCAGGTGGCGATCGCGCTCGGTGCTGCGTTCGGTGAGCAGCGAGGCCGAACGCTCGAGCGCCTGCGCCAGGCGCGTGATGTCGCCGACGATCGAACGCTCGGTCGGCACCGGCTGCCCCTGAGCCAGCGCTTCGGCGGCCAGTGTCGCCGATCCGAGGTCGGATGAGATCCGGCCGGCCAGCCAGTAGGCCCCGCCGCCGCTGAGCATCAGCACCAGCAGGGCGACGCCGGCGAGGGCGGACATCGACCGCATCAGTGGACCGTCCATCGCCGACGCCGGCACTACGACCGCCGAGGTCCAGCCCGAGGTCGACGATCGGCTGAATGCGACATAGACCTGCTGGTTGTCGAGCGACGTGTCCTGGTAGAACCCCTCGCGGCCAGAGGTGACGCGGTCCATGTAGGACCGGGTGGCGGGCGTGCCGACGAAGCGTTCCGGATTGCGCGTGCGCGCGACGACGGTGCCGGCGCGGTCGACCACGACGCGCGTCCACTCGGTTGCGTGGGTGGTCCCGCGGCCGATCACCGCGGCGACGCGTTCAGGCGTGAGCAGGGCAGTCAGCACGTATCGCAAGCTGCCGTCGTAGACAATCGGCACGCGTACGGCAAAGGCCAGGACGCCGGTCGGACTCCGCCGAAGGTTCGCGATGGTCGGCTGCTGCGTGGCCCGTAGTTGGGCGAGGCTGTCCGGATCGACCACCGGGTGCGGAGGCTCGCCAGGTCTGGCCTCGGTGTCGATCAGCAACTGTCCATCCGCCGAGAGCACCCGGATGGACAGCCACGGCTGCGTCACCGCCACGCGGCGCAGCAACGCTTCGTATTCCGGCAGTTCGCCGGGTTCGAGCAACGAGGCGGTTGTCAGCGCCTGCAGGGTGCGGATGGTGGCGTCCATGTCTGCGTCGAGTTCTGCCGCCTGCTGATGCGCCGACTCCACCAGCGTCCGCTCGACAGAGAGGCGGTCGTCATGGAGCCCACGCCGCAACAGCGCTCCGCTGACCAGCAGGAACGGGAGCATCGAGCCGAGAATCAGCAGGACGAGGTAGGTGCGCAGCGCCATCTGGCGTGTGCGTACGGTCGGCGTAGGCATCGGCTGGGATTACGATACCGTCAAATTACGCGGCGCCGGTCAACTCCGTGAAGCTCATCTTGTGGAGTGACGCGCTAGAATTGCAGTTGCCGTGCCGTCAAAAGGACCAACGCTCGCGCCGTCGCTGGCACTCGCCATTGGCGGGGCCGTGCTCGGCCTCTACGGCCTGATCGGGGCCATGGCTACCTGGAACAGCCCCGAGATCGATCCGCCCGTCGGCCGGATGGTGATGATGTTCGTCGGCGCCAGCCTGTTTGCCGTCGGCGCGATGATGGTGCTGGTGGTGACGGTGCGACCGATGTTCGAGAAGCGCGACGTGGACCACATCGTGGACGACATCGCCGGCGACATCAAAGATCAGCGTCCCCGGCTCTAGAGAGCCGAACGGTTTGAGAGAGCCGCCATTACGCCACCTTTCGCGATTCGATCTCCGCCCGATGGAGCGTCTCCAGGTTTTGGATGGCGCTCGCC
>JAYTXA010000010.1:0-67734 GCA_043743165.1 Acidobacteriota bacterium
GGACCTGGTTCTCGGTCGACTGGATGCCGATCGTCGACGTGTACCTGCTGGCGATCCTCGGCGGCGCGCTCTGGTTCGCACGCGGACCGAAGGGCGACGCGCGCACCCTCGTCAGGCGCCGGCGCAACGCCGCCATCGCCCTCACCCTGATGGCGGTGAACTACGGCGTGCGTGGAGCGTCGCACCACACGGCCGTGGCGAAGGCGCCCAACGCCTTTGGCAGCAGGCTGCCCGAGTGGTGCGACGCGTCCGTACGGCCCGGATGGGGCCTCGAACACTGGCCCCGGCCGGAGGCCGCGGCGGCGCACACCGCCGGTTCGGCCCGCTGCCTGGTGGAACTCGCGGCAATGCCCGACTTCATCTCGCCGTTCCGCTGGCGCCTGATCGCGCAGTTGTCGAACGCTTACGAGGTGCGCGACATCGATCTGCTGACCGGCCGCGGCCTGTCGGGCGAGTCGCTCGCGACCCGCGTGCTGTCCCTTCGGGTGCCCAATCAATGGACCCCGGCGGTCACGGCCGCGGCGAGGACGCCAATCGCGCATATGTTCCTCGGGTTCTCGCGCTTCCCCGCCGCACGCTCGCTCGTCGCTGAGGACGGCACCACCACGGTGCGGTGGAGCGACCTGCGCTTCGTGCAGGGCGACCTCGACGACCCGCGGCAGTTCAGGCGCGGACTCTTCGCCGCCACCGTCGTGCTCGGACCGGATGGGACTGTCCTCGCCGCTCAGCTCGGACCCGCCGCGGTGCAACGACCCTAGTCATCAGGCGAGCGGGCAGCCCCCGTTCGCGCTGCGCCAATCCAATCATCGCGCTGCCGCGTAGAGAAGAAGAGGAGCGCATCAGATTCGACACAGACCTCTGTTAGTTAGACTTCGGTAAGGGAACGTGTCATCCGCACCTGACTACTCTGCGTCTGTCGACGAGCGGGCGCTCCTCGAAGGCCTGAAGGCCGGCGACGACCGGGCGTACGACATGCTGGTTCGCGCGTTCGGCGCGCGCCTTCTCGCCGTCGCACGTCGTCTGGTGCGCAACGAGGAAGACGCGCGCGACGTTCTCCAGGCCGCCTACCTGAGCGCCTTCCGCGGCATCGGTTCGTTCCATGGACAGGCGCAGGTCTCGACTTGGCTCCACCGCATCGTCGTCAACACGGCGCTGATGAAGATTCGGTCGGAGCAGCGGAAGCCGGAATCATCGATCGAGGACCTCTTGCCACACTTCCTCGAAGACGGTCATCACACCGAGACCTTTCACGAGTGGGAGATGCCGGCCGATGAACTGCTCCTCAAGGCCGAGACCCGGAAAACGGTTCGGGCCTGCATCGACCAGTTGCCCCCGCAGTACCGCACGGTGCTCATCCTCCGCGACATCGAGGAGATGAATACTCAGGAGGCGGCCGAAGCCCTGGGTTTGACGGCGACGGCGCTCAAGGTCAGATTGCACCGAGCCCGTCAGGCGCTCTCGACGCTCCTCAGGGTCCACTATGCTCAGCGGTAATGTCTTAGTAACGTCGCTGGCGGCTTCGGCATCTCACGCTCGGTGACAGTGCGTTGACATGCAGGGAGTTCGCCGAATTCATCGTGGATTACACGTCGGGAGAGCTGCCCGCAGACGTTGGGGATATTTTCGAGCGCCATTTGAGCCGTTGCACCAATTGCCAGCGATATTTACGGGCGTACCGCGAAACGGTGAAGCTGGGCCGTCGGGCCTTCGATGACGACGAAGCGCACGTGCCATCCGAGATCCCTGACCAGCTCGTCGAAGCGATCCTGTCCGCGCGGCGTCAGTAGCCTGGTCGCCCACTGCTCGTCGAACCGCAAAAGGGGGTTGTCATGACCATCCGCAGCACCTCAGCTCTCCTCGTCGCGCTGATCGTCACCGCCGCAGGTTGCTCGATGACCAGCCCGTCGGCGCCGACCGGACCCGCTCCGGCCGCGCAAGCTGCGCCGAGCACTGGTGAGCCGACGGCAACTCCGGCGCCAGCGCCGACGCCACCATCCGCTGCACCCGCAACCGCGACGTACCGTGTGACGTTCGAAGCGAGTTGGAGTCCAGCGTCCCATCCGATCGACATTCCTGGCAGCGCACACTTCTCGCGCCTTGTCGGTGCAAACCACACCAGCGCCGTCGCGTTCTGGCGTCCAGGCCAGCTCGCGAGCCAGGGCATCAGAGAGATGGCCGAATTCGGCAGGACCAATCCGCTCGACACGGAGATTCGCGCCGCGATTGGCGGCGGCGCCGCAGAGGCGCTCTACATCGGCCCTGCGATCGACAAGTCACCGGCCACGGCGATGATGGACATCACCGTGAGCCAGCGATATCCGCTGGTGACGCTGGTGTCGATGATCGCGCCGAGCCCTGATTGGTTCGTCGGTGTCGCGGGTCTGCCGCTCTTCGAGAACGAGCAGTGGATCGGCGAACGGCGCGTCGAGCTCGATCCGTGGGATGCGGGCACTGACAATGGCGTGACGTATTTCTCGCCCGACGCGGTCACGACACCCTTTGCGCCGATTTCGAGGATCGTCACGGCGCCATTGTCGCCATCCGGAGTCGTCACCTCGCTCGGCGCATTCGTGTTCACGCGAATCAATTGACGACCGACCACGAACCCCGGCGCACATCGGTGTTCTGACTTCCGACGCCGTCTGCTACCCTCCCTCACCATGACGTCCACCGTGTTCCGCAAGCTCTCCGCGGCCCTGCTGTTCGGGGCGATCGCCTTGCTCCCCTACACCGCCGCCACGCAGCAGAAAGGCGGGGAGGAAGAGACCGGTCCGTACGATGTCGTCGAGAACTGGCCGCAGCCGTGGGCGAAGCAGGGCTACATCTGGGGATCGCAGCCCGGGATCTTCGCCCAGTCGCCGGACCGCATCTTCATCGCCGCACGCGGTGAGTTGAAGCTGCCCGAGAAGTTGCCACGCGGGTTCAACGGTATCTGGGGGTCTCTCGGCGAACGCGCCACGGTGCCGACTGCCGAGATGCGTAATACGCTGCTCGTCGTCAATGGCGCCGGCGCGCTGATCGAGTCGTGGACGCAGTGGGACAGGCTCTACGCCTCGGCCCCCGGTACGGGCGGCGGCCCGCACAAGGTGAAAATCAGCCCCTACGACCCGCAGAAGCACGTCTGGATCGTCAACGACTCGCGCCACGTGATCTACAAGTTCACCAACGACGGCAAGCAACTGGAGCAGACACTGGGCGAACCCGACGTCCCTGGCGACGACCAGACCCATTTCGGCCTGCCCCAGGACATCGCCTTCCTGGCCGATGGCTCGATGCTGGTAGCCGATGGGCTGCGCAACACGCGCATCGTGAAACTGGATCGCAACGGCAAGTACGTAAGCCAATGGGGAACGAAGGGCAACGGCCCCGGACAGTTCAGCGGTATCCACGGCATCGATGCTGACAAGAACGGCCGCGTCTACGTCGCGGACCGCGGCAACCAGCGCATCCAGGTGTTCGATGCCAACGGTCGGCATCTCGACACCTGGCCGAACCTGCGCTTCCCCAACCACGTAGTGGCAGCTCCTGACGGCACCGTCTGGGTATCGGACGGCACCAACGCGCGACTGCTGCACTACGACGCCCACGGCACGCTGCTCTATTTCTGGGGCACCTACGGCACGTATCCGGGGGCGTTCTGGGAATTGCACCAGTTCTCGGTGGACAGCGCGGGGAACCTCTACACGGCCGACAGCTTCGGTGGGCGCACCCAGAAGTACACGCCGAAGGCGGGCGCGGATGCATCGCGCATTGTTCCCGCGAGCGCGGCGCTGCCGCGCTAGCGGCGACGCCGCGGGCAGTCCCCTTTCGCCTCATGCCCCCATTCGGCGCGCACATGTCCGTTGCCGGCGGCCTGCCGCGCGCCGTGGCGCGCGCGGTGGTTCATCGCTGCGATGCGCTGCAGGTGTTCGCCAAGAACGCCAGCCAGTGGCGCGGTCGCCCCCTTCCGCCAGACGAAGTGTTGCAGTTCCGTACCGACGTGCAGCGCGCCGGCCTCGTCGCCGTCGTCTCGCACGCCAGCTACCTGATCAACCTCGCGACCGGCGACTCCGCCCTCCGCGCGCAGTCGCGCGAGGCGATGGCCGACGAACTCGATCGGGCCGAGGCACTCGGCCTGCTCGGTGTGGTGCTGCACCCAGGCTGTTACACGACCGGGCGAGCCTCCGACGGCATTCGCCTGATCGCGACGAACCTGCGCGAACTGCTGGACGCCCGCCCAGCCAGCACGACGATGGTGCTGCTGGAGTGCACGGCTGGACAGGGTTCATCCATCGGCTCGCGCTTCGAGGAACTGGCAGCGATCATCGGACTGATGGAGGGGCACGCCCGCGTCGGCGTCTGCCTCGACACGTGTCACCTGCTTGCCGCCGGCTACGACCTGACCACTGACGAGTGCTACGCTGACACCTTCGCGCAGTTCGGCCGCGTCGTCGGATTCGACCGGCTGCGGGTGTTCCATGTCAACGACTCGAAGAAGCCGCTCGGCAGCCGCGTCGATCGCCATGAACACATCGGGAAAGGACACCTCGGGCTGGAGTCGTTCCGGCGCCTGGTGAACGACCGCCGCTTCGCCAGCATTCCCATGCTGCTCGAAACGCCCAAGGGCGAGGGCACACCGACCGGACCGATCGCGGTGGACCCGCTCGATGAAGAGAACCTGAACACGCTTCGCCGCCTGGTGCGGTTGCGCCGCGCCTTTGGCCGGCAGCGGGGATGAAGCGGGGCGCGCGGAGGAAATGCTAGCATTCGGCATGTCCGCCACGTTTTCCCGATCGCAGATCGAAGCGATCGCCGCACTCGCGCATCTTCGCCTCGACGAGGCCGAAATCGAGCTCTACGCGCGTCAGCTCGGCGACATCCTCGAATACGCCAATCAAGTCCAGAACATCGACACCACGGGCGTGCCGCCGACCGCCAGTATCGGTACGCGTCACGACGCCGATCGCGCCGACGTCGTGCACACGTCGCTCGACCGCGCCGCGGCCCTGGCCAATGCACCCGACGCCAACATCGACGCTGGTCTCTTCAAGGTGCCGCGGGTTATCGGATGAGCCAGTTCGCTACGCTTCGTGAAATTCGCGACGCTGTCCAATCCGGCGCTCGCTCCGCTGTCGACGTCTGCACCGAAGTACTGGCCCGCATCGAGGCGCACGACGGCACGCTGAACGCCTTCAACACGGTCACGCGCGACCAGGCGCTGGCGCAGGCGGCCGCCGTGGACGCACACCCGCACCGGGCGTCGCTGCCGCTGGCCGGCGTGCCCGTGGCCTTGAAGGACAACCTCTGTACGCTCGGCGTGCGCACGACCGCCTCATCGAAAATCCTCGAGCACTTCGTGCCGCCCTACGACGCGACCACGGTGGCGAAGCTCGCGGCGGCCGGCGCCGTCACGGTGGGCAAGACCAACTGCGACGAGTTTGCGATGGGGTCGTCGAACGAGAACTCGGCGTTCGGTCCGGCCCGCAACCCGTGGGCGGTCGACCGCATCCCCGGCGGCTCGAGCGGCGGTTCGGCCGTGGCTGTGGCGGCCGGCATGGCACCGCTCTCACTCGGGTCCGACACGGGCGGGTCGATTCGTCAGCCCGCCGCGCTCTGTGGTCTGGTTGGACTCAAGCCGACCTATGGCCGCGTCTCACGCTACGGTCTGCTGGCATTCGCGTCCTCCCTCGACCAGATCGGTCCCTTCACCCGGACCGTGGAAGATGCCGCGATTGCCTTGAACGTGCTGGCTGGACACGACCCGGCCGACGCGACGAGTGCGCCGGTGCCGGTGCCGGACTACACCACGGCACTGACGGGACACGCCAAGGGGCTCCGCGTCGGCGTGCCTCGCGGGCTGGTGAGCGAGGGCGTGGACGCCGGGGTGTCGAAGGCGTTCAACGAGGCACTCGACGTCTACCGCGACGCAGGGGCCACGCTGGTCGACATCGACCTGCCGTACGCGTCGGCGGCGATTCCGGTCTACTACCTCGTGGCCACCGCCGAAGCGAGTTCCAACCTCGCCAGGTACGACGGCGTGCGCTACGGCTTCCGCGCACCCGCCGAGGGCGGACCTGGCGCGCAGGACGATCTGCGGACCATGTACGGCCGTTCGCGCGAACTGGGCTTCGGCCCCGAAGTGAAGCGCCGCATCATGCTCGGCACCTACGTGCTGAGCGCCGGTTATTACGACGCCTACTACCTCAAGGCGCAGCGTGTCCGGACGCTGATCCGCCGCGATTACGAACACGCCTTCGAACAGGTGGACGTCGTCGCGATGCCGACCAGCCCGACGCCGGCGTTCAAGATTGGCGAGCGCACGTCCGACCCGCTGCAGATGTACCTGGCTGACATCTTCACGGTGAGCGCGAACCTGGCGGGGCTGCCGGCGATCAGCCTGCCGTGCGGCTTCACGGCCGACTCGCTGCCCATTGGCTTGCAGTTGACCGGCCGGATGTTCGACGAACCCACGCTCCTCTCGGCCGCACACGCTTACGAACGGCAGACCGCATGGTGGAAGGCGCAGCCGACTCTGTAACGCCCGCCTGGGCCGCGCTCGCCGACGAGCAGTTGCTCGACGTGCGCCTGTGCGACCTCGACCTGCGCATCGACGGCACCGACCTGCAACTCCGCATCGCCAGGGTGAATGCGGAACTGGAGGCACGAGGCCTCGTGGTGCCCCACTACTGGGTGTCGGAAGAGTGGTTCAGCCCGGACGGCGTGCCGGGCGTGGCCGTACCGTTCTACCTGCTGCATCCGCGTCTCGCCAAGCTCGAGCTGTCGCTGATGCTGGAGGTGGAGGGCGGCGACGAGGCAACCTGCCTGAAGATCCTGCGGCACGAAGCCGGACACGCCATCGACAACGCCTACCAGTTGCGGCGGCGCCGCGCACGACGGGAACTCTTCGGCCTGCCGTCGACGCCGTATCCCGAGTACTACACGCCGAAACCGTACAGCAAGAGCTTCGTCCAGCATCTGGATCACTGGTATGCGCAGAGTCATCCTGACGAGGACTTCGCGGAAACCTTCGCCACCTGGCTGACGCCCGGTGCCGACTGGCAGACGCGCTACGTCGGGTGGCCGGCCGAGCGCAAGCTCCAGTACATGGACCGGCTGATGGCCAGCCTCGCCAACGCGCCCGCCAAGGTGACGACGACGCGCGAGGTGGAGCCGCTGGCCCTGGCCGAGACGACGCTGCGTGAGCACTACGGCACGAAACGCGAACACTACGGCCTCGACTCGCCAGACTTTTACGACGCCGACCTGCTGAACCTGTTCTCCGACGACCCGCGCCACGCCTCGCACCCGTCCGCTGCGCGTTTCCTGCGCCGCATCCGCCGGGAGGTGCGCGGCACAGTGGCGAGCTTCACCGACAGCTACCAGTACACCATCGACCGACTCATCGACAAGATCATCCGACGATGCCGCGAACTCGGACTTCGGCTCGCCGACGATGAAGAGACGACCAGGGTGGACTTCATGGTGTTCCTGACCGTTCAGACGATGAACTACCTGCACAGCGGCCGGCACAGGGTGGCGCTGTGAGCGGCAAGTTGAGGGTGCTGGCCCTGGTGCATCAGCACCTCGTTCCTCCGGAGACGTTGCCCGAGGGCGTCGACCCGGTCACGGCGGAATGGCGCACCGAATACGACGTCGTGTCCACGCTGCGGGCGCTGGGGCACGACGTGCGACCACTCGGTGTGCACGACGACCTGGGCGACATCCGCCGGGTATGCGAGGAATGGAAGCCGCACATCGCGTTCAACCTGCTCGAGGCGTTCAACGACGTCACTATCTTCGACCAGAACGTCGTCAGCTTCCTGGAACTGCTGAAGCTCCCCTACACCGGCTGCAATCCGCGCGGCCTGCTCCTGGCCCGCGACAAGTCGCTCTCGAAGAAGCTGCTCTCCTACCACCGCATTCCGGTGCCGGAGTCGGAAGTGTTCCGAATCGGGCGGCGCGTGCGGCGGCCCAAGCGGCTGGCGTTCCCGTTGATGGTGAAGTCGCTGACACAAGAGGCGTCGATCGGCATCTCGCAGGCGTCGGTCGTGGACAGCGACGAGAAGTTGAAGGAGCGCGTGGCCTTCATCCACGACAGCATCGGCACCGCGGCCATCGTCGAGCAGTACATCGACGGTCGCGAGTTGTACGTCGGGGTGCTGGGCAACCAGAAACTGCAGGCGCTGCCGGTCTGGGAACTGTTCTTCACGAACATGCCGCCCGAGGCGAGGCGCATCGCGACGGACCGGGTGAAGTGGAGCGTGAAGTACCAGAAGAAGTACGGCATCGACAGCGGCGCCGCGCGCGAGCTGGCGCCGGCCACGAGCGAGGCCGTCCAGCACGTCTGCAAGCGGACGTACCGGGCGCTGGAGCTGAGCGGCTATGCCCGTATCGACCTGCGGCTCGATGCTGAAGGGCGGCCCTGGGTGATTGAGGCCAACCCGAATCCGCAGATTGCCAAAGGGGAGGACTTCGCGGCGTCGGCCGACGCGGCCGGCTTGAGCTACGACTCGCTCATCCAGCGTATCGTGAACCTGGGCCTGCGCTGGCAGCCGGAGTCGCTTGCCTGAGCGAGTCTGTAACGCGACTCGCGCGCGGTCAGGCCGCCGCCACGACCTTCAACAACAGGAACGGAATCCAGAGGAGGAGGGCGAAGGGGACACTCAGGACTTACGTGCGGCGGCCTCGATGAGTTCCGGCGTGTGCAGTTGGTCGACGAGCCCGTGCGGGGCGCCGGGGGAGAAATACTTCAACGGCAGGTGCGTGAGCGTTTCGTCGAGGCTCTTCACGACTGCGCCTCGCCCGGTGGTCTGGCGGAGCTTCACGAACCCGAACAGCACGCAGAAGCCGACGACCAGGGCCAGAACGAAGAGACTGCTCGACACGACACCGGCGAGGGTGCCGAGCACCGCGTCGAGCATCTGATTACTGACCCGCGGCTTCTGCCGCGGCGGCGGCGGCCGCTGCCGCGGCTTCTTCTTCCGCGGCACGCACACCAACGCCCTTCCACGGCGGAATGGTGTAGTGGACGAGGCAGCGCCTCACCTCTTCCATCGCTTGCCGTTCGGGCTTCTTCGGTGTGGGCGTACCAGGCTCCACGTCGTAGCGGAGCCTGGCGCCGCGGCGCAGCTGTTTTGCGCGCATCGCCGCCACATCCACGTAGAGGAAGCGGCTGGTGATGGCAGGAGCAGGTTCGACCGGTGCGAGCGGCGCCTCGAGGGCGTCGGTCGAATCGCTCTGGACGATGTCGGCGGCGAAATGTTTGGCGTCTTCCATGGACGAGAACCAAGCCTAGCACGTCATCTTGCACGGCTGAAAGGGCGCATCCAACCTACACGGCACTTACGACGGCCGGGGGCCAGGCGCTTACGCGGCGACGTCCACCTTGATCTGGCGCGGCTTCGCGTCGTCGCGCATCGGTAGTTTCACGGTCAGCACGCCGTTGCGGTACTCAGCCGCCACGCGCGACGGATCGACCGACGTTGGCAGCGAGAAGCTCCGGCTGAAGGTGCCGTAGCGCCGCTCGATGCGGTGAAACTGCTCCTCGCGGGCCTCACTCGACAGCTTCTTCTCGCCCTTGATGGTGAGGGTGCCGTTGTCCACCGTGACATCGATGTCTTCCCGCGTCATGTCGGGCAGTTCAGCCTTCAGCACCAGTTCGTGCTCGCCCGACTGGTAGATATCGACCGGCGGCAGCCACGAACCGGACGACAGCAGCCCCTCGTCGCTGCGGCCGTGGCTGTCCGCGAAGGCGCGGTTCAGCCGGTCCTGGAGCTGGGCGAATTCACGGAACGGGTCGGTCCAACGAACGATAGCCATGTGATCCTCCTGATGAAGTTGGTTCGAGCAATTACCGGGATTCAGCAAACTCGGCGTCGACCACTTCGCCGTCCTTGACGGTTGAATCCTGCGCGCCTGCCCCGGCACCGGCCGGCCCGGCCTGGGCGCTCTTGTAGAGCAGTTCGGCGACGGCGTGCGTCACCCGCTGCAGTTCGTCGCTGGCGCTCGTGATGGCTCCGAGGTCGTCACCTTCGGCCGCCTTCCGCGCGGCGGCAATGGCGGCCTCGGCCTTCGAGAGCTCGCCCACGGGCAGCGTGGTGCGGTTCTCGTGCACCGTCTTCTCGGCCTGGTAGGCAAGCTGATCGAGTTGGTTGCGTGCATCGATCACGTCCCGCCGCTGCTTGTCCTCGGCTTCGTGCGCCGCGGCGTCCTTCACCATGCGTTCTACTTCGTCCGTGGCCAGGCCACCGGAGCCGCTGATGGTGATCTTCTGTTCCTTGCCCGTCGCCTTGTCCGTGGCCGTGACATTGACGATGCCGTTGGCGTCGATGTCGAATGCCACTTCCACCTGCGGCACACCACGCGGCGCGGAAGGAAGCCCCACCAGGTGGAAACGGCCGAGGGTGCGGTTGTCGCGCGCCATCGGGCGCTCGCCCTGCAGCACGTGCACCTCGACACTGGTCTGGCTGTCGGTGGCCGTCGAGAAGACCTCGCTCTTGCGCGTTGGAATGGTCGTGTTGCGCTGGATGAGCGTGGTCATGACGCCGCCGAGGGTCTCGATACCGAGCGAGAGCGGCGTGACATCGAGAAGCAGGACGTCCTTCACCTCGCCCGCAAGCACTCCGCCCTGGATGGCGGCGCCGACGGCGACCACCTCATCGGGGTTCACGCCCTTGTGCGGTTCCTTGCCGAAAAAGTCGCGCACCAGTTGCTGCACCTTCGGCATGCGGGTCGATCCGCCGACCAACACCACCTCGTCGATCTTCTTCGGGTCGACGCCGGCATCGGCCAGCGCCTGCTTCACCGGCGCCATTGTGCGCTGCAGCAGGTCGTCGACCAGCTGTTCCAGTTTGGCGCGCGACAGCTTTACCTGCAGGTGCTTGGGCCCGGTCTGATCCGCCGAGATGAAGGGCAGGTTGACGTCGGTTTCCAGCGCCGTCGACAGCTCGATCTTCGCCTTCTCCGCGCCTTCCTTGAGGCGCTGCAGGGCCATGCGGTCCTTCGACAGGTCGATGCCGTCGCTCTTCTTGAACTCCGCCGCGAGCCACTCGATGATGCGGTCGTCGAGATCGTCGCCGCCCAGGTGCGTATCGCCGTTGGTCGATTTCACCTCGACGACGCCCTCGCCCACCTCGAGCACCGAGATATCAAACGTGCCGCCGCCGAAGTCGTAGACAACGATCGTCTCGTCCTTCTTCTTGTCGAGCCCGTAGGCGAGTGCCGCAGCCGTCGGCTCGTTGATGATGCGCAGGACGTTGAGCCCGGCAATCTGGCCGGCATCCTTCGTGGCCTGTCGCTGCGAATCGTTGAAGTAGGCCGGCACGGTGACGACCGCGTCGGTGACCGGCTCGCCGAGATAGTCCTCAGCCGCCTGTTTCAGCTTCGCGAGGACCATGGCGGAGATTTCCGGCGGCGACATTTTCTTGCCGCGCGCCTCGATCCACGCGTCGCCGTTCTGCGACCGCACGACCGAGTACGGCACACGCGTCGTCTCGCCACTGACTTCATCGAACTTCCGGCCCATGAACCGCTTGACCGAGAAGATGGTGTTTTCGGGATTGGTGACCGCCTGCCGCTTCGCGACCTGACCCACCAGGCGCTCGCCGTCCTTCGTGATCCCCACGACCGACGGAGTGATGCGCGCGCCTTCCTGATTGACGATGACCGCCGGCTGTCCCGCTTCCATCACGGACACCACTGAGTTCGTCGTGCCGAGGTCGATGCCGATGACTTTGCCTGCCATGTGTTGAATCTCCTTGGAACGAGGATAAATCCGAATGTAGATCGATGATGAGTGCCTGTCAATCATTATTTATTAGTTGATAGCACTCATATCTACAAACAGGGCCGGCCCCTGAGGCGTCGGCCAGAGCCGTCCTGCATGTGCACGGGGTGCCTACAGCTGCTCGCCACACAGGCAATCCGATGTGCGATGATTTCGAAATGCGTTCGAGGATTCAGGCGGTGGCTCTACCGTCGGAACCGACCGAGTTCCGCGAGGAACTGCGGCGGATCTTCCAGGAACTGGGCCGGTTCACCGGCGACGACGCTCTCAACGGCGAGTGCTCTCCGGCGCTCGACGTGCTCGAGACCGACGAAGCGGTGGAGATCATGATGGACCTTGCCGGCGTGTCGCTTCAGGCGATCCGCGTCGTGGCCAAGGGATCGACCATCCTGATCGCGGGCCACAAGGCCCCGCGCCGCCCACACACCGAAGCCAGCTTTCATCTGGTGGAGCGAGGCTACGGGCGCTTCGCGCGTGCCGTTCGCATGGCCACTGCCTGCGACACGAGCCGCGCCACCGCGAGCTTCGCCAACGGCGAGCTGCGCATCACCGTTCCCCGGATGACAGAGCGGCGCGGCCGCCCGATCCGCATCGAGATTTCAGCCGAGTCCCCAGCACCGTGACCAGACTGCTCTTCATCGGCGACATCGTCGGACGCCCGGGTCGCGACCTCGTCCGTCGCGGCGTGGCCGCACTCCGGCACTACCACCAGATCGATCTCGTCATCGCCAACGCGGAGAACGCCGCGGCCGGCTTCGGCATCACGCGTGAGCTCGGCGAGCAGATCCTCGAGGCCGGCGTCGACGTTATGACATCCGGCAATCACATCTGGGACAAGAAGGAAGCGATCGACTACATCGGTATCGAGCCGCGCCTGCTGCGCCCGCTGAACTTCCCCGCTGGCGTGCCCGGCAACGGCAGTTACATCGGCCGGACCGAGGCCGGGGTCAGCGTCGGCGTCGTGAACGCCATGGGGCGCGTGTTCATGCTGAGTATCGACGACCCGTTTGCCGGCGTGCTGAAGGAAATCGAGAAGGTAAAGCAGCGGGCGCGCATCGTCTTCGTCGACTTCCACGCCGAAGCCACGTCCGAGAAGGTTGCGATGGGCTGGCATCTGGACGGCAAGGTGACCGCGGTCGTCGGCACCCATACGCACGTGCAGACGGCGGACGATCGCATCCTGCCGAAGGGCACGGCCTACCTCACGGATGCCGGCATGACCGGCCCGCACGATTCCGTGATCGGCGTCGAAGTGGACGCCGCGCTCGGACGCTTCCTGAACGGCATGCCGGCACGGTTCGAGACGGCCAGCGGCAATCCGCGTCTCAACGGCGTCATCGTCGAAGCCGACGAGACGACGGGCCTCGCCACCGATATCGAGCGCGTCAGCTACAGCATGAACGAACTCGAAGATCTCGCGCGCGACTCGCGCGGCTGACGTTCCTCATGCCGAGTCCCTTCGGGCTGCCCTTCGACGACGAGCCGGACCCGCAGCCTGCGCTGCCGACGACCGCACCCGCCCTGCCGGCAACCCCGTCGCTGGAGGCGCGCGTGCGCGACATCGCGCGACGCAGCCTGGAGCCGGCCTCGCCGGTGCCGGCCGAACCAGCGGCACCCCGCCGTCAGGTGCTGAGCGTGAGCGACCTGACCGCGGCCATTCGCGATCAGCTCGAGGCGCAGTTCTTCACGGTGTGGGTCGAGGGTGAACTGTCCAACGCCAAGGTCTGGAACAACGGGCACCTGTACTTCACCCTGAAGGACGACCGTGCGCAGCTGAAGGGCATCATGTTCCGCACCCAGCTGCGATACCTGAAGTTCAAGCCGACCGATGGCCTGCGCGTCATCGCCCGTGGCCGCGTGTCGGTCTATGAAGCGCGGGGCGAGTACCAGCTCACGTGCGAGATGCTCGAGCCGCAGGGGCTTGGTGCCCTGCAACTGGCGTTCGAACAACTCAAGAAGCGATTGCAGGCCGACGGGCTGTTCGACGAGGCGCGGAAGCGGCCGCTGCCGGCACTGCCGCGCAAGATCGGCATCGTCACCTCGCTCGACGGCGCTGCGATTCGCGACATGCTGAAGGTGCTCGGCCGCCGCTATCACAACGCGCACCTGGTCATTCGTTCGACGCGCGTGCAGGGCGACGGCGCCGCGGCTGACATCGCCCAGGCGATTCGTGCCATCCAGCGCGTGCCCGGCGTGGACGTGGTCATCGTCGGCCGAGGCGGCGGCTCCATCGAGGACCTGTGGGCCTTCAACGAAGAGCCGGTGGCTCGCGCCATCGCCGAATGCCAGGTGCCGGTCATCTCCGCGGTCGGCCACGAGAGTGACGTGACGATTGCCGACTTCGTTGCCGATCGGCGCGCACCCACGCCGTCGGCGGCGGCCGAGATCGTCGTCTCGTCGCGCGACGAGTTCTGTCACCGCATCGACCGCGGGCGCGATCGGCTGGATGCCGCCATGATGGGCCGCGTCCAGGCGCTCAGTCGCCGCGTGCATGTGCTCGGCGGGCGGTCCGCGCTCGCCGGATTCCCCACGCGCCTCGCCATGCGCAGCCGCGACGTGACCGAGCTGGCCCATCGACTCGATCAGCAACTGCGCCTGCGCCTGTCCGGGCGCGAACGCACGCTGACGCTGCTGCGACGCCGACTCGATGCGTTCGATCTCGGTCGACGTCTCGAAGGGATCCGCACGCGTCTGGCCACGGCGGACGGCCGGCTGCGCTCCGCCGTCATCCGGCGGCACGACCGTGCGCAGGCGGGACTGCGTGAACGCGCCGGTCGGCTCGACAGCCTCAGTCCGCTGGCGGTGCTGGGGCGCGGCTACGCCGTCGCGTGGAACGCCGACCGCACTCGGGCGCTCCGCCACGCCACCGACGTGGCCCCGGGCGATCGCATTCGGGTGACACTCGCCGACGGCGAACTCGAGTGCGATGTCCGCGAGACGGACCACCGACCACCGACCACCGACCACCGACCACCGGACCATGTCTGATACCTCTATCAAGGACTTCGAGGCCGCCTTGGCGGAACTCGATCTGCTCGTCAAGAAGCTCGAGGACGGCGACCTGTCGCTCGAGCAGTCGCTGGCGCTCTACGAGCGCGGCGTGCAGCTCTCGCGCTTCTGCCACACGAAACTCGAGGAAGCCGAACGTCGCGTCGAAATCCTGACCGAGCGCGGCGAACTGAAGCCGGCGCCGGCGTCGCTCTCGGGCGACGAGCCGGATCGACGATGACCGGCGTCCGTTCGTCGACGCTGGCGACGTTCCTCGTCGACACGCGCGCCCATGTGGACGCGGCGCTGGACCGTTTCCTGCCGGCCCCGCCCGACTGCCCGCTGCTTCTGTCGGAGGCGATGCGCTACAGCCTGCTCGGCGGCGGCAAGCGCCTGCGTCCGGTGATGGTCATTGCGGCGGCCGACGCGATCGCACGGCGGACAGGGGCAGCCGTGCTCGAGCAGGCGCTGCCCACGGCCTGCGCGGTCGAGTTCATTCACACCTACTCGCTGATTCACGACGACCTGCCGGCCATGGACAACGACTGCCTGCGGCGCGGGCGACCGACGCTTCACACGGTGTACGGCGACGGCATTGCCATTCTCGCGGGCGACGCGCTGCAGGGTGAGGCGTTCGCCTTGATGGCGCGCGAACCGCGTTCCGATGATTCGGCGATCACCGCGCGCAAGGTCGCCGCCATCCGCGTCGTGGCGTCGGCAGCGTCCGCCACCGGCATGGTGGGTGGTCAGGTGGTCGATCTGCAGGCGGCGGGACAGGTGCGCGGCCATGCGCTGGCGCTGACGCCGGAATCGCTGCGCGCCATGCACCTCCAGAAGACCGGCGCGCTGATCAGGGCGTCGGCGCTCGGTGGGGCGATCATGGCCGGCGCGGAGACGTCGCACCTGGACGCCATCGACCGCTGGGGTACCGAGGTCGGACTGGCCTTCCAGATCGTCGACGACATTCTCGACGTGGAGGGCGACGCCGCGGCGCTCGGGAAGACGGCGGGCAAGGATGCCGCCGGCGACAAGCCGACCTACACGTCCCTCTTCGGCCTCGAGCGGGCGAAGGCGATGGCCGCCGATTGCGCCGCGCGCGCGCATGCCATCCTCGTCGAGCACCACCTGACCGACAGCTGGCTCGATGCGATTGCCGACTGGGTCATCGCTCGCCGCAACTGACGACGGCCCCGACGCGTTTCATGGCTTCCCCGAAATCACGGCTCGACCTGCTGCTCGTCGAGCGCGGCCTGGTCCCCTCCCGCGAACGGGCGCGAGCGGTCATCCTCGCGGGGCAGGTGCGCGTCGATGGCCAGGTCGTGACGAAAGCCGGCGCACCGGTCGCCGCGGCCGCGCTCGTCGAGCTGACGACGCCCGACCATCCCTACGTCGGGCGCGGCGGGCTGAAACTGGCGCACGCGCTGGACACGTTCGGCATCAGCGTCCAGGGGCGTCGCGGACTCGACATCGGCGCCTCGACCGGCGGCTTCACCGATGTGATGCTCCAGCGCGGCGCCACTGACGTCATCGCCCTCGACGTCGGCCACAACCAACTCGACTGGAGACTGCGGAGCGACCCACGCGTGATCGTGCGGGAAGGCGTGAATGCGCGCTCGCTGAACGCGAACGACGTGCCCCACTCCGTCGACATCGTCACCATCGACGTCGCGTTCATCTCGCTCGGCTACATCCTGCCGGAGGTGCCGAAGGTGCTGACCGCCGGTGCGGACGTCGTGGCCCTGGTGAAACCACAGTTCGAGGCGGGGCGCCACGACGTCGGCAAGGGCGGCATCGTCAGCGACCCGGCAGTCCACGAGGCGGTGGTGGCGCGCGTGACGGCGGAGGCAGAACGCATTGGCTTTGTGCGCTGCGGCCTGACGCCGTCGCCGATCACCGGCGCCACCGGCAATCGGGAGTTCCTGGTCCACCTGCGGCTGCGCGACGCGGCAGCGACGGCAACCGATGTCGACGAGTCGGCTAGGATACAGGTCTGATGTCGCCATTGCCGTTGCCCCCGGTGTCGCGCGTCGGCATTGTCGCCAAGTCGGAACTGCACGCGGCCACACCCCACCTGCTCGACCTGGGCGACTGGCTCTCGGCGCGCGGCCTGACGCCGGTCTATGAAACCGCCACGGCGGCGCTGATGCCGCCGGCCGAGGGGCGCGTCACCCGCGGGCGCGTGGCGCTGGCGACCGACGTCGACATGGTGCTCGTGCTCGGTGGCGACGGCACCCTGATCGGCATGGCCGACTGCATCGCCGACGCCGACTCCGGCATTCCGATTCTCGGCGTCAACTTCGGCAGCCTCGGGTTCCTTACCGAGGTGACGCTCCCCGAACTCTATCGCTCGCTCGAACACGCGCTGAA
The DNA here is from genome assembly GCA_043743165.1 of Acidobacteriota bacterium. GTDB lineage: Bacteria > Acidobacteriota > Vicinamibacteria > Vicinamibacterales > CAVVIG01 > CAVVIG01. The sequence goes on from JAYTXA010000010.1 coordinate 17,120, forward strand.
CGGGCGCGCGCACATCGAAGAGCGGATGATGCTGCGCGCCATCACGGCGAGCGGCGGCGACGTGCGCACGCGCTCGCTCGCGCTGAACGACGCCGTGGTCACGAAGACCGCGCGATCGCGTATGCTCGACCTCTCGGTCTATGTCGGCGACGAGTTCGTGACGCGCGTGCGGGCCGACGGTCTCATCATCGCCACGCCCACCGGTTCCACGGCCTACAACCTGTCGGCTGGTGGGCCGATCGTGCAGCCGAACATGGACGCGATGATCATCACGCCGATCGCGCCGCACACGCTCACCAACCGGCCGATCGTGCTTCCCGGTTCCAGCACGGTTCGCGTGCAGCCGACGATGGACGCACGCGATGAAATTGTCTTCACCCTCGATGGACAGTCGACGTTCCCGATTCATGCCGGCGACGAAATCACCGTCTGCCGTGCGCCGCGGCCAATGCGCCTGATTCGGCCAACCACGCGGAGCTACTTCGACGTGCTCCGGACGAAACTCAAGTGGGGCGAACGCTGAGCTGACTTGACCGCAGCATCTAGGCGCACGGCCCGGCCTAGCGCCCGAACTGCGAGGCGGCCGCGTCGCGCCGCTGACGTTCCGCCAGGCGCCGCTCACGGAAGTACTGCACCTGGAACTTCTGCACGTTGCGGTTGTGCTCGTCGAGCGAGTTCGCAAAGGCGTGCGTGCCGTCGTTGCGGCTCACGAAGTAGAGGTAGTCGACCTCGGCGGGACGGGCTGCGGCCTCGAGCGCGTCTTTCCCGGGCGCGGCGATCGGGCCAGGCGGCAGGCCGGCGTACTTGTAGGTGTTGTACGGCGAGTCGAACGCCAGATCGTCGCGACGCAGGTTGCCGTCGAACCTGCCGGCCCGCTGCAGGGCGTAGATCACGGTCGGGTCGCACTGCAGGCCCATTCCGATCTTCAGGCGGTTCGAGTAGACCGCGGCCACCATCGCCCGTTCGGAGGTCGCGCCCGTCTCCTTCTCGACGATGGAGGCGAGCGTGACGAACTGGCGCAGGGTGAGGCCGCGTGCGCTCGCCGCGTCGCGAAGGTCTGGCGTCAGCACCACCCGGAAGCGCGCCACCATGGCCGCGACGAGAGTTGCGACATCGGCGTGGCGCGACACCGCATAGGTTTCAGGAAACAGGTAGCCCTCGAGGTCGGTGGCTGCGGGATCGAGATCGGCGATGGCCGCGGCGCTGCCGGCCGCGTCGCGGAACGACGCCGCCGCGCCTAGGCCCTGCGCTTCGACGAGCGCGGCCATGTCCGCGATGGTGAGCCCTTCACGGAACGTGATGCGAACCAGATCGACCTCGCCCTTCGAGATCTTGTCGACCACCTCGCGCGCCGTCATCGACTTGTCGAAGCGGTACTCGCCAGCTTTCAGCCGGCGGGCGTCACCACTGAGCCAGACCGCAAGGCGATACGTCAGCGAATCGCGGACCACGCCGGCCGAGACAAGCGCGTCGCCGATGGCGCGCGTGCCGGAGCCGAGCGCGATCTCCACCTCCTGGGCATCCGTGTTATAGCCGCGGTACGGCTGGCCCACCCGGGCATAGAGCACGAATGCCCAGGCTCCTCCAGCGAGGAGCAGCAGCACAATGAGAAGGGCCAGCTTCTTCATCCGATCGAGCCTTTCCTATCGAGGGAGCCTTTCCTATCGAGATAGTCCTGCAGGATCACGGCCGCGGCCGCCGCGTCGAGCTGGGCCTTCCGCTTCTTCCAGTCCTTCTGACGGACAGCCAGCCGGCTTTCGGCCTCTCGGCTGCTCAGGCGCTCATCCTCGGTGATCAGCGGCAGGTCGGTGCGAAGACGGAGTTCGGCGATGAAGGCTTCCACCGCGACGGTCTGCTCGCTGCGGGTGCCGTCGAGGTGACGCGGTAACCCCACCACCACCTCGCCCAGCCCGTCATCGTCGGCACGGAGTCGCGTGATCTCCGCAGCAACCAACTCCGGTGCGTCGGTGTCGCCGACAGTGACGGTTCCGAGCGGGCGGGCCAGCATGCCCGAAGGGTCGCTGATGGCCATTCCGATGCGACGGCGGCCGACGTCGAGGGCGAGGATACGCATGGCGATGCTATATTCTGCCGCAGACCTGATGTTTCGCCGCTTCCTCGCCTTCACCGCGCTCGTGGTCGGACTGACGGGCGCCGCGGGCCGCGCGCAGCAACTCGGTCGTGCGCAGGCGGATACGCAATCGCGCCGCGCGACGGATCGTCTCGATGCGCTCAGGCAGGACGCCGACCGGCTGACGGCCGAGGCGCGCACGGTGCTCGGCGACCTGCGGCGGCTCGAGCTCGAGCGCGAGATTCGCGCCACGGAACTGCAGCAGGCCCGCGCGTCTGTCCAGCAGGCCACAACCGAACTGGCGGCGCTCGACGACCAGGTGTCGACGCTGTCAGTGGCCACGGCCGCTGCCCTCCCGGACCTGCAGGCGCGCCTGGTCACCCTCTACAAACTGGGCCGCGGGCAGTACGCGCGGCTGCTGCTGTCGGCGTCGGACCTGCGCCAGTTCGGTCAGGCCGTCCGGCTGGTGTCAGCGCTCGCGGAACAGGACCGGGTGCGCGTGCGGCAATATCAGACACGGCTCGCCGAGTTGCAGGCAGCGCGCGACGCCGCGCATGACCGTCAGGTTCGGGTGCAGCTGCTGCAATCGGCGGCTGAACGCGCACAGGCCGCGTCGGCGGCGGCGCTGGCCGCGCACGAGGCGATGGTGCGCGACATCGACACGCGGCGCGACTTGAATGCCCAGTATTACGGGGAATTGCTCGCGGCGCAGGAGCGGCTGCAGGCATCGCTCGCCGGGCTGGGCGACGGCGCACCAGTGGCCGTGCTGCCGCTGACGCCGTTCAAGGGCGACCTCGACTGGCCGGTCGCCGGCACCGTGCGCCAGCGCTTCGGGACGAGCGAAGCCGGACGTCCAGCGTCGCGCGGCATCGAACTGGCCGGCGCGCAAGGCGCGGCCGTACAGGCCGTGCACGACGGCACGGTGGCGTTCGCCGACGTATTCAGCGGTTACGGCCAATTGGTCATCCTCGACCACGGCAATCAAACGTTCACCCTCTACGGGAACCTAGGCGAGATACAGGTGACCAGGGGCGAACGGGTTGAGCGGGGCGAGCCTCTCGGCACCGTTGGGCTGTCAGGCGATACCGCCGCGCTCTACTTCGAACTCCGCGTCGACGGCCGCGCAGTCGATCCCTTACAATGGCTGGCGAAAAGGTAGATATGTCCTCTCACATCCGCCGCGTCGTGCTCTGGATTTCCGCTCCGGTGATTGCGTTCGCAATCGTCGGAGGCTTCCTCGGGAAGGTTGCCGCTCGCGAGGACACCTATCCTCATCTGCGCGTCTTCTATGACGTGGTGAACCTCATCACCGATCGCTACGTCGAGAAGACCGACATCGACAAGGTGATGACTGGCGCCATGCACGGGCTGGCGGATAGCCTTGACCCGGACAGCACGTTCCTGTCGGCGGCTCTGGTCAAGCAGATCGAGGCGAACGCGCCGCAGCCTGCCGGCGATCTGGGCATCGACCTCACACGGCAATACTGGCTGCGCGTCATTGCCACCCGCGACGGCTCCCCCGCGGCGAAGGCTGGCTTGCGCACGGGCGACTACGTCCGTGTCATCGGTGATATGGCGACGCGCGAGATGTCGGTGTTCGAAGGCATGCGCCGGCTGCGCGGCGCCCCCGGCTCGAAGGTGTCGCTCACGGTCATTCGCGGCAACACCAACGACCCGCACGTCATCGAACTCACCCGTGAAGCGGTGCCCACGCTCGACGTCACGACGAAGATTGCGGCGCCCGGCGTCGGCTACCTGCGCGTGGCCGCGTTCAGCGCCCGCACGGCCGCGCAGGCGAAGGCCGGCATCGCCGAACTGGCCCGTGCCGGCGCCACCTCGCTCATCGTCGACGCACGACGCACGTCGGGCGGGTCGAACGACGCAGGGCTCGCACTCGCCCGCCTCTTCGTGGCCAATGGCACACTCGCGAAGCGGCAGGTGCGCGACGGCGAGCCGCAGGCGATTGCGACGACGACTGGCGACGGTTCGGTGACGATGCCGGTGAAGCTGCTTGTCGACAACGGGACGTCTGGAGCGGCCGAGATCTTCGCGTCGGCCCTCGTGGGCAACAAGCGCGCGGAGCTGATAGGCGAGCACACCATCGGTCGCGCCGGCGAGCAGAAGCTGGTGAAGCTGCCTGACGGCACCGGTCTCTGGCTCACAACGGCCAAGTTCCTCACCCCCGAGGGAGAACCGCTGCACGAGAAGGGACTCATGCCAGCAGTGCCGGTCGACGTGCCCGACGTCGACTTTGGCCAGCCCGAGCCGACCCCGGATGCCATGCTCGACAAGGCGCTCGCGCTGCTGGCGGAGAAGAAGGCGGCGTAGCGCGCTCCTGCGCCGCGCCCGCAACGTCGTTGTATTGACAGCCCAGCAGAGCGGACGTATAACCGCTGCATACTCAGCAACACTTGAGCGCCCGCCGATGACGCCGCGCGTACATGTGCTCCGCTGCGCCTGCTGAAGGACACACCAGATGAACAAGGCCGACATCGTCGAGAAGATTGCGAAGGACACCGGGCTGACGAAGGTCACCGCATCGGCGGCCGTGGAATCGCTTCTCGACAGCATCACGAAGGCGCTCAAAAAGGGCGACTCGGTGTCCTTCGTCGGCTTCGGCAGTTTCAAGACCAGCAGCCGCAAGGCGCGAACGGCGCGCAATCCACAGACCGGCGAGCCGGTCAAAATCCCCAAGCGCCGCGTGGCCCGTTTCGTCCCGGGCAAAGGCCTCAAAGCCGCCGTCAAATAGCGCAGCATTTCGTTGACGCCCAGCTTCAACGATTGCTATACTTCACGTTCGTCTAACGTCTTGATTGCAAAGCTGTAGGCGCGTAGCTCAGGGGTTAGAGCGCCTGCTTGACACGCAGGAGGTCGGTGGTTCGAATCCACCCGTGCCTACCAACCTTCGCTACAGCTTGCCAACGCTTGCAGTAGCTTCGGTTGGCAAGCCCAGTGAAGGTTGCCCGCCGTAGCTCATCTCGCTCCGCGGAGCGAAGGTGGGCGCCAGAGTCAGAGCTGTTCCAACGTCAATGAGCCAGGTCAACATCACGCTTCCCGACGGTTCGAGTCGCGCTGTGCCCGCGGGCACCAGCGTGCGCGACGTGGCCGAAGCGATCTCGCCGCGGCTGGCGAAAGCCGCCATTGCCGGCATGGTTGACGGCGCACTGGTCGATCTCGCCTTCCCGCTCACCTCGGACGCCTCGGTCACGATCCTCACGCAGGACAGTCCCGAAGCGCTCTACGTCTACCGTCACAGCACCGCACACCTCCTGGCTGCGGCCGTCACCTACCTCTTTCCCGAGGCGCAGTGCGGAGTCGGCCCGGCCACCGACGAGGGGTTCTTCTACGACTTCGTCGTGCCCCGTCCCTTCGTGCCTGAGGATCTCGAGGCCATCGAGAACAAGATGCGCGAGCTTGCCGGGCAGGACTTGGTGTACGAGCGCCAGATGTGGCCGCGCGACGATGCCAAAGCGTTCTTCGCCGGTCGTGGCGAACCGTTGAAGGTACAACTGATCGACGAGAAGACCGTCGGGCAGGACGTCGTCTCCTGCTACACCATCAAGGACAAGGACACCTTCATCGACTTCTGCCTCGGCCCGCATGTGCCGACCAGCGGGCGCCTGAAGGCGTTCAAGCTGCTGAGCACGTCGAACGCCTACTGGAAGGGCGACTCGAACAATCAGCCGATGCAGCGCGTCTACGGCACGGCCTTCTTCTCCGACAAGGACCTGAAGGCCTACCTGACCCAGATCGAGGAAGCCAAGAAGCGCGACCATCGCAAGCTGGGCAAGGAACTCGGACTGTTCACCTTCCACCAGTGGGCGCCCGGCGCCGCGTTCTGGCTCGACAAGGGCACCACGGTCTACAACACGCTCGCCAACTACATGCGCGACGTGCTGTTCCCGGCTGGCTACGTCGAGGTGAAGACGCCGATCATTTTCAACAAGGCGCTCTGGGAAACCTCGGGCCACTGGTCGCACTACCGCGAGAACATGTTTCTCGTGAAGTCCTCGGACGAAGAGGACATGGCGCTCAAGGCCATGAACTGCCCCGGTCATATGCTGGTGTTCGGCAGCCAGGTTCGCAGCTACAAGGACCTGCCGCTTCGTCTGCACGAACAGACGCCGCTGCACCGCAACGAGGCGTCCGGCGTGCTCTCCGGCCTGACGCGCGTCCGCCAGTTCTCGCAGGATGATGCGCACTGCTTCGTGATGGAGTCGCAGATTGCCTCCGAGGTCGAGCAACTGCTCCGCCTTGTGCAGCGCGTCTACGGCGACTTCGGCCTCGAGTACCGCGTGCTGCTCTCCACGCGCCCCGAGAAGTTCCTGGGCTCGGTCGAAACCTGGGATCACGCCGAAGCGGCGCTGAAGGCAGCGCTCGAATCGGCCGGACAGCCCTACACCGTCAATGAGGGCGACGGGGCGTTCTACGGACCCAAGCTCGACTTCGAGGTGACCGACGCCATTGGTCGCCGCTGGCAGTGCGCGACGGTGCAGCTCGACTACCAGCTGCCGGCCCGGTTCAACCTGACATACGTCGGTGCGGACAACGCCGAGCATCAGCCGGTGGTCATCCACCGCGCCATTTTCGGCAGCTTCGAACGCTTCATCGGCATCCTTATCGAGCACTTCGCGGGCGCGTTCCCGCTGTGGCTCGCTCCGCTGCAGGCGACCGTGCTGCCGATTGCCGATCGGCACGCCGAATTCGCGCGCACTGTGCGCGACGAGCTCAGGGCGGCCGGGCTGCGCGTCGATCTCGACGAGCGCCAGGAGAAAATCGGATATAAAATCCGTGAGGCGCAGCTCCAGAAGATTCCCTACATGCTCGTCGTTGGGGACCGGGAAGTGGCTGAGGGCACGGTATCGGTGCGTACGCGCACCGGTGGAGATCAGGGCGCCGCGACGATCGCGGCGTTCATCGACACGGCTCGGACGGAAATCTCCAGCCGTGGACGGAATAGTGCGGATGCCGTGTCAGCCGGCGTATCCGCGTAACTGGTAGGAGGCCTTATCGCTTTCGACAGATCACCCCGACGAGACGACCGCGTGCGCGTCAACGAACGCATCCGCGTTCGGGAAATTCGCGTCATCGACGACACCGGGCAGCAGTTGGGCATCATGCCTCCGCCGCAGGCGCTTGCGATTGCGAAACAGAAGGGACTCGACCTGGTCGAGATCTCGCCGACGGCCGTGCCGCCGGTCTGCCGCATCATGGACTTCGGGAAGTACCAGTACCAGGAGCAGAAGCGCACTCGCGAGGCGCGAAAGCACCAGAAGGTCATCGAAGTCAAAGAAATCAAGTTCCGTCCGAAGGTGGACGAACATGATTACCAGTTCAAGAAGAAGCACATCGAACGCTTCCTCGAGGACGGTGACAAGGTGAAGGCCACCATCTTCTTCCGCGGGCGCGAAATGGCGCACCCCGAGATTGGCCGTCGCATCCTCGAACGGCTGGTCGAGGAACTGGGAGAGTTTGCCATCGCGGAATCGATGCCGCGACTCGAAGGCAACCAGATGCACACGATTCTGAGCCGTAAGCCTTCTGGCGGCGGCAAGGGACGACCGGTTGCGCCGAAGGCTCCAACGGCGCCGCCACAAGCGTAAGCAAGCTGTAGCCGCGGACCTTCAGGTCCGCTCTTGAAACGGAAGAACGACATCATGCCGAAGCTGAAGACCCATCGTGGCGCTGCCAAGCGCTTCAAGAAGACCAAGAATGGCAAGTTCCTCAGGGGCAGCGCCTTCAAGCGCCACATCCTGAGCAGCAAGAGCACGAAGCGCAAGCGCGCCCTTCGTGGCCTGACCACCGTCGCTCACGTCGACGCGCCGAAGCTGGCGCGTATGCTTCCCTACGCGTAAGCCGACGACCACCGACGTTCATCTGAATGTCACGCTTTAGGCCAGGCCGCCTGGCGCCAGCCAAAGCGCATCGAGCGAGGGTCATCCCCCGCTCCAAGCCAGAGAGGATTGTGCAATGCCACGCGTAAAACGAGGAACGGTTCGCCGCGCCAAGCGGAAGAAGCTGCTGAAGCTTGCCAAGGGCTACTACCAGACCAAGAGCAAGCTCTATCAGGCAGCCAAGGAATCGGTCGACACGGCGCTCAAGTACGCCTTCGTTGGCCGCCGCAACAAGAAGCGCGACTTCCGTCGCCTCTGGGTTGTTCGTATCAACGCTGCCGCCCGCGAGAACGGCATCACCTACTCGCAGCTGATCAACGGCCTGAAGCTCGCCGGCAACACGCTAGACCGCAAGAGCCTTGCGGAACTAGCGGCGACGAGCCCGGCGGCCTTTACGGTCGTCGCAGCCCAGGCTAAGGCGGCGCTGACACCGGCAACCGCGTAGCGTCGATCCGCGCTCCGCGCAGGAACGCACAAGGGCAAGAGTCGGAGGTTCCCCTCCTCTCTTGCCCTTTTTCTTTTGGTCCCGCCGCCGCTGGCTGCGGCGGACCCGGTTGCGATTGGCGTTTTCACCATCGTTTTTTGTACTCTGTCACCCTCATGTCTCTACCAGATGCCACCTCCGTCGCCACACAACTCGCGGCGTTCGAGCAGGAACTCGCCGCGGCCCCGTCCCTCCGCGATGCCCAGGCGGTGCGCGACCGTTTCCTCGGCCGCAAGAACAGCGTCGTCGCCGTGTGGATGCAGCTCATTGCCAGTGCACCGCTTGATCAGAAGAAGCGCATCGGAAAGTACGCCAACGAGCTGAAGCAGCAGATCGAGGCGCGCTGGACGACGTACGAGGAGGCCGTCGAGGCAAGTGCCCGTCCCGCTGGAGCGGTGGACGTCACGCTGCCTGGCCGGACGCCCCGCCTCGGCCGCCGTCATCCACTCACCGTCGTCCGCGACCGCATGGAGTCGATCTTCACGCGCATGGGGTTCGCGATCGTCGAAGGGCCGGAGATCGAAGACGAGTGGCACTGCTTCGATGCGCTCAATATGCCGGGCGAGCATCCCGCGCGCGACATGCAGGACACGCTGTATCTGGGCACGCCGGTGCGCGGCGAGTCTGGCCAGCCTGGCGACGTCCGCACCATGCTGCGGACGCACACGTCGTCGATCCAGATCCGCTACATGCAGGCACACCAGCCGCCGATTCGCATCGTCGCGCCCGGGCGCGTCTACCGGCGTGACGATCTCGACCTGACCCACACGCCGATGTTCACCCAGATGGAGGGGCTCGTCGTCGGGGAAGGCATCTCACTGGCAGACCTCAAGGGGACACTGCTCGCCTTCGCGCGTGACATGTTCGCCGACACCTCGCGCGTCCGTTTCCGCCCCAGCTTCTTCCCGTACACGGAACCCAGCGCGGAGGTAGACATCTCCTGCTGGCAGTGCGACGGCAAGGGCTGCCCGATGTGCAAGCACACCGGCTGGGTGGAAATCGGCGGCTGCGGCATGGTGCATCCGGCCGTGTTCGAAGCGGTCGGCATCGACGCGGAGCGCTACACCGGCTTCGCGTTCGGCGTCGGCATCGAGCGCGTCGCCATCCTTCGTCATCAGGTCCAGGACATCCGCATGTTCTTCGAGAACGACCTGCGGTTCCTCGAACAGTTTCCGTACTAGGCTCGAGCCGTCATGAAACTTCTCCTCTCCTGGGTGCGGGACTTCGTCGACATCGACGTGCCCGCGAAGGCACTCGCCGACACGATGGCCCTGCGCGGCTTCGAGGTCGCGTCCATCGACGACCTCGGCAACGGCGACGCCGTGATCGACTTCGAGGTCACCGCGAACCGGCCGGACTGCCTGAGCGTCATCGGCTTGGCGCGCGAGATCGCCACCACCTACAACTTGCCGCTGCGCGACATCGCGACGCTTCCCGGCGCGCTGGCCGCGCTCGACACCGGCTCGTCGACCGACGTCACCGTGACGATCGAGGACGCCGACCTGTGCCCGCGCTACGTCGCCGCAGTGGCGGCCGTGACATCGACGACGTCACCCGCGTGGATGACGTCGCGGTTGCTGGCATCGGGGGTTCGTCCCATCAGCCCGTTCGTCGACATCACGAACTACGTGCTGATGGAACTCGGCCAACCGATGCACGCCTTCGACCTCGACGCCCTGGCCGAGCGGCATATCCGCGTGCGGCGCGCACGCGCCGGGGAAACCATCACCACGCTCGACACCGTCGAGCGGACGCTCGACGCCGAGATGCTGGTCATTGCCGATGCCGCAACGGCGCAGGCCGTGGCCGGTGTCATGGGCGGCGGCCGGTCTGAAGTGTCGGCCAACACCACGCGCATCGCCTTCGAGAGCGCGTACTTCAAGCCCTCGTCGGTGCGCCGGACCAGCAAGCGCCTCGGGCTCAAGACCGAGGCGTCCTCACGCTTCGAGCGCGGCGCCGACGTGAACGGTCCGCTCGTCGCGCTGCGACGCGCCGTGGCGCTCATGCAGCAGATCGGTGCGGGCACCATCCGCGGCGCCGCCGTCGACGTCTATCCGGCGCCACGCGGTCGGCTCACCCTCCGCCTGCGCCGGGCGCGCCTGGCCCTCGTCCTGGGGCTCACCGTACCCGACGCAGACGTCGCCCGCATCCTGACGTCGCTCGGCTTGTCGCCGACCCCGACCCCGGACGGCTGGGACGTCGTCGTGCCGACCTTCCGCGTCGATCTGCTGCGTGAAGTGGACCTCATCGAGGAGGTAGGTCGCCACCACGGCTTCGACAAGCTGGAGGCGGCGTTCCCGGTGATGCCGCAGGCAGCCGCGGCTCCGGACCCGCGCGTGTCGCGCGACCAGCTGGCACGCCGCGTCTGCGCCTCGGCCGGACTCAGCGAAGCGGTGACCTTCGGCTTCATCGAGCGCCGTGCTGCGGAGGCGTTCGTGGCGGACGCCGACGCCGAGGCCATCGTGCCCGTGGCCAACCCGCTGTCGGCGAAGTTCGACGTGCTGCGTCCGACGCTGCTGCCGGGTCTGGTCGACTCGGTCGGTCACAACCGCCGCCACGGCCGCCGCGACGTCGGGCTCTATGAGATCGGGGCGCGTTTCACCTCGACCGCCGGCGAACGCCGTGGGCTGGGGCTGGCGTGGACGGGGAGCGTCACCGACCACTGGTCTGGCGCGGCGCGCGGCGTCGACTTCTTCGACGCCAAGGGTGTCGTCGAGCTCTGCTGTGCGGCGCTCGGTGTGACGCCGACGTTCGCCGCCGTGCGCCTGCCCTGCCTGGTGCCCGGCCAGGCGGCGTCGGTGCTGGTGCAGGGCCAGCCGGTCGGTGTCCTGGGACAGCTGCTGCCGGCGCTGGCCGAACGCGCTGGTGCGCCGAAGCAGGACGTCGTACTCGTGGCCGAGCTCGATCTCGATCGGATCGACGCGCTGCGTGCAACGGCGGTGGAGTGGGTGAAACCGCTCCCCCGCCATCCGTTCGTGGTACGCGACGTGTCGATCGTCGTCGCCGATGCCTTGCCTGCGGAGATCATTCGTGGCACCATTCAGACGGCTGGTGACGGATTGGCCGCGCCGCTCGTCGCCACCACCGTCTTCGATCGTTACCAGGGCAAGGGCGTGCCCGAAGGCTCGATCAGCCTCTCCATCCGGTTGACCTTCCAGGCGCCGGACCGCACGCTCACCGACCCTGAAGTGCAAACCTCGTTCGACACGATTCTGGCGGCGCTCGTTAGCGAGCATGCCGCCGTGCAACGGTGAATCCGCATGGCAAAGACCTCTACCTCGAGCATCGAGCTCGAACCGATTGATCGCCTCGAAGAAAAGCTCAAGCTCCTGGTCGGCGTGGTCGAACGGCTGAAGTCGGAGCAGGCACGCACTGCCGCCGAAAACCAGTCGCTGCAGACCGAAGTCGAGTCGCTGCGGGCGAGCGTCGCCGCCGGCGAGACACTCTCCACTGAACTCTCCTCGCTGCGCGAGGAACGCGACCTGATCCGCAACCGCGTCGGCGAGATGCTGTCGCAGCTCGACGCACTGGAAATCTGACGTGTCTGACGGCCGCGTCCTCTCCGTCGAGATCCACGGGCAGCGGTATCCCATCCGCAGCTCGCTGGATCAGGAGTACGTCCTTCGGCTCGCGGCGTTCGTCGACCACAAGATCAACGCGGCGGCCGAGGCGACACCGAGCAGCGACTCGCTGCGTCTCGCGGTGCTCGCGGCCCTCAACATCGCCGACGAGCTGTTCCGCGCCCGGGAGGCGAACCGGGCGAAGGACAGCCACCTTGCCGAACGCACGAGCGAACTCGAGCAACTGCTCGACAGCGTGCTGATGGCATCCTGATGCGAGATGTCTTGCTGCTCCGCCCGGTCGGCAGTAAGATCCTCGCAGCGTTTTTCGTTTTCCCTGCTTTGCTCGTGATGGTGGCAGGCTCGTTTGAGCCAATGCATCATCCAAGTGAGTCGCGATGCTGCGTGGTGTGCATGCCCCTGTTCGGGGAAGCCTGAAGCGCAGCTTTCATCAGCGGTTCCACCTGCTACCGCAGGTTCATCGACCTCCCCACACGGCAAAGCGGGGAATTTTCGCTCCCTCCCCTTCATAGCAATTCGCGGGGTGCCGACCCCCGCGCGGGGCGCCGACCCATCGCTACCCGACGAGGGTCACGGGAAAGGACGTCACGCGTGTTGCCGATAGCCGGTTATCTCATCAGCGTGGGACTAGCCCTCGTCACGGCGGGCGCGGTGTTCCTTGTCTGGGTGGCGAACCGGAAGCGCATCGCTGCGGAGACCGTTGGCCGTGCGGAAGAGCAGGCGCTCCGCATCGCCAGGGACGCCGCGCGCGATGCCGACAACCGCCGCAAGGAAACCCTCCTCGACGCCAAGGAAAAAGCCCACGACATCCTGACGGAGGCCGAACGTCAGGCGCGGCAGGAGCGTCAGCAGGCGCAGTCGCTCGAACAGAGCCTCACCCGCCGCGACGCCCAGCTCACCGAACGCCAACTCTCCTTCGAACGCATGGAGAAGGAACTGCTGGTGCGCGAGCACGGCGTTGCCCAGCGCGAGCAACAGACCGATGCCTCTGCCCTCAAGTACCAGCAGCTCGTTGCCCGGCAGCAACACGAACTCGAGCGCGTTGCGAGCCTGACCGCCGACGAAGCCAAGGATCTGCTGTTGAAGCAGATCGAGGGCGATGCACGCCACGATGCCGCCAACCTGCTGAAACGGCTCGATGCCGAGGCGCGTGAGACCGCCACGGCCAAGGCGAAGCAGTACATCACCGAGGCTATCCAGCGCAGTGCCGCCGAGCACGCCGTCGAAACGACGGTCTCGGTTGTCGACCTGCCGAGCGACGACCTCAAGGGTCGCATCATCGGGCGCGAAGGGCGCAATATCCGCGCGCTCGAACTCGCCACTGGCGTCGACCTCATTGTCGACGACACGCCAGGCGCCATCATCCTCTCCGGCTTCGACCCCTACCGTCGCGAGGTGGCCAAGAAGGCGATCGAGAAGTTGATCGCCGACGGCCGCATCCACCCGGCTCGCATCGAGGAAGTCGTCCAGAAGGTGAAGGACGAAACCGACGAGGAGACGCGCAAGGAAGGCGCGGCCGTGGCGTTCGAGCTCGGCCTGCACGACCTGCACCCCGAAATCCTCAGGCTGATGGGACGGCTGAAGTACCGCACGTCGTACGGGCAGAACGTGCTGTCGCACTCCGCCGAGGTGGCGCGCCTGGCCGGCATCATGGCCAGGGAGATCGGCCTCGACGCTCACGTGTCGGTCCGCGCCGCGTTCCTGCACGACATCGGCAAGGCAATCGACCGCGAGATGCAGGGCACGCATCTCGAACTCGGCATCGACGTCCTGCGCAAATATGGCGAGAGCGAACCAGTGGTCATGGCCATGGCGGCGCACCACATGGACATCGACTGGCCGTCGCTCGAGGCGATGATTGTCCAGGCCGCCGACGCCATCTCCGCGGCACGCCCCGGGGCGCGCCGCGACATCCTCGAGTCATACGTCAAGCGCCTCGAAAAACTCGAAGGGATCGCAGATTCGTTCAAGGGCGTCTCGAAGTCGTTCGCCCTACAGGCGGGTCGCGAAATACGCATCATGGTCGAGAGCGAGAAGATTTCGGACGAGGAAGCCATCTGGCTGTCGAAGGACATCGCCCGCCGCATCGAGAACGAGCTCGAATATCCGGGCCACATCAAGGTCACCGTCATCCGGGAAACTCGGGCCGTCGACTACGCGAAGTGACCGTCTCCACCTGCACCGAGCGCGAGCTGATCTCGCGCATCCAGCAACAGCTTCCCCCGGTTCCGTCGTGGATCCCGGTCGGCATCGGTGACGATGCGGCCGTGGTTGAACCCGAGCGGAACCGACTCGAAGTGTTCACGGTCGACGCCGTCATCGACGGCGTGCACTTCGATCGCCGATTCACACCGCCCGATGCGATCGGGCACCGCGCCCTGGCCGTGAACCTCAGCGATCTCGCCGCCATGGGCGCACGCCCGCGGTTGGTGCTGCTGTCCTTCGCACTGCCTGCCGACCTGCCCCTGGCCGATTTCGACGGCATCGTCTCCGGCATCGCACAACTGGCTGGTCGCGAGGGCGTCGCGGTAGCAGGCGGCAATCTCACGCGGACGCCCGGACCGCTGACGATCGACATCACCGCCGTCGGCACCGTGAAGCGGCGCAGCGTGCTCACGCGCGGCGGCGCGCGCCCAGGCGACCTCGTCTACGTCAGCGGCAGCATCGGCGCCGCGGCGGCGGGGCTCGGGTTGCTGCAGCGCGACGGCCTGCCACTCGCGAATGCCTGCGTCGAGCGCTACCTGCGCCCCACCGCACGCATCAAGACCGGGCTGCTGCTGGCGCGCAACCGCGCTGCGTCGGCCTGTGTCGACCTGAGTGACGGGCTCGCTGACGGCGTGCGGCGGATCGCCGAGGCCAGCGGCGTCGGCGTCACCATCGACACTTCGTCGATTCCGGTCGATACCGACACCAGGCGCTGGTTCGACTCAATTGGTCAGGATGCCATGCAGGCGGCCCTGTGTGGCGGCGACGACTACGAGCTGCTGTTTACCGTCCGTCCGCGTCAGCGCGGCCGTCTGAAGGCGGCCCTGCTGCACGGCGGCGTGCCCCTCACGCGCGTCGGTGTCTGCACCGCGGACCGTGCCCTGCTGCTGCAGGCTACGCCCGACGCGGCACCGACTCCCCTGCCTGACGGGTTCACCCACTTCCGATGATTGAAGCCACGCGCGCACTGACCAGGCGGTGGCTCGACGCCCTGCTGCACGTTCACGACACGCCGGAGCGGACCGCGCGGGCCTATGCCCTGGGGGTCTTCCTCGGCTTCTCGCCGTTCCTGGGCCTGCACACCGTCATCGCCATTGCCCTGGCGTTCATCCTGCGCCTGAACCGCGTGGCGGTGCTCCTCGGCGTCTACTCGAACCTGCCGTGGATTATCGGCCCCTACTACCTGTTCACCACGATGATGGGCGCGGGGTTGCTGCGCACGACGCTGCCGCCGGACCTGAGCGAACGCCTGCGTGACATGCTGCAACTAAGCGTCCGCAGTCGCGAGTTCTGGCACGAGGTGATGCGGCTGGCCAGCCCGCTGCTGTGGCCCTACACGGTCGGCTCTCTCATCGGTGCGACGATCCTCGCCGCCATTGCCTACCGCATGGCGCTAGCCTTCGTCATCCGTCGCCGCCGACACCAGACGGCGTCCGGCAAGCCGCCCTACAGCAAGCCGCCGGCGTCTGCCTGAGGGGGTGGTTCACCTTTCCGTGGCGCCGGTTGGTACAATCCTCCGGTGTTGCTTGCGCGCTCGTTCTGGTGGAAGGCGCTCGTCATGGTCCTTGGCGCCAGCATCTTCGTCTGGCTGTTCGAGGCCACGATACTGGACTCGAGGTACGTCTCGCTGCCCTTGTCGCTGATCGAGCCGAACTTCGAGCCCACCGCCGCGCCCGCCCCAGGCGCGCGCCTTGCCTTCACCGCCACGGCGTACTGCAAGGGGATGGTCACCAGCTCCGGCGTGACCGTGCAGTCGGGTGCGACTGCCGCCGACCCCGCACTGCTGCCGGCCGGCTCGGTGGTGCAACTCGCCTTCAAAGACGACCGCTACGACGGCATCTACACCGTCCTCGATACCGGTCCCGAGGTGCAGGGGCGCGAAATCGACCTGTACATGTGGAGTTGCAACGAAGCGCTGCGCTTCGGCCGCAAGCCGGTGCGCATGACCGTGCTCCGGCTCGGCTGGAATCCGCACGCCACGACGCGTGGCTTCTTCGACCGCTTCCGCGCGAAGCCCGCGCCAGAACCCGACGGTCCTCCGCCAGAGGCGGTGCCGCCAGCGACGCCGACTGAGGCGCCGACCGAGGCGCCAGCGGTCCCCGCCGCCCCGCCCGCTGCGCCGGTTACAGACGCACCGCCACCCACCGCCCCCTAAGCGTGAGCCATCTGTGGCCGCGCACCTTCAGGTGCGCAGACCTACAGCCGATCTGAAGGTCGGTAGCGACACACAACTGGGCAACGCTCTAAAGGTCGGCAGCTATGTTCTGGCGAGCGTTCGCGGCGTCCCGCTGCGCGTACTGCAGCTCGAACAGCTTGTAGTAGATCCCGCGCGCCGCGAGCAGTTCCTGGTGAGTGCCGACCTCACGCAGCACGCCCTTGTGCAGCACGAGGATCTTGTCCATGTCCTGGATGGTCGAGAGCCGATGCGCAATGGCGATGGTCGTCCGCCCGGACATCAGCGTGTTCAACGCATCGCGAATCAGGAGTTCCGTTTCGGTGTCGACGCTGGACGTCGCCTCGTCCAGGATGAGGATGCGCGGATCGAAGGCCAACGCCCGCGCGAATGACAGCAACTGCTTCTGCCCCACCGACAGCGTGGCGCCGCGCTCAGCCACCGGCGCCGCGAAGCCGAGTGGCAGTCGGTTGATGAACGCATCGGCATGGACCGCCTCGGCCGCGCGCGTCACCTCCGCGTCGGAAATCGCCCTGTTGCCCAGGCGGATGTTGTCGGCGATGGTCCCGGTGAACAGGTGCACGTCCTGCAGCACCAGGCTGAACATCCGGCGCAGGTCGGCGAGCTCCCGCCGCCGCACGTCGACGTCGTCGATCCGCACGGTCCCCTTCTGGACGTCGTAGAAACGCAGCAGCAGGTTGATCAGCGTCGTCTTGCCAGAGCCGGTGGCGCCGACGATGCCGATCCGCTCCCCGGGCTTCACGTCGAAGGAGACGTCCTTCAACACCCAGTCGGGCTCCGCGTCGGCCGGCTTGTTGTAGGCGAACCACACGTGGTCGAACACGATGTGGCCCCCCGCGCCCTCCGCGCGCGGCTTGAGCGGTGAGGCCGGTGACGCGATCGACACCGGTTCGTCGAGGAGCGTGAAGATGCGCTCCGACGATGCCATGGCCGACTGCAAGACGTTGAACTTCTCCGACATGTCGCTGATCGGCCGGAAGAAGCGCTGCGAGTACTGGAGGAATGCAGCAAGGGCCCCGAGCGTGAGCGTGCCGCTCATCACGTTGGCGCCGCCGTACCAGATGATCAGCGCCGAGGCCAGGGCGCTCACGGCCTCGATCGCCGGATAGAAGACGGCGTAGTAGAAGATCGAGTCGATGTTGGCGTCGCGATGCTGGCGGTCGATGCCTTCGAAGCGCGCGTAGTTCAGCGCTTCGCGCCGGAACAGTTGCACCGTTGACATGCCGGTGATGTTTTCCTGGAGGAACGCATTGATTCTCGCGATCCAGCCGCGGACCACCCGGTAGGACTCGCGCACGTGGTGCCGGAACCAGTTGGTGATGAGCGCAATGACCGGTAGCACGGCGAACGCCACCAGCGCCAGCCTCCAGTTCATCGCCAGCATCACGCCCATGATGCCGAAGAGCGTGAAGACGTCGCCGAAGATGGTGACGACACCAGATGTGAACAGATCGTTCATCACGTCGACGTCCGACGTAACGCGCGTCATCAGGCGTCCTACCGGATTGCGGTCGTAGTACTTCAGATCGAGTCGCTGCAGGTGGCGGTAGATGGCCATCCGCATGTCGAACATGATCCGCTGCCCGGTCAGCTGCATCGTCCAGGTCTGGACATACTCGGCAGCGAAGGCCATCACGAGGACGCCGAGATAGAGCAGCGCCAGCTGGTCGAGCCCGCCGAGTTCCCGTGTGGCAATGTGCTGATCGATCGCCACCTTCATCAGGTAGGGCTGCGCCAGCGCCGCTGCCGCACCAACCAGGATGGCGACAAACGCCACGCTGACCGCCGCCCAGTACGGGCGCAGGTACTGCAGCAGGCGCCGCATCAGGCGCGCGTCATACGCCTTCCCGAGGATCTCGTCGTCCTGCATCAGGAGGCCGCCAGTTCTTCCTCGAGCAACTGCCTCTGGTACAGCTCGGCGTAGAGTCCGCCGTGCTCCAGCAATTCGTCGTGGGTACCGCGCTCGGCAATGGCGCCGCCGTGCAGCACGAGAATCTGGTCGGCGTCGCGCACGGTCGAGATGCGGTGCGACACAATCAGCGAGGTGCGTTCGCGCATCACGCCGCGCAGCCGCGCCAGGATTTCTTCCTCCGTATAGGTGTCGACGGCCGACAACGAGTCGTCGAGGATCAGGATCCTCGGATCGGTGGCAACGGCGCGGGCCAGCGCCGTCCGCTGCTTCTGGCCGCCAGACAACGTGATGCCGCGCTCGCCCACCATGGTGTCGTAACCCTTCGGGAAGTCGCCCAGATCCTTGTCGAGCCGAGCGACAGCGGCCGCTCGCTCAATCTGTGTCTGGCGCTCGCGTCGCCAGGCGTCTGTCCCGGGTCCAGACTGCAACACGTCGCCGCCCGCGGCGAAGCGCTGGGCATCGAGGCCGAAGGCGACGTTGTCGCCGATGGTGTCCGAGAAGAGGAACGGCTCCTGCGGCACGAAACCAATCGATCCGCGTAGCGTCTGCAGCGGCCACTCGCGCACGTCGCGGCCGTCCACCAGCACCGTACCTGGTGGCGGCTCGTGCAGACGCGCGATGAGCCCGATCAGCGTCGACTTCCCAGCGCCGGTCTCGCCGACGATGGCCGTGGTCTGGCCGGCGGGGATGCGCACGGAGACGTCGCGGAGGATAGTGGTGTCGCCGAAGGCGAACGTCAGGTGCCGGAATTCGATCTCGCCGGTGATCTGGTCCGGCTGAGGCGAAACCTGACGGGACGCGTCGTCGCGGATGGCCGCCTGCGTATCGAGGATCTCGAGCATTCGCTTCCAGCTCGCCATGCCGCGCTGCAGCATGTTCGTCACCCAGCCGAACGCAATCATCGGCCACGAGAGCATGGTGAGATAGGCGAAGAAGGCGACGAACTCGCCGAGCGTGATGCGCTGCGTGATGACGGCGCGGCTACCGAGCCAGAGCACCAGCATCGACCCCAGCCCCAGGAAGAACGACATCGTCGGGAAGAAGAATCCCTGGAGGGCAATCAGCTTTCGGTTGCGGCGCAGGTATTCGAGGTTGGCCTGGCGGAAGCGTTCGAGCTCGGCGTCTTCCTGGCGGTAGGCACGCACGACACGCACGCCGGACAGCGCCTCCTGGGCAACGGCGCTCACCTCTGAGAGCTGCGCCTGGATGCGCTCGAACCCCTTGTGGATGGCGCCGCCGAAGTACTTCACGGAGATAGAGACGAACGGCAGCGGGATGAGCGACAGCAGCGTCAGCCGCACATCGATCGCGAGCATCATCGCCAGCGCCGCGATGAAGGTCAGCAGCGTGTTGGCGGAGTACATGATCGAGGGCCCGATCATCATTCGCACGGCGTTGAGGTCGTTGGTGGCGCGCGACATTAGGTCGCCGGTGCGGTTCGCCTGGTAGTACGACAGCGGCAGCGTCTGCAGGTGCGCAAAGAACTCGTTGCGCATGTCGTACTCGATGTCGCGCGATGCGCCGATGAGAATACGCCGCGTCCAGAAGCGGAAGACGCCGCCGGCCAGCCCGATGGCGAGCAGTTCACCGGCATAGAGCAGTAGCTTGGCTTGCGTGACTCCGGCCGTCAGGTCGTCGATCGCCACGCGCAAGACGAGCGGCGACGCGAGCGTGATGAGGGTGGTGGTGACGGAACAGATGAGCCCCAGCGTGAACGCGCGCCGGTAGCGCGCAACGTAGCCGATGAGCCTGCGGAAGGGGGACACCGATCGAGTATAGAGCAACGCCATTGCCGGGCTCCGCGGGCGGGCGGCGCTGGCGGATGACCCGGTACAAAGCACAAGGGCGGAAGGTTACCCTTCCGCCCTGATGTTGAACCGGGCCGACCTCGAGGTCGGCAGCTACATTCTCAGACGGCGCCGACGTCCCGCAACTGCTGGTCCGTCGGCGGCTTCGCCATCGAGAGCAGCGCGAGTGAGATGGCCGACGCCACGGCCGCGGCGTAGAACGCATACTGGTAGCTGCCGAAGGTGTCGAACACCCAACCGCCGACGAGCGGCCCGAAGACGCCGGCCGTGCCCCACGCCATCAGCAGGATGCCGTAGTTCGCCGCGGAGAACTTCGGACCGTAGAAGTCGCCGGCGAGCGCCGTGTAGACCGACAACTGCGTCCCGTAGGCGTAGTTGACGATGAACAGCATCACGAAGAACAGCAGCGCCGACGTCCGGAACTGGAACATCAGTGGCGCAGCGAAGAACGCGGCAATGAGCACCGCGCGGACGGTGAGCAGGCGGCCGAGGTGATCGGACATCCAGCCGGAGAGGAAGCGACCGATGGCACTGCCCGCAGAACCCATCGGAATGGCGAGCGCCGCGACGAGCGATGCGACACCCGCAATCGCCGGGAACGACTGGTCGGCGAACGGCTTGATCTGGCTGACCGTCATCGTGCCTGAGAAGCAGCCGAACATGTAGGCGGCCCACAGCACCCAGAACGACGGCAGCTTCAGCATCTGCGGCGTCGTCAGGTTGAACTTCGACACCTTGGGTGCCGACGCCTTCTCCTTTGGTTGCGGCGCCACGAAACCCGACGGCGGATCGTTGAGCCACATCGCGCCGATCATCGTGAAGATGAAGTAGGCAACCGCGAGGACGCGGAACGTCTGGCGCCAGCCAATGAGATAGATGAGACCCTTCCAGCCGAGCAAACCTCCCGCGAGCGGACCGACGATGCCGGCGCCAAGCGCGAAGATGCCGACCGCAAGGCCGGACACCAGGCCGCGCGACTCGGGATACCACTTGAAGCCGACGTACAGGGGCGGCAGGTAGCCGAAGCCGAGGCCGAGACCGACGAGGATGCCGGCCGACATGTACAGCCACAGCAACGAGGTGGTGAAGCTGGCCAGGAACATCCCGGCGCTATAGCAGAGGCCGCCGAAGATGGCGATGCGCCGTGCACCGAAACGCCCGATGAGCGTGCCGGCCACGTTGTAGAGCACGGCCAGCAGCACCATGTTCACCGACGAGATCGAGGTCGTCTGCAGACGGGTCCACTCGGGGAATTCGGTCTGGAGCGGCTTGACGAATACGCTCCAGGCGTAATACGCGCCGATTGCGATGTTGAACAACCCGCCGCCGGCGAGCGCGTGCCAGCGCGGATAGGTCGACGTTTCAGTGTTCTGTGCCATGTGTGTCATGAAGAGTTGGAAGTGATGGCAGGCGTGCCAGCGGCGGAGTGTAACAGAGTTCCAGAGGCTGCTCTAACGAAAACAAAATGCGTACGTATCGGTCAGACGCTCGGTGCACAACAGGCTTGGCAAGAACAATTTTCACTGTGCGATCGAGCGTGATTCAGGCCAAAAACCGTGTGCTATTCTGGCCCTGCCTACCCAGCAAACGTGCTCACGTTTCCGGAGAGTTCCAGCACCATGGTGAAGAAAACCGTTGCCCGACTGACCCTGATGCTTCCTGCGGTTCTGCTGCTGGCGGCTCCCGCGTTTGCGCAGTTCGTCCCGCGCTCCCTCAACGATCCGGCCACCGGCGAGAAGTATCACATCGAGGCGTCTGGCGGCATCTGGATGCCCACGACCCAAATGACCATCTCGAGCGAAGCCCTAGGTATTCAGGGGTCGGACATCAACTTCAAGCGCGACCTCGGGCTGAAGGATCAGCGCTTCAAGGAACTTCACCTGGTGCTGCGCCCGGCACGGAAGCACAAGCTGCGCTTCGGCTACATCCCGATCAATTTCGAGCAGGAAGCCATCCTCACGCGCGACGTCGTCTTCCAGGGCATCCGTTACCGCGTCGGCCTGCCGGTGAACTCGCAGTTGAACTGGAAGGCCTACCGCTTCACCTACGAATACGACTTCATCTCGCGCAACAGAGGGTTCGTCGGCTTCATGCTCGACGCAAAGTACACCGACGTGAAGGCGGCGCTGCAGAGTCCGATCGACCTCGAGTCGATTCACGCCCGGGCACCGATTCCGACGCTCGGCGGTATCGCGAGGTTCTACGTCGTGCCGAACATCTCGATTACCGGCGAGATCTCAGGCTTCAAGATTCCGGACAGCGTCTCGAAGCAGTACAAGGCGCACTACCTCGACCTCGACATCTACGGCACGCTGAACGTCACCAACAACGTCGGCGTGCAGGCGGGCTACCGTACGCTCGACGTCGGGTACAACATCAAGGACGACACCAGCGTGACGACCACGGATGCGGGCTCGTTCGTGCTGAAGGGGCTGTACTTCGGGGGCGTCGTCCGCTTCTAGGCTGTTTCCATTACGTCGCTGCCGACCTTCAGGTCGGCCTTGCCTGTGCAGACCCGAAGGTCCGCGGCTACAGCAGGCTAAGCCGGCGGTCGGCTTCCGCCAGCGTCTCGTCCTTCTTGCAGAAGCAGAACCGCAGCTTCGTCCGTCCCAGTGCCCGGTTCCGGTAGAAGCTGCTGCCGGGCACCGCCGCCACGCCCACGTCCTTCACCAGGTAGCGCGCGAACTCGACGTCGTCGCCCCGGCTGAAGTGGGCGATGTCCGTCATGATGTAGTACGCGCCCTGCGGCACGTAACAGGTGAAGTGATGGCGGCGAAGGATGTCGAGCAGCAGGTCGCGGCGACGTTGATAGCCCGCGGCGAGCCCGACGTAGTACGAGTCGTCGACGCCGAGGGCGGCGACGCCGGCCTCCTGCAGCGGCGCGGCCGCGCCAACGGTGAGAAAGTCGTGCACCTTGCGAATGGCGCCGGTCAGTGACGGCGGCGAGATGGCCCAGCCGACGCGCCAGCCGGTGACGCTGTAGGTCTTCGACAGGCTGTTGATGGTGACCGTCCGGTCGGCCATGCCGTCGAGGCTGGCAATCGGCACGTGACGCGTGCCGTCGTAGAGGATGTGCTCGTAGATCTCGTCCGAGATCGCCACGACGTCCCACTTGCGGCAGAGGGTGGCAATCGCCTCGAGTTCCTCTGGCGAGAACACCTTGCCGGTCGGGTTGTTCGGGGTATTCAGGATAATCGCTTTTGTCCGGTTGTTGAAGGCGGCGGCGAGCTCATCGGGGTCGAAGGTCCAGTCGGGTTCGCGCAGCGTGACGTAGCGCGGCGTGGCGCCAGAGAGGATCGCGTCCGGACCGTAGTTCTCGTAGAACGGCTCGAAGATCACCACCTCATCGCCTGGATCGATGATGCCCATCATCGTCGCCATCATCGCTTCCGTGGAGCCGCAGGTAATCGTCACCTGCTGGTCCGGCACCACGGGCACGCCGTAGCGCCGGCTGAACTCGCGCGCCACCGCGTCGCGCAGGGCCTTGGCGCCCCAGGTGACGGCGTACTGGTTCACGTCGGCCATGATCGCCGCGCAGGCCGCTTCCTTCACCACTGCGGGAGCGGCAAAGTCGGGGAACCCCTGTGAGAGGTTGACGCCGCCGTAGAGGTGATTGAGGCGGGTCATCTCGCGGATGACCGACTCGGTGAACTGCGTGGCTTTCTTCGAACCGGTGAGCTTGGACATGTGTGCGGTGCGTGGTGACGAGCGAGCGGCGGCGTCAGCGGCCGAGCGCCCTCTGTGCTGGCTTGCGCGATGGGCTCCGCTTCGGCGGCGCCTTGCGGGCAGGCGCGGCCTTCTTCTTCGCCGGGGCCGACACCGTCGGTGCGGACGGCCTCGCAGAGGTCTCGACACCCTCTACCGTGGCGCCGTCGCCGTAGAGGCGGCGGTAGTCGTCGGCGGTGCCGAGGATCTTCTTCACGTAGGTCTGCGTCTCGGGATACGGAATGTCGTCGACGAACTCCTCGGTCTCGAGGCCGGGCCGCTCATCCTGCCAGCGGCGCACCGCGCGTTCGCCGGCGTTATAGCTGGCCAGCGCGAAGTGGAGGCCGCCGAACTCCTTCACCTTGTCGGCCAGGTACGCCGTGCCCATGCGGATGTTCGACTCCGGGTCGGTCAACAAGCGGGCGGAATAGGGCATGCCGAGCCGGCGCGCATACATGCGTGCCGTGGAGGGCAACAACTGCATCAACCCGTAGGCATTCGCGGCCGACTTCACGTCGGCCACGAACGTCGACTCCTGCGCCACCAGCGCCGCGACGAAGTACGGGTCGAGGCCGTTGGCGTCGGCGTGCTTGCGAATGAGGTCCCAGTAGGCGATCGGATAGATGACCGTGAGCACTTCGCGCGGCAGCTCTTCCCCGCCGGCGGCCATGAACTGTGGATAGGCGCGCCGCATCGTGTTGATGGCGCCGCGCAGCAACTGGAAGCGGCGCATGCCGCTCTCGCTGCGCGATTGCTGCTGGCGCGTCCATGCCACCGTGGCCTGAATCGACGGTGAATCGCCCCATACCCGCTGCGCGTACTGCAGTTCGTTCAGTGCGTCGCTGAACAACCCCGCGGAGAGAAGGATGCGAATGGTCGCGCCGTTCGCGGGTTGCGGAGGCGCGTCCGGTGTCATCGGCTGCACCGCGGCGCGGGCGACCGCGAGCCTGGACGCCGTGGCCGAGTCGAGGCGCTTCACGGCCAGGCGGCCGTAGTAGGAGTTGGCGTAGTCGGCGGCGGCGATGGTGTAGCGCTGCCTTGCCGTGGTGGCGTCGTTCAGCTGTTCCTGCGCGCGGCCCGCCCAATAAAGCCAGGCCGGCCGATAGTCGGAGCGCGGAAAATCGGACGCCGCCCGCTCGAAGGTCCGCGCCGTGTACGCGAAGTCGCTCTTCCGATACGCCGTCCAGCCGCTCTTCCACGCCGCCCGCTCGGCGTAGTTGCCGCGCGGATAGCGTTCGACCATCTCGCGGAAGATCGCGTCCGCCCGGTCATCGTCATTCGTACGGAGGTAATAGGTGCCGAGGTTGTTCAGCGCGTCCTCGGCCCAGGTCTGGTCGGGGAATTCGGTGCGCACCCGCTCGAGCAACTCGAGGAAGGTCTGCGTCTGGCCGGCGTCGCGCGAGGCCAGGGCGTAGAAGAACAGCGCTTCACCGCGGCGCGAGGCCGCTTCGGTCATCGGCTGCAGCGCTTCGCGCGCAGCGCGGGTCTTCTTCGTGAAGTAGTCGCACTCGGCGAGGCGCAAGGCGATCAGTTCCCGATCGTCGCCCCTGGCCACTTTCTCGAGCGCCTGGAACGACGTGCGGGCATCGGTGTATTGCCTGGCGCCGAACAGCCGTTCGGCTCGCCCGAGTTCCACCTTGTAGCGCGGCGAGCCCGGCGTCAGCGGCTGCAAACCGGTGAGGGTGTTCAGTTCCGCGCCGGCAATCGCGGCGTTCTCGCTCATCGGAAATTCATAGAACACGTGCGCGAAGGCATCCGCGGCCTTGCCCCCGTCCTTCGCCGCCCTGGCGGCGCGGCCGAGACGCATGTAGACGTCCTCGACGTTGGTGAGGCGCCCCGAGAGCAGGCGGTCGTAGATGCGCACCGCATCGGCCGGCTTGTCGAGCGCTTCCTGCGCCTCGGCTTCGCCAAGTTGCGCCGCTTCGGCGAGATAGCCGACTGGCTTCTGATCGAGGACGGCCCGGAATGACTTCAGCGCATCGGCGGCGCGGTTCAACCGCAACTGCGCCACGCCGGCGTAGTAGGCCGCGTACTGTCCGAGCGGACCATCCTTCGCGATTGGCTGCGAGGCGAGGCTGAGCGCCTTGCCGTAGTCGCCGTCGGCGGTGAGTTTCGCGAGGGTGCCGAGCGATGTGGCCGAAGTCGATCGCGCGGCGGTTCCGCGCTCAGGCGCGAGCCACACCTGCGACAGGTCGCGGGGCACCTGGGGGTGCGGCGTGGGCGTGAGCACCGTCACACCAGCGGGCATCTCGTTGGACGAACCCGACGCACGTCCCTGCTGCGCGTGCGGAGCCGGCGCGGCCGGAGCCAGAAGCAGCAGGCCGACGAGCAGAGCCGATTTCTTCATCACCTGTGGGGCACCATCTTTCGCGTGATGCTCATCGTGGTGGCTGGGGCAAGCCCGTGCCAGCCGGTGGCACGAGCTGCGCGAGCCGCAGCGCGGTGAGCGATTCCAGGACGCGCGCCGCATGCCGCGCGAGCAGTTCGAAGGTCGGCGTCAGCGAGTCGGCGGAACCGGCGTCCTCCTCGCCACAGAGCACGGCGATCACCTGCCCGTTCATCGCGAGCGGCACCGCGACGAGTGGCCTGGCCGGCGACGCGGCTGCGAACGCCGGACGCGCGGCACCATCGGCCGGAAGCCGGCGCGACTCGGCACAGCGAACAGCGTCGGCAATGACGCCCGCATCGGTAAGCGGCAGTTCGAACGTCGAGTCGCCTGGCAGCGCGTCGAAACCGGCATGGTTCCAGGTCCGAAGGATGTCCCCTCGCACCAGGAACACCGCCACGCGACGCGCTTCGGCGCGGGCGGCGGCGAAGAGCGCGTCGAGCGTCTGCGACAGCGAGGACGCCGTGTCGAGGGCGCGGACGGCGTGCAGCACACGCGCCTGGTTCGCACCGCCGGGTCCGGTGTGCACGGGCACTGCCGCTGCCCCGGCGCGGGCGGCCGCGGCGGCGAGCGCCGCCTGCGCATCGGCGTGTGCCGCCTGTACGTGGAGGCGGGCAGCGTCGAGTTCCGCCCGAGCATCGGTTAACTCCGCCTCGTACTCAGCGCGCAGCGAGGCGAGCACCACCTCGTGTTCGGCACGCAACGAGGTCACGGCCGACTCCTGCTCGGCGCGCAGCGCGGCCAGTGCATCAGCCTGAGCTTCGGCGATCCGGGCAGACGATGAGCGGAGGTCGAGGAGTTGTGCGCGGTGGTCGTCGAGTTGCGCCCGATGGTCGTCGAGTTGAGCGGCGGCCGCGTCGGCGGCAGCCTGGGATTCCGCATCACGCGCCGCCTGCAGCGCCAGCGCTTCCGCACGCACGTCTTGCCGGCCGGCCTCGAACCACTCGGCGCGAGCGGCTTCCTTCAGCTGCTCTTCGCGGCTGGCGAACTCGTGGCGGAGCCGCTCGGTCGCCTGCTGTTCAGCGATGGCCGCTGCGTCGCGTGCGGCCGCCTCGGCAACGGCTTGCCGGTCCGACTTGGCCGCGCCGGCGATCTGCTGGGCCGTCACCAGACACTGGTCGGCGATGTGCGCGTGCAGTCGCTCACTCAGCGAGTCGAACGCGCGAGTGATGTGCTCGTCGAACGGTTGAGTCATAGGGGCGCGTCCTTGCGGGGTGCTGCGATTATAGCGCCCTGCAAATTCAATTGGTACAGCTGTTTGGGAGGGACGAGCTGGGCGGACGGGCGGTGAGACCGCCGACTCGGCCAGCTCCGGCTGCAGCGGGGTCAGGAGCCCGGCGCCTCATAGCCGTCGCGCGCGCGAACCTTGCCGCGGCCCCCGAACTCCACGCGGATGCGACGCCACGCCCCATCCCGCTTCTCGTTCGTCGAGACATACCCGAGGAGATACTGCCCGGACAGCTCGGTGCGAATGGTCGCGAAGGCGTCCTGCAGGCGTTCGAGTTTCTCTTCGAACACCGCGAGCCCACCGGTCGGTTCAGCGAGCCGTCGCATCAGTCGCTGCAGCGGGATGCTCCTGTTACCACGACCAGCGCCGACCATGAACAACGTCGACTCGCTTCTCCTGATCCGAGCTTCCACCGCCTGCAGAGTCGCGCGGCTCCCCTCGTCCTCGCCATCAGTGAACACGACGAGTGCCCGACGCCCCGACTGCTTGTCGAGTACGTCCAGGCCGTTCAGGATGGCGTCGTACAGTCGCGTGTTGCCGTTGGCTGCAAGCCGATCGACGGCCGCCATTGCGGCGGCCGGCTCAGACTCGCGCCGGGCAATCGTGAACACCCGCTCGTTGAATCCCAGCATCGTGACGCGATCGTGTGGGGAGATGGATGCGAGGAAGCTCTTCACGGCGTTCTTGAGCGTTGGCAATGCCGTCGAGACGCTCGTGCTCAGGTCCACGGCGACCACGAGCTCCAGCGGCAGGTCTTCTTCTCCTGCGAACTGCGTGATCGCCTGGGGCACGTCATCTTCGAAGATCTTGAAGGCCGACTGAGGTAGCCCCCGCGCCGGACGCGATCCGTTCATCACGCTGGCGACGATTTCGACCGTGTCCACCGAAGCCGAGAACAGGTTCGCGATGACCGCCGTCCGAACAGTGCGCACCACGCGCTCGCCAGACCTTAGAGTGACCACCACGCGAACCTGATGTTCACGCAGGTCGGGTCCAGCATCCCAGTCGCACGCGAGCGGCACCTGCGTCGCCGTGCAGACCTGGAGCCCGTCGGCATAGAAGACCGCGTTCGAGACTGCGTCAGGCGGCTCGACAGAGACGCGGATCGGGGTCAGCCCCTTCGCGTAGCCGCCTTCGGTCGGCGACATGATAATGACGGTCGGCTCCGGCGCCTGGGCGTGGATCGGTTGCGTGACAGCCGCACTGGCCGCCATGCACCACAGGACGAAGCCGGCTCGCCCGGTCATCGAGCTCCTGGCGCGCTGGCCGGCTCTGGCAGCAGGGGGCCATCCGCCACGAGCGCAGCGATCGCGTCCTCGATCTGCTCACGAGGGAACGAAGCCGCCTGCCGAACGAGGCCGAACCAGTCGTCATCGTCTGACGGGTGGACCCGGTCGATGTAGGCCTGCACGACCCAGGCGAGCACCGCCCGGCCGAGCACCGCCGGCAGTCGCAGTTCGTCCAGCACCTCTGCGACGCGAAGGTTGAGGTCGGGCACTTCGCTGGGCAGCGCGCCGAATTGCGTGCGACCGCTGGCAGTCCACCACGTCGAGTGTCGATCGACCTCGGTGCAGAGGCAGCCCCCGAAGGCCTGCGACGACATGCCCCAAGGCGAAAGGTCGACGCCGTCGTCCAGCTTGCCGAGGAGCAGGAGTTCCTTGAGCGAAAAGTACGACCCGACCTGGCCCATCCTCTCCGACAGGCTCCATCGCACCGCCCGCGCACGCCAGCCATCCATGGCGGCGTCAGCGGCGACGGCGTCGAGCGCCTCTGGATCTTTCGGCAATGCGGCCACGCGCGCCCGGCCCCTCGCCAGTGCTGCCGCAATCGCGCGTTGCGCCTCGTCACTCATGCGGTGGGGGGCAACGAGGCTCAGCCCACGCGTGAGTGTCGCGATGTCGTTGCCGCCGAGTGTTGGTGCTTCTGCACCGTCAGTGCTGAGGCGGCGCAGCATCTGCGGGCCGAACGCGACATCGAGCCCAAGAATGGCGCCACGCACACGCCACGGGTGCCCCGGCGCGATGTCTGCTTTCGGTTCGAACCACATCAGCATCCGCGATTCCTCACCGTTCTCGCCGAATCCGAAGTGATGCCTGAGCGCCACCACACCGCCATCGTCGCCCTGCGCCTCTGCGTCGGCGGCGGACCAGGCGTAGGTCAACAGCAGCAAGGACTGGGACACCGCCCGCTCGACGACGCGCGCCAGGCGTGGCAACTGGTCTGCCGCCTTCTTCACATCCTGATTTCGCGTAATCTTTGCCAGATCGCGGGCGACGCGCAGTACCTGCTGCTGTAGGTCGTCACCGACGTCGACGTCAGGGGGCCGCTCCTGTGGGGCAAGTTTGACCGGCAACAACTGCGGGGCGAGTGCTGACAACGCTGCGACCGCCTGCTTCACATCCGCCAGGCTGACCTGCGAGGCCGCCAGAGTCCGCCGGACCCGATCGACGGAGAGCGCCGCGTCGATCGACAGCCCCTGCTGCCGCTGCCGTGCTTGCGCGATGTGGCGGGCGTCGGCCGCGGCCACGTCGACGCGGTAGCTTCGTTGCTCCCAACG
Source organism: Acidobacteriota bacterium (assembly GCA_043743165.1). Classification (GTDB taxonomy): domain Bacteria; phylum Acidobacteriota; class Vicinamibacteria; order Vicinamibacterales; family CAVVIG01; genus CAVVIG01. Next base: position 47,145 of record JAYTXA010000010.1, read on the forward strand.
GATAGTCGGGGTTGCGAACCGGCCCAGCCCCGCGGCGCCCTCGATGATTATCTGCTCGGTCAGCCGCTCCTGTTGGCCGAGTGCCGCACCCACGTCGTGCTGGAGCCATTCAGCCAGACCGGGTCCGAGTTGTGCGTCGCGATCAGGCGCAATCAGCGCCAGGCTGGTCAGCAGTTGCTCGACCTGAGCTGATGTGAGGGCCCCTCCGCGTGCGAGACGCTCTACAAGCGCCACGCTACCCTGGAAGCCGGTGAGAGCGGTATACGCCTCGGATGTGCCGAGGTCCGTAATCTGTGCGGCACGCCGAGCGGCGGCCGCAAAGGCCGACGGCGCTCGTGCGCCCGCCCGCTCAATAGTCCGCATGAGGATGGGCACGCGGACGAGCGCACGAACGGCGATGAGCGCCCCGCCCAGGTCGGCCGCGGGGATGTTCCCGAACACGCGCTGCCCGAATCGAAGCTGCTCGAGCCTGACGGGCCGGACGGCGACGTCGCCTGCCGCAACCTGTTCAACCAGCCATGCGGCGTCGACGACACCATCTTCCTCGAGGTTTCGCAGTTCGCGGGCTGGCTGGTCAGGAAAGTCCGCGTTGTCGAACACGCGTGCCCAGAACTTTCGAGCGGCCGGTTCGCGCGGCGCTCCCCCCGCCTGCACGGCCACCGACGATAGCGTCAGCCCGCTGTCGTAGGGCGGAGGCAGGAAGGGTCGCTTCTCGATGTCCCACCCCTCGGTGGATGCGTTCGAGGCGTCGACGAGTGCTCTGAACCGCTGACGCCGGAGGCGCGCGTCAGTGATCCACGTACCAAGCGCGAATGCGCGCCTGTCGGGATCGAGCGCGGCGAGAACGGCATACAGGTAAGCCACCCGGCCGCCGTCGCGGCCGAACAGTTCTCTCACGAAACGCTCCGGCTTGCTCACCGTCTCGCCGAGCAGGTCCTCCCAGAGCGGGAGCGCATCGGCCCCGCCTGGCGGAATGACATGCCCCTCGTGAATGACCAGCGCCTGGCCGAACGCGCCGAAAGCCGGCGCACGCGCCCCGTCGAAGTCCTCGATCATCTGCGGGTGGGCGGCAAGATACATCAGCGTGGCGTCGTCGAGGGCGAGAAGGCCGCGGCAGATCAGGGACGCCCGCCGGTCGAGCAGGATAGCCGTGACGATGTCACGCGGCTCGAGCTTCTGGCGGAAGAATGTCGATGCCCAGTAGACCGCGCCGATCGGGATCGGCACCGTGTCTGCCGGCACCTCGATACGCACTGTGGCGCCCGCGTTGAGCCGGGCAACGACATCGTCCAGATCGACGCCCACATCGGCAACGGACGTCGCGCGCTCGGTCGCGGCGCGGTTGCGATCGCGCTCGACCCGGAACTGCTTCTTCTGTTCACGTAACCGGAGACCGACCAGCTCCAGCAGGCCCTGTAGCCGTTTCCGATCGTTCTTGCTGGCCGTCGCCATCTTGAGGCTCAACCCGCCGGTCGCTGGCTGCAATGCGGCCAGCGCGTTCTGGAACCGCGCGACCACGCTGCCGTGTTCGAGCAACCGCGCACTTCGTTCGTCGACCCGCGCATTGGCGCCATGCGGTACCCCGTGTAGGAGTCGCGCAAACTCCGAGACTGCCCGGGCCGGCTCCGGTGCCGGCTCGATGCCGAGGACGTGCGCCAGCGCCTTTGTTCCTCCGGGTAGAGGCACGTTCTCTGTCACGTCAGTCGCACTCGCGGCCGATGGCGCCGCGAGTATCAGGACGAGGAGGAGACGACACTGAAGGCGAGGCATGTCGCGAATCCTAGTCGAAGCCGTTGCCGCTTTTCCCCATAAAGCGAAGCGACGCGGCGAGTCCCTTTTCCCGCCGGCGCTCCAGATTCGCCGTCGTCGTGAAGAGGGTCACGTCGATCCCGACTCGCGGCCCCAGGTTCAGCCCTACACCGAACGCCGGGTTCCAGAACTCGCTAGCGTAACGGAGCCCGCCGCGCAATTCGAATGTGCCGGTACGCGCTTCCAGTCCGGCGTGCAGGCTCGTCCCATTGAATCCGCGGCGGAGATCGCCGAGCACCGAGAGCGATGACGCATGGTAGGCACCATGGAATCGATACTCCGCAGGGACCTCGGTGTCGAGCCGTGGCACCGTGGTCGTCGGCGACTCCAGGAACGTGGCGTTGCCGGTCGTCAGGCTGCGCAACGAGTAGGTCGTGCTCTCGACGTCGTGCCACGTCACGGAGTTCGCAATTCCGCGTGCGCCGACACCGACTTCGGCGGACCTGCAACCACCACCGCGCCGACGTTGACCGCGTGCCCACTGCCGCTCGTTGCCGACTGACGCGTGAAGCGAATCGGAGTGCTGGCGGGAAGTACGGTCAGCAGCCCAGTGGCGTCGGTATCGGGGCGCAACGCCAGGTCGATGACTGCGAGTGCAAGGCCTCGGATGTAGTCGTAGTCGGCGGCTACATACAGGCCGTCGCCCCTGCGTGAGGCCCCGGATGAAGCGGGCCGCGGAAAGTACGCTCGGTATCCCCCGGTGACCGCAACGCCCAGTTGACCGCGCGTGCGACTTGTCACTTCGAGCGTGCTGTTTCTGAGCACGACCGGCCTCGACGACGCCAGCAGATTCACCAGCTCCGGATCCAGTTCGTTCTCTACGGGCACCTTAATCTCGTCAGTTCTACAGTCTGAGCGCCGCGGCCAGCCCGAATCTCCGAACGCTCTATCGATGCTTCGAGACCCGTCCCGGCTGATGCGGCTTATACTCAGCACTCCATGATGTGTGCTTGGCGCGCAGTGCGGCGAACCCTCCGGCTGATGCTGGCGTGTACCCTGCTGTTCGCTGGCTTCGCGTCGGCCGCCGACCCGTCACTCTCTGCCGACTTCGACGGCGATGGTCATCGCGATCACGCCGTGCTCGACCATACCGAGCCGTCGGTGCTCCATGTCTGGTTGTCGGCCACCAACGTCACCGCTACCCTTCGCAGCCAGACGCCGATCATCCACCTGGCCGCGACCGACCTCGACGGCGACCGCAGGTTCGAGCTGATCGCCGGCGACCGCACAGGACTCAAGGTCTGGACGAAGACGCATCACGACTTCCGGTCGTACCGGCCGCACCACGCCGCACCGGTCGCGCTGACCAGTCCGTCTCATCGGGCCCTGCACGACACGACGACCGATTCAGAGTCCGTCGTCACAGTGATCGCCGCTCCGACGCTGGTCATCACGCCCAGCGCCCGTCCCCGCGCCCAGGCGCGGTGCGCCCGCTGCGCCGGGCCCGAGTTCGCACCCAGCGTTCTCTCCTCGCTGCCGCACCCGCCGTTCGCGCCTCGTCCGCCACCCCAGTTCGCGTAACCACGCACAGTTCGGATGCGCGTGTCCGCATCGGCAGGTCCGATGTGTCCACCCGGGGCATCGGCCCCCCATTCGCTGTGCGTCACACCGACAGACCACGCCGTGCGACGCGGCGGTACCCGGGGGTGTTCCATGCGGATTGTGCTGGCAGATATCAAGGGTGGCGACGGGTTCATCAGCAAGGACACCGTCGCCGGCGGCTACGGCTCCAGGCTCCGGCCGTTTTCGAAGGTGACGCAGATCGTCGCCTCACTGAAGCGGCGCTTCCACGATTTGCCAAGCGTCCATCTCGCCTACCTCGCCGCCATGGCCGAGCGCGCGGGGCACCAGGTCGTCAGCTCGCGCGGCGGACTGGTCGACGAGGCGGAGGTGGCGATCGTGCTGTCGTCACTGGTGGATGTGAAACGGGAGACCGCATGGGCGCGGGCCATGCGTGCGCGCGGGACACGGGTCGGCTTCATCGGACTCGCCGCGCAGAAACTTCCGCACCTCTTCGAGGCCGACGCCGACTTCATCGTCGACGGCGAACCGGAGTCGGCGTTCGCGCGGTTGCTCGCGGGCGATACCCTGAGCGGGCTGGTGCCCAGTCCACAGGTCGACGACCTCGACTCGCTGCCGTTTCCGAAGTGGGATGCGCTCGCCGGACCCACGCGCCGGCTCAGGATCCCGTTCTCCGGGCGCCCGGTCGGCGGGTCGCTTCCAGTCCTGGCGTCACGCAGTTGCCCGGAGTTCTGCACCTACTGTCCGCACCGGATCCAGTCCGCGTGGCGGGCGCGCACGGTCGGCAACATCCTCGACGAACTGCGCTATCTCCAGGACACCCGCGGGCCGCTGCACATCGTCTTTCGCGACCCGCTGTTCTCGCAGGATCGCGAGCGCGCCATGGAACTCAGCGAAGGGATCCTGAGCCGCGGACTCCGGCACACGTTCGAGTGCGAAACACGACTCGATCGACTGGACGAGCCGCTGCTGCGCGCGCTGCATGCCGCGGGCCTGCGGGCGATGAGCTTCGGGGTCGAGTCGCTGGCGCCGGCCACGCTCAGGAAGGTGGGACGCCGCCCCATTCCCGAGGCGCACCAGCGAGCGGTGCTGGCGCAGTGCCGGGCGCTGGGGATCGTGACCGCCGCGTTCTACGTGCTCGGGTTCAGCGAGGACACGCACGAGTCGATCACCGCGACGATCGACTACGCCATCGAGCTCGGCTCCACCGTGGCGCAGTTCAAGATCCTGACGCCGTACCCGGGCACGCCGCTGTTCACGCGCATGGAGTCGACCATCACGGAGCACGACTGGGAACGCTTCGACGGCTTCACGCCGACCTTTGATCACCCGCACCTGCCGCAGCAGGAGTTGCAGCTGCTGCTCGGCAGCGCCTACACCCGGTTCTACGTGCGGCCGTCGTTCCTCGCGAACTACCTGCGTATCACGCAGCCAGGGCTGCGGGCGATAGTCGATGCGCTCGACGCGCGCGTCGAGCGGCGGCACGCCCGCCGCGACGCCGTGCGCATGGTCGGGTCAGCAACCGCGTAGGCCCGTGATGGACGTCATGCACACACTGTCGTGGTCGAGCACCTGGCCGTACCTGGGCGTGGTGGTGGCGGCGATCATCGAGGGAGAAATTGCCTACATCGCCGCCGCCGCGCTGGTGGCACAAGGGCAGCTGAACGCGCTGGCCGTGCTTGTCGCAGGCGCCGTCGGGGCGGCCATCGGCGACCAGTTGTTCTTCTACGTCTTCCGGGGGCGCCTCTCGCGATGGATGGCGCGCTATCCGGCGCTCGAGGCGAAGACCACGCCGCTGCTCGGCTACGTGCGGCGGCACGCGGCGCTGATGGTGCTGCTCATCCGCTTCGCTCCCGGGTTGCGCATTGCTATCGCCGCCGCGTGCGCCTGGGTCGAGGTGCCGCCGCTGACGTTCTCGCTCTTGAATCTGCTCTCGTCGTTGGTGTGGGCGGTCGGGTTGCTGGTGCTGGTCGGCTGGGTCGGGCCGGCCTACCTGTCGCGGTTCGGGCTGGACGGCTGGAGAGGCGCGGCCGTGATCGGCGTACTGCTGCTTGGCGTGTTCAAGGTGCTTGGCGCGTGGGAGCAGCGAACGCTCGAGCGCGAGGTGTAGTCGTAACCACCTCCGGGTGGGTATCGTGGTGGTGCCCGCCGTCGCGTGGGCGCCGATTGAGGTTGCAGTGCCCGCCGCGAGGCGGAGTCGAGGAAAGGACGGAGACTCATGGCCGCCATCGCCAGATTTGGCTCACGCGTGGTTCCCGAGCTGTCGCAGATCGCACAGCAGTGCCGGGAGAAGAAGCAGCTGGTCGAGGGACCGTACATCGAGCAGTTCGAGGAGGCGTTTGCGCGCCTGCTCGGCTCTGGCCACGTGCGGACCTGCTCGACGGAGTTCGGGCGGATGGCCCTCTATTTCATCCTCAAGTCGATGCAGTTCCCCGAAGGCTCCGAGATCATCGTCCCGGCCCTCACCTTCTGGGTGGTGCCGGAGATCGCACGCGTCGCGGGCCTGAAGGTGGTGTTTGCTGACATCGATCCCACTACCTTCACCCTGTCTCCGGCTGCGATGGAGCGCGCCATTACGCCGCAGACCCGCGCGGTGTTGCCAACGCACCTCTATGGGCTGTCCTGCGACATGGACCCCATCCTCGCCCTGGCGCGACAGCACAACCTGAAGGTGATTGAAGACTGCGCGCACTCGCTCGGCGCCCAGTACAAGGGACGCATGGTTGGCACGCTCGGCGATGCGAGCTTCTTCAGCTTTCAAGCGTTCAAGCCGCTCAACACCTACGGCGGCGGCCTGGCGTGGACGCGCGACGCCGAATTGGCGCGGCGCGTCGGCGAGTACGCGGACGGCGAGGAGTGGCCAACCGATGCGCGCGTCGAGAGCATCCTCCGGCAGGGCAAGCTGCAGTACACCTTCATCCGGCCGAAGGTGTTTACCTACTCGCTCTTCCCGATCTGGTACGCCGCCTCGTTCATCGATGCCAAGCCTGAAGAACGGCTGTGGGAAGGCGTGCGATCACTAAGTCCGCTCCCGGAGCGCTACCGCGGGCGGTACACGAACGTGCAGGCGGCCATCGGGCTCGCGGGCCTGCAGCACCTGCCGGAGTTCATCGAGCGAACGCGACGGCATGCCCGAATTCTGGACAACATCCTCGGCGATGTTCCAGGCCTGACACTGCCCTCCACTCCTGAGGGGCAGACGCATGTCTACTACCAGTACTGTCCGTACGTGCCGGACACCGACGCGCTGGTGAAGCGTTGCATCCGTCGCGGCGTCGACGTCGCGCCGATGCACGTAGACGTCTGCACGACAATGGAGCTGTTCGGGTGGACGGGAGCGCCCGCTCCTGGGGCGGTCAGGGCGTCGACTGCCGCGCAGGTGCCGGTATACGAGTCGCTGCAGGACGCCGAAGTCGAGCGGGTTGGTCGGCTGGTTCGCGAGCAGGTGCTCCGAATCGGCAGAAGCGAACGGTCGCTGGCGGCGGTGGGCTGACGGGCGGTGCCGGCCGCGGCGGCACCGTGCGGTCGAGCTGAAGTCGTCGCACGGATTTGGGGCCGTCGTCGTCGTTTCCGCGTAGAATGGAGGCGTCGCGCTTGCTTGCACGGTGAGCGCGATTCGTGGTTCAGCACACCTGTTCCGCCGCGCGCACCACATGGGGGCGATTTGGCTTCGACGGGGGTAAAGACTCGCGGGATGCATGCCGAGCTCCATTAACTCGTAAATCTGATGGAATATCCCTTAATTGCGGATACTCAGTACGCTCTCGCAGCCTAATTAAGCTGTGAGCGTTCGCCCCGACCTCGCCCGGTGGTTGGGGGCCGAATGTCATTTAAGCGGGCTGGCGATCAGGTGGCGGCTCGGCGCCTGATGGTGAGACAAACCGGGCCTGGCGCCTGGCGGTACTTCGCCGCTTCCACACGTTGGGCGTGAGACACACGAAGCGGACACGCATGTAGAGTCCTTCGGGGACGTGCCTTCGGACGCGGGTTCAACTCCCGCCGCCTCCACCATTCGCTAGTTGTTGCACTAGATAGACTTAACATACTCACCCGCAAGGCCTGAGGGAGTCATGGGGGTTTTCCGTGCTAGACTCCCGCCCGTCAGGTGCTTCGAATTTATCGGCGTCACCGTGCGACGTGTCCTCACACGTCGGAGCGCTACCGGCGCTGCAGCTGCCCCATCTATGTGGAAGGGACACTGGGCGGCGAGACTGTGCGCAAGGCGCTCGATCAGACATCCTGGGAAGCCGCCTCTGACCTGATTACCGCCTGGACTGCCAGCGGTCGCGTCGGCGAAATCAAGGTCGACGTCCCCACCATTGCCGCGGCCGTCGAGAAGGTGCTCGCGGACGCTTTCGCGCGGCAACTCCAGCCTTCCACCGTCAGCAAGCAGAAGAACCTCCTCGAGAAGCGGCTGCTGCCCTGGTGCGCCTCGAAGGGCATCCGGCAGCTGAAGCAGCTCGACGTCGACACGCTCCGGCAGTTTCGCGCGACGTGGGAGGACGGTCCACTCTCCGCGCACAAGAATCTCGAGCGGCTCCGCTCGTTCCTGAACTTCTGCCATCAGGCCGGCTGGATCGAGCGCAATCACGCCAAGGCGATCAAGCCGCCCAGGCTGCCAGACAAGTCGAGCAAGGTGAAGGTCTTCACCCAGGACGAGCTCGACGCCATCGTCGCGGCCTGCGACCGCTATCCGGAACGCAACTCCTTCGGTCACGACAACCGCGCGCGCATCAAGGCGCTGGTGCTGACGCTGCGCTACTCCGGCATCCGCATCGGCGACGCGGTGGGGCTGCAGACGTCGCATCTCAAGAGCGACAAGCTGTTCCTGAACACGCAGAAGACCGGCAGCAAGATCTACGTGCCGCTGCCCAAGGTGGCTGTGGACGCGCTGGCGGCGCTCGAGCCGGCGTCAGGCTACTTCTTCTGGAGTGGAAACGGGCTGCGGAAATCAGCGGTGGCAGACTGGCAGCGCGCGCTGCGTCGGGTGTTCGAGCTGGCGAAGGTCGTCGGCAACCCGCATATGTTCCGGCATACGTTCGCGACCGATTTGCTGTCGCGCGGTATTCCGATGGAGGACGTATCGGTGCTGCTCGGACACCGCTCGGTTCGCATCACTGAGTCGTACTATTCGCACTGGGTCAAGGCGCGGCGGGACCGGCTAGAACAGCGCGTTCGTGAGCTGTGGCAGTAGACGCGTACGCATTAGTGGCGTCAGGTGCCGCCGCTTGCCCTCGCCTTGCGGCCCTCCCGATGGGTCAGTGCCAGCCCGCTCAGCCAGGGTGGGGTTCGTTCCAGCCGAGAGGCCGTACTACAACGCTTTGGACCCGAATCGAAACGCCTGAAACTCCGGAAGCCCTCGAAAACCGAGGCAGGAGGACAAGGCAGATACGGTGAAATGAAGGTGGGACACCCACCCCCGTGGCGGCTGGAAGCGGCGAGCGTTCGGCTCTTGAGAGTGGGGTAACGGCGTCACAGTTTGGCCGCCAGTCGTCACCGTCACAGTCCGGTTCCGAGATGATCGCCAAACACCCTCGGCAGAAGAAGCTCCGCAGCTTCGAAGTCCTGCTCGGTGCCGCGGTATCGAAGCTCCGCGTTTGCTAGGAGATCCGGCGCGACGGGCACTAACCCATCGCGCTCCTCTGGAAAGCCGAGCGGACCTGGCGGTTCGATCACCAGCGGGTTCCCCCCACGGATGGCCGGCTGCGCTACCAACGCTTTCCAAAGAGATCGGGGTTGTCGTAACGGTCGACCGCCGCATCGATCTCCGTCCCCTCGGCGCGTTAGGAGTGCGTCGAACGGCCGCTGCGTCGGCGCCCGTGACGGCCCATGGGGATATGCTGGGGAGCGAGCGTCGCGCGCAGGCGGTCGGCGAGCTCAAGCCTGTCGGCGCCACGAACCTGGAAGCGACGTTCCTCGAGCTTCGGCGAACCGTGTCACCGCACGCCGGCACCCACAGGGCAATGAGCTTGCCTGTCTCGGACCGCAGGGACACTTGCGCACCCAGTCAGGAGCTCGCGGGGCGTGACGGTGCCCAGGGTGTGGAACACTCACTGGGCGGCAGAAGGGGCAACGGCGGGGAGTTGCCGCGAACCGTCGCCCAGAGTCATAACTTCCCAATCGAAGCCGACAGAAAGGCTTCCAACCTGTCAATTTCGACCGGCTTGACTAGATGGTGATCGAAGCCGGCGTCTGCGCTCTGCTTAACGTCGCCGGCCTGCCCCCAGCCCGTCAGGGCCACCAGCACCATGCCCCGGCTCCACGGATGCTGCCGTATGCGGCGGGCGGCCTCGTGGCCGTTCAGCTTCGGCATGCCGATATCCAAAAACACCACGTCGGGGCGGAACTGCGCCGCCACGGCAATGCCGGCCTCGCCGTCGTGCGCCGTCCGAACCTCGTGGCCGAGCATCGCCAGCGCTTGACCGAGCATGTCCGCCGCGTCCACGTTGTCGTCTACGATCAGGATGCGGTGCGTGGGGGGCGCGGCGAGCGCACGGCTACGCCCGCTCAACAGGTCCACGTCGGCAAAGTCGGCTGTGACCACCGGCAGACGGAGCACGAACTCACTGCCCAAGCCTTCTCCGTCGCTTCTCGCCTCGATGCTGCCGCCGGGCATCTTCATCAGTCCTTTGACCAGCGATAACCCGATTCCCAGTCCGCCGGTCGTTTTCTCCAATGTCCGGTCGACTTGCGTGAACATGTCGAACACCCGGCCGAGCATGGCCGGCGGAATGCCGATACCGTCGTCCTTGACCGACAACACGGCGATCCGGCCCTCGCGCTCAAGCCCAAGCCCAAGCCGGACGTGGCCGCCCCGACGGGTGTACTTAGCCGAGTTGTTTAACAGGTTCGATACGACTTGGACCAGCCGAGCCGCGTCGCCGCTCACCAAGGTGGGCTCGTCCGCGAGGTCGACCGAGAGTTTGTGGCCCGCCTGTTCGAGCACCGGCCGACTCGTTTCCACGGCGGCGTCGATCACGGCCCTCAAGTCAACCCGCTCCAGGCGAAGTTCGATCTTCCCTTGCGTGATCCGGCTAACGTCAAGCAGATCGTCCACCAGCCGGACCAATTGCAGAACCTGCCGCTCCATCATGGTTCGCACTTGCTCGACGGCCACCCTGTCGTTGCGCGCAAGTTTCAGCACCTGCAGGCCATTGCGGATCGGCGCCAACGGGTTGCGCAGTTCGTGGGCCAGCGTCGCCAGGAACACGTCCTTGCGCCGATCGGCTTCGGTCAATTCGCCGGCAAGTCGGCGCAACTCTTCTTCGACACGAAGGCGTTCCGTCATGTCCACCACCACCGAGATCACGCCGAGGAAGGCCCCTTTCGTTGACCGGATGGCGGCGACGTTGCTTTGCCCGTGAAGTACGGAGCCGTCTTTGCGAATGTAGGCCTCTTCGAGCTGAACATCCGGCCCGCCCGCAGCCAGGCGGGCGAGCGCCGCAGTGGTCATCTCGACGAACGGCACGTCGGTGATCTCGACAATGCTGCGACCGAGAAGCTCCGTTTCGGCGTATCCCACCATCTCGCACCAGCGTGGGTTGACCAGCGTCATGCAGCCTGCGGCGTCCATCTCGACCACGCCGGCCGGCGTTTGGCGCAGTACGCCGCCCAGGCGGGCCTCGCTCGCGCGCAGCACCTCCTCGGCCCGCTTGCGCTCGGTCACGTCCTGAACCGTGCCAACCATTCGCACGGGCTGGCCCTCTTCGAAGGAAACCAGCCCCGTCGCAGTCACCCATCGGACGGCACCATCGCTGCGGCTGACGACCCGGTATTCAGCTGCGTATCGGCCGTCACCGGCCGGGTCGACGGCCCTGTCGACCGCCGCCTGGGTCGGCTCCCTGTCGTCTGAATGCAGCCCGGCGAGAAAAGTGTCGTAGTTGATGGGCTCGTCGGCGGGCACGCCCCACAAAGCCCGCACTCGCTCGTCCCACTCGATGCGGCCTGTCCTCATGTCGTAGGCGTGGATGCCCAGGACCGCGGCATCTGTCGCCAGGCGCAACCTCTCGACGCTTTCCCGCAACCGTTCCTCGGACTTGCGCTGCGCGGTCACTTCCTCGACGATGGCCGCGACACCGGCCCGTCCGCCGTCCGTGCCGCCTACGGGAAACCAAGTCTGACGCCAAATACGCGTCTCGCCCGGTGCCTTCGGCGTCTGGCCCTCCACAATGACGTCGCGGACAGTTTCGCCCGCACCTAAGACGCGATCGAAGAGCGCCTGCGCCGCAACGTTAAGGTCTGGAATCGCCTCGGCGACGGTTTTGCCCATATGGTCTGCGATGGGCAGACCGTTCATCTCGGCCATGGGCGCGTTGAGGTGCTGGAAACGCCTCTCGGCGTCGAACAGGGCGATGCCTACCGGGGCCGAGGCAATCAGACTGTTCAACAGCGCGGCCGTTCGGGCGCGCTGCACCTCTGCCTCCTTGCGTAAGGTGATGTCCGTAACAGTCCCGACCATCTTGACGCCCGAATCAGGGCTGTACTCGGCACTGCCCAAATTCGCGACCCAACGCACTTCTCCCCCAGGGCAAATGATGCGGAACTCGCTGCTGTATCGCGTCCGCGCTTCGATCGCCGATCGCACGGCCTCCCAGACCCGATCCCGATCGTCGGGATGGACGAGCCGGTCAAATCCGGAGGCCGTTCCGTCGAATGTGCCTTCCGCCATGCCGTGGACGATGTAGCACTCGGGTGACCACTGGACCCGATCGGTCGCCACGTCCCACTCCCACAAGCCTGTCAACGTGGCCGCCATCGTCAGCCGCAAGCGCTCTTCGCTTGCCCGCAGCGCCTCCCCCGCCTGCTTGGCTACCGTGATGTCCAGGTTGATGCCGGTCATGCGCAGTAGCTCCCCGCCAGGGGCGAATTCGACGCGCCCCAGGCCGAGCAGCCAGCGCTGGCCGCGCGCGGGGTGGATGACGCGGAACTCGTGGCGGTATTCGGGCGTGCGTCCGGCCACTGCATCAGCGACGGCCGCGTTCGTCGGACCGCGGTCGTCCGGGTGAATTCGCTGCTCCCATTGATCGTAGGCCAGTGGCCCACAGGCGGGGTCGTAGCCGTACAACAGGTAGTTCTCTGGCGACCAGCTGATGCGCCCGGTTGGTATTTCCCACTCCCAGGCGCCGGCCTGGGAGGCTGCCAGGGCCATGCGCAACCGCTCCTCATTTGCACCGAGCGCCTCTTGGGCTCGCTTACGTTCGGTGATGTCACCGGCCGCGCCAAACCACGCGGTCACTGCACCGTTGTCATCGAGGATGGGCACGGCACGCGAAAACGTCCACCCGATGGAGCCATCGGGACGCAGCACGCTGTGCTCCAGCTGAAAGAGAGATTTGGTAGCAATGGCGACGCCGATCGCCTGCCTGACCCGCGGGTGCTCGTTGGCCGGAACGTTCTGGTGCAGCCACGCCCAGGAGCCGAGCGGCTGGTCTGTACTGGGGACCAACTGGCGTCCGTCCAGAGGCATCATAGTGGACCAGTCAGCGGACATGCGGTAGGCGACTTCGGAACTGGCGGTGGCCAACGCGCGGTAGTTGCGCTCCGCTTCAGCCAGCGCCTGTTCGGCCTGCTTGCGCTCGGTCACGTCCTGCACATGGCCGATCAAGCAGGTCTGGCCTTCTTGGAGCCGACGCTCAGCATGCGAAGAGACCCAGCGGACCGCGCCATCGGGTTGCAGCACACGGTGCTCGTGCCGCAACGGCTGGCCGGACTCGAGCGTGCGTCGCAGCGCCGCCTCAAGGCTCGCGCGGTCGTCGGGGTAGACGCGCGCCAGTGCGCGTTCGTGGTCGAGCGGTGTGCCGGGCGGCAGGCCGGGCAACTCAATCGCCCGGTCCGAGGCGCTGAACTCCCCGGTCGTCTCATTGAAGTGCCAGCTCCCTGCCTGGGCCACCGCCATCGCCATGTTCAGCTGTTCGGCCACCCGTTCGCGCTGAAGCAGTTGATCGCGCAACTGGTACTGCCGCTGCCGCGCCCGCAGCGCAGTGCGCACAGCGCTCACCAGCGCGGCAACCCGCGTGGGCCGTTCCAGCACGGTGACGTTTCCAATCTCGTCCATCGCCCGCGCCACGTCGGTCGAGTTGGCCCCGGCATGGGCCAGGATCAGCACCGGCAGGTCGGACCAGGACGGTTGTTCAGCAAGCCATCCGACCAGGCCGCCGCCTTGGCGAACCTCTTCTTCCGCGATCAACACCGCGCCAGCGCCCGCCCCCAACTGCTGGCCCATCTGCAACTGATCGGCGCAGGTGATGCACGCGATGCCGGCGCGGGCGAGGATCGCGCTGGTCAGCTCGGCGTCCTTGACCGTAGGCGTCAGAAGCAGCACGCGCGCTTCCAGGCCCACGCGGTCGGGCCCGTTCACGGCCTGTTCCCCGCGCGCAGGTTGTCCTCGTCCTTTTCGTGGATCGGCACTCCGGTCAGGACGCCGCGGAAGTCGCGCAGCGGCGCGCCGATGTGAATCCCGCCATGTTCCATCGTGAACTCGCGGATCGTCCGCTCGTGCGCCCCGCCGCGCTTTTTGATGACCGAGATCGCCTGCCGCACTTCGCCCCTACTTTCGTAGTAGCGCATCAGGATCACCGCATCGGCCAGGTAGCTGGCATCCACGGGAGTGGCCATCGCGCCGCCGATCAAGCCTTGGTGCGCCGCAACCAACAGCGTGGCCACGCCGCTGTGGCCGAGGTAACTCAACAGCTCATGAAGTTGCAACGTTAAGAATTTCTCGCCGGGCATGGCGTTGAGGTAGCCGTTCAAGCTGTCGATCACCACGATGGCCACGCCCTGGTTTTCGACCGCGTCGCGGATGGCGTGGGTGAGTTCGCCCGGGCACAGCTCGGCCGGGTCGATCTGCTGGATCGTCACGGTGCCGTCGGCTTGGTGTTGCCGCAGATCGATGCCCAGGCTCGCCGTCCGTGACAGCAGGGTGTGGGAGCTTTCATCGAAGAGGAACAACGCAGACTTCTGTCCGCGCTGCGCCGCCGCCCCGACGAACTGGGCCGCGAGGGTGGATTTGCCCGTCCCGGCGGCACCAACGATCAGGGTGCTTGACCCGCGCTCGATGCCCCCGCCGATCAATGTGTCCATCTCGGGCAAGCCGCTGACGAGTGTCTCCACAACGGTCGGCGGTCGGTGCTCGTTCGCAATCAACCTTGCGAACACCACCAGTCCACCGGGCTCGATTACGTAATCGTGGTAACCGCCGCGGAAGCGGTGACCGCGATACTTCAGCACGATCAGGCGGCGCCGCTCGGCGCCGTACTCGGGGAAAGTCTGCTCCAGCCGCAATGCGCCGTGGGCGATGCTCTGCACCTGCAGGTCGTGGTCGCTGCTGGTCATGTCGTCCAGCAGTAGCACAGTGCACTGGCGTCCACTGAAAAACTGCTTAAGCGCGAGGATCTGGCGCCGATAGCGCAGCGCGTTGCCCGCCAGCAGCCGCAGCTCCGACAGCGAATCGAACACCACGCGCGCCGGCTGGACCCGCTCGACGTCGGCCAGAATGGTCTTGATGGTCTCGCCGAGTTCCACCTCCGAAGGGTGGTACATGGTGTACTGGTCGTCCGGTTGCAGGCTGTCTTCCGACGGCGCCAGATCGCGCACCGTGATGCCGTCTAGCGACCAGCCGTGCGACGCGGCCACGCCACGCAACTCGTCTTCGCTTTCCGACAGCGTGACGTACAGGACGGGCTGCCCGCAGCGCACGCCCTCCATCAGGAACTGCACCGCCAGCGTGGTCTTGCCCGAGCCCGGCACCCCCTCCAGCAGGTACAGCCGGTTGGGCGTGAGCCCGCCGGCCAGGACATCGTCCAGACCCGGGATGCCGGTTGCCGCGAGAGCCGGCGTTGCCAAAGTCATCGGGTTCATTTGCAATCTCTCAGGAGCTGTCCCTGTCGGAAAACACCGTGGGCTGCCGTAAAAACTTTCCAACAGTATCTTAAACGTCAGCTCGGCGTCGATCCAATTGCCGTGAGCGCGGGCGGACTATCGTCCGTGTAGATGGGGCGGAGACGGAATCGGCGTTACCGCCGGCAAATGCCGCCGCTACAGGAGAGCGTCGATGGTTGATCCTTGTGTCTCAAAACGAACACGACGCCGCCCGGCGACACGGCTCGCAGTTCGGAGAACTGGTTGCGCGCGCCGTTCGCGTTCCGTTTCGGCGACCACTGTTGTCACTGCTTGGTGCAGACCGGCCCGACGCCTGACTCTCGCAGTGCCGGGTTAAATTGGTCGAAGGTGGGCTGGTTCGTTCCTCTTGACTACTGCATCCTCGACCATCAGGTTCGTCCCAGGGCCACGCAACAATCCTTCGGCCATTCCTATTGGAGTGTTTCTGCTTTTCAACGAGCGGCAACATGCTCAGCGTCATTCGCGTCTCGCCATGGCTTGATGTGACGGGCCTTGAGGTGTCGCGGCTCGTCCACATGCGTGACTTGACAGTTCTGTTCGCGCAAGAGCACGTTGGCCCTGAATACACCTTGTCCTCGTCGAGCTCGAACGACTTGCTCGCGGGATGTTGGCCCGGTCAACGTCGCGTCGGTTGCTGCCCGCCACAGGAAGCCTCCGCGCAACTCGCACGGTACATCCGATTTTGTTGACCCACCAATAACGCATCGCCGATGTGAGCCTGCATACAGCCTTCCGTGTAACGCCCGGGCACCAGCTCGGCAGTGTGCTCCCGTCGACGGTCGTATCTCGTCAACCGCGGTAAAACGCGAAGCCCAGGGCAGGCGGAAGGACACGACGAGACCGGAGCGACCCATCGCCGCGCGCGGCCATGAGGCACGAGGTTTCCACGCGTGCCGGGGTCGCTCCTGTCTCGGTACCCAGTTTCAGACCGCCCCAAGATCGGACTCGTAACCTGCAAAGCCCTGAAGTCGTTCACCTTGTGCGTTGCCAGCGCGAAGACGAGGCCGAACTCTCGAGCGAACGTGAAATCCCACAACGGGGCGGTCTCTCTGGCCGTCTTGGCTTCGGCCTCTCTCCTCTCAGAACGGCGTCCCCACAGGGTATGAATGCGGCAGCACGAGAGCCTCGAAGGTGTTCGGCATCGTGAGCACAGACGCGCCGTCCGAGGCGGTCAGCGTGTCCCACACAACCGCGTCACCCTGCTGGCGCCAGTGGGCATAGAGGCCGTCCGCTTCGCCCTTGAAGCTATCCCGCAGATCAAGAAAGCGGTTGAATGACTCGGTGGTGAACTCCTGCCAACGGTCGGCGGCGTGAATGTCGCGCAGGCGGAAGTAGTCGAGCACGACCTCCACTCGTGCGGGGTCCACGGTGCAGCGCTCGCGCTGGTCCAGACCAGCCCAGTGCTTGAACTCGCGCCGCGCCCTCTGGGCATGCCGGTCAGCGTCAGCCGCGTAGGTGAGGCGCCACGTCCCCACCCGCGAAAGCAGGTGCTGATACTTCCGGAGAAACGCCGCGAACCCCAGTGTTGGCGCGCTCCCACCTTTGAGGTAGACGAACCAGGCGCGCGCCGAAGCACGCGCGTCGACCGGGACGCCAATCATCACCTTTTCGACAAACGGCTTGGTGGTCATCGGCCCATCGCCCCGCGCTCTGAAGGAGCGTCTCGGAATGTAGGCGGCGCCCATCAGCACCGTCTCGACCCACGCCACGCGCTCGTCCAGCCTCGCCATGAAT
Organism: Acidobacteriota bacterium; assembly: GCA_043743165.1. Lineage (GTDB taxonomy): Bacteria > Acidobacteriota > Vicinamibacteria > Vicinamibacterales > CAVVIG01 > CAVVIG01. Next base: position 64,107 of record JAYTXA010000010.1, read on the forward strand.
CGCACGTGTGGATGCGCGAGCAGTACGTCCAGCGCCATCAGGCACGTCTTGACCGACGAGGGCGGGCGCCGCCGTCGCAGACGCTTGATATCCTCGCATCCGGCTGCCAGGTAGATGGCTCTCGAGGAGAGGTGATAGACGTGCGTGCCGCGGCCGAGAACCTCCACGGTGGCGTGTCCGGACTGCACGAGGCGGCCGGTGAAACTGACCACCGTCTGCCCCATGCGATGCCCCGTGAAATCGAGGAACTGCCGGCGCAGGAAGTAGCCGCCTGCCTTCGCGACGCGGCACAGGAACGCGGCCTCGGCGAGCGAGTAGTCGAGTCGTTCGATGCGGCGGCCCCCCGCGTCGTACTGCGTGTCGCGCGCCGACGACGCCGCCATGGTGAACAGTCCCGAGGGCCCGCTCACGCCAACCTCCTGAGGCGCAGGTGGACGCGCTGCGCGACCGACTCCGGGATGCGGAGCGTCCTGTAGACGCGACGCCCTGGACGGTGATGGTGGAAGATGACGACATCCGGTTCGTGCATGAAGAGACGACGGACGAAGTCGTCGCTCATGCCCCAGATCGCGGCGAGTTCATCGACCGAGTAGTGCCGCTCGAAGGCGGCCTCCGATGCCAGCATGCAGATTGCCTCCCCCTTGGCGTTGGCAAGATGCGCGACAGGATCGGATCCGCGAAATCGTGAGGGATTGAGCTGCTCGAGGTCGCCAGAGGGTCAAGGTTGACCCCCGAGGGTCAGACCCGCAGGGTCAGTCTTGACCCTCACCTGATGCCGCCGTTGAGTCAGAGGCTATAGAGCCTCACGCCATCTGCGTACCATGCCGGGCGGCGCCGTGCCAGTGTGCTTATTACACTCACATGTAATATCATCTTCCATGAATCACATGGGCTCCTGGCTGCGAGATGCGCGTCGGAAGAAGGGCTGGACTCAAGCCGAGGCCGCCTCACGCCTTGGCGTGTCCCAGACGTACTTCTCGCTGCTCGAGAACGGCCGGCGCCCGGTGTCGCGACCGCTCGCGCGGAAGGTCCAGAAGACGTTCGAGGTGCCTCCGACCGCCCTGCCGGTTGCGTCTCGACCCACGCCGGGAGGCGTGGACGTTGACGGGCTCGCCGGTGCGGTGGCCGCCCTCGGCTACCCGGGGTTCACCCATCTCAGACGCGGCCGGCGCATGAACCCCGCCGAACTGCTGCTGACCTCCTTGATGTCGGCCGACCTGGAGCCCCGCGTCGCGGAGGCCCTTCCGTGGGTGGTGTGGCAACACCCGCACTTGAACTGGGCGTGGCTCGTGGCCCAGGCCAAGCTCCACGACCTTCAGAACCGCCTAGGCTTCGTCGTTGCGCTGGCACGAGCGGTGGCGGAACGACATCAGGACTCGCCCGCCGCGGCTGCGTTGTCGAACGTGGAAGCGCAACTCGAACCCTCGCGACTGGTGCGCGAGGACACGCTCGGTCGGGACTCGATGACGCAGGCCGAACGCCGCTGGCTACGTGGCCATCGCGCGCCGGTTGCGCGCCATTGGAACGTGTTGACCAGCCTTGTGCCCGAGCATCTGGCCTATGCGACCTGAACTACGGGAGCCATGGACCGTCAACCGCCATCGACGGCTAGGGTGGCTGGTGTCCGGGCAACTGACTCATGGGATGCGCTAGCCTAACCTGCGTTCACTGCCGGGCAAAAGGCACCATCGGTTGAACCAGCTGTCAGCCCTGACTGGGGCTGGTTCTGGCTGAGCCGACATGCGGTATTATGCGTACAGTCACCAATGAGTGTAGGCAAATCACCGCGCCCACCATCGGATGCCGGCCAGAGACTTCAGCGCATGGCCACGCGACAGCCAGTCCTGCGGACGAAGGACGTGTCCGCAATGGGGATCCATACCGGTGAACTGACGCGGATGGTGCGGCGCGGCACGCTCGAACGTATCGGCCCCGGCCGATATCGCCGCCCGTCTGGCGGACATGGCGGCGAACACCAGGACCTGATCCTCGCAGTGCACGCCGTCCCTGGAGCAGCGGTGTGTCTTCTGTCCGCGCTGCAGTTTCATGGAATCGGCACCCAGCTCCCCCACCAGGTCTGGCTGGCCGTGCCCCGGGGAACCCGGGTGCCAAGGCTTGCCGAACCGCCGCTCCGGATCATCAATATCGCGCCAGACCTGTTCGAACTCGGCCTGGAGAGTCATCGCATCGGGGGCGCGACCGTACGGGTCTACAACGCGGCACGAACTATCGTGGACTGCTTTCGATTCCGGAGTCGTGTTGGCCTCGACGTCGCGCTCGAGGCGCTATCGGAAGGCTGGCGCGGGAAGCGATTCACCATGGACGCACTCACGAAGATCGCCAGGCGACTTCGCGTGCTGCGCATCATGCAACCGTATCTGGAAGCGATTGCCCTATGACGCGGCCGCCTCGCAACATCGTCGCCTCCGTCCAGACTCGACTGGTGCAACGCAGCCACGAGCTGCACGTTGAACATCAGCTGACTCTTGCGCGCTTCGCCGGCGAGCGGCTGCTGTACCGGTTGTCTGCATCTCCACACGGGGACCGCATGCCCTCCGCCACATCTTCGCGGACGTCTGCGGCGTTCCTTCCGACGACGACGGGCTGACCTTCGTGGCTGAGAGCATCAACGTGGAGCTCGCTGAGGCACACACATTGCTAGCCGTCCGGGCGCCTGTTGGCGCGATGCACGGCCGACTGCGCCCCGACCACGCCGGACGTGTAGGCGGGACAACCGTGCCCGCAGCACCGACCGCAGCTAGTGATACAGGCCAATGTCCGAGAGTGACTCGCTCACGACCACGCGTTGTGTCAGCGACACCCCTCCAGCCGGGAACGCATCCTTCACCTTCTGCTCCGCTTTCGCCACCAGACGCCTGGCGTCAGATGAGATCAGGTCGGGCGACGCGATTGTTGCGAGCCGGAATGCTGTCAGTGCGTCCTGAGCGTCCTTGATCTTGTTCCCCTTGATGGCCGCCTGCACAGCGGCGTAGCGCTCTTTCAACTCTGGAATCTCGCCGTAGTCGGCCTTCTGCAGTGTGCGTCGGATCGAGAACACGCAATAGGCCCGCTCTAGCGGATGTCCGTCCACGAGGAGCTTCCGGTCAGCAGCATCGACCGAGAGTTGTCCGGCGATCGAACCCTTGGGCGCGGCGATGATGGCGTAGATCCCACTCCTCTGCAGGGCGATGTCCGCGTCGATGGCGACCTCGATGGCGGTGTCGTCCTTCTGCCCGGCAATCAGATCCATGCCCTCGGTGATCAGCGGCACGAACGGCTTGACCACACCGACGAAGCTGATCCCGGCAACCGACGACACGCGGGTTACGTAGTCGATGATGGGTGTGAGCAGGTTGCCGCTCTTCACCGAGAACAGTCCCAGTTGCAGGCTGAAGTTCCCGCCGCGCCAGGGCACCGCTGCCAGCATCTGCTTCGACACGGTGATCACCTTGTCGAGCGAGCCTGCGTCCAACTGCGCCAGCTTCTCAGGCTTCGAGGCCGCCGCGAACTCGGCGTTCGCGTCCCCTTCACGTGCCAGGCTGACGAACGAATAGACAACGCCATTGAACTTCGTCGCGAAGCGGCGCGCCTGTTTCAAGCGGAGCGACTCGACATAGAGCTCGACGTA
>JAYTXA010000011.1:0-67724 GCA_043743165.1 Acidobacteriota bacterium
CGAGACGGCACCTTCGCCTGCGCAGCGTGCGGTCACGATCTATTCCGCGCCGAAACCAAGTACGACAGCTGCAGCGGCTGGCCCAGCTTCTTCGCGCCGCTTCCGGCCGCAGTGGCCACGACAGAGGACCGCAGCCACCTCATGACCAGAACCGAGGTGCACTGTGCCAGTTGCGGGGGCCACCTCGGTCATGTGTTCCCGGACGGACCTCAACCGACCGGCCAGCGATTCTGCATGAACGGGCTCTCACTGAAGTTCACGCCGACAGGCATGAACGAGGAGCGTTAACGTGTTCGGAAAGTCTACTCGGATGCCTGCGCCAGAAGAGGCTCTCCCCGGACGAGCGGATCGCATGCCCGCTCCGGTGGCGCACCACGTCAATGGCCGGCCGATCGCACCACCGTTTCCGCCACACACCCAGACCGCCATATTCGGAATGGGTTGCTTCTGGGGTGCAGAGCGGAAGTTCTGGACCAGGCCCGGCGTCTGGACAACCGCCGTCGGCTACGCCGCTGGCCTCACGCCCAATCCCACCTACCGCGAGGTCTGCTCTGCGGCCACTGGCCACAACGAGGTGATACTGGTGGTCTTCGAACCCTCGGTCATCTCGTACCGTTCACTCCTGACCACATTTTGGGAGAACCACAATCCGACCCAGGGCATGCGGCAGGGAAACGATGTCGGCACCCAATACCGCTCGGGCATCTACTGCACGTCGCTAGAGCAGCTCGCCGTGGCAACCGAGTCAAAGGCCGCATACCAGAGCGAGTTGAGCGCTGCAGGCTACGGCCTAATCACGACCGAGGTTCTCGCCGCGCCCGAGTTCTACTACGCCGAGGACTATCACCAGCAGTACCTGGCGAAGAACCCGGATGGCTACTGCGGACTCGGAGGCACCGGCGTCTCCTGCCCCGTCGGCATCACTGCTTGAGCTTTTCAACCCGGTGAGTCCCGCCACTGGCCGGACTCACACCGGTCGCCACTAGGGTGCGCCTTACCCTCCCGATTGACGCAGCGCTCCCGGAGATACACTTCGCGGTTGCACGGTCGCGCGCCGTGGTCATCGTCGCCGAGCCTGGCGCAGGCAAGACCACCCGCGTTCCCCCGGCGCTTCTCGATGCGGGCCGGACCATCCTCCTGCAGCCACGCCGCGCCGCGGCCCGGGCGATTTCACGACGAATTGCCGATGAGCAAGGCTGGCGCCTCGGCCGCGAGGTGGGATGGCACGTACGCAACGACCGGCAGTGGTCGACAGACACACGCCTAGTCGTTGCCACCGAAGGCATCCTGACGGCCTTCCTCCAGCAGGACCCGCTGCTCTCCGACTTCTGCACCATCATCATCGACGAGTTCCACGAGCGAAGCATTCACGCCGATCTCGCCATTGCCATGTCCAAGCAAGCGATGGAGGCGCGCAATGACCTGCGTCTGGTCGTTATGTCGGCGACGATCGACGAAGCCAGCGTCGCAGCCTTCCTTGGCAATTGCCCTGTGATTCGCGTTGCAGGGCGGAGTCACCCGCTCAACATCTCTTATCATCCAACCCGCACCGCCGCCGAAGCGGTCGAAGCCATCCTTGCTGAGACCTCGGGGGACGTTCTCTGTTTCCAGCCTGGCGCCGGAGAGATCCAACGAACCATCGCCGACGTCCAACGCCGTCTGTCGCCGGAGATCCAGGTGCTTCCGCTGCACGGTTCACTGGAGGCGAGTGAGCAGGACCGAGCGCTCACACCAGATTCCGAGCGGCGACGAGTGATCGTCTGCACCAACATCGCGGAGACCTCACTCACCGTCCCGCGTGTCATGGCCGTCGTCGACTCCGGCGTCGAGAAGGTGGCACGCTATGACGCCGAGCGCGGCGTCGACAGCCTGAACCTTGAACGGATCACTGCAGCGGCGGCCACGCAGCGTGCCGGACGCGCCGGCCGCATTGCCCCGGGCACGGTCTATCGCCTCTGGCGCTCGGACGATCGGCTGCGGCCTTTCCGCGACCCGGATATTCACCGCATCGACCTCGCGGCTGTCGCGCTCGACGTCTGCGCATGGGGCGTGTCGCCAGAGAAGTTTGGCTGGTTCGACCCGCCAGGCGCCGCCGCGCTTCGCGCCGCGCTCGACCTGCTGACGCGCCTTGGCGCCATCGACGGCGCACGACTCACCGATCTCGGGCGCCAGATGCATCGCCTGGCGTTGCCGCCAAGGATTGCGCGAATCGTGCTGTCAGGTGGTGGCGACCCGCGCGTCATTCGCGCGGCAGCCCTGCTCGCCGAGCGGCATCGACCGCCGGCTGCCAGCGCGAACACCGCCTCCGACCTGCTGTCGGCACTTGACCGATGGGCAGAGGCGCCTCCCTCGGTACACACCGCTGCCAGGCAGATTGAAGAGCGGCTGGCGCTACGGGACACCCGGCCATCGTCGACATCCACCGATGCGGGATTTCTACGCGCCATCTTCAGCGGCTATCCGGACAGGGTTGCGCAGCGCCGGGGGGCAGGTTCCGATCGTCTGCTGCTTGCGACGGGCACCGGTGCCGTGCTCGGGCGCGAGAGCGGCGTGCGCGATGCCACCTACTTGGTTGCACTCGAGGTGCAGGCGCCGACCCGCGTCGACGACCTCGAGAGCCGAATCCGCATCGCAAGCCGGGTCGAGTCCGAGTGGCTGGCTCCGACACGCTCCACGCTCGAGCACACGCTGGACGCGAGCGGCACCGTGAAAGCCAAGACAGTTGATTGGTACGATGCGATCCGCCTCACGGACCGCCCGGTTCCCACCGACCCAGCTCTCGCCGCTGAACTTCTGGCCGACGCCTGGCGCTCTCGGCCCAGGAGTGGCAATGACGACCAACTGCTCCGTCGGCTTCAGTTCGCTCGGCTCGCGCCCGACATCGACGCCACGGTTCGAGAGGCCCTGTACGGCGCACGCAGCCTCCAGAAGTTCAGCCTGCGCGACGCGATGCCCTACGAGGTCATGCGCGCACTCGAGCGTGGCGCTCCCGAGTTCATCGACGTGCCCAGCGGACGGCGGGCGTCGCTCGAGTACGGCGCCGACGGCTCGGTTACGGCTGCGGTCAAGCTGCAGGAGTTGTTTGGATTGGCGGAAACGCCAAAGGTGGGGGCGCGGCAGGAGCCGGTGCTGCTCTCGCTGCTGGCACCGAACGGCCGTCCGGTGCAGCTGACGCGCGATCTGCGGAGCTTCTGGGAGCGAACGTATCCGGAAGTTCGGAAGGAACTTCGCGGCCGGTATCCCCGGCATCCGTGGCCCGAAGATCCGTGGAACGCGGTGCCTACGCACCGCGCCCAACCCCGCCGCTGACCGCGTGGCAGTCTACCTCTTCAACTCGTCCACAACGACCTGCACGTTGCTCTTCACGCGAGCCTCGGCAGCGGTATAGCCCGCGTACTTAGCCGGGACCTTGTACTCTGCGGCCATCGCATCGACGCTCTTCCCGGCCTGCGCGCCAGCACGCACGAACGCAGCAAAGTCCTTGTTGAACTGCGCGTACTCGCGCAAGTCCGCCACGGTCATCTGCCCGGCGTGGCCGGTGATGATGGTGTCGATGTTCTTCACGGTATCTGCGCCCTTAATGAGCGAGTCGCCGATCTCCAGACCGCTGCCGCCATTGTTGGCGTCGAGGATCGGGGCAACCTTGCCGGAGAAGATGTCGCCTGCGTGCATCACCCTTAGTGCCGGCCACACCACCCACGCGTCGCCGTTGGTGTGCCCGCGACCGAAGTAGTAGAGGTCAATCTGGTCGGCGCCCGTGCCGATCGTCATCTTGTCCTTGAACGTCTGCTTCGCCATGCCGCGGCCGTTGTTGGCCGTGAAGATGTTCGTGCCGGCGGCCTGACCCAGGCCCGTGACGGGCGCCATGCGCTGCATGTTCGCCTTGGTGTTCTCCTGCACGACGACGTCGACCGTGGCAGGGAACTCGACGTTGCCGCTCACATGGTCGCCGTGCGTGTGTGTGTTGATGATCCGGACCACTGGCTTGTTCGACAGTTCCTTGATCTTGTCGAGAATCGGCTGGCCCCATCCCGGGTTCTTCGTATCGACGACGGTGATGCCGCTGGCGCCGACGAACACGGCCGTATTGCCGCCGCCGCCCTTCAGCACGAACAAGTTATTCCTGAGCTTCTCGACCTCAACCACCTTCGGCGCCGCTGGCGCCTGATAGGCCGAGATGGTCAGTGACAAGCCACCGACGGCCAGAAGTCCACCAAGCAGCAGAACTCGTTTCATACGATCCCTCCAGGAAAGAACACACGTTGAATGAACCAGAATGCGCCCGCCGCGATCACCATCACTGAACCTGCCACGACGAGTCGTCGCCCGGCTGTTGTGCTGCGCGTCCGGATCGCCGCGAACGCGGACGCTACCGTGACTACGACGACGAGTTGACCGACTTCGACCCCAAGATTGAAGGAAAAGAGAGACCATCCCATGGCGGAGCGGGGCAGGTCCATTTCCCTGAGGACGTTGGCAAACCCAAACCCGTGGATGAACCCGAACGCAAAGGCGATCCACGCCCGCATGTCGCGGCCGTCTCGCACCATCAGGTTATCCGCGCCGACATAGACGATGCTGAGGGCGATCGCGGGCTCGATGACTCGAGCCGGCGGGTTCAGCACGTTGAGCGCCGCCAGCGACAGCGTAAGGCTGTGAGCCAGGGTGAACGCGCTCACCACGAGAGCCAGTTGACGCAGCGTACCACCAAGCAGGAGGAGGCCGATCAGGAACAGCAGGTGGTCGGGGCCAATGAGGATGTGCTCGACACCTGACGGCACGAACTTCCTCACGACCGCCCATATCCCTTGGCGGGAGCCAGAGAAGAACTCGACGCGCGTCTTCGTCTGGTCGAGGATAGCCTGCAGCGCCAGGGTGTCGTCCTCGTAGATGTTGACGAAGGTCTGGTGCTGCGGGTCGTAGGCAAACATCAGCGACTCGAGTGCGATGGTTCCCGGACGTGCTGCGAGCGGGAACCTCGCCGAGATCCGTATCGACTGCCGATCGACGACCGCCTCCGGCACTGACCAGTCGCCTGCAGTGAGCCGGGCGCCGTCCGCCAGGAGCCTGACCCGCGGGCCGAGCAGCGTGGCGATGTCAGCTTGCTTGGTCCTGAGGACGTCGGCGTTGAGCAACTGCTCGGGTGGGTCAATCTGCAGGTCGTGGGCGACGTCGATGATGTGGGCGACGAGGTCAACCTCGGCGGCGCCCTGGCTCACCCGGACATCCAGGTAGCTGAACGGAGTCTGGTGAGCCGACGCCGGCGTCGCACACAACAGCAGAAGGGCCATCAGGCCAAGGACGACGGTCCTCATGAGGGGAAATGGTAACGTATCCAACGCCTCACGGCCGTCGATGAGCTCCACGGCGTTCACGACTGCGTTCGGTCCTTGGCCGCTCGGCGAATGAAGGCTTCCGTGGCTCGCGCGATGAGCGGCCACACGACCGGAATCCTCTGGAGCTGTGCGGAAACAAACGTGGCCACGCGGTGGCGCGGCGAGCGAAGCAGCTCCTCGAGCCCAGCCACGTGCGCAAGAGCCGATTGCAACTCCCCCCACAGGCGCCGGTGCTCCGCCTGTTCGTGCGCCAACTTCATCGCGAGCTCGGACACATAGCCGGGATCGACACGGCGTGACTGTTCATCGCGGTGTTTCATCTGTGAAGGACTCGCTGCCAAGCGTCGATACGTACTCGAATACTCGAGCCAGCTGATTCGCAAGGGCTTCAGTACGCGTTCGCTGCGCATGTATGAACGAGCCTCGGTCAGCAGTTCCGGCTGCTGCTCGAAACGCTTCAGCAACAGCAGTGTGCTTACAGCGTCCCGGATGTCGGGCATCGCCCATCCCAGCAGGCCACGTTGGACACGCTCGCCTTGCGCCCCCGAAGCATCCGCGATCACCGGGATACCTGCCGCTGCGAACTCGCTCAACGTGTAGCTGAATGTCTCGGGCCAGACCGACAGATGGAGGCCCACGTCTATGCCATCCGCGCGAAGCCGCTGCTCGATCACCGCGGAGTCGTAAGGACCGTGATAGACGAAGCGTGACCGACCGACGGTTACCTCCGCGCCCAATGGCCGCCGATCGAGGTCGGGATCAGCGGTGGTGCCGTAGAGATGGAACACGATGCCGGATGACGTGTTTCGTGCCAGCAGGTCGCGGAGCAGATCGCCCCCCTTGTGGCGCTCGAGGCCGCCTATGACGGCGGCGTGTAACACCCGGCGATCACGCGGGCGCAGCCTTTCTCGCGGCCCCAACTCAGTGTTGAGGCGATGCCCGTGCTCCACAATGGCGGCCCGGCCCACGTCCGGGTAACGTCCGCTCACCAGCGCGCGCACTGTGACGTTCGGCACGACGATGTCGGCGGCGCCGCGCAGCAGGTTCTCCATGACCGCCTGATAGTCGCCCAGATAGGACGCACACTCTCCGTGCGCGCGCATGCACCGGTCGACCGATCGCGGCGGTTGCTGGAGGCACGCCCCGCACGGGTCGCCATTGGGATCGAGAAGGGTGTACTGCGGACAGACCACGTGATAGTCGTGAATCGTGACCAGATACGGTATCCCGAGGGCCGCGGCCACCTGGGTGACGTCTGCCGTGTTGTGTCGCAGGTGGTGAACGTGAATAAGGCGGATGCCAAGTGCAACACACGCGGTCGACAGCGCATCACGATAGGCGTGTAGTGGCCGTGGGTCTGTGGCGGGAACAGAGGCGCTCATAGGGAACTGCAGGTGCCGCATGATCTCCCCAGCGAAATACTCGTCGATGGTCAGCGAAGCACCGTCGCTGAGCGACACGAAATGCATGAGATCCGGGTCGTCGCTCTGCGCGAGTTCCCGCGCATGCTTCTCCGTGCCACCGCCTGAATGCAGCAGGTGCAGCACCCGCAGTCCGGCACGAACGCCGGCTCCGCTTCGACCTCGGGCGATGCAGCGAGCCAGATACCGTTGATATGACGCGAGTGGATGCTCCCCGATGACGTCGCGAATCGCAGCGCCGTAGGCCGTATGGCGCGACTCGACGAGCGCAATATGACGTTCGAGGACGGCGGCCGTCTCGGGTCCGAACGACCCTTGCCCACGATGGAATACGAACGCATCGTCAGCGATCAGGTTGACGAACCCTGCAGCAATGGCGCGCTGGCAGAAGTCGTTCTCTTCACCGTATCCGCGGCCGAATGCCGCATCATCGAACAGGCCCACCGCGTCCAGCGCGTGGCGCATCACCAGCATGCAGAAGCCGACTCCTGTTGGTACTTCCGGGTAGAGACGGCCGGAGGTCTCGGCAATGAGATCCGCCAGGCCGTCGACGTCGTAGCCGGCCGGCACGGGATTGTCAGCGAACGGCACGGGCACCGAGCAGAGGGTGCCGTTGTTCGTCAAGGGCGTCACCGTTGCGACGTTCGGCCTCGACTCGGCCGCGCGTGCCAGGCGCGGCAGCCACCCTCTGGACACGACGGTGTCGCTGTTCAGCAAGACGACGTCGTTCGTGCCGCTGTAGCGCAGGCCCTCGTTCGCGGTCTGGACGAAGCCACGGTTGTCCTTGTCGCGATCGATAACCACGAGCCCTGGCGCCGCGTTACGTACGTCGTCGAGCAGCGCCGATATGCGCGGGTCGGTACTGCCGTCATTGATCAGAATCAACCGAAACGCGACATCCGTGTTTGCGAGCACTGCGTCGAGACAGGCACAGAGGTTGTCGAAGGCGTCGTAAATCGGGATGACGACATCAAGCACGCCGTCGCTGCGGCCATGCTGGAGATGGATATTCGCGCTCATTCGCACACGCAACGGCTCGAGTTCTTTGGCTCGCGTCACGGCGTGAACTGGCCTCTCACCGCGGCTGCCAGATCGATGAGTCGGCGAAGCGGGCGCGTACAGCGCCAGGTCTTCGATGCGTGCAGCGCCTGGAGATCGCGCCAGATTCGATCGCGTTCGAGGCTGAGCGCCGTGTACGCACTGGTCGTTTCTGCATGGCGCGCAGTGACGCGGGCGTAGGTGTCCGCCTCGCTTCGCCGCTGGTGCTCGGACTCAGCCCGCGCGGCTGCCAGTTGCGCTTCAGCATCGAGCCGCTTCTGCCTTACGCGCGCGAGTTCGTCCCGTGTTCCCTGCAGCGCGAGCGCCGTGTTCTGGACAGATTGTCGGACCGCGCGCAGTTCGCTCGTCAGTCGCGTCTGGCCGTCCAAGGCCGATCGCTCCTGTTCGGCGAGTGACTCACACTCCTGCCGCACGGCGTCGATTTCCCGGAGCGCAGACGCCATTGCGGCGTCAGTCTCACCACGCGCCCGCTCCAGGGCGGCGAGGTCTTCAAGGGCAACGGACATCCGTGCCTGCGACGGGTTGAACAGCATCAACTCTGATTGCGTCCTCGAGAGGGACGAGTCGGGGCAGAGGCCGTCGTACTGGATGTGCCATCCGCGCTCCCGTTCCTCTGCGACGAACCGGGGCAGGCGCTCCGCGAAGATCTTCGTGCGACCGTGTTCCTCGCTGCGGATGGGGTAATGACGCAGGAGGAATCTCAGCGGAAAGATGTTCCGGTTGTCGAATGCCGCGTCGTGACCGCCAGATGACACCAGGTCGACAGGCCGCGGCCCTCGCTTCCAGCACCGGATCTGTGTGCGATTGAACGCCGCCCCAGGCAGGTAGCCCGTCAGGCGATGGCGAACGTCGGCCCCAGAGCCAGCGCCGTCGGTTGGCCAGAATTCGAGCAGGCCGAAGTTGATCGCGTTGTATCCGGCGGCGTCAACCTTCGCGATGGCATCGACCAATGCGACGTCTGGCCAGGGCGATTCCCTGAACTCATCGGCGTCGTGATGGATGAACCAGTCTGCATCCAGCGAGTGGGCGAGCTCCTCTTTTCGCCGCAGAAGGGAGGTCCAATCGAACGGCCTCTCCGCGGCATCACGCTGTTCTACGCCAACGACACCGCGGCCAATCCAGGTCCGCGAAATAGCTGCCGTGTCATCGGTTGACCCGTCATCGATCACGTAGACCGAAACGCCCTGTTCCGTCAGCGCGTGAATTGATTCGTTGATGATATCGGCTTCGTTTCTTGCGGCGACAATGGCGAGCACTCTGAATGTCATCGGCTAGCCAATCAGAAGACGAATGCGATGTGCGAACTCATCGCCGTCGCAGTCATGGACTTGCCAGCGGGGCAGGTCCAACCGGGGCGTCCCCGGCGTGACGACTCCGGTCGTGTTGCTGCACCCGGAGGCGACGCCCAGTCTCCTCGCGATGGCAATGCTTTCGGCGTTGTAGTCAGTCTTCTGACCGAATGGATACGCCAGCGACTCCAGTGGTCGTCCGAGCATCTCCGAGATTACACGTTCGGCGCCGGCGAGCTCATCCCATTGCTGTTCAGGCGCCAGTGTCGAAAGCACAGGGTGGCTCTGGGTGTGCGAGCCGATGCTGAGGAGCTCGCACGACCCTAGCCGCGTCAGTTCGTCAGGGGTTACGACGCGCCGACCCGCCCGGGCCGGCGGTCGCTCTCCACCGCCAAGCAACCGGCCGAGGATCGTCTCGTGCTCCGAGGAGGCTGTCGCTCGCAGCAGGGTCACGGCCTCCTTATAGAATCGCTGGGCTTCGCTGGCCGGTTCCTGCCACCCCCGCCACGTCGCCCTCAGGCCTGATGCGGCGCCGCTGGAGTCGTCCAGTAGTGGCTCGAGAGCGTCCCACCAGTACTCTTGGTCGCTCCCAACCGCGCCGCTGACGATGAAGGCCGTGACCGGTGCGTCGGCTTGCTCGATGTCCCGTCGCAGCCGAGAAAGCGTGTCGGCATAACCGTCGTCGACGGTGATGGCGAAGTGGGGCGTCGAGGTGTCCACTCCAACTCGAGACAGCGGCACTACGGAACCCATCGTCAGCAGGACCTGGAGGTGCTCCCGGAAGTGCTCCGGTGTGACCTGCAGCCCCCACGGGTCGATGGCCTCGTCCCCAATCCGGTGGTATGTCAGGATGAGACCGACTCCCGTCATTAAACGCCTCCTCGAACCTCGCGCACGAACGCCGCCCCACCCTCGTTCAACTGGCGCGCGACGCTGGCCTGCAATGCCGGGTCGTCAGCAAACCTCCGCCGGAACGCCGCGACTCCATCCTGGGGGAATCTCGCTGTCACCGTTTCGACTCCGGTGATAAAGGCGTCGAGATGCGACGCGTCAATCTGGTCCCCCAGCCACCGGAGTACCCAGGACTGAAAGGCGATGAAGCAACTCCAAATCGTATCGTCAGCGTAATGTGCCGTGAGCACGTCCTGGCAGAGATCGAGGACGTGAAAGATCGTCAGGACCGACTCGTCCCGGCGGTCCGTAATGCGGCCAGGGTGGTTGATCCTGTACCGATACAGATCGCAGTCAAGCACCCGGACCCGCGCTGCCCCGAGCAGCAGCTGGAAGTGGGCGACGACGTCCTCGAAGAGAACCCGCTCGGGAAATCTGAAGCTGCCGAGCTCGAAGAGCCGTCGCCGGAACAGCCGCCGGCACACTGAGGTATCGAGGAGGAAGAGGTCCGGCCGCGCGCGCGGCGAGTCCGCGCAGCCCCGCGAAGCCAGCCGTGACAGCAGGTGCGCGTCCCGAAACGGGCTGGTCCGCCCCGACGAGTGGTCCACCATCGCGCCATTCCCGATGATCACGTCAGCCTGCGACGTCTTCGCAGCTTCGAGTAGAGCGGCGTACCCACCCGGCTGGACCCAGTCGTCTGCGTCGACAAAGCCGATGTATTCGCCAGCGGCATGCGCGAGGCCAGTGTTGCGGGCGGTCGAGAGCCCCGAGTGTGTTTGACCTACCAGTGTGATGCGCCGGCGTGAACCGACGGCCAGCCTTTCGACAATGACGGCCGTATCGTCCGTCGAACCGTCGTCCACCACAATCACGTCGAGCGGCGGGTCGCCCTCGCAGAGGGAAGCGAGGCACTGCTCGATGTAGGGCGCGGCATTCTTGGCTGCGACGATGACTGATATCGCCGGAGTTCGCTCAGACGGCATGGACCTGCAGTGACTCGACGCGGCTCCGGATAGCTGCGACGTCGTATCCCAGGTACGACTGTGCCACCACCGCGATTGCATCAGCCTCGCCGCGTGCCTGCCAGTGCCACGTGTCAACCGTCCGGGGCGTTCGGTACGCGTCGGGCGGATACCAGAGGCTGTCGGAGAATCGCAGGATCGCGTTGGGATGTCCAGACGCGTGCACGAGTCCGAACTGCCCGGTGCCCTCGGCGTAGGCCATGTACAGGCTGTACTCGGTCCAGGGCAGGTGCATCACGAGATAGCGATCCCAGGCTTCCGCCGACAGTCCATCGAGATGTGCCAGCAGTGAACGCACTACGGACGTGGAGAGAAGGGCGGGCGTTTCGCCATAGAACCAGCTTCCAGTGCGGGCGAATCCCGTGACGGCGGCGGCGCGCGCATCCCGCTCCTCGCGAACCCGGATGGTGGCGACGCTCATCGTGTCTGTGAAGAGCGTGAAGTAGTCCGAGGTACGCTGAGCATTGACCACAGCGCGACCATCGCGGACGACGTCGCGCACGCGATAGCGGCGCACGAAGATGACGTCGGCATCCAGCGTCATGTAGAACGGCGTGTCGAGCAACCGAGCGACGCCGAGCTTGACCAGTTGCTGGCGATACCAGCCATGGTTTCCTGAAGGGAACTCATGGAACGTCGACGGTTGCGAACGCAAAGCGGGGCAGACATGCGTTTCGTCCAGCACGGCGGAGACGAGCGGGAACCGTCTGGCCAGTGCCTCGATCGCTGGTCGGTCCTGCGGTCGGGTGATGAGAAGCAGTGCCGCCACCTCGTCGGGGTGCGCACAGCGACTAAGAGTCTCCAGCAGCAGTGCGGCGCGTTCGAGGTCGCTTCCCGGCCGGCCCGTGCCCGACAGTGCCAGCGGCAGCACATAGGACAGCCTCTCCGGACCTGCGCTCATGATGTCGAGTCGGTCACGGGGCGACGCTTCCGCGCTCGGGCGGTGATGACGAGCTGATAGAGCGGGTCTTGAAACGCCAACTCGCTATCGGTTAGCTCGGACACGGCCAATCCGTGCAGAAAGGCAGTGGCAGCAAGGACATTACCCTTCGCCATCACGGCCAGCTCGTCCCAGTCACCAGCCTCGCGCACGATGCGTTCGATCGAGTGGGCGGTGAACGACCAGCACTGCCGCGCGCCCCATTCGTCATGATCGACCTTCGTGATGCCGGGTACCGTCATCAGAAGCGTTCCACCTGGCCGGAGAGCGGACGCGAGATTCTCGACCGCGCGATGGACGTCGAAGATGAGGTGCAGGGTCTGCGTGAAGATGATGCAGTCGAACGCACCTTCCGGCAGCGCCCCGGGCTGTGCGAGGTCGGCAACGATGGTAGCACCACGTCCTCCGGACACATGGAGGATGTCGGAGACGCTGACCCGGGGGCTGCCGAACCGCTGAGTGTATGACCGGTCTCCGACCTCGAGCACATGGCCCGCGACGTCCGTGGCGCATCTCTCGAGGAATGCCTCGATGTAAATGCGATCGATCGGCAGTCCGCGGTCGAAGCCCCAATGCGCGCTGACCGGAGTCACCCGGCGTAGGTCGGACATGTTCACAGTGCCAGGCGGAGGGGGCGGCTCGTCCGTCATGATGCGAAGTGGCTAATCATAAGTAGGCTACGCGGTTGGACATGCTGCCGAGCAAGCGGCCGGTGCAGTACCCGAACTGGACAACTGCTGCGCCCGCGTCCGAACGACTGCGAATGCTGACGAACGCGTGAATGGACGTCAGCCAGTCCCGCGCCGCGAGGCGCAGAGACCGACCTGGCATGCCGCGTTCGCGATAGTGACGGAATAGTAGAGTGCTGGACACGCCCCACGTGTGAGTCTGAAGATAGAGACTTCGAAGTGAGTGCCGATACCGATAGAAGTACACGGCATCCTCTACGAAGTGTAGCGAGTGCCCGGCCGCTTGAGCGTCCCACGACAGCGCTACATCCTCCGCTCGGCCCAGCGACTCGCGGAATCCGCCTAAAGACTCGAAAAGCCTTCGATGAATGCCAATATTGACACCCGCACTAGGGCGGAAGTCGAATGCGAGGGCCAAACCTGGCCACGGCGCGCCGTGCACACCTCGAACCCACGATGCATTGAGGGCGAGGGCGTCGACGCGCGCTACGACCAGCGTGTTGCGCTCCAACGCGTCGGCCATGGCCCGCACATAGTGCGGCGAAACAGCGTCATCGGCGTCGATGAACAGCAGCTTCTCCGCCTGTGTGGTCCGCGCGCCGGCGTTCCGAGCAAACGCGGGGCTGGCGCGTTGGGTGGCATTCACGACCCGCAACCTTAGGCGGTCACTGTATGTGCGCAGGAGTTGAACCGAGCCATCGCTCGAGCCGTTGTCGACCGCCACAAGTTCCCACGACACACGGGCGGATTGCTCGACGAGCGCATCGAGCAGGGCGGTGAGATGCGATGCGGAGTCCCTGAAGGGAACGACGACCGCCACCGCGGCCGGGCGTCCGGGTGCCACGACCACTCCCTTCGCGGCGCCCCTCCCGTCGTGGGTGCCATCGCTCGTGCTCGGCAGGCGCGAGTAGGTGTTGCTGACCATGAAAGGGTCGCCGGCGACGAGCAGCCTGCCGCCCTCGATCAGAAGCGCTCTGTCACAGTGTTCATTGATGAACTCCGGATCGTGTGACACCGACACGACCGTGTGGCCCTGTGCCTTCAGGTCGGCGTATCGACGCAGGCACTTGTCGCGAAACCCCGCATCACCCACCGCAAAGATCTCGTCGAGAATCAGAATCTCCCGCACCGCCTTGAACGCAACGGAGTACGCCAGCCGCGACGCCATTCCGCTCGAGTAGTGCTGCAGCTTCAGGTTCGCGAATCGTTCGAGTTCGGCGAACGCGAGAATCTCATCGGTGGCGCGCCGCAGGTCGCCGAGGCCCATGCCCATCACCGAGCCGAGCAGCAGGATGTTGTCGATGGCATCCAGTTCCGGGTTCCACCCCACGCCGAGCTCGAGAATCGGCGTCACCGCCCCGCGCACGACAACGCGTCCGTTGTCCGGCGCATAGATGCCGGACAGGATCTTCAACAGTGTGCTCTTGCCGCTGCCGTTGCGGCCCATGATGCCCAGTGTCTCGCCCGCCTGCACCTCGAACGACACGCCGTCCAGCACGACAAGGTCTTCTGTCTGTGACGGCCGGAACGCGCCAAGCACATGTTCACGCACGGTCGACCGTCGCGCGCTCGGAATGCGAAAGCGCTTCACGATGTCGTGCGCCTCGAGAATCGCCACTAGATGTACTCGACGGCGCGGGGCGCCAGTCGCCTGTAGACCAGCATACCCGTCAGGAAGATGGCGCCGGTCATCAGCGCCAGGAACCCGTGCGCGCGCAGCGTCGGCACGTCGTGCTGCACCAGCACGGCGCGCGAGAACTGGATGATGGCCGTCGGCGGCCAGAGATACAGGTAGAAGTGGAAGCGCTCGGGCAGAATGTTCAGCGGATAGATGATCGGGGCGACGAAGAAGCCGGCCTGTGTCACCACATCCCACACCTGGTTCAAGTCGCGATAGCGCAGGAACAGCACGCTGCCAGCCAGCGAGATGCCAATCGCAATCAGCAGCAGCGCCACAACGTACGCGAGGTAGAGCAGCAGTTCCCCAATGCTGGGCGCCCGGCCGGTCAGTGCGAGGAAGCCGGCGATCGCCAGCGTGAAGACACCGAGCGTGATGAGCGCATTCGACGTCGACGTCACCACCACAATCCACGACGGGAACCTGGTCTTGGTGAGCAGGTATCCCTTCTGGTGCATCGAGATGATGCCGGTCTTCGTGGCCTCCGCAAAGAAATCCCAGAGGAACAGCCCCAGAATCAGGTTGCGCTTGTAGACCGGATCCTGCGCGAAGATGAACGAGAAGACCCCGAGCAGCACCAGGAACATCGTGAACGGCTTCAGCAACGCCCACATGAAGCCGCCAACCGTCCCGTGATAGCGCGCCTTGAAGTCGGTGCGCACCAGCGTCCACACGAGGCCGCCCCAGTGATGCCGTCTGGTGGGTGCGTCCGCCATGTCCCGCCAATTCTAGAGGATTTGAGACGGCCGCGGCTCTTTGGTACAAATAAGCCGCGTGGCTATCCCAGTCGAATTCGATACCGAGCGGAAGATCCGCACCCGTAACAAGCTGCACTACCGCTTCAACCACTGGCCGATCTGGATTTTCGTCTTCTTCATCGCGCCAGGGCCGCTGACCTTCGACCTGTTCGAGCGCGGCTTCGACATGCGGATGGCCGCGTGGCTGGGCCTCGTGATGCTCGGCACCGGCATCGCCGGCCTCCGTGGCCGCCTGCCAGGCTCCGAGCCGGCACCCTATATCATCCGCTTCACCGAGGACCGGCCGAACCCGCTCTATCGCCGCGTCTGCTACACGTTCGCGTGGAGCGAGGTCATTGCCTTCGCCTTGCTCAATATCGCGGGCCTCATCGTTGCCATCGTGACCGGACACTGGCAGTTGAAGCAGATCTACCAGTACGCCTACTTCCCAATCGCAGGCACCGTCTTGTTGCTCGGCGCCAGCGGGCAACTGCCGCGCGTCAAGGCGTCGACCAAGGGCGAGGGGCACGAACGGCGCTACTTCTACGGTTCGGTGTGGGCCGTCTGCTGGGCGCAACCGATACTGTGGTTCCTGTGGCGGGCGCTGCCGCAGAACCGGCCATCCGACATGTTCAAGCTGGTGGTCTTCCTTGGCATCCTGGCCTTTGTTGGCAATCTCGCCCGTCTGGGGCGGCTGCCGCGGACGCGCCCGATCGTGCCGGGCGAACTCGCGGTGTCCGACTGAGCGGTATGATTCCGGGTAATGGCTAAGCGCGAAGGCTGGCAGGGCTGGGACGCATACGCGCCGTTCTACGACTGGGAGAACGCGCGCACGCTCGGTCGTCGCGACGTCCCCTTCTGGCAGAGCGTGGCACTCCAATCCAAAGGGCGGGTGCTCGAACTCGGCTGCGGCACCGGGCGGATTGCGCTGCCGCTGGCCACGGCTGGCGTAAAGGTGGTTGGCATCGACCGCTCGGCGCCAATGCTCGAACGCGCCGCCAAACGCCTCGCCGCCATGCATAAGCGCCAGGGCGGCCGCGGCAAGCAGCGACTCCGCCTCGTGCGCGGCGACATCCGCTTCCTGCCCTTCGAGCCGGCCAGCTTCAAGACCGTCCTCGCGCCGTACGGCATCTTGCAGTCGCTTGTGCGCGACAAGGACCTCAACACCACCCTTACCGCCGTGGCCAACGTCCTGGCGCCTGGCGGCCTGTTCGGCGTCGACCTCGTGCCCGACGTGCCGAACTGGCGCGAGTACGCGAACCAGATCCAGCTGAAGGGACGGGCGCAGGGCGGTGCGCACCTGACGCTGGTCGAATCGGTCCGTCAGGATCGGAAGAAACGCCTCACCATCTTCGAGCAGACCTACATCGAACGGCGCGGCGAGCAGGTGCGGAAGCACACCTTCGACCTGACGTTCCGCACCCTGCCGATTCCCACGTTCACCAGGCGCCTCGAAAAAGCGGGGTTTGCGATCGAGGCGGTTCTGGGCGACTATCGCGGCGGCCCATGGGACGAACGGGCCGACGTGTGGATTATGCTGGCCAGACGCCTGTGATACGCTTTCTGGTCCGATCTTGTTGATTTAGCTGGAGTTCCCATCATGTCTGGCCATTCAAAGTGGCACACAATCAAGCACAAGAAGGGTGCGGCCGACGCCAAGCGCGGCAAGCTCTTCACCCGCATCATCAAGGAACTGACGATTGCGGCGCGTAGCGGTGGCGGCGATGCCGAAACCAACCCGCGCCTGCGCACGATCATTGCCGAGGCCAAGGCGAGCAACATGCCGGCAGACAATATCAAGCGCGCCATTCGTCGTGGCACGGGTGAAGAACCCGGCGTGTCCTATGAAGAAGCGCAGTACGAAGGCTACGGCCCCGGCGGCGCGGCCGTCATCATGGACGTGCTGACCGACAACAAGAACCGCACGGTCGGCGAGCTGCGCCACACGCTCACCAAGTACGGCGGCAACCTCGCCGAAACCAACGCGGTCGCCTGGATGTTCACCAAGAAGGGCTACATCGTCGTTCCCAAGAACAAGGCCGACGAAGACACACTGATGGCCGCGGTCATCGACGCCGGCGGCGACGACGTGCGCGACGACGGCGATAACTGGGAAGTGCTCTCGTCAATCGAGACCTACCAGGCGGTGCTCGACGCGGTCAAGACGCTCGGCATCGAGCCAGAGGTCGCCGAAATCTCGATGCTTCCACAGAACTACTTGAAGCTCGAAGGCAAGGCAGCGCAGCAGATGCTGAAGCTGATGGACGTGCTGGACGACCACGACGACATCCGTCAGGTCTGGTCGAACTTCGACATCGAGGAAAAGGAGATCGAGGCCTCGCTGGCGTGAAGATCTTCGGCATCGACCCGGGTTCCGAACGCACCGGCTACGGCTGCGTCGACACCGACGGGTCGCGCCACAAGATAGTCACCAGCGGCGCCATCCGCACGAAGGCGTCCGCCTCGTTTCCCGACAAGCTCCTGTCGATCCACACCGGGCTGGCCGCGCTCCTCAGCGAGTGCCAGCCCGATTGTGTCGCCATCGAGAACCTCTTTACCGCCGTCAATCCCAGAAGTGCACTCAAGCTCGGTCACGCGCGCGGCGTGGCCATGCTCGCCGCCGTGCAATCCGGAGTGCCCGTCTTCGAATACACCCCGGCCGAAGTGAAGCTGGCCGTAGTGGGACACGGTCGCGCCGAGAAGCATCAGGTGCAGCAGATGGTGAAGCTCATTCTCGGCCTCGCGACGCTGCCGACGCCGTTCGATGCGTCGGATGCGCTGGCGGTGGCCATCTGCCACAGCCACTCCATGGCTCCGGTGGGCATGGCGCTGCCCACGACCTCGAAGTCGCGGGCCGCCACGAACTGGCGCCACTACAGGCCCGAAGGCTCGTGATCGCCCACCTGCGCGGCCGCATCTTCGACAAGCAGCCGAACCGCATCATCGTCGACGTCAACGGCGTTGGCTACGACGTGGCCGTGCCCGTGTCGACGTTCTATGGCCTCGGTGAGGCCGGCGCCGAGATCGCGCTTCGCATCTACACGCACGTCCGGGAAGATGCGCTGCTGTTGTACGGCTTCGCAACGCGCCTCGAGCAGGAGCTCTTCGAGCGCCTCATCTCGGTGAGCGGCATCGGACCGAAGGTGGGTCTCGCGGTGCTCTCCGGCATCGAAACCAACGAACTGATCAAGGCCATCCAGCGCAGCGACCTGGTCCGCCTCACGGCTATTCCCGGCGTCGGGAAGAAGACCGCCGAGCGTATCGTCCTCGAGCTGAAGGACCGCCTGCCGCTGGCTGCGCACACGCAGCCTGCCGAAGGTGGCGCCGCCGAACCGTCCGACCTGAAAGACGATGTGCTGTCGGCACTGGTCAATCTCGGGTACCAGCGGTCGCTGGCCGAGAAGGCGGTGGATGCCGCCATCAAGCGCGACGCCGGCGACTTCGAGCAGACATTGCGTCAGGCACTCCGCGAACTGGCAAGGTAGGACATGGACGATCGACTCGTAACGGCCGCCAAGGCCGATGACGACGCGCAATATGAGGCGGGGCTGCGCCCGCGCGTCCTCGACGAGTACATCGGGCAGGACCGCGTCCGCGAAAACCTGCAGGTGTCGATTGCTGCCGCGCTTCAGCGCGGTGAAGCGCTCGACCACGTGCTGCTCTACGGGCCGCCAGGTCTCGGCAAGACCACCCTGGCCTACGTCATCGGCAACGAGATGAAGGCACCGGTCCGCGCCACGTCAGGGCCGGTGCTCGAGAAGCCGGGCGACCTGGCCGCCATCCTGACCACGCTGGCGGACCGCGAGGTGCTGTTCATCGACGAGATCCACCGGATGTCGCCGACGATCGAGGAAATCCTTTATCCGGCGCTCGAAGACTACGAGCTCGACATCATGATCGGCCAGGGTCCCAGCGCGCGCTCAGTAAAGGTGCCGCTGCAGAAGTTCACGCTGATCGGCGCCACCACGCGTGCCGGCCTGCTGACGTCGCCGCTGCGCTCCCGCTTCGGAATCGTGCATCGGCTCGAGTTCTACGAGCCGGCCGACATGAACGAGATCGTCCGCCGTTCGGCCCGCATTCTCGGTGTGCCGATCTCCACCGAGGCGGCCGCGGAAGTGGCGCGCCGGTCGCGAGGCACGCCGCGCATTGCGAACCGGCTGCTGCGCCGGGTCCGCGATTTTGCGCAGGTGCGCGCCGACGGTACGATTACGCTCGATGTGGCCAACGCTGCGCTGAAGCTCCTCGAAGTCGACGAGTACGGCTTCGACGAGGTCGATCGGAAGCTGCTGCGCACCATCATCGAGAAGTTCAACGGCGGACCGGTGGGTGTGAGCAGCCTCGCGGCAGCCATTAGCGAAGAACGGGACGCCATCGAGGACATGTACGAGCCGTATCTGATCCAGGTCGGCTTTCTCGATCGGACGCCGCGCGGACGTGTCGCCACGCCGCGCGCCTATGAATACTTTGGATTGACTGCGCCGGGAAGGGATTCACGACTGTGGTAAGCGCTCAGGGACAGGGGCAGGAGCGTCGCACCCCGCGTTGTGCGGGACGACCTGTGTACATCAGATCGCTGGCGACCTACGTGCCGCCGCGGCTGCTGACGAACGCCGATCTGGAGACGATGGTGGATACCACCGACGAGTGGATTCTCCAGCGCACCGGCATTCGCGAGCGCCACATCGTCGACCCGGGAGTGGCCACGTCGGACCTGGCGAAGGAAGCCGCGCTCGAAGCCATCAGGAAAGCGGGACTCACCCCTGATGACATCGGGGTGATCGTCGTCGGCACCGTGACGCCCGACATGATGTTCCCGAGCACCGCCTGCCTGGTCCAGCACAAGATTGGTGCGCACCACGCGTGGGGGTTCGACGTCAGCGCGGCGTGCTCCGCCTTCACCTACGCCCTGACGGCCGGCAGCCAGCTCGTGGCGGCCGGTTGCCACGAGCACGCACTCGTCATTGGCGCCGACGTCATGACGAGCATCATCGACTACAAGGACCGCTCGACGTGCGTGCTGTTCGGCGACGGTGCGGGAGCGGTGGTGGTGTCGGCGGCCGCGGCCGGTGAGCCGTGCATCATCGACTTCGAGCACGAGGTCGATGGCGGCGGCGGCCCCGCCCTCTGCATGCCGGCGGGCGGCAGCTTACGTCCGCCCACGCACGAGACCATCGACCAGCGACTGCACTACGTGAAGCAGGACGGCCAGGCCGTCTTCAAGTTCGCCGTGCGCAAGACCGAGGAGATTGCGCGGCGCATCATGCAGCGCAACAACATTTCCGCCGACGACCTGAGCCTGTTCGTGTCGCACCAGGCGAACCGCCGCATCATCATGTCGGCCAGCGAGAAGCTCGGTATCGATCCGAGCAAGGTCATCATCAACATCGAGCGCTTCGGGAACACGACCGCCGCCACCATTCCGCTCGCCTTGAACGACGCGGTGAATGAGGGACGCCTGAAGAAAGGCGACCTCGTGCTGCTGTGCTCGGTTGGCGCCGGATTCACGGTCGGTTCGATCCTGCTGCGCTGGGGGATCTAGCCGCGGATACCGGGCGCATCTTCCTGCTCTCGCCCGCCAACTGCGGCGGACGCCGCGCGCACCAGGCGCTCTCGCCGGAGGCGCGGTGCGATATAGCCGAGCGGTTGCGGAGGCCGGAGGGCGTTCCGCTCGGCGACCTCTTCGCCTTCATCAGCGGCCTCTACTTCCGTGGCAAGCTCGCCTATGCGCACCGCTTCGCCGCGCTGCCCGCCGACGCCAGTGCCGTCGTCGCCTCGGGCGTGCACATCATCACGCCGAACGCCGGGCTGCGCAGCCCGGACACCGGCGTCACCGCCGACGCCGTTCGGGCGTTCGCGACGTCGGACATCGACGTGGCGAACGAGTGGTATCGCCGGCCGCTCGAGCAGAGCGCCAGCGCGCTTCACGAGGCGCTTGGTGATGTGCCAGTGGTGCTCCTCGGCAGCATCGCCTCACCGAAGTACGTCGATGTCCTGCTCGGCATCTTCGGCGAGCAGCTCTGTTTTCCGGTCGACTTCGTGGGGCGAGGCGACATGAGTCGGGGTGGACTGCTGCTTCGGCACGTCGCCGCTGGCACCGAACTCGAATATGCCTCCCTGGCCGGGGCGGTTCGTCGCGGGCGCCGGCCACCGAAGCTCACGCCGCTGCGACAGCCACACCCAGACGGAGCCGACTGAACATCATGCCGTCCCTGCAGGCCATTCCGCGCGACGCCGACAACGTGGTGCTGCACGTCGATGGCCACGACGTCCGGCTCACCAACCTGAACAAAGTGTTCTTCGAGGAAGAGGGTCTCACCAAGGGCGACCTGCTGCAGTACTACCTGGACGTGTCGGGCGTGCTGCTGCCACACCTGCGAAATCGCGCGATGGTGATGAAGCGCTATCCGCATGGAGCCGCAGGCGACTTCTTCTTCATGAAGCGCGCGCCGGCGCCCAGGCCCGAGTGGATCGAACTCTGCCCGATCAGTCACCACTCCGGATCGGTCATCGACTTCCCGATGGTGCAGAACCGCAGGTCGCTGCTGTGGGTCATCAATCTTGGCTGCATCGATCTCAACCAGTGGTACGCCACCTGCGACGACGTCGACACGCCGGATTACGTGCACTTCGATCTCGACCCCGGACCAGGGGCGTCGTTCGAGCAGGTGCGCGACGCTGGCCTGACCGTGAAGGAAGCGCTCGACGCGTTGAAAATGCCGTCGCTCGTGAAGACCACCGGCTCGAGGGGGCTGCACGTCTATGTGCCGATCGTCCGCGGGCCGTCGCAGAAGCCGGTGTGGACGTTCGCGAAGGCGTTGGCGCAGGAACTCGCGGTGAGGCATCCCGCGCTGATGACCGCCGAGTACCGCATTGCGAAGCGGCCGCACGGCCGCGTGCTGGTCGACTACAACCAGAATGCCTGGGGGCGGACACTGGCCTCCATCTATTCGGTGCGGCCACGGGCGCTGGCGACCGTGTCGATGCCAGTCACATGGGACGAACTGAAATCCGGCGCGTGCATCGACGACTTCACGCTCCGCAATGTGCCCGAGCGCATCGCGCAACGGGGCGATCTGTGGAAGCCGCTGTTGCTGAAGCGGGGCCGCTTCGACCTTGCGCAGTTCGTGTAACGCGCCACAGACGCCACGGCGTCGTCAGTCGCCGAGCAGCTCGCCCACGCCCTTGAAGTCCTCGACGTGGTCGCAGATAGACTTCACCACCATCAGCATCGGCACGGCGAGCAGCATGCCCCAGACGTTCCAGACCCAGCCCCGGAACAGCAGGCCGACGAACACCGCCACGGCATTCATCCGGGCGGCCCGGCTTGTCAGCCACGGCGTGAGCAGGAACCCTTCGAGGCTGGTGATCACCAGCGCCGCGCCCGAGGCAACGAGGGTCATCTCCATCGTGCCCAACTGCAGGAAGGCCACGACGGCGGTGCTGCCTGACACCAAGACCGGGCCCATGTACGGGATCGAGTTGAAGATGCGCGCCAACAGGCCCCAGACCGCGGCCTGGCCGAGGCCGATCGCCCGGAACGCGAGCCAGCTGGCGATGCCGACCATAGCACTGGTGAAGAGCTGCACCATCAGGAAGACCGACTGGGCGTACTGCAGCACCAGGAGGACCGCGATCCCCGCCAGCACGGTGACGGCGGCATTCCCGCATGTCCACCGGAACCGGAACGAGCGGCCCCGCGCCGGCGGCAACCGGCGCCAGGACAGACGACGGCGGATCGGGCGGGGTGTCCGTTGCGGCGGTGGCATCGCCGGCGTCGGTCTGATCCGTCGATACAAACCTGGCGGTCTCGGCACTCATGGAACGAGCTCCTGCTGCTGCATCGCCTGGTTGATCGCCAGTGCGGCTTTCACGCCCTCAGCCGCGGCCACTACCACGAACTGCGCGTCCCGTGACGCGTCACCGGCCACGAACACGTTAGGTACATTGGTCTCACAACGCGTGCCGGTGTCCACGGTGCCGCTGCGGTTGAACGCGCAGCCGAGGCCCTCCGCCAGATTGCAATGCTGGTGCTGGCCGCTGGTGAAGAAGATGGCGTCAAGTTGGTGCAGGCGCCCGCTGTTGCACTGCACCGCCGACAACTGCCCGTCGTCATGGACAATCGACAGCAGCCGATCAGGAACCACCTCCACGCCGTTGCGCTCGAGGCGTTTCCGGGAGGACGCGTCCAGCCGGCTGCCGTGAGCCAGCAGGACGACCTGCGAACTCCAGGTCTTGAGCGAGAGCGCGAGTTGCATCACGCCTGTGCCGTGTCCGAGCGCGCCAAGCCGCCGGTCGCGCCGCTCCCACCCGTCGCAGTAGGGGCAGTGGAAGACCGACCGGCCATAACAGTCAGCAAGGCCCGGGACATCCGGCAGTTCGTCGACGACGCCCGTGGCAATCAACAGGAACCTCGCGTGCTCGACGCGGCCATCGGCCAGCTCGACCCGAAACAGATCGCCCTTGCGTTGGACGCCTGTGACCACGCCCTGCCGCAACTGGACGTCATACGTCTCGAGTTCCGCGCGTCCGAGCGCATTCAGTTCAGCAGGTGCGACACCGTCACGGGTGAGGTAGCCGTGCAGTGCATGCGAAGCGGCATTTCGCGGCTGGCCGGCATCGCACACCAGCACGCGACGGCGGCACCGGCCAAGCATCAACGCCGCGCTGAGTCCGGCGGGACCGCCGCCGACGATAACTACGTCGAACATCCGCGTCACCTGTGCAACACGTTCGCCACTTCGCGTGGCAGAGGTACGATGGGCTGTCGTGCTTGTCAGCGAATTCGACTTCGAGCTTCCACCTGAACTGATCGCGCAGGAGCCGCCTGCCGCGCGCGGAACGTCGCGCTTGCTGCGCATACACCGTGAGGAAGGCGTCCTCGCGCATCACTCGATAGGCGATCTGCCGTCACTGCTCGAGCCGGGCGATCTGCTGGTGGTGAACAACACACGCGTGTTTCCCGCACGTCTGATCGGACGGCGAGATCCGAGCGGCGGTGCGGTGGAGTGCCTGCTCGTGACGCGCGTGGCGCCGCCGGACACCGATGGCGCGGAACTGTGGGAAGCGCTCGTCTCACCCGGCCAGAGACTCAAGCCGGCGGCACGGGTTCTGTTCGACGGCGAGGCCACCATTCACGGCGAGATTCTCGAGCGCCGCCCCTTTGGCCGCCGGGTGGTGCGACTCTGGACACCGGATGGGTCACCCTTGGCGGCGGCCGTCGATGCGGTCGGCCACATCCCGTTGCCGCCCTATATCAAGCGGGACGATCGCGGCGACGACCGGGAGCGCTACCAAACAGTGTTCGCGCAGGCGCGAGGGTCGATTGCGGCGCCGACCGCCGGTTTGCACTTCACGCCTGAGCTGCTGACGCAGATCAGGGCTCGCGGCGTCGAGTGCGCCGAGCTGACGCTGCACGTCGGGTACGGCACCTTCCAACCCATTCGTGTCGACGTGGTCGAAGAGCATGAGATGGAGTCGGAGTCGTTCGACATACCCGAACCGACGGCGGCGGCCGTGAATGCGGCGCTCGACGCGGGACGCCGCGTGGTGGCCGTCGGCACGACAACCACGCGCACGCTGGAGTCGGTGGCTCGCGCCAACGGCGGGCGGCTGGTGCCGGGACGCGGCAGCTCGAACCTCTTCATCTACCCGGGCTTCGAGTTCCGTGTCCTTGGTGGCCTCGTCACCAACTTCCACCTGCCGCAGTCGTCGCTGCTGATGCTGGTGTCGGCGTTCGGCGGCCGCGACCAGGTGCTGCACGCCTACCGCACGGCCGTCACCGGGCGATACCGCTTCTATAGTTACGGCGACGCGATGCTCATTCTCTGATCAGGACACCATGCCCTTTGACTACGAGCCGTTCGACCTCGCTGATGTTCGCACCTATCCGTTGAAGTCGCGCCCGAGCAAAGCCCAAGCTGAGGACTTCGGCCGGCCCGTTCCGCCGGACGCAACCCTCGGGGCCTTCCTCGACTCGCTGCCCAACATGCTGGGCGCTGCCGACCTCAGATCGGTGGCGCGCGCTGTGGCCGTGGCCAGGGGGACCGAGGCCGGCGTGGTGTGGGGCATCGGCGCGCACGTCATCAAGACCGGACTCGCGCCTGTGGTCATCGACCTGATGGAGCGCGGGTTCGTGTCGGCCCTTGCCACGAACGGCGCCGCCGTCATCCACGACTTCGAGGTGGCCCTGGTCGGGGCTACGTCCGAGGACGTCGATCAGACGCTGGGACCGGGCACCTTCGGGATGGCCGAAGAGACGGGGCGCCTGCTGAACGGCGCCATCAACGAGGGCGTGGCCAGGGGGCAGGGGATCGGTCAGGCGGTGTGTGGCTACCTGCACGAGCGCCAGCCGCAGCACTCGCGGTTCAGCTTGCTTGCGGCCGCCGGGCGACTCGGAATTCCGGTGACGGTGCATGTCGCGATCGGCACCGACATCATTCACATGCACCCGGCGGCGTCTGGCGCCGCTCTGGGCGAGGGGAGCCTCCGCGACTTCCGCTACTTCGTGTCCAACGTCGCTCGGCTCGAACGCGGTGTGTTCCTCAACTGCGGCTCGGCGGTCGTGCTTCCGGAAGTGTTCCTCAAGGCTGTGGCCCTCGCGCGTAACCGGGGCATCGCCCTCGACGGCCTCACTACCGTGAACCTCGATTTCATCAGGGGCTATCGCCCGCAGACCAACGTGGTCACGCGGCCGACGGCGGGCACCAGCGGACGGGGCTATTCACTCGTCGGACATCACGAACTGATGATTCCGTTGCTGGCCGCCGCCATTCTTCGGGCCTGAGAAACCTTCACGAAGGCACGAAGACAGGAAGGCACGAAGACCACGACGAGCCCAGGAACGCCAAGAGATGCTTCGTGACCTTCATGCCCGTCGTGAAGCCTGTTCGCGGCAGAGCCCGTGTTATCATTGGGAGTTTTCGGCCGGAGTAGCTCAGTTGGTGAGAGCACGCGTCTCATAAGCGCGGGGTCGGCGGTTCAAATCCGCCCTCCGGCACCATTCGACCGCACCACCCCACCACGTTTTTTCCCGTAAGGGTCCACGCATGACGCTGATCGATCGTGTTCGGCGGACGCTCCAGCGGCAGCAACTCACACGCAGCACCACGCGTGTCGTTGCCGCCCTCTCTGGCGGACCTGACTCGATGGCGCTCCTGCACGTGCTGCGTGCGCTCGACCACGCTGGCGAACTCCAGCTCGTGGCAGTCGCCCACCTGAACCACCGACTGCGCGACGCGGCCGAGGCCGACGAGCAGTTCTGTGCAGGGGTCGCCGCTTCGCTCGGCTTGCCCTATGTTGTCGAGCGGATTGAGGTGGCGGCGTTCGCCGCGGTCGAGCACCGGTCGCTCGAAGACGCGGCGCACGTCGCTCGGCACGCCTTCTTCGAGCGCGCCGTCCGCCAGTTGGACGCCGACGTCGTGGCCGTTGGGCACACGCAGGACGATCAGGCCGAAACGTTCCTGTTGCGTCTCGCCCGAGGCGCCGGCGCTCGCGGACTGTCCGCCATGCATCCAAGAAACGGCATCGTCATCAGGCCGCTGCTCGACTGTTCGAAGGCCGAGGTGCGAGCGTTTCTGCAGCAACAAACACTCACGTTCGTGCACGATGCGTCCAACGACGACGTCGGGATTCCACGGAACCGGGTGCGCGCTGAACTGCTGCCGCTGCTGATCAACCGCTTCAATCCGCGCATGGTCGAGGTGCTGGCGGCTGAAGCCGAGCTAGCTCGCGCCGATGAGCAGGTGCTGGACGACATGGCCGCGGTCTGGACACGAACACACCTGAGCCACCGCGCCAATGAGGCCCGGATCGATGCCGAGGCGCTGGCGGCACTGCCGCAGGCCGTGGCTTGGCGGGTGCTGCACGGGGCGATGCGGGCGGCGGCCGGTGGGCGGCTGGTCGGCTTCCACCACGTGACGCTGGCGTGGGATGTCGTGACCGGATCGCGCCCGGCGATCGATGCGCCTGGGCACCGCGTGGAACGCACCGGCTCCGTCGTCGTCTTAAGCAGTAGACCCGCTGGTTCAGCCGGACGCCCCGGAGGCGCCGCCACCGGTCAGGTCGCGGCGTTTCGGTATACCCTGCCGGTTCCCGGCGAGGTGACAATTGCCGAGATCGACTGTGTGATGTCGGCGCTGGTGGAGTCTTCTGGGAATGCTGTCCCTCGCGCAGATGACGTGAGCGCGGTGGTGCCCCTGAAGATGGTGGCCGGCGGACTGGCGGTTCGCAATCGACGTCCGGGCGATCGGCTCGAGCCGTCTCCGGCTGGACATCGCAAGTTGCAGGACCTGTTCGTCGATCGGAAGGTGCCGCGCGAGGCACGCGACCGTATCCCACTCGTGGTGGACGGCGCGGACCATGTCGTGTGGGTACCCGGCTATGCGATCGATCGGGAGTTTCACGTGACAGACCCTTTGCAAGCCGTGGTAATCTTGAGACTTAAGGGTGTGGGAGGCTCGTTTTGAATTCGACGTTGAAGAGCTTATTGTTCTGGATGGTGCTCGTCGTCGCCGGCGTCCTCATCTGGAACTTCGCCACCAGATACGAGACGCGCGACCATCAGCTCACGTTCAGTGAATTCATGTCCGCGGTCGACGCTGGCAATGTCCAGCGCGTCGTGATCACCGGCCAGGAGATCACGGGAACCACCAAGGACAGCCAGAATCAGACGTTCAAGACCTACGCGCCCACGCAGTACGAAGGGCTCGCGAACAAGTTGATCGAGCGCGGCATTGCCGTGTCCTCGAAGGAGCCGACGGCCAGCCCGTGGGTCTCGCTGCTCTACAACTGGGCGCCGTTCCTCGTGATGATCGGCTTCTGGGTCTTCTTCATGCGCCAGATGCAGAGCGGCGGCAACAAGGCGCTGTCGTTCGGCAAGAGCAAGGCAAAGCTATCGTCGAGCTCGCAGAAGAAGGTCACGTTCAAGGACGTGGCGGGCGTGGACGAGGCGAAAGAAGAACTCCAGGAGATCATCGAGTTCCTCAAGGAACCGCAGAAGTTCCAGAAGCTGGGTGGCCGCATTCCGAAGGGCGTCCTGCTGATGGGTCCTCCCGGAACGGGCAAGACGCTGATGGCGCGGGCTGTCGCGGGCGAAGCCAACGTGCCGTTCTTCTCGATCAGCGGCTCGGACTTCGTCGAGATGTTCGTCGGGGTCGGCGCTTCGCGCGTGCGCGACCTGTTCGAGCAGGGCAAGAAAAACGCGCCCTGCATCGTGTTCATCGATGAGATCGACGCAGTTGGCCGGCATCGCGGCGCTGGTCTTGGCGGCGGTCACGACGAACGCGAGCAGACGCTCAACCAGCTCCTCGTCGAGATGGACGGCTTCGAATCGAACGAAGGCGTCATCCTCGTTGCAGCCACCAACCGACCTGACGTGCTCGACCCGGCCCTGCTCCGTCCCGGTCGCTTCGATCGCCGCATCGTCGTCAACCGCCCGGACGTGAAGGGCCGCGAAGGCATCCTCTCGGTTCACACGCGCAAGATTCCGATGAACGACGACGTCGATGTGTCGGTGCTGGCGCGGGGTTCCGCGGGCTTCTCCGGCGCCGACCTGGCCAACCTCGTGAACGAAGCGGCTTTGAATGCCGCCCGCTACAACCAGAAGACGGTGCGCATGCACGACTTCGAGTTCGCGAAGGACAAGGTCCTCATGGGCACCGAGCGTCGCTCGATGATCATCAGCGACGCCGAGAAGCGCATCACGGCGATTCATGAAGCCGGTCATGCGCTGCTGACCGTGTTCCTGCCGCATGCCGATCCGATCCACAAGGTGACGATCATTCCGCGCGGCATGGCGCTCGGCCTGACCATGCAGTTGCCGACCGACGAGAAGCACAATTACTCGCGCGACTACCTGCAGGACCAGTTGGCCATCCTCCTCGGCGGCCGTATCGCCGAACAGATCACGATGGACAGCCTCACCACGGGCGCCGGCAACGACCTCGAACGCTCCACCGAGCTGGCGCGCAAGATGGTGTGCGAGTGGGGCATGAGCGACCAGATGGGGCCGCTCACCTTCGGCAAGAAGGAAGAGCAGATCTTCCTCGGCCGTGAAATCGCCCAGCACCACGATTACAGCGAAGACACCGCCGTCAAGATCGACCAGGAAGTGAAGCGCTTCGTCACGCACAACTACGAGCGCGCGCACCAGATCCTCACCGAGCACAAGGACGTGCTGCTGAAGATGGCCGACGCGCTGCTCGCGCGTGAAGTGCTCGATGCGGAACAGGTGCGTCGCCTGGCCGCCGGCCTCGAACTCGACGCGCAGGTGCCGGTGATCCCGGTGGCTGCGGCGTCCGACGAAGAGCGTCCGCGAGTCAAGGAACGCGCCCCGATCGTTCCCGCGATGAACAAGCCCATCACCCAGGAATGAGCCAGACCGGCAACACCGCGTAAGTGGGTCGAGCCGGTCGCTCGACCCACTGTGTTTCCGCCGCGCCGCTCCTACCTCGTGCCCCTGCCAGATGGCAGTCACCTCTCCCTTGGCGAGCGCCCGCTCGTCATGGGTGTCCTCAACATCACCCCCGACTCCTTTGCAGACGCTGAACACCTCGACACCGCCCGCGCGGTGGAGACGGCGCTTGCCATGGAAGCAGTCGGCGCTGACATCATCGATCTCGGCGGCGAATCGACCCGCCCCGGGGCCGTGCCTGTCAGTGCGGACGAGGAACTGCGTCGCGTCTTGCCGGTACTGAAGGCCCTGGCGGGACGGCTGACGGTGCCGGTGTCCATCGATACCTACAAGGCCGTGGTGGCGAAGGCGGCCGTGGCCGAGGGGGCGTCAATCGTCAACGACATCAGCGGCCTCACCTACGACCCGGCCATGCCGGGCGTGGTTGCCGACACCCACGCCGCCCTGGTCCTGATGCATACGCGCGGACGCTCGTTCGACATGTACGCGCTCGCCGCCTACGACGATGTGGTGTTGGAGGTTGGCGCGGAACTGCGGTTGGGACTCGACGCGGCGGTTGCGGCCGGAGTGGCGCTCGACCGCATCGTGATCGACCCGGGGATCGGGTTTGCCAAACGTCCGACGCACAGCTATGGTTTGCTGGCCCGGATTGCCGAGCTCGCCACCCTGCTCGACCGGCCCGTCCTTGCCGGGCCGTCGCGCAAATCGTTCATGCGGGAGGCGCTGAATGACCGGCCACCAGCCGAACGCGACTGGGGCACGGCCGCGGCCGTGACGGCCGCCGTGCTTGGCGGCGCGCAGATCGTGCGGGTGCATGCGGTGACCGAGATGGTGCAAGTGGTGCGCGTGGCTGAGGCGACGCGTCGGCACGGACGAATCGAGAACGGATCTATTCCATCGTGAACGTAACCTGGATCGACGCGCTGCTCAGGCGACCGCCGATCGGCTGGTGGGACCTCGTCGACATCCTCGTGGTGTCGATTCTGATCTACGAGGTCCTGAAAGTGATCCGCGGGACGCGCGCCGTCCAGATGGCAGTGGGCGGCGGCCTGCTCGCCGTCCTCTTCTACGGCTCGCGCTACTGGCACCTCGACATGCTGAACTGGCTCGTGCGCAGCATGTTCGGCTACGTCGTCTTCGGCATCATCGTGCTGTTCCAGTCGGACATCCGCCGCGCCCTCGCACATTTTGGCCGTGCCCCGTTCTTCCGCTACCTCGCCAAGACCGAATCGGCGGAGGAATCGATCGAGGAACTGGCCGTCGCTGCGAGCATGCTGTCGTCACAGCGCGTCGGCGCCATCATCGCCATCGAGCGCCAGATCGGGTTGCGAAACTACATCGAGGGCGGCATCCCGCTCGAGGCGGTACTGACCTACGACCTCCTGGTCAGCATCTTCCAGTTGAAGTCGCCGTTGCACGATGGCGCGGTGATCGTGCGGGAGGACCGCGTGGCGGCCGCCGCCTGCTTCCTGCCGCTGACGGTCAACCCGAAACTGAGCAAGGAACTGGGCTCCCGGCACCGCGCGGCGATCGGCCTGACCGAGGAGAACGACTCCATCGCAATCGTCGTGTCCGAGGAGACCGGCAGTATCTCGCTGGTCGCGGACGGGCATATCGACCGCGGGCTGACCGCGGACGACCTGCGCACGCGCCTGCGTGAGATGGTGATCAACCGCGCGAGAGGCAGGCGCCGACGGATGAAAGCCGCATGAAGGCGCCGTGGCCCTTCGGGCATTTCGGGTTAAAGGTGCTGTCGGTGGCGTTCGCCGTGCTGCTGTGGCTCTTCGTGTCGGGCGACGAGAGCGTCGAGCGCGGCCTGCGCGTGCCGCTCGAGTTCCAGCAGTTCCCGGATGGTCTCGAGTTGATGGGCGAGGCACCGTCGCTGGTGGATGTGCGCGTGCGCGGCGCGTCCAGCGCGTTGTCGCGCCTCGGCCCTGGCGACATCGTCGCCCAACTCGACCTGAAGTCGGCCAGTGTCGGTCGTCGCCTGTTCCAGATCACGCCCGAACAGGTGCGTACGCCGTTCGGCGTGCAGGTGGTGCAGGTGACGCCGCCCGCCATCGCCCTGACGTTCGAACCGCAGGTGTCGAAGCCGGTGCCCGTGGCGCCGTCGCTCGAGGGCGAACCAGCTCCCGGCTTCGTCGTCGGTCAGGTCATGGCTGCGCCGGCATCGGTCGAGGTGGTCGGCCCGGAGAGCGCCGTCGCCCGGGTCACCGAAGCGGTGACCGAAGCGATTTCCATCGCCGGTGCGCGCGCCACGGTGTCCGATACCGTGTCGGTCGGCTTCGTCGATTCGGCCGTACGGCTGAAAACGCCGCGCCTGGCCCAAATCAGCATCGAAATCATTCCGGGGCCGGTCGAACGGACCGTTCGGGAACGCCCGGTGCATCTCATGAACGTCGGGAACAACCTGGTCGTGAGGGCCGTACCCTCCGCCGTTGATGTCGTGCTGCGCGGCAGCCGCGACGGCGTGAACCATGTCGATGGTGCGAGTGTGAGCGCCATCGTCGATCTGGCCGGCCTTGGTGCCGGCTCTTATACCTTGCCTGTGCGCGTCGAGAATCCGCCGCGCGCCGGCGTCGCCCGCGTCTTGCCGGCGACCGTGCAGGTGAGCATCACCAGTGGAAAAGACTGACGCGCGCGTGAACATGCGCCTCTTCGGCACCGACGGCGTTCGCGGCAAGGCGGGCGTCTTCCCGCTCGATCACACGACCGTTCGCCGTCTTGGCGCGGCGCTCGTGCGGGCGTTGCCGCACGGAACGGCATCGCCCCACCTGCTGATTGGCCGCGATACGCGTGAGTCGGGAGGCTGGATCGAGGCCGAGCTGGCGCATGGCGCCGGAGGTGAAGGTGCTGAAGTCACGAGCGTGGGCGTCGTCCCGACGCCGGCTGTGGCCTACCTGACGCGGGCCTTCGCCGAGTACGACGCCGGCGTCGTCATCTCGGCTTCGCACAATCCGTTCGAAGACAACGGCATCAAGGTGTTCTCCGGCCGCGGCGAGAAGTTCACCGAGGCGGTAGAACAGGAGGTCGAGGCAATCGTCGCCGATCCCTCGTGGGATGTGCGCGACGGCGCGCCGGAAGAAGTGCAGGGCGCCGTGCTGGTCGACTCGTACCTCGAGCACCTGCGAGCCGTGCTGCCGGCCCCCGCGCTGTTCAGCGGCTTCAGGCTGGCGGTGGACTGCGCCAACGGCGCCACGACCACCGTCGCGCCTGGCCTGTTCAGAAGCCTCGGCTTCGACACGCTTGTCATCGGCGACACGCCGGATGGCCAGAACATCAACCTCCGCTGCGGCTCCACTCACCCCGAGCAACTGGCCGACGTGGTGGTGAAGAGCGGTGCGCAACTCGGCGTGGCGTTCGACGGAGACGGCGACCGCGCGATTTTTGTCGACCACCGTGGCCGCGTGGTGAATGGCGACGCGGTCCTGTTGATGTGCGCACGCCACCTGCAGAAGCAGGGACGTCTGCCCGGCAGCGCGATCGTCGCCACGGTCATGAGCAATATCGGTCTCGAAATCGCACTGCGCGAGTCGGGTATCGCGATGATCCGCACGGCAGTCGGCGATAAATACGTAATGGAGGAGATGCTGAAGCGCGGCATCGCGCTCGGGGGCGAGCAGTCGGGGCACGTGATCTTCTCCGACTACCTGTTCACAGGCGACGGGCTCTGCACCGCGCTGAACGTCCTGCAGACCGTGATGTCGAGCGGCCGCTCGCTGGCCGATCTGGCCGACGATCTGACGAACTATCCACAGGTGCTCCTCAACGTGCGCGTGCGCCAGAAGGTGGATCTCCAGGCCGTGCCAGCCGTCGCCGCCGCGATCGCCGACGTGGAGGCGCGCGTGTCCGGCCATGGCCGACTGCTCGTCCGTTACTCGGGCACTGAGCCGCTGTTGCGGGTGATGCTCGAAGGGAAGGACCAGGACGAGATCGGGGCGTGGGCGCAGCACATCATCGACGTCGTGACGCGGGAACTCGCGTAGGCACATCCGGTCGGCATTCCGCACTCAGCCTTCTGCAATCAGCACTTCCATGATCAGACTCTCCGTCAACGTCAACAAGGTGGCGACGCTCCGCAACTCACGGGGCGGAGTCGAGCCACGCGTGCTCCATGCCGTCGAGGTGTGTCTCGCGGCCGGCGTGACCGGGATTACCGTGCACCCCCGCGCCGACCAGCGGCACATCACCTCGTCCGACGTGCGCGACATCGCGGCCCGGCTACGCCCAGTCCGCCCTGCCGTCGAGTTCAATATGGAGGGCGACCCGCGCGCCAGCTTCATCGAGATGGTGCACGCCGTGCGACCCGAGCAGTGCACCATCGTTCCGGTCATTCCGGGTGAGATTACGAGCCAGGCCGGCTGGACGCGCGGTCCCGACACCGAGCATCTCCCCGCGGTCATCGCGGCGATGAAGGCGGACGGCATCCGCGTGAGCCTCTTCATCGATGCGACGGACGAGGCCGTTGTGCTGGCCAGCGACATGGGCGCCGACCGCGTGGAACTGTATACGGAGCCGTTCGCCAGGGCCTTCGAGCACAGCCCTGCAGCGGCCCAGCAGTT
Organism: Acidobacteriota bacterium; assembly: GCA_043743165.1. Classification (GTDB taxonomy): domain Bacteria; phylum Acidobacteriota; class Vicinamibacteria; order Vicinamibacterales; family CAVVIG01; genus CAVVIG01. The sequence goes on from JAYTXA010000011.1 coordinate 34,035, forward strand.
CCTGGCCACCTACGCCGCCGCCGCCGAGCGCGCGCACGCCCTCGGCCTGGGGATCAACGCGGGGCACGATCTGGACCTGGCCAACCTGGTGCTGTTCCGGACCCTTCCGCATCTCGACGAGGTGTCGATCGGCCACGCGCTCATGTCGAGGGCGCTGTTCGTCGGGCTCGACACCGTCGTCCGCGAGTACCTGGCCGTGCTGGCCGGGGCGTAGAGTTTCGAGCCCTGACGGGTGTACCTCTGGCGCGATCAGCTATGATCCAGAGCACATCCCATGAAGCCTGAATCGATAGCGTTTGGCATTGCCGGTGTCGTCTTTGGCCTGATCGCCGGCTGGATCATTGGCAGCCAGCAAACCAGCCTGCGTCCCGGGCAGGCGCCCGTGACGGTCAGTGCACCCGCGCCGCAGGCCACGGCCGGCGCGGCCCCAGCTGCCGCCATCCTGGATGACACCAAGGTAAAAGCGCTCACCTCCGTCGCCGAGCAGCAGCCAACCAGCCCGCAGCCGCGCGTCGAACTTGGCAACCTCTACTTCGACGCCGAGCGCTACACCGACGCCATCAAGTGGTACGGCGACGCGCTCAAGCTTGCACCGACCGACGTCAACGTCAGCACGGATCTCGCGGTCAGCTACTACTACACGAACCAGCCCGACCGCGCGTTGGAACAGTTCGACGCGTCACTGAAGCTCGATTCGAAGCATGCCAAGACGCTGCTCAACCAGGGGATCGTCCGCGCGTTCGGCAAGCAGGACCTGGTCGGCGCCGAGCAGTCGTGGCAGCAGGTCATTCAGCTCGACCCGAACAGCGCTGAAGGGCAGGCCGCCAAGCGCGCGCTCGACAGCCTGAAGTCGGCGCACCCCGGAGGCAACACGGCAACCGCCGCCAAGCCGGGGGCCTGATGCTTCGGTTCATCCTCCTGTCGATCTTGCTGACGATCGTGTTCCGGGTGCTCTCGCGCCTGTGGGCCGGTGTCGTACGCGGGATGCGGGCGGGGCCGGACATGGGCCAGCAGCAGTCGCGGCCGGGTTCGACCCGTGTGCCCCAGCGCGGCGTGCAGATGGAGCGCGACCCGGTCTGCGGCACCTTCGTCGTGCCCGAGCGCGCCGTTGCGCTGTCCACGTCCACGAACGACCGCCTCTACTTCTGCTCCACTGACTGCCGCGACACGTACCGGTCGCAGCAGGCAGGACACGCACCCGCCCACGGCCGTACCGCATGACCACCGAGTCGCAGCTCCGAGCCGACATTGTGGAGGTGGGGCGCCGCATGTATGCGCGCGGCTACACGGCATCGAACGACGGCAACATCAGCGCCCGCCTCGGCGACGATCGCTTGCTCATGACCCCGCGCAGCGTCTGCAAGGGCTTCATGACACCGGACATGATGTGCATCACCGACATGGACGGCCGGAAGCTGCAGGGCGACCGCGATCCCTCGTCCGAGATGCTGATGCACCTCGAGGTCTACCGCCAGCGGCCCGATGCGCGCGCTGTCTGTCACGCACATCCGCCGATCGCCACCGGTTTCGCCGTGGCAGGCATCCCGCTCGATCGCGCCGTGCTGGCCGAAGTCCTCACCACCCTCGGCAGCATCCCGATTGCGGAGTACGCCACGCCGTCCACCGCGGAGCTGCCCGCGGCGGTCCGGAAATACGTGAAGGCGCACGACGGCATGCTGCTGGCCAATCACGGCGCCCTGACGCTCGGCACCGATGTGCTCTCGGCCTATTACAAGCTCGAGACGATCGAGCACTTCGCCAAGATCAGCCTCGTGGCGCGGATGCTCGGCGGCGAGAACCTGATTGCCCGCGACGAAGTGGATCGGTTGCAGGGGCTGCGGACGAATTACGGCATCACGGCGCCGGCGCCGATCTGCCCGGACCCGACGGTCCTCGGCGACCTGCTGTCCGGCTCCGACCAGATGACGTGTCAGATCGTACAGGCGCCCGAGGGCGACGGTCGCAGCCGGCTCGTGCCGGACCCGAGCGCGCCGGGCCAGACGCCGCCCGTCGTGCGGGCGGTCGAACCCGATGGCGACGAAGAAATTCGGTTAACATACCGCGAACTCTCCGCGCTCATCGAGGACGCCATCAGGAGCCTCAAATGAGCCGGGCAATGCAGATTTCAGAATGCAGATTGCAGATTGCGCCCAATCTGCGAAGCGGCATGTCCACTCTGCACTCTGAACTCTGAACTCTGAGATTTGGTGGAGACGCTAGATGGGTGAGGCACTTGGGATGGTCGAAACGAAAGGCCTGGTCGCGATGATCGAGGCCGCGGACGCCATGGTGAAGGCGGCGAACGTCAACCTGGTCGGCTGGGAGAAGATCGGCGCCGGCTATGTGACGGCCATCGTGCGCGGCGACGTGGCGGCCGTGAAGGCCGCCACTGACGCAGGTGCCGCGGCGGCGCGCCGTGTCGGCGAACTCGTGTCGGTGCACGTCATCCCGCGTCCGCACGCGAACCTTGAATCAGTGCTTCCGATCGGCAAACCGAGCGCGAAGGCCTGAGGCCGGGTGCTTCTCGCGAAGATCGTCGGAACGGTCGTTGCCACGCGGAAGGATCCGCGCCTGGTCAGCAACAAGTTGCTGATTGTGCGGCCGGTCGATCCGAAGGGCAAGGCCGAGGGCAGCTACCTCGTGGCGGTGGACACGGTTGATGCCGGCGTCGGCGAAACCGTGCTCGTCGTCAGTGGCAGTTCCGCCCGTATGGCGTCGGGGATGAAAGACTGCCCGATTGACGCTGCCATCGTCGGCATCATCGATACGATCGACGTACCATCCTGACATGCAGCTGGCCCGCGTCATCGGCACGGTCGTCGCAACCCGCAAGGACGAAAACCTTGCCGGTATCACGCTGCTGATGGTGCAGCCGCTCACGCCCGATCGCGAACCCGCCGGACGTCCGCTGGTGGCGGTGGACGCCGTTGGCGCCGGGGTTGGCGAAGAGGTCTTCTTCGTCCGCGGCAGGGAAGCCAGCTTCCCGTTCCATCCGGTTGAAGCGCCGGTCGACGCCGGCATCGTCGGCATCGTCGATCATGTGTATACGGAGTACGGCGATAGGCAGTAGGCCATTGGCCATGGGCCTCGACAAAGCCCAGCGCCCAAAGCCCAGCGCCCATAGCCTACTGAGATGCAGATAGCTCGCGTGGTGGGGACGGTGGTCTCCACCCATAAACACCCGAAGTTCCACGGGGCCAAGCTGCTGATGGTGCAGCCGCTCAACCTTGACGACACGCCACGCGGCCACGCGCTGCTTGCGGTCGATGGCGTGGGCGCGGGCGTGCACGAAAAGGTGCTCGTCGTCATCGAGGGACGGGCCGCGAACGAGGCGCTCGGCGTGAAGGGCGCCCCGGTGGACGCCGCCATCATCGGCATCATCGATCACGTGACCATCGATGCAGATATCTGAGCAGGAACTGCGCACGATGATTCGGAGTGCCATTGCCCGCCACGCGGGCGGCGGCAACGAGCCTGCTCCGCGCCTGGCGCCTCCGGCCGACGCCGGCCAGGTGGGGCATGTCCATTCCAGCCACGGCCAGTTCCCCGTCACCGGCACGCCCGACGGCGCCTGCGTCATCGAACCCGACGTTCGCTGCGACCACTGCGGTTACTGCAAATCTCTCGGCCACTGAACGTTCCGAACCCAAGCCTCCACCCTCCAACCCCCAACCTCCGTATGAACATCTTCGTCACTCGCACCCTTCCGTCGGCTGTCATCGCCAAACTCGAGGCTGTCGGCAACGTCGAGGTGTTCTCGGGCGAGGGCAGCATCACGCCGGAGCAACTCCGCGCCGCGGTCACCGGTAAGCACGCGCTGGTGACGATGCTGACGGAGCAGGTTGATGCGGGGCTGCTCGAGGCCGGCACGGACCTGAAGGTTGTGGCCAACGTCGCGGTTGGATACAACAACATCGACGTCAAGACGGCGCGGGCACGCGGCATCATCTGCACGAACACCCCCGACGTCCTCACCGAGTCGGTGGCCGACTTCACCTGGGCCTTGATCCTCGCGATCACGCGGCGTCTGTCGGAAGGTGAACGGGTCGTGCGCCAGCACGAGTGGAAGGGCTGGGCGTTCGACTACATGCTCGGCACCGAACTGCGGGGCAAGCAGCTCGGCCTCGTCGGCCTCGGGCGCATCGCCGCGGCGGTGGCTGCCAGGGCGTCGGTGTTCGGCGTGCGGGTGGCGTACACGTCGCGCAGCGAGAAGTCGTTGCCGAATGCCGAGCGGATGTCGCTCGACCAACTGCTGAACACCTCCGATATCGTCTCGCTGCACGTGCCGCTGACGCCCGAGACCACGCACCTCATCGACAAGAAGGCACTGGCCCGGATGAAGCGCTCTGCTTACCTGATCAACACCGCGCGCGGGCCGGTGGTGGACGAAGCGGCGCTGGCGTGGGCGCTGCAACAGCGCCTGATCGCCGGCGCCGCGCTCGACGTCTATGAGAAGGAGCCGGTCATCCATCCCGACCTGTTCGCGCTCGAGAACGTCCTGCTGGTGCCGCACCTTGGCAGCGGCACCACCGAAACGCGCACCGGCATGGCCGACCTGGCAGCGGACAACGTTGTTGCCGTCCTCAGCGGCCGGCCGCCGGTCACCCCCATTCCCTGATGGCCCGCCGCCAGAAACGGCCGGCCAACGTCGAAGCGGTGATGCGCGAACTGTCGCGCGCCATCACCGGCCTCGAGTTGCCCGCCATCGAGAAGATCTCCGGTGGCCAGCAGGAAGACCCGTTCCAGGTCCTCATCGCCACGCTCCTGTCCGCGCGCACGCAGGACGCCACCACGCTGGCCGCCTCCACGCGCCTGTTCACCGCTGCGCCGACGCCACAGGCGATGGTGACGCTTACTGTCAAGCAGATCGAAACGCTGATCAAGCCCGTGAGCTTCTTCTACACGAAGGCGAAGCACGTGAAGGCGACGTGCGAGCTCCTGCTCACGTCGTTCAGTGGCCGCGTGCCCGGGACGATGGAGGAGCTGCTGCTGCTGCCGGGTGTGGGCCGGAAGACTGCCAACCTGGTCCTGATCCTGTCGTTCCGCAGCCAGCAGAACATCTGCGTCGATACGCACGTGCACCGGATCGCGAACCGGCTCGGGTGGGTCAAGACACGAATGCCCGAGGAGACCGAGCACGCGCTCTATGCGGCGACCGACCGTGAGTGGTGGCCGCACATCAACCTGTATCTCGTGACCTGGGGCCAGAACGTGTGCCGGCCGAACTATCCCCGCTGCAACGGCTGCGTCATCAGGCCGCACTGTCCGCAACTCGGCGTCACCGAAATCTCGAAGCAACCGGCGCATCAGCGCCTGGCCTCATGAGCGTCAACCACTGGCGTCCTCGGGCGTCGCGCGCCATTGTCGTGGCCGTGGCGCTGGTGGCGCTGGCCTGCTACGTCGTGGTGCCGAGGCTGCTGGCGCAACGGTCGTCCGCCCTGGTGGTCGTGGAGACCACGAAGGGAACGTTCGCATTCGAAACCTATCCGAAAGACGCGCCGCTGTCGGTGGCGCACATCGAGAAGCTGGCGAAGGCCGGCTTCTACGACGGGCAGCGCGTGCACCGTGCGGAGACCGGCTTCGTGGTGCAGTTTGGCGATCCGCAGACACGCGACCTCGAGAAGCGCGCACTCTGGGGCAAGGGGCTCGAGGCCTCGAGCGGCACGCCGATCGGTGTCGCCGAAATGGTGCTGAAGCGGAAGAACGTGGCGCTTGCCGTCGGTCTAGCGCACCAGGGCGAACCGGCGAAAGCCGACAGTCAGCTCTACATCCTGCTCGAGGCGCGCCCCGCGCTCGATGGGCAATACGCCGTCATCGGTCAGGTCATCGAAGGCGAGGACGTGCCGGCGCGGCTGCAGGTCGGCGACGAGATCCGCCGGGTCTACGTCCGCGAATAGGCGCCTCAGGCTCGGCGGGACGGCGTCAGCGAGAAGTCGGAGCTTGCCGTGTTCACCACGCCGGACAGTTCCGGATACTGCTCGATGAACGATTGCGGGTAGTCGCCTGGAATCGGCTCGTCCAGCTGTCGCTTGATCATCGCGGCGTTCGCCACCGACTTCGCCGAGAAGTGATTGTTGGTGTAGAGATACGTCTTCTTCACCAGGTGCTTCGCCGCCCCGGCCGTCTCGCTGAACTCCCTCAGTTCGTCGGCGGAGTAGAGATAGTTGTAGCGATCTTCCGACTGCTCGTGCGTCCACCACTGCTGCGCGTTCCGTCCGTGCAGGCGCATGTAGTAGAACCCCTTCACGTTCGGCAGGCGGTTCTGGCGGATCGAGAAACGGAACTTCGGCTCGTCGATCTGCACCCACGCCGCATGCGCCTCGTTCAGGAGGTCGAGCGTCTCGCTGAACGCGTCGCTCCAGCTGCTGTGCCGCACTTCGACCGCCACCGTGTAGTTGCCGAGGGCGCGAAGCAGGTGCGACAGGTACTCGCGTTCGGCCGGTCCGCTCCTGAAGCTGGCCGGGAACTGCGCCAGCACCGCACCGAGCTTGCCGCCCGAGGCGAGCGGGTCGATTCCACGTTTGAATGCATCGAAATCGGCCGCTGTTGGTGCGACCAGTGCGCGCACCGCCGCGTCGTACCCCTCGGCCACCTGCATCGACGTGCGCAGCACGCTCTCGTACATCTTCGGGTGCGTGAACTTCTGGTAGAGCTTCACCGAGAACTCGAAACCCTGCGGCGTGCGCTCGGCCCAGCGGCGCGTTACGTCGGCGCGCGGCTGGCCGTAGAACGTCGAGTTGACCTCGACGGTGTCGAAGTGACTCGCGTAGAACGCCAGTTCGTCGAACCCTTTGGCGCGCCCCCTGGTTGGCGGGTAGAAGACGCCGTTCCACGTGCCGGCGCCCGCCGGGTAGTTCCAGCCGGATGTGCCGATGCGCAACTCGCCCACGGCACATACAATAGAGGAGTCACGTGCTCACTGTTAACGAGATCTTTCACTCCATCCAGGGCGAATCGAGGCGTGCCGGCGAACCGTGTGTCTTCGTGCGGCTGACGGCGTGCGACCTCCGCTGTTCCTGGTGTGATACTCCCTATTCCTTTCATGAAGGTGGCAAGCGTGCCCTCGACGATGTCATCGCCGAGGTGGAGCGGTACCAGTGCCCGCTCGTCGAAATCACCGGCGGCGAACCGCTGCTCCAGGACGAGGTCTATCCGCTGATGGAGCGGCTGCTCGAGCTCGGCCACACCGTCATGCTCGAGACCGGCGGTCATCGCTCCATCGCGCGCGTGCCGGCGGCGGTGCTGAAGATCGTCGACGTGAAGTGTCCGGGCAGCGGCGAGTCGCATCGGAACCACTGGGAGAACCTGTCGCTCGTCGGGCCGAACGACGAGGTGAAGTTCGTCCTGAAGGACCGCGCGGACTACGAGTTCGCGCGCGAGGTCATCGCGCAGCACGGCCTGCACGGAACGGCCGGCGCCCTCCTGCTGTCGCCCGTGCACGGAGTGCTCGACCCGCGTGTGCTGGCCGAGTGGGTGCTGGCAGACCGGCTTCAGGTGCGTGTGCAGTTGCAATTGCACAAGTTCATCTGGTCGCCCGAGACCCGGGGCGTCTGATGGCGCGCGCGGTCGTCCTTCTCAGCGGTGGTCTGGATTCCTATACTGCCGCCGCCATGGCCCAGTCCGAAGGGTTCACGCTCGACGCCCTCTCCATCCTTTATGGCCAGCGGCACGCGCAGGAATTGGCTGCGGCGAGGCGAGTGGCGAAGGCGCTCGGCGTCGAGCGCCATCTTGAACTGCCGCTCGACCTGCGGGGCATCGGCGGCTCTTCCCTCACGTCGGACCTGCCGGTGCCCGAAGACCGCGACCTGGCCGCCACTGGTATCCCGTCCACCTACGTGCCGGCGCGCAACACGGTGTTCCTGTCGCTCGCGCTCGGCTGGGCTGAAGTGCTGGGAGCGACAGACCTCGTGATTGGCGTGAATGCCCTCGACTATTCGGGGTATCCGGATTGCCGCCCCGAGTTCATCGCAGCGTTCGAAACGCTCGCCAACCTCGCCACGCGCGCCGGCGTGGAAGGGGCGCGGTTCCGCATCCATACGCCCCTCATCCACCTCTCCAAGGCCGACATCATCCGCACCGGGCTGGCGCTCGGGCTCGACTACGGCCTGACCCACAGCTGTTACAACCCCGGCGAGGACGGCCGCGCCTGCGGCCGATGTGACAGCTGCGTGCTGCGGGCGCGGGGGTTCGCCGAAGTCGAAGTCCCGGACCCGGCACTGGTCAGGTAGAATCCCGCCAGCTGTTCTGATGCTGAACCGTCAGCCCCTTCGACGACAGGTCGTTCTCGCCTCCAGCCTCATGCTGCTGGCGCTGCTGGCCGCCATCGTCTGGGCTGGCAACCAGACCCGTCTCGAGCGACGAACGGAACTCAGCGCGCAGTCGGCGTCGCTTGCCGCCAGCGTCGCCACTTCCCTCGATCAGTACCTCGGTGCGGCATATGCGCTGGGTTCCACGATCGCGCAACACGACGCCGTGCGTGCGCTCGACCCGGTCGGCGCGCAGCGTCTCTTCGCGTCGGTACTGCGCGAGCAGCCGTCCATCGTGAACATCGTCCTTGGCGACGGCTCCGCGCACCTGCTGGCCACCGCCGACTCGCCCGCGCCACCCCAGTTGCCCGTGCTCGACTTCGTGCGCGAGGCGCTGCGGGGCAATCGACCCGTGCTGAGCGATCTCTTCCTGGCGTCATCGAGCGGCGTTCCGATGGTGGTACTGGCGTATCCGGTCCACGACGCGTCAGGAGAGTTGGTCGGGCTACTCGGCCTCGCGCTCGACCTGCCGCGCATTCAAGGTGCGTTCACTGCCATCCCGCTTCCTCTCGGGAGCGTGGTGACGGTGATGGATCGGGGCGGTCGCATCATCGCGCGCTCACGCGACGCCGAGCGCTACGTCGGCCAGCAGGGCGTTCCCGCGAGCACGTCAGCGGACACACCGTCGATCCGCGATCTCGACGGTGTGGAGCGGCTTGCGGCCGACGCCGTCATGCAGCGCGTCCCGTGGCGTGTCAGCGTCGGCATCCCGCTCTCCGAGGTCTTCGTGCGCACGCTCAACTCGTGGACCCGCAACTTCGCCCTCCTGTTACCGATCTTTGGCGCGGTCCTGCTGGCGTGGATGGTGATGGGGATTTCGGGTACGCGCAGCCTCGAGGCACTGCGCACGCAGGCCCGCCGCATAGCCGAGGGCGATCTCACGCCTTCAGCGCCGCTGGTGATGCCCAACCTCGAGCTCGGGCAATTGCAGGACGCGTTCGTCATCATGGCCGCGTCGCTCCGTGGCGCCCGCGATGCGGCGCAGCGGCAGGTCGAGCAGGAACGGCGCATGAACCGGACACTTCAGTCGCTGCAGCGGCACCTGGTGCGCCAGGAGCGGCAGGCCGCCGTCGGGCAATTGATACACGGCGTCGCCCACGAGATGAACAATCCGCTGCAGGCCATCCTGGGCACGGCGCAGTTGCTCGAGCGGCACCCCGAGCTGTCCGCTGCAGTGCGCGAAGAGATTGCCTTCGTGCAGTCGCAGGCCGTGCGCGCGCGCGAAATCATCCGCAGCCTGTCGAGCTTCAATAATCCGCAACTCGGTCCGCCGGAGCCGATCAACCTGCGTGAGGTCGTAGCCGAGGTTCTGCAGTTGCGGCCGCCCGACGCGGTGCCCGGAGACCTCCGCATCAACGCCGATGCGCAGACGTCGGCGAACGTGCACGCCAACTTCACCGAGCTCGCGCGCGTCGTGCTGAACCTGGTCACCAACGCCGAACAGGCGCTGCTTGGCGCCAGAACGCAGGCGCCCATCATCAACATCCGCTTGTTCGATGTCGGCAGCCGCGTCCGCGTTGAAGTGGCGGACAACGGCCCCGGCGTGCCGCGCGACATCGAGCCGCGGTTGTTCCAGCCGTTCGTCACCACGAGGCGGGTCGGACACGGCGCCGGTCTTGGCCTGTCGCTCAGCCACGGCATCATTCACTCCTACGGTGGCACCATCGGGTACTACCGCAACGAACTCGGCGGCGCGACGTTCTACTTCGAGTTGCCTGCCATTGCGATCGGCCACCATGTCCACGACCGAACGGCTGTACTACAGCCAACCAGCCCTGCAGGCGTTTGACGCCATCGTCGTTCGCGCGGAACCGCGCGGGGAGCACACGGCCATGTGGCTCGATCACACGGCGTTCTACCCGACGTCTGGCGGACAACCGCACGACCTCGGCACACTCGCGGGTGCGCCTGTCGTTGACGTGCAGGACGACGACGAGGGCAACGTGATGCACCTGGTTGGTGCGGGCGCGCCGCAGGTCGGCGCCACCGTGCACGGCGTCATCGATTGGACGCGCCGGTTCGATCACATGCAGCAGCACACCGGACAGCACCTGCTATCGGCCGTGACCGAGCGGCTCTTCTCGGCGCGCACGGTCAGCTTCCATCTCGGATCAGAGTCGAGCACGATCGATCTCGACCGCGAGTTGACGCCGGCACAACTGGCGCGAGTCGAACACGAGGCGAACGCCGTCATCTGGCGCGACGGCCCGGTGACCATCAGGTTCGTGACCGAGGAGGACGCCAGGCGGTTGCCGCTCAGGAAGGAGTCGGTCCGGGCCGGCACCCTGCGTCTTGTCGAGATCGAAGGGGTCGACCTGTCCGCATGCGGTGGCACGCATGTCGAGCGGACGGGAGCCATCGGCCAGCTCGCCCTCAATGGGTCGGAGCGGTTCAAGGGCGGACAGCGCCTCGAGTTTCTGTGCGGTCGCCGCGCCCTGGAGAAGTTCCAGCAACTGCGCGAGGTCACCGCCGCGTCGATCCGGCAACTGTCCGTGCTGCCAGAGGAACTGCCCGGCGCGATCGAGCGATTGCAACAGGAACTGAAGGAGCAGAAGCGCGCGAGCGCGGCGCTGCAGGTGTCGTTGGCCGGATACGAGGCGCTGACCCTCACGCACGGCGCCGAACCGTTCAACGCCGGCCATGTCGTGCTGCAGGTGGTCGACGCGGACGCGGTGAAGCTGAAGGCGCTGGCGTCTGCCGTTGCGCAGCGGCCCGGTCACGTGGCGGTGCTGGTGTCACGCACGGCTCCGGTGCTGGCGGTGGCCGCACGCGCGGCGGATGCGACGACCTCGTGCCAGGAGCTCATCGCGTCGCTCGCCAAACAGTTTGGAGGGCGCGGCGGAGGCAAGTCCGACCTGGCCCAATGTGGAGGGCTCGACGCGTCGCCAGACGACATCATCGCCGCCGTGCGCATTCTCCTCGGCCGGACGGCATAGTCGTTACCGCCTGTGTCTGCCTCCATCGTCGCGGTCGTTGCCATGTACGCAGCCTTCATGCTGGTTGGCTGGCGCGCGTCGCGGCGAGCCAACGAAGGGACCGCCGCCGACCTGATCGTGGCGGGGCGGTCGATGCCGCTGTGGATAGCCGCGCTCACGATGACCGCCACGTGGGTGGACGGCGGTTACCTGCTCGGCACCACCGAAGGCGCGTTCAAGTCGTCCATTCAGCTCGGTGTGCAGGGCGGACTCTGTTTCGGCATCAGCCTCATCCTCGGCGGACTCTTCTTCGCCGGCGTGATGCGCCGCCACGGGTTCACGACCCTCATCGACCCGCTCGAGGCGCGCTTCGGCCGCTGGTGGGCCGCGGTGCTGTTCCTGCCGGCCCTCGCCGGCGAACTGTTCTGGAGTGCTGAACTGCTCGTGGCCATTGGCTCCACGCTCGGCGTCCTGCTGGGGATGCCGCTGACGACCGCCATCCTGCTGTCAGCCGCGGTGACGACGGCCTACACCGTGCTGGGCGGCATGTGGTCGGTGGCGTATACGGACATCTTCCAGATCGGCCTGGTGGCGCTCGGCCTGATGGCGGCGCTGCCCTTCGTGCTCGCCGGCGCCGGCGGACTCGCGCACGCGTGGATGACGTACGTGGCGGCAAGGCCGGACGGGGCCTCGCTCCTGCCCGCCATGTCCGGCACCAGCCCGCTCTGGAACCGCGCCTCGCTGACCGGGTGGTGGGACACGTCCGCGATGCTGGTGTTCGGCGGCATCCCGTGGAACTGCTACTTCCAGCGTGTGCTCTCGTGCCGCACGCCTCGCGCCGCGCAGGGGCAGTCGCTGCTGGCCGGAGTGCTGACGGTCGCCTTCACCGTGCCCCCACTGTTGATGGGAGTAGCCGCCTTCAGCTACCCGTGGCCAGCGGCCATCGCCGCGCAGTTGCAGGCGACACCGGCCGACACGATGCCGATGCTGTTCGCCCAAGCGGTGCCGCCCCTGGTCGGCATGCTCGGTCTGGCGGCCATCATCGGCGCCGTCACCTCGAGCTTCAGTTCGTCCATTCTCTCGGCCGGGTCGATGCTCAGTTGGAACTGTCTGCGGACGCTGGTGTGGCCGTCGGTGTCGGTGGTCGAGATGCGCCGGCTGATACGGATCTCGATTCTGCTGCTCGGAGCCGCGGCCACCGCGCTCGCGTTGAAGGTGCAGAGCGTGCAGGCGTTGTGGTTCTTCACGAGCGACCTGGTGTTCGTGCTGCTGTTTCCGCAACTGGTTTCGGCGCTGTTCGACGCGCGCGCCAACCGGATGGGATCGGTCGTCGCATTCACCGTGTCGCTGGTGTTGCGCGTTGGCGGCGGCGAACCGCTGCTGGGCATTCCCGCGCTGTTTGCCTATCCGGAGACGTTGCCCTTCAGGACCGTGGCCGCCGTGGCCGGCCTCCTGCTCCTGCCGCTGGTCAGCCGTCTCACCGGCCACCTCGATGAGCCGAGGCCCTTGCGCAATCCATCGGCCCATAGCGGTGCCGGCGGCCCCGCGCCGCACGCGAACGGCGCCGCGTCATGATGCGCACGATGCTCGCCTGGCTTGCGCACCTCTATACGGCCCTTGGCTTGGTCTGCGCCGCCGGCATGGCCGTGCTGATCGTGCACGGCGACGATCGATCGTTCCGGTGGGCGTTCTTCCTGATGATGGTGGCCACGGCTATAGACGCGACTGACGGCTGGCTCGCGCGCAAGGCACGTGTAAAGGAGACGCTGCCAGGTTTCGACGGCAGTGCGCTCGACAACCTCATCGACTTCCACACCTACACGTCGCTGCCACTGCTGTTGTTGTGGCGCGCCGACCTGCTGCCAGGCCCCCTCGCGTGGGTGCTCGTGCTGCCGCTGCTGGCCAGCGCCTACGGCTTCTCGCAGGTGAACGCCAAGACCGCGGACGGGTTCTTCATCGGCTTCCCGTCCTACTGGAACATCGTCGCGTTCTACCTCTACGTGCTGCACCCGGACGTCTGGATATCGTCCGCGCTGCTGCTGGTGTTGGCGGTACTCACGTTCGTGCCAACACCCTACCTTTACCCATCGCGCGGAGGACCGTTCGCCACGGTCATCAATGTTGGCGGGCTGATCTGGTTCGGGATGCTGGGGCTGGTGTTACGAGGCGGGCCGGTCGAGCCGCGCAGCGTGGCCCTGGTGTCGATGGCCTATCCGCTGCTCTACCTGGTGCTCTCGGCGGTGGTCACCGCGCGAACTCTGCGAGTGCCACGATGATCGCGTCGGTGACCCGGTCGACCTCGGCTGGAGCGACGCCGTAGTTGTTGGCGATGATCGAGAACACCAGCGGTTCGCCGTCAGCGGAACGCAGAAAGCCGGCGACGGCCCGCGCGTTGGTGAACGAGCCGGTCTTGGCCTGCGCGTTCCCCTCGGCAGCCGTGCCTTTCATTCGCGAGGAGAGTGTTCCAGCCCGTCCCGCCACGGGGAGTGACGCCATGTAAGGCTCGCGCAGTCGCGTATCGGCGTAGACATGTGCCAGCACCGTCGTCATGGCATCGGCCGTGACGAGGTCGTATCGCGAGAGTCCGGAACCATCGGCCATCACGAGCTCCGATGCCGGCACGCCCCATGACCCCAGCACCAGGCGCACCACCTCGATGCCGGCAACGGCCGTTCCGCCGGAGCCCTTCAGTCGGCCGAGCGTTCGAAGAAACGTCTCGGCATAGAGGTTCTGGCTGAGTTTCATCAGCGTATCGGCGAGCGCCGGCAGCGCGGCCGACCGGTGCTCGAGCACCGGTGCGACGCCGTCAACCACGGGCGGGTCCACCAGGTCGTCGATATCGGCGGCACTGCCGAGCACATCGATGCCGTTGTTCTGCAGTCCCGTGCGCACCGCGTTCACGAAGTACAGCGTCGGGTTGCCGACGGTGATCAGGCGTGTCTGCCTGGCGCTGTCCACCGCAACGCTGCCGGTGAAGCGTGCTCCTGGCGTTCGCGGCAACGCCTCCATGCTGATGGCGTTTGCGGAGCCCGCCGCGCCCGTTGTGAGGTTGTTCACGAGCGGCACGCGCGCGTGCGATGGCGAGAGCGCCAGCACCGGCGCGTCGCCGACGCCGGCCCCGGGTGTAATGAAGACCTGGGCGGTGCCTTGGTTGAACTGCAGGCCGCTCGCTGCTGCCGAATATCCGGATGGCAGGTCGTCCCACATCCACCCGGCACCCAGCCCGTCGTCGGTGAACACGCGGTCGTTGCCGACGATGCGTCCGCCGATTGTGCTGATGCCGCGTTCCTTCAGGCGCGCCGCCCACGAGGCGAACAGGCCGCTGGCCGAGCCGTCCCAATCCTCGAAGCTCGGATCGCCAGAGCCGACGATGACGAGGTCGCCGTCGAGCACGCCGTTGGCCACAGTGCCGGTGGTTATGACCGTCGTGCCGAACGTGAAGTCCCAGCCCAGCTGGTCGGCGGTGACGGCCAGCGTCAGCGTCTTCATCGTGGACGCTGGCGTCAGCAGGCGGTGGTCGTTGGCTTCGATCAGGGTGCCGGAGGTTGCGAGCGACCGCGCCTCGACCCCGAAGGTGCCCGCGGCAACAGCGGGGTCGGCGAGGATGGTGGCCACGCGAGTTCGCAGCGTCGCGACCGGATCGGGTTGGATGGTGGCGGCCGGTGGCCGGGTGAGAAGGGCAGGTGCCGGCGTGCCACTGCGGCACGCCAGCGTCGATGCTATGGCGAGGACGGCTGCTGTGAGCCGTCCTCTCACTTGCTGAACTCGTCGATCGAGGCGATGGCTTCGTCGAACTTCGTGCTGTCGATCGTGGCTACCGACGAATCGTCGGCGCGCGAGGCGTAGGCGGTGCTGGCCGGCTTTGCGAGCTGCACGCGGTCTTCCTTCTTGCCGTCGTCGAACTTCACGACGATCGTGGCGGCCGGTGCGTCAAGGCCGGTGCGAGCTTTCGAGTCGCTGAAGCTCATGGCGCGGATGTCGGCGAGCCCGGCGACGAACGCCGGGAACTTCTCCTTGTCCGCATCGGCCGCGACCGGGCTCACCTTCTTCCAGACATCGGCGGCGTTCTCACCGGTGGCCTTCACCTTCTCGAACGCCGTGGTCTTGCCGTTCCGCGTGATTTCGATGCGGTTCGCCGTGAAGGCGCGCATGTCGAACAGATCCCTGGCGCGGTAGTCTTCCACCTTCTTGCGCAGGTCTTCGGCGACCGGCAGCTGAATCGTGAAGATGTCCGGACGCGTCACGTCCCTGGCGTACACCGTGTCGTCCCCGGCCGGAGCTCCGACTGCCACCGACGTGCGGTCGCCACCGAGATGCAGGTTCACCACGGCTGACGGCTTGTCGAGGCCGTAGCGCGTCAGTTCCTCGGGCGTCGCCGACGGGGCCACGACCGACTTCATCTGCAGCGATTCCATTGCCGTCACCAGGCCATCGGCAGCGGTGCCGTCGGCGCGGGCCACCATCGGCCTGGCAAGCGTCCACGTGCCATCCTTCTTCGCCAGTTCGAACGAACCTGACGGCTGCACGACGTCGATGCCGTCCACCTTCGAGCGGTCGAAATTGACGATGGCCTTGTCGCGCAGGTCGAAGGTCGACTTGTTGAACGTGGCGCTGTTGAATTCACCGATCAGCACCACGCGGGGTTCGCCGTCCTTGCGCGCGTAAAGGCTGCCGCCCGTCGCCGTCTTCGAGCCGATGAGCAGCTTGCCCGAGGGCTTGCCGGCCGTCGACGTGAAGGCGATTTCCATCGCCGGCGTGACGAGGCCGTAGTCCTTGACGTCGGTTGGCGCTTCGTCCACCACGCGGGTGACGTCCAGTCCGGCGAGTGCGTTCGCGATCCCCGACGCATCCATGTCCGACGCTCGCGTCTGGAACGGCGCGGTCATTGTCCACTTGCCGTCCTGCTTCTTCAGCGAGGTGGTCTCGCCGGCGTCGTTCTTCACCGTCAGCGTCTCGATGTTGTCCGAGACGAGTCCGGTGAAGAGCTTCTGCGCATCGGCCGGGTTCCCGGCCTTGTCACCGTAGAAGTAGATGTAGCCGCCGAGTCCGACCAGCACCACCAGTAGGGCGACGGTCGATTTCATCCCGCGCATGCCTAGCGCCTCCGCATCCAGCTGTAGATGCCGGTGGCGAACACCAGGCCAGGCACGATCAGCAGCGCCAGCCAGGTGATGTTGCTCTGCTGTGTCGCGGTGAGCGTGAGGCGGCGGTCGGAGGCTTCCTTTGTACGGATGGAGATCAGGTTCTCCTGCTGCGACAGCCAGCCGATGATGTTCATGAACATGTCCTTGTTGCCCTGGATGCCCATGACGCCGTTCGTCGCGAAGTCGGAGTCGCCGAAGATCACCACGCGCGTTTCCGGCTTTGGTCCGTCTGGCGTAGCGGGAGCGGCCGGTGCGTCGGGCTTGGCGTAAGACACTGCCGCGCCGATGGTCACCGGGCCAGGCTTGTCGCCCTTGGCCTCGTCGAGCGTGACCTCACCTGTCGACATCAGCGCCTTGACGTCGGCTTCGGCCCAGCTCTGGGGGCTCGACTCGACGACCGCGATGGCCGAGTGCCCGTTCACGCCGCCCTGCACGATGTTGAGGCCGCGGGAAAGCGGATAAGCGGTCAGCACGGTGAAGCGCTCGGTGATCGGGTGCGACGGGTAGTTCGCCGCAATCGGCACCGACGCGTCTGCGCCAATCAGGCGGCCCATACCGCTGGCGTCGACGACGATCGTGCTGCTGACGTCGACACCCCATTCGTGCGCGAAGGCGAGGAGGTTCGGCACGTCGGGAGCCGACGCATTGACCGGCGGGTCGAGCATCAGCAGCAGCTTGCCGTTGCGTTCGAGGTACGCCTTCACCGCGTCGAGCTCGGGACCGAAGAAGTCGGTCTTCGGGCCAGCGACGACAAGTGCGGTGGCATCGTCGGGCACCTTGCTCGTCTGCGCCAGCACCACCTTCTCGACGCCGTAGTTCTCGTTGGTGAGCGCGGTGTTGATGGCCTGATAGCCTTCACGCTCGCCCGAGTTCGGGTCGCGTTCGCCGTGACCCTGCGTGAAGTAGACCTTCCGCACCTGGCCGCTCACCACCTTGATGATGGTGTTGGTGATGTCCTGCTCGGTGTTCGCCGAGGTCCGCTCCGAACGTCCCTTGTAGTTGAAGATCAGCGTGCCGTACTGCTGCACGTTGTTCTGCTGCGCCACCGACGGCTTCTTGTCGGGGTCGACGTACTCGGCCGTGATGTTCTTGGAGACGTACTCGTATTCCTTGAGGCGATCGCGGTAGCCCTGGAACTGCGGTTCCTGCGCGAAGACCATCACCTTGAGCGGCGCGTCGAGCTTCTGCACCACATTGCGGCTCTGATCCGACAGGCTGAACTGCCCGGAGGCCGTGAGGTCCCAGCGCTTGTTCTGCTTGCGGCCGATGTAGTTCACCGCGATGAGGATGCCGAGCACAATCAGCAGGCTCGAGGCGGCGAGCGTGCCGTAGCGGCCCGAGCGGGAGCCGAAGAAGCCCCCGATTTCGCGCCACTGGCTGAGGATGTAGACCAGGATGCAGGCAAGACCTGCCCAGGCGAGGTAGGTCGCGTACTGCTCCCGGGCCGGCATGCCGAAGCGGATGCCAACTGCGCCGACGACCAGCGCGATGCCAAGCCAGCTGATGACGTTGAAGATGCGATTCATTAGCCGCGCCACCGTTCAGTGTCGACCGACTTCGCGGTCAGGAAGAGGCCGAAGGTAATCAGGCTCAGGTAGTAGATGACGTGCGTGGTGTCGATGACGCCCTTCGAGAAGTCGTCGAAGTGCTCGATGATCGACAGGTACGCCGTCACGTCCGTCCAGAACCCGGTGGAGAAGCTGCCGAGCCAGCTAATCACCCAGAGGAACAGGAAAACCGAGAACGTTGTGATGTAGGCGACGATCTGGTTCGTCGTGAGGGTCGAGATGAAGAGCCCTACCGAGAGGAAACTGCCGCCGAGCAGCAGCAGCCCGAGGTACGACGCGAGGATCGGCTTCCATTCCGGGCTGCCGTAGACAAACAGCACCGCGGTGTGGATGAGCGTCACCGACAGCATCACGCCGTAGAGGCCGAGCGCGCCGATGAACTTGCCGAGGATGATCTCCCAGTCGGTGATCGGCGAGGTGAGCAGCAGCTCGATCGTGCCGCTGCGGCGCTCTTCCGCGTAGGTGCGCATCGTCATCGCCGGGAGGACGAAGAGCAGCAGGATGGTGACGTTCTGCAGCACGGGCCGCAGCATGTCCTGGTTGATGTTCATCGCCTGCTGACCCTGCATCGGGTTCATGTTCATGCCGGCGCGAACGAAGTACTGCAGCATGACGGCGAAGAAGTAGCCGTAGAGCAGGGCGAAGAGGCCGATCACCATGTACGCGATCGGGGAGGCGAAGTAGGACTTCAGCTCCTTGTGCGCAATGGCGAGGATGTTACGCATGGACTGGTTCCTCCGCGGCGGCCGGCGCCGGCTGTTCCTCAGTGGTGAGCGAGAGGAAGATTTCCTCGAGGCTCACGCGCATGGGCCGCAACTCGAGCAGGCCCCAGCCCTGGCCGATGACTGTCTGCGCGAGGTCGCGACGGATGTCGCGCCCCGGCTCGCTGGCCACTTCGAAGCCGACCGAGTCGCCGTGCCGTTCTGATTCGGTGACGCCGGTCACGCCCGGCACCTTCGACAGCGCCGCGGCGGCGTCGCCGCCCGCGGCGTCCACCTGGACGTACATCGCGACCGAGCCGCTCAGCCTGGCCGTCAGGTTGTCCGGCGTGTCTTCCGCCACCACACGCCCCTTGCTGATGATGACAACCCGCTGGCAGGTTTGGGACACCTCGGGAAGGATGTGCGTGCTGAGGATAATCGTGTGGTCGCCCGCGAGCTCCTTGATGAGCTGCCGGGTTTCGATGATCTGCTTCGGATCAAGGCCGGCGGTGGGTTCGTCGAGGATAAGGACCTCGGGGTTGTGAATGAGGGCCTGGGCCAGGCCGACGCGCTGCTTGTAGCCCTTCGAAAGGCGCCCGCAGAGACGCTCCGCCATGTCGGCGATGCGGGTGCGCTCCATGACGTACTTGATGCGCTGCTTGCGGTCGCCCGACGGCACACCCTTGATCTTCGAGACGAAGGTCAGGTAGTCCTGCACCGTCATATCGGGGTACAGCGGCGGTGTTTCCGGCAGATAGCCGGTGCGTCGCTTCGCTTCGACCGGCTGGTCGAAGACGTCGTACCCGGCGACGATGGCCTTGCCCTCGGATGCCGGCATGTAGCCGGTGAGGATGCGCATCGTCGTGCTCTTGCCGGCGCCGTTCGGGCCGAGGAAGCCGAGAATCTCTCCGCGTTCGACGCGGAAGCTCACGTCCTCCACGGCGGTAAAGCGCCCATAGCGTTTCGTGAGGTGTTGAACCTCGATCACGACCAACTCCTAGGTATTTGAGGAAGGAAGGCGCCAGCGAGCGCCGCGCCAACGAAAAATCCTACCCGAAAGCATGGGAAAATGGGTAGTCGGCGTCCATAAAGGATCGCGCCGAAAACCATCATGATTGGCGCGCGTGCATCACGCACGTGCCCGGGAGGCTGCATGTCATCTGTAGACGTTGGAACGCACGCGCCGGACTTTACCCTGGTCGATCAGGACCGGACGCCGGTCACCCTCAGCGCCCTGGCGGGACGGCCGGTCGTCCTCGCGTTCTTCCCCGGCGCGTTCAGCGCCACCTGCACCGCCGAACTCTGCACGTTCAATAACAGTATGGCGCGACTGAATGCCGCCCATGCGCAGGTCTTCGGCATCAGCGTCGACACGTTCTTCGCGTTGAAGGCGTTCCGCGACAGCCAGCACCTGACGTTCCCGCTGCTCAGTGACTTCAACAAGGAAGTCATTCGCCAGTACGACGTCGTCTTCGAGGACATGATCGGGCTGAAGGGGCTGGCGAAACGGGCCGTGTTCGTGATTGACGCGGACGGCATCATCCGTCACCGGCAGGTGGTGGAGGACGCGCGCAACGAACCGGACTACGACCAGGTGTTTGCGGCGCTCGCGACGCTCTGACGCGGCTGGCCGGGCGGCTCAGCCGCCAGGCCGCCCCACTTTCCCCTCCAATTCCCTACCTCCAACCTCCCGTTCCCCCAACCCTCCAGTTCTGCGCTATGCTGAACATATGAGCACATGCTCAAATATGCAGAATCTGAAGTCCGCCCTCTTCGAGACCGACCTCGTGGCCGAGCTCGCCGACACCTTCAAGGTGCTCGGCGATGCCACCCGTGTCCGTATTCTTGATGTGCTGTCGCGTCAGGAACTCTGTGTCGGCGATATCGCCGAGGTGCTCGGACTCAGCGAATCGGCGGTGTCCCACCAGTTGCGTCTGCTGCGTAACGCCCGGCTGGTCCGCCAGCGGCGGGCCGGGCAGCAGATGTTCTATGCCCTCGACGATCACCACGTCATCCGCCTGTTCGCGCAGGCGCACGAGCACGTGCAGGAACGCAACGCCGTCCTGATCCCCAAACCGATCCCGGTGGCCGCAGACACGGTCGAACCGGCCACTGACGAGAGCGCATGCTGACCATGGCCACCACCTGCACTGTCTGCGAACTCCACGCCGAGTCAACCTTCCGTATCGAGGGCATGGACTGCCGCGAAGAAGTCGCGCTCCTCGAACGCCGGTTCAAGAACCTGCCCGGACTCGAAGGCTTTCACGCCGACTTGATGGGGCAGCGGCTTCATGTGAAGTACGACGCCGCGAAACTCACCGCGTCGGTCATTGCCGGCGCCGTGGCCGATGCAGGCATGCGTGCCTGGCTCGAACATGAGGAGCCGGTAGTGACCGGAGACCGCACGTCGCGCCGGCGCCAGGTGCTGATCGCCGCGTCGGCCGCCTGGTACGTCGGTGCGCTCATCGCCACCTGGGCGGGTTCGGGGAGCCTGGCCATCAACGCGAGCTTCGCCGCCTCCATCGCCTTCTCGCTGCCGCTCACCGCGCGCAAGGCGTGGCTGGCCGTGAAGCAGGCCGCACTCGACATCCACATCCTCATGCTGCTGGCCGCCACGGGCGCCATCATCCTTGGCGAATGGGCTGAAGGGGCCGCGGTGGTCTTCCTCTTCGCCGTGGCGCAGATGCTCGAGGCCTACACCATCGAGCGCGCCCGCCGCGCCGTCGGCGCGCTCATCGAACTGGCGCCGACCGAGGTGCTGCGTCGCGAGGGCGGGCACGAGCAGCGCGTGCCGGTCGACACCGTCTCGCCCGGCGACATCGTGGTGGTGAAACCTGGCGAGAAGGTGGCGCTAGACGGCGTGATCGTCGAGGGCGCCAGCGCGCTGAACCAGGCGCCGGTGACGGGAGAGTCGCTCCCGATCGATCGCGGTCCTGGCGACGAGGTCTTCGCCGGCAGCATCAACGGCTACGGCGCGATCGACATTCGCGTCACCCGCTTGCGCCGCGACACCAGGCTCGCGCGCATCATTCACCTCGTCGAGCAGGCCCAGGCGCAGCGCGCCCCTTCGCAGGCGTTCATCGAGCGCTTCTCGCGCGGCTACACCCCGCTCGTGATAGGCCTCGCGGTGTGGCTCTGCGTGATGGGGCCAGCGTTCATCGGCGGCGATCCGCACACCTGGTTCTACCGCGCGCTCGTGCTGCTCGTAGTCTCGTGCCCCTGCGCGCTCGTCATCTCCACACCGGTGTCGATCGTCGCGGCGCTCGCCGGCGCGGCCCGCAAGGGCGTCCTCATCAAGGGCGGCGCCCACCTCGAGCGCGCCGCTGTGGTCCGCTGCGTCGCCTTCGACAAGACCGGCACGCTCACGCGTGGCCTGCCCGAAGTGGTCGAGGTTCTGGCGCTCGACGCTGCGCCGGTGGAGACGGTGCTCAGCCTTGCAGCGGCCATCGAGCAGCGCTCGGAGCATCCGATTGCGGCAGCGATCGTCTCGTATGTGCGGGCGCAGGGGTTCCCCATCGCAAGCGCCACGAATGTCACCGCGCTGGCGGGGCGCGGCGCGGAAGGGCGCGTCAACGGCGACGTAATACTGCTCGGCAACCACCGGCTGTTCGAAGAGCGCGAACTCTGCCACCCGTCGCTGCATGCGCGCATCGAGGCGCTGTCGGCCCAGGGCCGCACGCCCGTGCTCGTGGCGCGCAACGGTGAGCCGATCGGCCTGATCGCGGTGGCCGACCGGCCGCGCTCGACCAGTCGCGACGTAGTGGCGACGCTCAAGGCACAGGGGATCGAGAAGGTGGTGATGCTCACCGGCGACAGTTATGGCACCGCGAAAGCCATTGCCGTCGAACTCGGCCTCGACGACTTTCGCGCCGAGCTCATGCCGGAAGACAAGGTGGCAGCCATCGCGGACCTGCGCAGCCGTTACGGCGCGGTGGCGATGGTTGGCGACGGCATCAACGACGCCCCTGCTCTGGCGTCGGCGGACGTCGGCATCGTGATGGGGGCCGCCGGCAGCGACGCCGCCCTCGAGACGGCGGACGTGGCGCTGATGGCCGACGAACTGGTGAAGGTGCCGTACGCCTTGCGTCTGAGCCGGGCCGCGCTCACCAACATCAAGGTGAACCTGACGATTGCCCTCGTCCTGAAAGCGGCGTTCCTCGTGGCGGCCATCGCTGGCTACGCCACGCTGTGGATGGCCGTGCTGGCCGACACCGGCGCCTCGGTCATCGTCGTCGCCAATGCGCTGCGACTGCTGCGCGCGGACTGAGCACTCACCGCGTAGTCGCGAACCTTCAGGTTCGCTGACGAGCCGACCTGACAGCCTCCGCCAAGGCTACGGCGGTCCGCCGAAGCGGTGCGAAGGCGGAAGGTCGGCAGCTACGTATTGGAAGCCTGGCTGCCGCCCGCCTTCGTCGAGATCCACACCTTCGCCACGCGCAGGCCGTCGAGGACGGTGACGCGCATGCGGCGCCCCTCCACCTCGATGGTATCGCCCACCTTCGGCCGGCGACCGACGCGGCCCATGACGTAGCCGCCGAGCGTGGTGTAGGTGTCCTCGTCTATCCTGAGACCGAACTGCTCGTTCACGTCGGTGACGAGGGTCAGCCCGTCGACGTCGGCCGAACCGTCCGGGTGCACCGTGATGCGCCCCGTACCTGCCGCACCGACGATCCGCTCCATCAGCCACTCGAAGGTGACCAGGCCGGCCGTCCCGCCGTACTCGTCGATGACGATCGCTTCGCGCACGCCGCGCTGCCGCAGCGACGCCAGCAAGTTGTCGGCCGCCATGGTTTCCGGCACGTTGAGTGTGTCGCGCGCCATCATGGCGGCACTGACGTCGTCCCGCCCGGCAGCGATGGCTTTCACCACGTCGATGGCGTGCAGGATGCCGATGACGTTGTCGAGATCAGACCGGTAGACCGGGATGGTGGGGAAGCCCGCCTTCGAGATGGCCTGCAGCAGCGCGTCGCCGGCCATGTCCGCTTCTACCGCCACCATCTCGGTGCGCGGCACCATCACCTGCCCGGCCGTGAGGTCGGCGAAGTCGAAGACGCGGTGGAGCATCTGTTCTTCCTGCTCCTCGAGGACTCCGGCCTCCTGGCTTGCGGTGACCAGCATCTTCAATTCCGCTTCAGAGTGCACCATGGAGTGGCCACCGGAGCCGCCCAGTCCCAGGGCAGCCACGATCGCACGTCCCATCCCGTTCAGCAGGCGGATGAACGGCCAGAAGCTGCGCATGAACAACTCGGTCGGCCGCACCACGAGCAATGCCGTGGCTTCGGAGCGTTCGAGCGCGATGGTCTTCGGCGCCAGTTCCCCGAGGGTGATGTGCAGGGCGGTGACGATGGCAAAGGCGATCGCCACCGAGATGGTGTGCGCGGTGGCAGCGGCAATGCCGGTCGGCAGGAACGTGACGGCCGGCTGCACGAGTTCGGCCAGCGCCGGCTCGCCGATCCAGCCCAGTCCGAGGCTCGCCATGGTGATGCCGAGCTGGGTAGCGGCGATGTAGCTGTCCGGGTCGCTGACCGCGCGACGCACCGCTGGCGCGCGCGTGTTCCCCTCGGCAATCAGCTGATCGATGCGGGTCTTTCGGACCGCGATGATCGCGAACTCGGCGGCGACGAAAAAACCATTGGCGAACACCAACGCCATGACCGCGGCGAGCCGCCAGAGAATCTCTGAGAGCGAATGCTCCATCCAGAGATTCTAGGCCTTGCGGTTCGAAAAGAAGTGCGCGTCGACGAAGTTGTCGATTTGGGTCTGCGCGGCGGCGTCGACCATCTCGAACTGAATGCCCATCCCGACGCGGCGATGGCTCCAGGCGACACGCCCCTCGGCGTCGACGTCGGTTGTGGCACCAGGCAGGCGGAAGCGCACGCGCAGCCGCGTGGCCGGATCAAGCGGGCTCGTGGTGCGAATCGCGATGCCACCGTGACTGAGGTTCAGCGTGAGCGCGGCCGCGATCGTCGTGCCGACCCGGTACTGCACCGGGATGCCGATGCCCATACGCGGGCTGCTGCGACGGTTGAAGTTGTCGGGGAAGAGATGCGGCGCGATGGAGGGCAGGATGTGCTGCACCGAGCTGTATTCATTGATGTAGCCGGCCACACCCATTCCCGCCAGTGCGCGCACTTCCTCGGCGCTGCCGATGGTGCCGCTGAATACCAGGATGGGCAATTTGCCATCGTCGAGCTTGCGGACAGCGGCGACGAGTCCGGTGCCGTTTGCGTTCGACAAGCGGATGTCGAGCACCAGCAGATCGATGGTGTCGAGGTCGGCGGTGATGCGCGCGAGCAACTCAGCGGCGCTCTTGATGGGGACGACGCGATGTCCGGCTTGTTCGAGCGCGGCCTTGAAACGGTCACGGACGAACGCCGTGTCGTCCGCGACGAGCACGGTCTTGGTTGTGGCGGCGGGGCTGGGCATCGGAAAGTGCGTTTTCAGTTACGCTATACTTCGACTCTTATCGTGAGCGCGTTCGGCGGATTCTGGCATGTCGCTCCAGGATTGCCAAGCTGGTCGCCGCTCCCATCCGAGGATTGTATGGCTACCTGCCCAGAGTGCGATGCGGAAGTCGAAGTTGACGAGACCGACGTGGAACTTGGTGACGATGTGACCTGTCCCGATTGCGGACAGACGCTGGTCATCAGCAACATGGAACCCGTCGAGCTCGACTTCGCCCCTGAAGACGACGAGGACGAAGACGACGACGACGAGGAAGAAGTCGACGAAGACGAGTCCGACGAAGAGGACGAAGAAGAAGACGGGGCCGCCTGGGAAGAGGAATGATCGACAAGGAACGGGCCCTGCGGGACACGCTTTCCTCGCTCGGCTCCGTTGTCGTCGCCTACAGCGGCGGCGTGGACAGCGCGTATCTCGCCTGCGTGGCGTACGACACACTTGGTGATCGCGCTGTCGCCGTGACGGCGGACAGTCCGAGCTACCCTGAGCGTCATCGCCAGATGGCGGTCCAGATAGCGGAGCAGTTCGGCTTCCGTCACGAGATCATCCAGACCAGCGAACTCGAGCGCCCCGAGTACCGCGCCAATCCGGCCAACCGGTGCTACTACTGCAAGCACGAGCTCTACACGCACCTCGCGCGGATCGCCGCCGAGCGCGGCGCTGTGGTCGTGGACGGCAACAACGCTGACGATCGCGGCGACTACCGGCCGGGGCGTCAGGCGGCGCGTGAATTCGGCGTGCGCAGCCCGCTCGACGACGCGAACCTCGCCAAGGCGGAGATTCGCGAGCTGGCGCGTCTCGCCGGGATGCCGACGTGGGACGAGCCGGCCTCCGCCTGCCTGTCCTCGCGCATTCCCTATCACTCGGAAGTGACGGACGAGAAGCTGCGCACCATCGAGCGGGCCGAGAACGTGCTGCGCGCGCACGGGTTCCGGGTGCTCCGGGTTCGCCATCACGACGACCTTGCGCGCATCGAACTCGGGCGCGCCGAACTCTCGCGAGCGCTCGAGCCCGAGATGAGCGCCACGCTGGTCCGCGAACTCAAGGCGATCGGCTACCGCTACGTCACGATCGACCTCCAGGGATACCGCACCGGCAGCCTCAACGAGGGGCTGCTGCTCCGACCGGCGTGACCCGCACCCAACGCCTGACCGCGGCCGTGCTGGGCGCGCTGTTCATCGCGCTCCACCTGCCGTTCCTGCCTCCCACGCTGGAGGATCTGGACTCCATCAACTTCGCCCTCGGTGTCCGGCACTACGACATCTCGCAGCACCAGCCGCATCCGCCTGGCTATCCGCTGTTCATCGGCGGTGCCAGGCTGCTGCACGCGGCCGGTCTGTCGGAGGTGCATGCGCTGAGCCTGCTCGGCGTGCTTGCCGGCGGCCTCGCCTTGCTGGCCTGCATGCGGCTGTTCGCGGCGATGGACGATGAACAGGGCGACTCGCCGTTCATCTGGCTCGCGGTGCTGGTGGTGGCCGCCTCGCCGATCTTCTGGTTCACCGCCGCTCGTCCGCTGAGCGACATGACTGGTCTTGCCGCCGCCCTCGGCGTGCAGGCGATGCTTCTCACCGCCGGCGGTCTCGCCGGGCTGACGGTGGCGGCGTTTCTCGCGGCGTTCGCCGCCGGGATCCGTTCGCAGGTGGTCTGGCTGACGCTGCCGCTCCTCGTGCTCGCCGTGCTGCGCCTTCGTGCGGACGTGCGGGTGCAGGGGGCCGTTCGCGCGTTCGCGGCGTTCGCGGCCGGCGGCGTCGCCTGGTTCGTGCCACTGGTGTACATCTCCGGCGGACCAGCGGCGTACTTGAAAGTGTTCTATAGCCAGGGCGCCGAGGACTTGAGCGGCGTCGGCATGCTGGCCACTACACCGACCGTGCGGCAGGCGATCCTCGCGGTGCAGTACCACCTCATCGGCCCCTGGGGTGAATGGCCGCTTGCCGTTGCAGTGCTGCTGCTGGCGGCTGGCGGTTTCATCATGCTCGCGCTGCGTGCGCGTCGCACACTGGTCACGCTGCTGGTGGCGTTCGGGCCCTACCTGGTCTTCGACCTGCTCTTCCAGGAGACCATCACCACGCGCTACGCGCTGCCGCTCGTCATTCCGATGGCGTTCCTGGCGGTTCGCGGCGCCGCAGCCCTGCCGCGTTCGGCGGCCATCGGGCTCACGCTCGGGCTAATCGTGGGCGGCGCCTACATCAGCGACAGCGCGATGTACGCCTTCGCCACGGCGGACGCACCGGCCTTTCGCATGCTCTCCGACATGCAGGTGGCGGTGAAGCCCGAGGGGGCAGCGCTGCCAACGACGCCGGTACTGGCGATGCATCGCCGCAACTACTTCGACATGCGGCGGCCGTTCCAGTGGGTGGGGGACCAGTTGCCGTCGTTTGCGCAGCGGCTGGCCACGCCGCCCAAGCACGAGTGGCTCGAGGTGGTGAACTACTGGAATGCCGGCGGGCGCGAGCCGGTGTGGTTCGTCGCCGATCCGCCGCGCAGCGATCTTGCGCTCTTCAAGTACGCGAAGCGTCCGGTGCTGTATCGCTGGCCGTTCCGTCCGACCATCCTGCTCGGTGGCGCGCGCCCGAACGAAATGGACTGGCACGTCATCGAGTCGCCCGACTGGTACCTGGGTGAGGGCTGGGCGTTGACGCCCGAGACGGCGGGCACGGCGCGCGAGGATGGGAAAGGGCCGGGCCTCGGAGGCATCTCAGGATGGATTCGGCGCTACGCGCAGCCGGTGACGCTGATGGTTGGCGGTCGCAACCTCGCCGACGGCGGGCCGAACGCACGGGTGCAGGTGACGGTAGACGGGGCGACGATGCTCGATGAGGCGATGCCGCCCGGTTTCTTTCTGCGGATGATCCCGCTCGCGCCGACGTCCGCCACTGGCGGCTATGCCGAGGTCCGGATCGTGTCGGACACCGCCCAGTTGGCGATCGAGCAGTTCGATGCGCAGCCGGCCGGGCGCGTCATCTACGGCTACGGCGAGGGGTGGAACGAGCAGGAATACAACCCCTCCACCGGTGTGTTGTGGCGCTGGTCGTCGGACAAGGCGACGCTGCGGGTACGCGCGGAAGGCGGGGCGCTGGCGCTCACGCTGCGCGGCGAGATCGAGGAGGCGTCGACCTCGCATGTCACGATTCGCGCCGGCGAGCGTGTGGCAGCGCAGTTCGACGTCGCCCGCACGTTCTCGCGCACGGTGCTCATTCCGAAAGAGCTGGTCTCGTCGCCCGAGACGCAACTGACCATCGAGAGCAGAGCGTTCTATATTCCGGCCGAGACGAAGTGGCGGTCGCAGGACCGTCGCCGGCTGGCCCTCAAGCTGGTAGAGTGCTCGCTGAGCCCGGTGTCGTAATGCCTGGCTTACGCGCGAGGCAGAGCAACGAACTGCCGAACGGATTGTCCACGGCTCGCAGCCACAGGCTCTCCAGTTTCAACGCGGTGGTCAGGGCCAGGTTCACGGGCGCAACCGGGACACGGATTTCCTGATCGGCTTCCTGTTCGGCTGAGAGGCCTCGGGCGCGTTGCACCGCCCGCGCCAGCGCCATCGGCGGGAAGAGCACGGCGTTGGTGTAGGTGATGCGGTCGACGAGGAAACCGGCGTCCGTGACGAGGCGGGCGAGGCTCTTGCGGCTGTAGCGTCGGACCTCATGGCTCAGCACCGAGTGGTCGCCGCGCAGCATCTCCATCGCGGCGACGTTGATCAGCAGCCACGCGCCGGGGCGTGCCACCCGGTACATCTCGCGGATGGCCGCCTGCTCGATTGGATCGGGCAGGGAATACAGGACATCGAAGGAAGTGACGATATCGAAGGAGGCGTTGGGAAAGGGGATGGCCCCGATCGAGGCCCGGGCTAGCCGGGTGCGGCCGGCATCATGACCGAACGCGAGGCCGCTGGCCGTGAGGTCGAATCCATACGCACGTCCGTAGCGTCCGAGCATGTCGAGGTTGTTGCCCGTGCCACAGCCGCAATCGAGCAACCGAAGTCCAGACCGACCAGCCACGGCGCGTTCGAGGAGCGGCGTGACGAAGAAGCGAAAGCCTCGAAACCAGAAATGCCGCTGTTCGGCAAGGGCTGTCGCGCGCAGCAAGTGGTCCATTGCCGGCATTGTAGTCTTATGAACAATTGACACCTGCGCGTACGCTTTGTAAGCTGCGACTCTCCACTAGGAGTGTGACGATGACCCGTAAGCACGTTTGGATGATTGCACTGGCGCTGACCACGGTGATGACCGTGGGTGCGTGCGCCAAGAAGGTTCCACCTCCGGCGCCAGCGCCACCGCCGCCGCCGCCGCCGGCTGCTCCGGCACCGCCACCACCACCACCACCACCACCGCCGCCCCCACCGCCGGCACCACCGCGGCAGCTGACCGAGGACGAAATCTTCGGCCAGAAGTCGCTGGATCAGTTGAACGCCGAGAAGCCATTGGGCGACGTGTTCTTCGATCTGGACGAGTCGACCGTTCGTGATGACGCCAAGGCGTCGCTCTCGCGGAACGCCGACTGGATGAAGCGCTGGGCGACGACGGCCATCACGGTCGAAGGGCACTGCGACTCGCGTGGCAGCTCGGAATACAACCTCGCGCTCGGCACGCGCCGGGCGAACGCGGTGAAGGACTACCTGGTCAGCCTGGGTGTGTCCACGAACCGTGTCACCGTGATCAGCAAGGGCAAGGAACAGCCCTTCTGCTCGACGGACGAAGAGTCCTGCTGGTCGCAGAACCGCCGCGGGCACTTCATCATCACCGCCAAGTAAGGCAGGTAGGGCAGGAAGGCCGGGTAGGGCAGGAAGGCTTTCGGAAACAATAGAAAGGGCCGGTCGGGGTTTCCCTGACCGGCCCTTTTGCATCTTCCCGCCCGCCTACCCGCCTACCCGCCTTACCCGCCCCGCCCGCCCTGCTGTTACTTCCCGCACTCCTCGGCGATCGTCTGCGCGGCGGCCCTCGGGTCTGCAGCGGCAATGATCGGCCGGCCCACCACGAGATAGCTGGCCCCTGCCGCCAGCGCACCCGCCGCTGTTGCCGTCCGGTTCTGGTCGCCCTTCGCATCGCCCGCGCCGCGGATGCCCGGGGTGACGATCGCGAACCGCGGGTCGCATGCCTCGCGAATGAGACCGAGCTCCTGAGGTGAGGCGACGACACCGTCGAGGCTCGCCTCCTGCGCGAGCAGCGCGAGCCGCCGGACATGGTCCGGAATCGGGTTGTCGATGCCGGTGCGCGCCAGTCCGTCCTGGCTGAAGCTGGTGAGCACGGTGACCGCAATCACCATCGGCGGGGCGGAGGAGGTCTTGACCGCTTCCTCGTCGGCCGCCTGCCTGGCCGCCTTCATCATGTCGAGCCCGCCGCCCGCATGCACATTCACCATCCACACGCCGAGACGCGTCGCAGCGGCCACGGCGCCGGCCACGGTGTTCGGGATGTCGTGGAATTTCAGGTCGAGGAAGACGCGGTCGCCGCGCGCCACCAGCTCCTCGACGAACGCCGGGCCGTTGGCGGTGAAGAGCCGGCTGCCGATCTTGAATCCGCCGACCCAGCCGCGCAGGGTGTTTGCCAGATGGCGCGCCTCGTCGATGGTGTCGACGTCGAGGGCTACGAGGAGTTCATTCATGTTCAGTGTTTTCCCATGTCAACGGAGCCGACCAGGGCCTCGGCGCTCGCCATGCCGTGACGGGTCAGGTAGTCGCCGATACCGCTGATGATGGTGTTCCAGATGAGCGGGTCGACGAAGTTGGCAGTGCCGACCTGCACGGCGGTGGCGCCGGCAATCATGAACTCCAGCGCGTCGCGCGCGTTCATGATGCCGCCCATGCCAACGACCGGAATCTTCACGGCCTGCCCGCACTCATAGACCATGCGCACGGCAATCGGCCGAATCGCCGGGCCGCTGAGGCCGCCCATGCCGTTCGAGATTGTCGGGCGGCGGCTCTCGACGTCGAGAGCCAGTGCGAGGAACGTGTTCACGAGAGACACCGCATCGGCGCCTGCCGCTTCCGCGGCACGGGCGAACGAGGCCGGGTCGGTCACGTTCGGCGTCAGCTTCGGGATGATTGGTAGCGACGTGACCTTGCGCACGGCGCTCACCACGTCGTGCGTGCCGCCCAGGCTGCAGCCGAACTGGATGCCGCCCTCCTTGATGTTCGGGCACGAGATGTTCAGTTCCAGGGCGTGCACGCCCTCGGCGTCCGAGAGGATGCGCGAAACCTCGGCGTACTCGTCGACGCTGGTACCGCAGACGTTCACCACCACGGTTGCGCGCCGTTCGCGCAATTCGGGGAGCTTCTCGCTGATGAAGCGGTGCACGCCGATGCCCTGCAGGCCGATAGCATTGATCATGCCCGCTGGCGTTTCGACGATGCGGGGGGCGGGATGCCCGTCGCGGGCTTTGAGGAACAGCCCCTTCACCACCACTGCACCGAGCGTGGAGAGGTCGACCATGCCGGCGTACTCCACACCGTAGCCGAAACAGCCACTCGCGGACATCACGGGATTGGCGAGCGTGAGCGAGCCGATCCGAACCGACATGTCGACTGGTGACACGGGCGACTCTGCTCCCTGATTCGTGGTTCCTGCTGGCTGCGTCATTGTGTCGTTCAGTCCCAGACGATCTGCGCGGCGTCGAGCACAGGCCCGGCGATGCATGAGCGGACATGGTGGAAGCCGCCGCCTTCGCTCTTCATCGGCACGATGCAGCTGTAGCAGCCGCCCATGCCGCAGCCCATGATGCGCTCGACCGAGACCTCGCAGCGGCGGTCGAACGCCGCCGCTGTCCGCGCGGTGGCGGCAAGCATGCCTTCCGGGCCGCAGGCGTAGAGGGAGACCGGCTGATCGGCCCGCCGCGCTGCCAGTGCACGCTCGAGTGGTGCGATGACGCGGCCCGGCTCGCCGCCGCTACCGTCCTCGGTGGTCAGCACGAGATCGACGCCGAGGGAGCGGAAGAACTCGAGGTAGAACAGTTCGTCGTTCCGCCGTGCACCGTAGAAGAGTGTTGTCTTCACGCCGCGCGAGACGAGCGCCTCGGCGAGTGTCCAGAACGGCGCAAGCCCGACACCGCCGGCCACCATCCATCCTTCAACCGGTGCGTCGATGAGCGTGAACGGCTGCCCGAGCGGACCGAGGCACATGATGGTGTCGCCCGGCCTGGCGTCGTACAGCAGGCCGGTGGACACGCCGATGCGCTTGACGAGCAACGACAGGCCGGTGGCGCGACCCGAGGCGTCGCGCAGGAGTTCGAAGACCGAGAACGGGCGGCGCAGCAGCGGGTCGTGGCCGGTGGCGGCCTTCACCATGACGAACTGTCCGGGAATGGCGGCCTCGGCGATCTGCGGGGCATCAAGCGCCAGCACGTTGTAGTCGTGCGAGAGCGCGATGTTCGCCACCACGGTGGCAGCTACGTCGAAGGGCATCAGGGAAGTATACCAATCCGCGAATTGCTGATTTCTGATTGCAGAATGCAGATTGGCGCACGCTGCACTTCCGGTATACTTCAGACCTTCCTTCTTTAACGTGGCCCTGCGAGGTTGCGAAGAGGTGTTCATGTCCGACACGACTTGCCCCCGGCGGCTGCTGCCGCACTGCTCCCCTCACATTTCACTGCCGTTGTCGTCGTTCCGTTCGCGCGTGCCCGGCGAACCGGAGAGGCAGGTGGCTGCATGCCTGTAGTGCTCGATGCGGATCGAATCGGCCGCACGCTGACGCGCATTGCCCACGAGATTCTCGAGCGCACGCGCGGCGTCGACGAACTGGCGTTCGTCGGCATCCAGCGGCGCGGCGTACCGCTCGCCCGGCGCCTGGCGGCGCTGGTGTCGGGCATCAGCGGCATCGAGGTGCCGGTTGGTGCGCTCGACATCACGCTGTATCGCGACGACCTGATGCGCCACTCGATCGGCGCGCAGCCGGTCGTCGGCCAGACCAACATCAAGTTTTCCATCGACGACAAGCGCATCCTGCTGGTCGACGATGTGCTCTACACCGGCCGGACCATTCGCGCTGCGCTCGATGCGCTGCTCGAGTTCGGCCGGCCGAAATCGATCCAGCTCGTCGTGCTGGTGGACCGCGGACATCGCGAGCTGCCGATCAAGGCGGACTACGTCGGCAAGAACATCCCGACATCGCTGACGCAAAGCGTGCAGGTGCACTTGATCGAGATGGACGGCAAGGATGAAGTGGAGGTCCTCGAGTCATGAAGAAGGATCTCCTCAGCATCGACGACCTGACCAGCGACGAGATCTATCTGATCCTCGACACGTCCGAAGCGATGCGCGAGATCGGCCAGCGGCCGATCAAGAAAGTGCCGACACTGCGCGGTAAGACGGTCGTCAACCTGTTCTACGAGCCGAGCACGCGGACGCGGACGTCGTTCGAGATTGCCGAGAAGCGCCTCAGCGCCGATACGCTCAACATCGCGGTGGCGGCGTCGAGCGTGCTGAAGGGCGAGACGCTGATCGACACGGCGCTGAACATCGAGGCGATGCAGCCGGACATGATCGTCATGCGCCACGCCTCGTCTGGCGCGTGCCACCTGCTCGCGCAGGTCTGCCGGTCGCGCATCATCAACGCGGGTGACGGGATGCACGAGCACCCGACCCAGGCCCTGCTTGACGCCTTCAC